>NZ_JADBDT010000001.1:2670000-3337500 GCF_014873485.1 Sphingopyxis sp. OAS728 | reverse complement strand
TCGCCCTTCAATTTCTGGCGGAAGGCCTGGACCAGGCTGTCGTTCGCGGGGACGCGCACGCGCCAGACCCAGCTGCTGCCGCGACGCTCCCATCCTTCCGGCGTGGGATCGATCGCGAAGGGAACCAACATCTCGACTTCGGCATCAAACGGCCGGGCGTTGGTCAGCGTGACCTGCCAGAGCCGGTAATCGGCATTCGGGTCAGGCTGGACCGCGACCTTATATTGGACGGCGGGGCTCGACCCGATGTCGTAATCGACGCGTTCGTCCTTCGCCTTGTCGCCAATCGCCGCTTCGCCGACGAGAAGGCGACGGCCGCCAACGCTCTCGAACACCGTCGCCATGCCGGCCGGGAGCGCGAGGCCGAGCCCGTCCGATTCGCGATTCTGCACGCGGAGGCGCATCATCAACGGCTGCGGCCGGCCATCGCCAAAATTATAGAGCGTCGCGGCATAGAGCTGCTCGACCGCGACCCTGTCCTTCGCGAGCAGCGCGACCTGCTTCTGCCCCTTCGCCGACACATCGACGCGAAAGGGGATGCGGTAGAATTTGAGATCGCCCAGGTCCTCGGCCGGAGGGGGCGGCGGGGCCGGGGGTGGCGGGGGTGGCGGCGGAGGCGGAGCCATTGCCATCGCGCGCCGGTCGCGGCGGCTGGCGGTCACCACCACCTCCTCGGCCATGACCGAGTCGTAATTCTGCTCGAACTCGATGATCGGCGGCAGTTCCCACAGGGGATGCGTGCTCGTGATGTCCATCGGCCAGCATTTGAGCACCAGCGGGCCCGGCGTGCTGCGCGGCAGCGGCGGGCTGTACATCTTGTTGAGGCGGCCCGCGATCACATTGAGCTGTGCCGCCGGAAAGCTCGTCATCCCCCCGTTCGCAACGGTGATCCATCCGGTCAGCCCCAGCGTCTTTCCGTCGGTGCCGCGATCGGCGACATAGTTGGCGGCCCAGTCGAAGCCTTCGGCGAGATAGAGAAGCTGGACCTTCACCGTCCGCGCCGCCTTGCTTTCGACAAGCACCGACAGCGTGGGCTTCGCTGAAAGATCCCTGGGCACGCGGGCGTAGAGCATGCGCTCGGGGAGGCCCGAACACGCGAGCGCCTCGACCCCGGCCGCGGTCTGGACGATGACGCCGCCATTGGGCCCCGACTGGATCACGGCTTCCTGTTCGACGACCTTTCCCGTCGCAAGGCTGGTGCGCCGCAGCGTGACGCTGCGCTTGAGATAGGCGTCGACGAGCCCCGCGGGCGACAACAGCCGCGCATCGCGATTCTTTTCGATCACCCCGTCGGGCAGGCCGCTGAGCACAGCGGTTTCGGGGAGCAGCCCCTCGGCCACGCCTTCGAATCGCAGCACCGACGTCCCCGCGGGCAAAGTGACAGTGCGCGTTTCGGTGATGAAGGCAAAGCCCCGCGGCCAATTGGGATCGATCGGCCCCGCGCCCCGCGACGGCGCGCGATAGACGGTGATCGCGGCATCGTCGATCTTGCCCGATACAGCGATCGGCGCCGGTGTTTGCGCGAGCAACGGTCCCGGCGCGAACAGCGCCGCGACCCACATCAACAGGGGCCAGGCCCGCATCGCCTATATCTCAGTAACGCGAATCGAAAGTGACGGTCACATCGACCTTGCCATTGGCGGGCACCGGCACCTGCCATTCGACGCGGTCGGCCGAGATGCGTTCGCCCTTCAGGCTTTCATCGCTGATCCGGACGTCGCCATAGAGCCCGTCCTGCGCGAGCAGCACGGTGACCGGCGCCGGCCGCGCATTGCTGACGGTGTATTTCATCTTCGTCACCCAGCGCGAATCGCCCTTGCGCGTGCGCGACACGACGGTGGGCTGCACCTTCACGTCGAAGGCATCGCCGGTGCGCAGCGACATCGCCGATCCCATCGGGGTGTGGTCGATGCGATTCTCGCCGATGAATTGCGGGTCGCCGCGCGCGTCGCGCATATAGACGCGGATCGTGCCTGCGGGCAGCTGGTCGCCGAGCCCGCCCTGCCGCGAGGTCGAGAAGCGCAGCACGCTCGCGGTGCTGACAGGCTCATTGTTGCTGCCGAGCCAGCGATTGACATATTCATAGGTCGAGCGCGCGGGGGCACCCTTTACGTCAAGGAAGCTCACCTGCTTCTGCTGCGCGTTGGCGATCGTCGTGCGCGCGGCGAGCGGATAGAGATAATAGTCGCCGAGCCGTTCGCGTTCGTTCGATTCGGTCCCCGCCGAATCCATCGCGCCGCTCATCTGGCGGAAGCCGCCGCCCCCACCAGGATTGCCCGCAACGAGCAAGGTGCGCGCGTTGGCGAAGGTGGTGCCGGTGCTGTTGGTCAGCGTCACCCAGCCCTGGATATCCATCGCGCCCTTCGCGGCGTCGAACAGCGCGACATAGTCGGCGGTCCAGCCGAGGTTCGGAGTAAGGTAAGAAAGGCGGGCGGGGACGGTGCCCGCACTCGCGGCGTCGACCGTCACCGACAGCGTCGGCCGCGCGCGCAGATTCGGCGGCAGCCGGTCGAACACCGCGCGCACCGGCAGGCCGTCGTCGCGCAGCACCTCGATCCGTTCGCCGATCTGGAGCACGATGCCGCCATTCGCCGCGAGCACCTTCGCACGCTCGGTGCGTTCGGCGCCGGTCGCGGGGTTGGTGCGGACGAGGGTGATCGACTGGCCGACCGCCTTGTCCATCAGCTTGTCGGGGGTGAGCAGGTCGAAATCGAAATTCTGTTCGACGATGCCGATGCCGGGACCTGAGAGCGTCACCGTCTCGGGACGGATGCGCGCCGACACGTCGGGGAACTCGATGCGGTTGCGCCCCGCGGCGACGCTAAGCTGGCGGTCGTCCTGCACAAGCGACTGGCCATTATTATAGATGGTGACCGCGACATCGCCCTGCGCGTTGCCGGTTGCGGCGTCCTGCGCGAAGAGGGCGGTCGACGTCCCGCCGACGAGCAGCGGCAAACAGGCCAAGGCCAACACGCGCATAAAAAACCTCCCCGCAGGATATCCCGCGGGGAGGCTATGTCATGCGAATCGGAAAAACCAGCGTGAAATCGTTGGCTTATTCGGCCGCTTCGACGTCGGTGTTGCGCGTCGCCAGCGTGCGGCGCGTACGGCGCGGCTTGGCGGCGGGCGCTTCGTCAGCGACATCGCTTTCGGCGCTGCGTTCGGGGCGCCCGATCGCGGGCGGCAGGACGGCGGTGTCGATCCCGGCGTTGCCGTTGTCACTATTGTCTTCTTCCTGACGCGCGCGGCGCGCGGGGCGCCGCGCGGGACGCGGAGCGGGTTCTTGCTCGGCGGCTTCTTCGCGCACGGCGGGCGCTTCGCTGCGATCATTCCGATCGTCGCGGACCTCGTCCTCGTCGCGCCCTCGAGCCGGGCGGCTGCGCGCCGGCTGGCGGTTGCCGCGACTGTCATCGTCGCGATTGCCGCGCGGTTCGCGATTGCCGCGATTGTCGTCGTCGCGGTCGCCGCGCGGTTCGCGGTTGCCGCGATTGTCGCGCTGGCCACGGTCGTTCCGCTCGTTGCGGTCGCCCCGATCATTGCCGCGATCGTTCCGTTCGCCGCGGTCGTCGCCATTGTCGCTGTCGTCGCGGCCGGTATCGGCTTCGAAATCGCTGTCGGTGTCGTCATGGCCGTCGAAATCTTCGACGCCGCGAATCTCGCGGCTACGGTCGTGGCTGCGTTCCTGCCCGTTCGCCGCGGCCTTTTCTTCCTGGCGGGCGCGGAAATCGCTCACGACGCGGAAATAATGGTCGGCGAACTGCAGATAATATTCGGTCTGGACCCGGTCGCCGGCAAGCTGCGCGTCGCGCGCGAGGTTGCGGTACTTCTCGATCATCTGGGCGCCGTTGCCGCGCGCGCGGCTGTCGATGCGGTTGGCCTGATCGACCCCGCCGCGTCCGCCCGATTGCGGCCGATTGTTATTATTGTTGCTGTTGTTGTTACGGCCGCGACGGCGACCGTTCTGCCGGTTGTTCATGTTCAACTGAGACATCCTGTCGATAAGCTAATAAGCTATGCCAACCCCTTTTGGCCGACCGCGCCACCCGCGCGTCGTGCCCGCGCTCCTTGCGCGGCTCTTGCCCTTTACCGCTTGCGCCGGACCCCACGGTCCCGCACCAGCATCGTAAGTGGGAAGCAGACCAGCCGGACCAGTATCGATGCTGTCCGCATCGCCAAAGGGACCCCGATCAGGTCTGTAAGCCGCCCCTACCGCGCTTTGCGGCGGAAACCAAGAAAATTCGTGTGGGCGTGTCAGGGGCGGGTCAGCTTCAGCGCCCTGTCGCGCCCGCCCAGATCCCGGGTGCAGGCGACTGCAAATCCCGCCGCTTCGGCGAGTTGCCTCACCAACATATGCTGCGTCGCCCCGATTTCAAGGATTGCAGCGCCGCCCGGCGCCAAAAGGCGCGGCAAATCAGGGATGATGCGGCGATAGTCGTCGAGACCATCGGCGCCGGCAAAAAGCGCGCCCGGCGGCTCGTGATCGGCGACATCGGGCATCAGCGCTTCGGACTCGGCAATATAGGGCGGATTGCAGAGGATGAGGTCGAATTGGCCGTCGAGTCCCGATCCCCAGTCGCCGGGCAGCAGCTTCGTCCGCTCTTCCATCCCGAGCGCCCGCGCATTCGCCTTCGCATAGTCCAGCGCGGTGGCGCTCGCGTCGACGCCGACCCCGCGTGCGTCGGGCCATTCGCTCAGCGCCGCAAAAAGCAATGTGCCGGGCCCAGTGCCGAGATCGAGGATGCGAGCCGGGCCCGTCGAACCGAAATGACTGACCGCCGCCTCGATCAACGTTTCGCTGTCGGGGCGCGGGATCAGGACGCCGGGGCCAACGCCGATGCGGATCGTCCAGAAGTCACGATAGCCAAGGATATAGGCGATCGGCTGATGTTCCATCCGAAACGCCACGAGTTGGGCGAAACGATCCGGAACGGCAAACCGCGTCGGATCGAGCAACAGTGCCTGCCGCTCAACGCCCAGCGCATGTGCCATCAACAATTCGGCATCGAGGCGCGCCGTATCCGATACCGCCGCCAATCGCTGCGCCGCGTCGCGCAGCGCGGACGCAACCTCAGTCACCCAGCCCCGCAAGCCGCTGCGCCTGATCCTCGGCGATCAGCGCGTCGATCAGTTCGTCCATCGCGCCTTCGATAATTTCGGGGAGGCGGTGGAGTGTCAGGTTGATGCGGTGATCGGTCACGCGCCCCTGCGGAAAATTATAGGTGCGGATGCGTTCGGAGCGGTCGCCCGACCCGACCATCGACTTGCGCGCCGAGGCCTCGGCACTGTGGATCTTCTCGCGCTCGAGGTCATAGAGCCGCGCGCGCAGCACCTGCATCGCCTTGGCCCTGTTCTTGTGCTGGCTGCGCTGGTCCTGCTGGATGACAACAAGGCCCGACGGGATATGCGTGATGCGGATCGCCGAATCGGTCGTGTTGACGTGCTGCCCGCCGGCGCCCGATGCGCGGTAGATATCGATCTTGAGGTCGCTGTCGTTGATCGCGACATCGACTTCCTCGGCCTCGGGCAGCACCGCGACGGTCGCCGCGCTCGTGTGGATGCGCCCCTGGCTTTCGGTCGCGGGGACACGCTGGACGCGGTGGACGCCGCTTTCGAACTTCAATTTGGCGAACACCCCCTGCCCGGTCACCGACGCGACGACTTCCTTGTAGCCGCCCATTTCGGCCTCGTTCGCCGAGATGATTTCGACCTTCCATCCCTGCCCGTCGGCGTAGCGGCTGTACATGCGGAGCAGATCGCCCGCGAACAGCGCCGCCTCGTCGCCGCCCGTCCCGGCGCGGATTTCGAGCATCGCGGCGCGCGCGTCAGCGACATCCTTGGGCAGCAGTTGGAGGGCGAGATCATGCTCGGCGGCGGGCAATGCCACCTCGACCTCCGCGATTTCCTCGGCCGCCATCGCTTTCATTTCGGGATCGGCGAGCATTTCGTTCAGCGACACGAGTTCGCCGCGGAGCCGCGCGACTTCCGCCGCCGCCTTCGCGACGGGTTCGAGTTCGGCGAACTCCTTCGACGCCGCGACGAAATCGGCGGGCGCCATGTCGCCCGTCGCCATACGCGCCTGCAACGCGGCGTGGCGTTCGATGATGGCGTCGATCTGCTTTTCGGAAACCTGGGCCATCAGAGTGCGCGAACGAGCGCCTCTGCCGCCTTCGCACGATCGCCATCGCCGCGCACATTGACGTGCGGTGCCCCGTCGCGCGTGCCGACCGAGATCAGGGCATGCGCGGGAATCTTCGCCGCCTTGTCGAAGCGCTTGCGCGGCGACCCGCTAGCCACGATCTCGGCTGAAAAGCCGCCACCACGAAGCGCGGTGAGCGCATGCATCGCGAGTGCGAGCTGGCTGTCGTCTTCGACCGCGATCACAGCGTCGAGGTGGCTGTCGATCACATCGTCGGCGAGCAACATAGACAGCCGCTCGATCCCGCCGGCCCAGCCTACCGCCGCGGTGGGCGGACCACCGAGCGCTTCGATTAGGCCGTCATAGCGGCCGCCGCCGATCACGGTGCCCTGCGCGCCCAGCCGATCGGTGACGAACTCAAAGGCGGTGTGGCGATAATAGTCGAGCCCGCGCACGAGCCGCGCATTGCGTTCCCAAGCGACGCCCGCGGCATCGAGGCCCGCCGTCACGGCGCCGAAGAAATCCTGCGCTTCGCTGGTGAGGAACGCGTCGATGTCCGGCGCGCTGTCGGCAATCGGGCGATCCTTGGGATCTTTGCTGTCGAGAATGCGCAGCGGATTCTTGTCGAGCCGCGCGACGCTGTCTTCGGACAGATCGCCGCGGTGCGCTTCGAAATGATCGACCAGCGCCGCGCGCCAGCCATCGCGGCTCGCGGCATCACCCAGCGTGTTGAGCGTCAGCGTCACGCCTTCGGAAATGCCGAGTTCCTTCAGAAGCTGGTCGGCGAAGACGAGCAGTTCGGCGTCGGCGAGCGGGCTGTCGCTGCCGAGCACTTCGGCGTCGAGTTGATGAAACTGGCGATAGCGGCCCTTTTGCGGGCGCTCGTAGCGGAACAGCGCGCCGTGCGTCGCGACCTTCAGCGGCGCGAACTGCTGCCAGCCGTTGGTGATGTACGCGCGTGCGATCCCGGCGGTAAATTCGGGGCGCAGCGTGATCGACTCGCCACCGCGATCCTCGAACGAATACATTTCCTTCGACACCACGTCAGTCGTCTCGCCAAGGCTGCGCGCGAACACCGCGGTCGGTTCGATCACCGGCACCTCGATCCGCTTATAGCCATAGAGACGGCGCACCCGTTCGAACGTGTCGACGACATGCTGAAAGCGGTCGGCGAAATCGCCGAGCATGTCCTGCGTGCCGCGCACAGCCTGCGGGGTCGGGATTTTGGCGGATTTGTCCTTGCTCATGGCGGCGGCGTCTAATGGTTTTTCGTCGAAAGGCAAAGTGCGCTTGCAGAGCGCGCGCTGGACCTCGCTGACGTTTGGCGGCAGAGGGGCGGCATGAAAAAAGCACTGTTCGTCGCATCGGCCGTCATCGCCGCGCCCCTCGCCTTTCTTCCCGCCGCCGCCCAGGACAGCTACAGTCGCCCGCAGCCGGTCGTCCAGCCGCTGACGATCCCGCTGCCCGCCGACAAGCCCTATCCGGGCACCATGTTGCTCAAGGTCGACGCGACCGACTTTGCGCGTGGCATCTTTCATGTGCGGCAGACGATCCCGGTGGCGAAGGCAGGCAAGCTCACCCTCCTCTATCCCGAATGGCTGCCCGGCAAGCACGCACCGCGCGGCGCGATCGCCGAAATGGCGGGCTTCCAGCCCAGCGCCGGCGGCAGGCCGCTGGCCTGGACGCGCCAGCCGACCGACGTCTACGCCTTCGACGTCGAAGTGCCCGCAGGGGTGAAGAGCATCGACGTCGCCTTTGATTTCCTGTCGCCGACCCGGACGAGCGAAGGCCGGGTGGTCGTCACCCCGGCGATGATGAACCTGCAATGGGAGCAGGTCAGCCTTTATCCGGCGGGCTATTTCACCCGCGCCATCCCGGTGCAGCTCGAAGTCACCTTGCCCGACGGCTGGACCGGCGCATCGGCGCTCGACGGCCTCAAGGTCTCGGGCAACCGCTACAGCTTCGCGCCGACCAACTATGAGGTGCTCGTCGACAGCCCGATGTTCGCCGGCAAATTTTTCCGCAAATGGGATCTCGGCAACAGGGTGACGCTGAACGTCGTCGCCGACGAAGCCAAATACCTCGAGGCGAGCCCCGACCATATCGCGCGCCACGCGGCGCTGGTGTCCGAGGCCGTCGCGCTGTTCGGCGTGCGCCATTTCGACCGCTATGAATTCCTGCTCGCGCTCAGCGATGAACTCGGCGGGATCGGGCTCGAACATCATCGGTCGAGCGAGAACAGCCGCAATCCCGACTATTTCACCAAATGGGACGACAATGACTCGCAGCGCGGGCTGCTCCCGCACGAGCTGACGCACAGCTGGAACGGCAAATATCGCCGCCCGGACAAGATGTGGACCGCCGACTTCCGCACGCCGATGCAGGACAATCTGCTGTGGGTGTACGAGGGCCAGACGAGCTTCTGGGATCTCGTCCTCGCCGGCCGCTCGGGGATGCAGTCGAAGGAGATGGTTCTCGCCGAATGGGCGACCAATGCCGGAAACTACAGCGTCCAGCCGGGGCGCGAGTGGCGCTCGGTCGAGGATACGACGCTCGACCCGATCATCGCGGCACGCAAGGCCAAGCCCTTCGCGAGCTGGTCGCGCAGCGAGGATTATTACAACGAAGGCTCGCTGATGTGGCTCGAGGCGGACATGATGATTCGCCAGGCGACGAACAACGCGAAGAGCCTCGACGATTTCGCGAAGGCTTTCTTTGGCGGGCGCGAGGGCGACTTTGGCCAGGACACCTATGATTTCGACGATGTCGTCGCAGCGCTGAACGCCGTCCACCCCTATGACTGGGCGACCTTCCTTCGCGATCGGATGCAGGCCAGTGGCCGGCCCGCGCCCACCGGCGGCATCGAGCTTGCTGGCTACCGCCTTGTCTGGCGCAACGCGCCCAACGCCTATGACCGCGACCGGATGGCCGAATCGAAAAAGACCGACCTCACCCATTCGCTCGGGCTGGTGATCGACAAGGACGGCAATGCCGACACGATCCTGTGGAACGGCCCCGCATTCAAGGCCGATATCGTCAACGGCACCAAGATCGTCGCGGTCGACGGACAGACCTATAGCCGCGAACGGATCGAGACTGCGATTCGCGCCGCGACCGACGGCAAGACCCCGGTGCGGCTGCTCGTCGAGCGCGGCGGGCGCTATCGCAATGTCGAGATCGACTATCATGGCGGCCTGCGCTGGCCGCACCTCGAAAAAACGGGGAGTGGCCCCGACTGGTTCGATCAGCTATTGGCGCCGCGCCGCCGACTGTAAAAGATTCGGCGGAGAACAGAATAAGGACTGACTTCTCCCATGCGCATCGACCTGATCCCCGCCGGCGACAGCCCGCCCGACAGCCTCAACGTCCTGATCGAAGTTCCGATCGGCGGCGAGCCGGTGAAATATGAATTCGACAAGGCGTCGGGTGCGCTCTTCGTCGACCGCTTCCTGCACACGCCGATGCGCTATCCCGCCAACTATGGCTTCGTCCCGCACACGCTCGGTGAGGATGGCGATCCGCTCGACGCGCTGGTCGTTGCGCGTTCGCCGATCGTCGCGGGCGCGGTGGTCAAATGCCGCCCGATCGGCGTGCTGATGATGGAAGACGATGCCGGCGGCGACGAAAAGCTGCTCTGCGTCCCGGTCAACAAGACTTTCCCCTATTATGCCGATGTTGCGAGCTACACCGACATGCCGCCGATCGTGCTGCAGCAGATCGAGCATTTCTTCACCCACTATAAGGATCTCGAACCCGGCAAATGGGCGAAGCTCAACGGCTGGGGCGATGTCAACGAGGCGAAGCGCATCATTGTCGAGTGCATCGAGCGCGCCAAGAAGATCGGCTTCTAATTCTTCTCCGTGGGCGCCGGGCTCTCGTCCGGCGCCCCGACAATCCGCACATCCTGCCGCGGATAGGGAATGGCGATCCCGGCTTCCTTGAAACGGTCCCATATCCCCAGGAACACCTCACCCTGGATATTGCCGAGCCCAGCCTCGGGGTCTGAAATCCAGTAGCGCAGTTCATGCTCGACCGCGCGTTCGCCGAACGCCGTGATCCACACCGCGGGTTCGGGCTCGTTCAATATGCGCGGGTTCGCGGTCGCGGTTTCGATGATCAGCCGCTGCGCGAGCCGCAAATCGCAGGCATAACCCACCGGCACGCGCATCCGCACGCGCACCTCGGGGCTCGCATAGCTCCAATTCTCGACCGGCTGCGTCATCAACAGCTCGTTCGGAATCAGATGCTTCTTGCCGTCGCGGGTGACGACATTGACCGCGCGCACCCCGATCTTCGCGACGCGCCCGACATTGGGCACCCCGCCGGGCAGCGTCGATCCGCCCATCGAACTGCCGTCGCCGACGACGATGATGTCGCCGGGCTTGATCGAACGGTCCATGAGCAGGATGATTCCTGCGATCAGATTGCCGACGGTCTTTTGCAGCCCGAAACCGATCGCGAGGCCGGCGGCGCCCGAAAAAACCGCAAGCGCGGTCAGGTCGATGCCAAGCAGGTCGATACCGAACAGCGACGCAAAGACGAACAGCGCGATCGCGATCAGCTTTTCGGCGAGCAGGCGCTGCGTCGCGTCGATTCGCGTATCGCGGCGGAGCAGCCATTTGATCGCGCGGAGCAGCACCCGCACCGCGAAGTAGAGCAGCACCGCGACGACGATCGTCGAAAGCAGCCCATAGAGCGACAGCCGATACGCGCCGACATCGATGCCGATCGCCTTCAGCGCTTCCACCGTGCGGAGGATGCCGTCGGGCAGCTCATCCATCGCGATCATCCCGCCATCGCGGCAAAGCCGCGTTCGAGGTCGACGATCAGGTCGGCGGGGTCCTCGAGCCCGATCGACAGGCGCACGAGCGGATCGGGGTCGGTCCACGCGGTGGCCGTGCGGATCGTCTCGGGGTTGCTCGGCACGACGAGGCTTTCATAGCCGCCCCAGCTGAAGCCGATCCCGAAATGGGCGAGCGAATCGATGAAATGCGTTCGCCCCGCCTCGTCGGCGCCCTTCAGCGTGAAGCCGAACAGCCCGCTTGTGCCGCCAAAATCGCGCGACCAGATCGCATGGCCGGGATCGCCCGGCAGCGCGGGGTGGAGCACGCGGCCGACCTCGGCGCGCCCCGCGAGCCAGTTCGCGACGACGAGGCCGTTTTCACCCTGACGCTGCATCCGCACATCGAGCGTCCGCAGCCCACGCAACATCAACGCACAATCGTCGGGCGAAACCGCCTGGCCGAGCTGGTAGGTGGCGCTGCGCAGTCGCGGCCACACCGCTTTCGTCGCGGTGAGCGATCCCATCATCGCATCGCTATGCCCGCCGACATATTTGGTGAGGCTCATCATCGTCACGTCGACGCCGTGCGCGATCGCCGGGAAGAGCAGCGGCGTCGCCCAGGTGTTGTCGAGCATCGTCAGCACGCCGCGTTCGCGCGCCGCCGCGACGATCGCCGGAATATCCTGCACCTCGAAGGTCAGGCTGCCCGGCGATTCGAGGAAGATCAGCTTCGTCTCCGGGCGGATGAGGTCGGCGATACCCGCGCCGACGAGCGGATCATAATAGGTGGTTTCGACCCCGAGCCGTGCGAGCATGGCGTTGCAGAAGGCGCGCGTCGGTTCATAGGCGCTGTCGACCATCAGCAGATGATCGCCGGGCGACAAGAGCGCGAGCAGCCCGGCCGAATTGGCGGCAACCCCCGACGGATAGAGGAGGGTCCCCTCGGCGCCCGGCTCCATCTGCGTCAGCGCGTCGGCAAGCGCCCACACCGTCGGCGTCCCGCGCCGGCCGTAATAGAGCTTGTCGTGCGTCGCGTGCCCGCGCGCCTTCAGGTCGGCGATATTGTCGTAGAGAATCGTCGAGGCACGCCACACCGGCGGGTTGACGACGCCGCCGCCGAGCCGCGGGTCGCCGGTCCATTCGGGGCGCCGCCCGCCCTGCACCAGTTTCGTCGCAGGGCGGAGGCTGTCATCGTCGCTGTTGTTCATCCCCGCTTGTTAGCGGAGCATTGGGCAAAATCCACCCTTCGACAGATGGATATTCGGGCCGGCTAGGCGTCAGGCCGCGCCGGTCGCCTTGGGCGTCGCCGGATCGGCGCCCCACTCGACCCAGCTGCCGTCGTAAACCGCGACATCGTCCTTGCCGAGCAGATGCGCGCCGAAAGCGACGACGGTCGCGGTCATGCCGCTGCCGCAGGTCGTGACGAGCGGCTTGTCGAGATCGACCCCGGCTGCGTCGAAGGCCGCCTTGAGGGCGTCGCCCTGTTTCCAGGTGCCGTCGGCGTTGAACAGCTCGCTGTGCGGCAGGCTGCGCGAGCCCGGGATATGGCCGGGTGCGACACCCGGACGCGGATCGCGTTCTTCGCCGGTAAAGCGCGCTGCGGGGCGCGCGTCGACGAGCTGTTCGGCGCCGCTGTCGAGATTGGCCTGCACCTGTTCCTTGGTGCGGACTGCCTTCGCGTCGCGCCACACAGTGAAATGGCGGTGGCGCAGCGTCTGCTTGCCCATTTCGAGTGCGCGGCCCTCGGCCTTCCATTTGGCGAGGCCGCCATCGAGCAGTGCGACATCGTGCGCCCCGAACAGCTTCAGCAGCCACCAGGCGCGCGCCGCGCTCTTCAGCGGGCTGTCGTCATAGATCACGATGCGGCTGCCGTCGCCGAGGCCCAGCGATTGCATGCGGCTGGCGAATTTTTCGGCGGGCGGCGCCATATTGTCGATACCACTGGTCGTATCGGCAAGCTCGGTCAGGTCCATGAATACCGCGCCCGGAATGTGGCCCGCCTCATATTCGGCGCGGGCGTCGCGCCCTTCGTCGGCGAGGAATTTCGTCGCATCGACGACCCGCAGGTCCGATGCCCCCAGTTCGCGTTCCAGCCAGTCGGTTGAGACCAAGGCGTCCATGTCATGCTCCTGTTGCGGCCGGTCGGGAACCTTGTTTGCCTGTCCCTGTCCCGGCCATCCTGCTGTGGCTTCTTTCCGGGGATAGTCAGCCTATGCCCCGCCCGGCGCTTTTTCAAGCGCGGTCGAGATGTGCCTCAGACGATGCTGCACCGCAACAAAAAAGCAGTGCCATTTCAAGCCAAACTATTGCGCGCGCTTGATCGCCGTCGCGCGCGCGCCGGGCCGGTCGACCGCATAGGAGGCACGGTCGAGCGGCAACGGTGCGAGCTTTTCGCTCCCGCTCGCGCCCTGTTCGCGGCCGATGACAAAGCTACCCGCATTCTGGCCGAACGCCTCGCCCTCGCCGTCCCAATGATAGGTGACGTCGAACGCGATGACGGGGACGAGCATCGGCTTGCCGCCGATCATCAGCGGTTCGATCGTGGCGCGCGGCAACATGACTTCGGTCGACAATTCTTCGCCCGCTCCGACGGCGAGCGCCATGTCGTCGCGCAGCACGCTGCCGCCCGCTCCGTCGAAGAAGCGCGCAAGCACAGGCTCGTTCATCGCTGACCCCTGATTGAGCGCGATGCGGACCATCATGCCCGTTGCGGGGGCGGTGCCCTGATTGAGCAGGTTGAGCGCGAAACCGACCGCGACATGGTCGGGCGCGAGGCGAATGCTGCGAATGTCGAGCGTCATGCCGACGATGGCGCGTTGCTCGCCGGCCGGGCGGGTGACAAGCGGGTGAGCAGCCTGCGGCTCGGGCTGCGGCATCGGCGCGCGCGCCGGTTGCGGGGCAGCGGCGCGTGGCGCCGGCGCGGCAGCGGGTTTGGGCACCGACGAGGTAGCGGGTTTAGACGCGGGCGGGGCGGCGCGAGTCGCGGGGCGCGGAGCGATAGGTCGCGGCGCCTCTTCGATCTCGTCGACGACCGGACCTGCAGGTGCCGTGCGGCGGCGCCAGTACCAATAACCGACGCCAACCGCGGCGAGCGCGGCGAGCAGCCAGGCCCAAAGCGGCGTGCCCGACGGGGCGGGCGCCGGCGGTGCGGCAGGCAACGTCTCGTCTGCCGCAACCGGCGCCGCATCTGTCGCGGGCGGAGCGGGCGTCGCCGCCGGATCGAGCGGCGGCAGCGCCGCGCTGTCGGTCGCGGCCGGAAGCGCCGGCGCTGCGGCGTCGGGCGCAGGCGCCGCGCGCGGGGTTGCCGTCGTGGGCGTATCGCGGCGAGCGGGTGCCGGCGCGGGCGTCGCCACCGTCGCGGGCTGCGTCGGCATTACGCGCGGCGGCGTTGCTGGCTGGACCGGGGTTGGCGTGGGGGTCGGGGCGGGCTGGCCGCGCCGCTCGCCGGGCGCGACCGGCGGCAGGCCATTATCCGATGGGCCCTGCACGCCCGGGGTGCGGCCTTCATCGGGAGCGGGCGGCAGGCGGAAATCGAGCGGGCGGGTCGACGAGGGCGCCGGAGTCGGAGTCGTGTCCTGTGCCTGCACGGGGACGCCCCCCGCCAGCAACAGCACGAGCGCGGTCAGCGGCAGCGACGCCGCCTTGCTTCCCTGCCCCGTTTTTCCGTTCGTCATTCTTCTTCCGCGACCTCGAACCAAATATAGTGTCTGCGCCGCTGAATTGGCGCTGAACCCGGCCGCTTCCGTCCAACGAGATCGGTGACATCGGCCGCGCTGCGCACTAGAGCCTTTCCATGACCGATTCCAGCCCCACGCCGCTGGCGCCGAAACATCTCGGCCAATCCAGCGAACTTCCTGCCGCTCCCGAGGCGGCCGTCCTCGATTATGTCCCCAATCCGCGCGCCGGCGAGCTTTATCTCGTGCGCTTCGCCGCGCCCGAATTCACCTCGCTTTGCCCGGTAACCGGCCAGCCCGATTTCGCGCATCTCGTCATCGATTATGCGCCCGGCGACACGATCGTCGAATCGAAGAGCCTGAAGCTGTTTCTCGGCAGCTTCCGCAACCACGCAGGTTTCCACGAGGATTGCACAGTCGGCATCGGCCGCCGCCTGTTCGACGAAATGCAGCCCCGCTGGCTGCGCATTGGCGGCTACTGGTACCCGCGCGGGGGCATCCCGATCGACGTCTTCTGGCAATCGAGCGCGCCGCCGGAGGGCCTCTGGCTCCCCGATCAGGGGGTCGCGCCCTATCGCGGACGGGGTTGATTCGCCTGGCGGCTTAATGTTCGGGGCGCGGCACCAGATCCATCGTCTGATCGCCTTTCAGCGCATAGCTGTACCAGAACCATTTGTTGTTGGCGTCCTGCGTTTCCTTCTTGAACGCAGCGATCAGGCGCTTGCCGTCGGTCTTGACATAGATGGCGCCGTCGACGCTGACATTGGACCGGCCCAGCGTGTCGACGTCGGCGTTCATCGCCTTCGCCAGCGCCTCGCGCGCCGCCTTGCGCGCAGTATCCGACAAGGGCGCCCCGTTTTCGTCCATGCTCGGACCGCCCGCCGCAAGCAGGTCGATGTTGCGTTTGAGCCGTTTGACGAGCGCCGCATCCTCGGTCTCGCGCGTCGAACGCTGCAACTCGGTCGATAGCAGCACCGGTGCGGCGCCGCGCCCCGCTTTCCCGAGCCGGCCGAGCAGGTCGGGTCGTGGATGGACATAATTCACATCGTCATCGCCCGAAGAGATGACGAACGCCGCCGGATTCACCGCGCTCAGAAATTCGTCGGTGACGTCCGACGCGCCATGGTGGCACGCCTTCATCACGTCCGAGCGGAACCGGACGCGCGCCGCGTCGAGCATCGCATCGCGGTCCGCCTCGTCCTGCGGCCAGGCGTCGAGCCCGGCGTAGCGCGTCAGGAGGAAGCGTTCGGAGGCCGTGTTGAGATCGCCGCCGAACAGGATCGAGAATTCGCCGAAGCGCAGGCGCAGGATCACCGAATGGCCGTTCTTCGTCTTGGCAGCATCGCCAAAGACGCGCAGCCGCAGCTTGCCCGTGGCGTCGCACTCGACCCATGGGCCGAGCACCTCGATCGTATAGCCATCGCGCTCGCCCGGCGCGAAGCCCGGCATCCAGCGGGCACCTTGCGCGAAGCTGCCATGTTCGGTCGACAGCATCGAAAAGCTGCCGACATTGCCCTTGGCGATCGCGGTCGCAATCAGCTTGGCAAAGGTCCGGCTCGACGGGGTCCCCGCCGGATCATAGAGCGCGCGCGCCGCTGCGTCGCTTTCGACGATCCGTTTCAGGTAGCGCACCCCGTCGGCATCGGGCTCGGTGACGCCGCCCATGCCCTCGAGCCCCTCGCCGGTCGGCAATTCGAGCGCCCCATTGTGATAGAGATGCTCGAAGCTGATATCCTTGTTCGAAAAGATGCTGCGAAAGCCGCCATAATGATCGAGGTCGGCGTGACTGATCACCGCGGCGTGGAACGCCATGCCCGCACGATAGGTGCCGAAACGCGAATCGAGGAAATCGCGCATCGCCTGCCCCTTGCCCGCGTCGACGATAATGACGCGTTCCTGCTGCCCCGCCGGCAAGCCGGGGTCGGTCGCGCGCTCAGGGGTGATCAGCACCGACCCGTCGCCGATCCCGACGTCAAGGAAGATCATTTCGAGCGGGCGGCGGTCGGTAACCTCGCTGGCGCGAATCTTCAGCAGCCGGCGCTTCGCCTCATCCTTCCACGCCCACCGGACCCAGCGCCACTCGCCGGCCTGCGGCATGTCGGGCGCCAGCGTCAGCCAGTCGCCCCACAAGACTTCGCGAACCTTCTTGCCATGATCGTCGCGCAGGAAGATCTTGTCGTACGACCCCGCGCCATCGGCGCTGCCCGGCAGGGCGACGAAAACATGCTCCATGACATCCCTCCGCATGATTGCAGGAGACTTCTATCATGCCCGTCATGACCGATATTGGACGCTTGCGCCCAAAATCGGGCTACAGCCCAGATTCATCTTTCCGTCACAAAATATTGACATTAGTGTCAGCGATATGAGTTCCGCTTCCCTTCCGCACGATCATGCGATTGCCGTCGGTTCCGACCAGATCGATTTCATGGGTCATGTGAACAATGCCCACTATCTCAGCTGGGTTCAGGAGGCGGTTCTCGCGCACTGGCGCCACATCGCGCCGCCCGATGCCGTCGCGGCGCATCTGTGGGTCGCGCTGAAGCACGAAATCACCTACCGTCGCCCCGCCTTTCTGGACGATCAGGTCATTGCGACCGTGATCCTCGAAAAGGTTCAGGGCGCACGCGCCTTTTACGAAACGATCATCAAGCGCGGCGAAGAGGTGCTCGCCGAGGTCAAGTCGAGCTGGTGCTGCATCGACGCCAAAACGCTGCGACCCGCCCGACTGGCGAGCGAGGTCGTCGCGCGATTCTTCCCAGCCGAGAAAATCTAGCCGGGCCGAATTATCGGGCGGTGTTTACGGGCTTACCGGATCATCGTCGCCATCGACCGCCAGCCACACGCCGCCGGCGATGATCGCGAGGCCCAGCACGATCGCAATCCAGCTTGCGCCTTCGAGGTCATTCTGGTCGTCGATAACGGAAAGCGCACGCGGCGCGGCCGAAGCGACCACCGGCGAAACAACCATCGAAATAGCGGCGAGCGAGACCGCAGCCTTCTTCCAGGGAATCATAGCAAACTCCTTTGACAGCCGCATCGAAACGCGGTGGACAGGCGTTTGTTCCAATGTCGAAAAAGGCGGCTGGACCGACTAGGCCGCCTCGAACCGGACCGGCAGGCGCTTCAGCCCGCCGACGAACACCGATTCGACGCGTGCGGGTTCGCCCGTCAGTTCGAGGCTTTTCAGCCGCGGCAGCAATTCTTCCATGAGGATACGCATTTCCATCCGCGCGAGATGCTGACCAAGGCAGACGTGCGCGCCGAAACCGAAAGCGATCTGCTGGTTCTTCTCGCGGTCGGGGTTGAACGCAAAGGGATCGCCAAACACAGCCTCGTCGCGATTGCCCGAGACATAGTTCAGCATCAGCCAGTCGCCTTCGCGAATCGTCTGGCCGCCGATTTCGACATCCTCTTTCGCGCTGCGCATGAAATGCTGGACCGGGGTGGTCCAACGGATCGCTTCCTCGATCAGCCCCGCCTTGTCGCTGTCGGCCGCGCGGAACCGTTCGAACAGCGCAGGGTTCTTGGCGAGTTCCATGATCGCGCCTGCGGTGGAGGCGCTCGTCGTGTCGTGTCCCGCAGTCGCGATAATCATATAATAGCCCGCGAGCTCGCGGTCGGGGATCTGTTCGCCGCCGACCATGGCGTTCGCGATGACTGTCGCAATATCCTCGCGCGGATTGGCGCGGCGGTCGGCGGTCAGCGCGCCGAAATAATTTTCGAAATCGGCGATGACATAGTTGAGCATCGCGATCGCCTGTTCGGCCGACGTGATGGCCTCGCGG
Source organism: Sphingopyxis sp. OAS728 (assembly GCF_014873485.1). Lineage (NCBI taxonomy): Bacteria > Pseudomonadati > Pseudomonadota > Alphaproteobacteria > Sphingomonadales > Sphingopyxidaceae > Sphingopyxis > Sphingopyxis sp. OAS728. Next base: position 3,319,119 of record NZ_JADBDT010000001.1, on the reverse strand, counting down.
CTGCGGTTAAGCTCCGGATCCGTCGGGCCGAACAATTGCTGCGTCAGCATCAGCATGCGCGGCTCGTCTTCGGGCGGCACACCCAGGATATCCATGATGACGCGCAGCGGATAGTGCGCCGCTACATCGCGCGCAAAGTCGGTTTCTCCGCCGGCCGCGAGCATATGATCGACCGTTTCGCGCGCGATCTGGCGGATGCGATCTTCGACGATCTTCAAATTCTTGGGCATGAACCAGCTCTGCGTCAGCAGCCGGTATTTCATGTGATCGGGGGCATCCATCTGGACCAGCGAGCGGATCAGATGGCCGTCATTATTCGGGGTCGCCGCGCGCGCCAGCGCCTCGCCGTCGCGGTTGGTCAGCACCGTCGGGCGGATGCCGTTCGCGAAGCGCTGCGGATCGCGGCTGATCGCCATGATGTCGGCGTGGCGCGTCACCAGCCAGAACGGGTCATGGTCGTGATTCTCGGCAACGGCCAGCGGCGCGTTCACGCGCGCCCAGGCAAGCTGCTCGTGCAGCGGGTCCCAATTGCCATATGCGACGGGGTCGACAACGGCGGCGGCTACCTCTCCAGGCAATATGGGTTTTGTCATGCAACCCAAGCTGCCGCATCGCGTGCCGTCTGTCGAGCCCAGACGACGGCCTGCCGAAAGGGGGCGTTGCGCCGGCGGGTGCAGGAGCCTAGCCGGGCCGAATAATCACACCGGGGATCGCATCCATGAAATATCCGACTCGTCATCTGCTTGTTGCCGCCGTCTCGTCGCTCAGCCTCGCCGCCTGCGCTGCCCAAGCCGGGGTCGAATCCCCTACGCCCGTCGCTGCGGCACCACCCGCGTTGGCCGGCGCGCCGCTCGACACGAGCGTGCCGAGCCAGCTGCCGCGGATCGCGCGGCCGATGCATTACGACATCAGCGTGACGCCCGACGCAAAGGCGCTGAGCTTTGCCGGCGAGGCAGGCATCGATCTCGAACTTTACGAACCCTCGGCAACGCTGACGCTGAATGCGCTCGACCTCAGCTTCGCAAGCGCGAGCTTGACCGGCGCCGACGGCAAGACGATCCCGCTGACCGTCGCAATCGACGCCGCAGCGCAGACCGCGAGCTTCACCGCCCCCGCGCCGCTTGTGCCCGGCAAATACCGCCTGAGCACCCGCTACACCGGGGTGATCAACACGCAGGCGAACGGACTTTTCGCGCTCGATTATCCCGACAAGGTCAGTGGGGGCGAGACGCGCGGTCTGTTCACCCAGTTCGAGGCGCCCGATGCCCGCCGCTTCGTCCCGAGCTTCGACGAGCCGAGCTACAAGGCCACCTTCACCCTCTCCGCAACCGTTCCGGCGGGCGACCTTGCGGTGAGCAACATGCCCGTCACGAGCGAAACCCCCGTCGCGGGCGGCAAGAAGAAGGTGACCTTCCAGATCTCGCCCAAAATGTCGTCCTACCTCCTCTTCTTCGCGACCGGGAATTTCGAGCGGCTCGCGGCGAAGAGCGAGAGCGGCGCCGAGGTCGGCATCGTCTCGCCCAAGGGATCGGGCGAGCAGGCGCGCTTCGCGCTCGACAGCCTCGGCCCGCTGCTCGGTTATTACCGCGACTATTTCGGCCAGCCCTATCCGCTGCCCAAACTCGACAATGTCGCGGGCCCCGGCCAGTCGCAATTTTTCGGCGCGATGGAAAATTGGGGGGCGATCTTCACCTTCGAACGCATCCTGCTCGACGATCCGAAGATCACCAGCGATGCGACGCGCCAGCAGATCTACACGACGCAGGCGCATGAGGTCGCGCACCAATGGTTCGGCGATCTCGTCACCATGGCGTGGTGGGACGACCTGTGGCTCAACGAAGGCTTCGCGAGCTGGATGGAAACCAAGGCGAGCGACCATTTCCATCCAGACTGGCAGCCCTTGCTCGACCGCGTCGACGGCCGCGAGGGGGCGATGGCGCTCGACGCCTTTGCAACCACCCACCCGATCGTCCAGACGATCCGCACCGTCGAGGACACCAACCAGGCGTTCGACGCGATCACTTACCAGAAGGGCGAAGCCGTCATCACGATGCTCGAAGCCTATGCCGGCGAGGATGTCTGGCGCGATGGCCTGCGCACCTACATGGACAAGCATAAATATGCGAACACGCGCACCGACGATCTGTGGAACGCGGTCGAGGCGGCGGGCGCGAAGGGGCTGACTGCGATCGCGCATGACTTCACGAACCAGCCGGGCATTCCGTTGCTCCGCGTCGGCGGCGTGACCTGCGCGGGCGGCAACACGACCGTCCAGCTGACGCAAAGCGAATTTGCACGCGATCGCAAGGACAGCATCGATGCCCAGAATCGTCGCTGGCAGGTGCCCGTCCTCGCGCGCGCCGGCAATGGTTCGGTCGCGCGGCAGGTCGTCGCGGGCGGTACTGGCACACTGACCCTGCCCGGTTGCGGCGCAGTCCTGCTCAATGCGGGTCAGGCGGGCTATTATCGCACGCTTTATTCGCCCGCGGCGCTGACCGCGCTGCGCGGCGATTTCGCAAAACTCACGCCGATCGACCAGCTCGGGCTGATCGGCGACAATTTCGCGCTCGCTTACGCCGGCTACCAGCCGATGGGCGCCGCGCTCGGCCTGCTGACGGCGGTGCCGCAGGATGCGAACCAGAAACTGCTCGGCGATGCGGCGGGTCGTTATAGCGCGCTTTACGGCATGTTCGACGACCAGCCCGCGGTGCGCAAAGCAATCGCGGCGCGCGGCACCGCGGCGCTCGGCCCGGCGATGCAGCGGCTCGGTTTCGATGCGCGGGCCGGCGAGCCCGCGCTCGACAGCATCCTGCGCTCGCAGCTGCTCGGCACGCTTGGGACGCTGGGCGACGCCAGGGTGCTGGCGGAGGCGCGCCGCCGCTTCGCGCTGCTCGACAGCAATCCCGCGACGCTCGACGGCCCGCTGAAATCGCGCTGGCTCGACATCATCGCGGCGAACGCGAACGAGGCCGAATGGACCAAGCTGCGCGCCATGGCGAAGGGGTCGAAATCGGCGGTCGAACGCAGCGCCTTCTACACCTTCCTCGGCAATGCGAAGGATGCGGCGCTGGCGAAGCGCGCACTCGACCTCGCGCTCACCGACGAACCGGGCAAGACCGTCAGCGCCGGGATCATCGGCGCCGTTGCGAAAAATCACCCCGAACTCGCGGTCGATTTCGCGCAGGCGAACCAGGCCGCGGTCGACCGGCTGATCGACGCCTCGGCGCGCGCGCGCTTCCTCGCGGGCCTCGCCGCCGCGTCGAACGATCCGGCGATGATCGCGAAGCTCGAGCGGATCGCGGCGCCGCTGCCCGCCGATGTGCGCAAGCCGTATGACAAGACGCTGGCCAGCTTGAAGGAACGCAGCATCAGCCGGCCGCGGATCAAGAGCGAAATCGCCGCCTGGCTGAAGGCGAAGTAGGGGAAGAGCCGCGGCCGGTCAGTCGGCCGGCTGCGGCGTTCCGACAGGCATCGCGCTTTCCCATTCGGCGCGCGCGCGGCGAATCATTGCCTTGAGCGCGTCGGCATGGCGCTGCCACGCGGCGGCGGCCTCCACATTCCATGCGGCCCCCGCCGCGGCGCCCAGTTCGGCGACCGTCATGTCGATGAAGGCGTCATATTCGGCGATCGGCAGCGGCCCATAGGCACGGTGGGTGAAGACGAGTTCGGCGACGAGCGGCCACACCCAGCCTTCGCCCTTCGCCAGCCCGAACATCATCTGCAGCGTCTCGTCGGTCATCCGCCGCGACGAGGCATCGACGACCATGAAGCTCGCGCGGCGGTCGGGGAACGCCGCGAAGAAACGGTCGAACAGTGCGTGGCGAATGTCGATGCCGGCGTCGGCGACGCCGGTCAGGCTCGCCTCCATCAACGCGGCATCGGCTTCGCTCACTTGAACAGGCTGCCCAATATCCCGCGCATCAGCTGGCCGCCGAACTTGCCCGCGACCTGCCGGCCGAGATTGGTCGCCGCCGACCGCGCCGCCGACTCGACCATCTTCTCGGCGAAGCTCGGCTTGGCGGCCTCGCGCGCCGCGGCCTTTTCCTGCTGCAGTCGCACCTTCTCTTCGGCGACCTTGCGCTTCGCTTCTTCCTTCGCGGCGATCGCGGCCTGCTTGTCGGCCTCGACCTGCGCCTTCGCTTCGATCGCGGCGGCCTGCGCCTGTTCGGCCTTGGCAGCGAGCAGTTCCTCGGCGCTTTCGCGGTCGACGGCGGTGTCATATTTGCCCTCGACCGGCGAGATCGACTTGATGATCGCGCGCTCCTTGGCGTCGAGCGGCCCGGCGCGCGAACAGGGCGGCTTGATCAACGTGCGCTCGACCGGCGAGGGCGCGCCGTCGGCCATCAGCAACGAGACGAGCGCCTCGCCAACCTTGAGCTCGGTGATCTCGCGCGCGACATCGACCTTTGGGTTGGGACGGAAGGTTTCGGCAGCCGCCTTCACCGCTTTCTGGTCGCGCGGGGTGAAGGCGCGGAGCGCATGCTGGACGCGGTTGCCGAGCTGGCCCGCGACATCCTCGGGAATGTCGATCGGATTCTGCGTCACGAAATAGACGCCAACGCCCTTCGAACGAATCAGGCGCACGACCTGCTCGATCTTTTCGGCGAGCGCAGGCGGCGCGTCGTCGAACAGCAGATGCGCCTCGTCGAAGAAGAAGACGAGCTTCGGCTTGTCGGGGTCGCCGACCTCGGGAAGCGTCTCGAACATCTCGCTCAGCATCCAGAGCAGGAAGGTCGCGTAAAGCTTGGGGCTCGCCATCAGTTTGTCGGCGGCGAGGATGTTGACATAGCCGCGGCCATTTTCATCGGTGCGGATCATGTCCATGATGTCGAGCGCGGGCTCGCCGAAGAAATTGGCGCCGCCCTGTGTTTCGAGCGTCAGCAACTGGCGCTGGATCGTGCCCACGGTCGCCTTCGACACATTGCCATATTTGGTCGTGAGTTCGTCGGCATTTTCGGCGCACCACGACAGCATCGCCTGCAAATCGCCGAGGTCGAGCAGCAGCAGATTCTGTTCGTCGGCGACGCGGAACGCAATTGCGAGCACGCCTTCCTGCACCTCGTTGAGCCCCATCAGCCGCGCGAGTAGCAGCGGGCCCATTTCGGAAATCGTCGTGCGCACGGGATGTCCCTGTTCGCCGAACAGGTCCCAGAAGATCACCGGATTGTCGCGATAGCCCCATTCGCTGTCGCCGATCTCGGCGGCGCGCGCCGCGAAAATCTCGTGCATCTTCGAAGTCGGGCTGCCCGCCATCGCCATGCCGGCAAGGTCGCCCTTCACATCGGCGACGAACACCGGGACGCCGACCGCGGAGAAGCCCTCGGCCAGCCCCTGCAAGGTCACCGTCTTGCCGGTGCCGGTCGCACCCGCGATCAATCCATGGCGGTTGGCGCGCTTGAGCACGAGCGACTGGCGCGGGCCGTCCGCTGCGCCGCCTCCGCCAAGGCCGATATAGATTTCGCTTGCCGTGCTGCCGTCGCTCACCCGCTGTCCTCCATCAAGATTTGGCAGCAGGGTAGAGCGGCGGCGCAGCGCTGCCAAGCGTCATCCCATGATGAAGGCGTTGAGCTTGTTGCCGTCGGGGTCGCGGAAATATCCGGCGTAAAATCCCTCACCGCGCGGTCCCGGAGGGCCTTCGCAGCTGCCGCCATGCGCGAGCGCGATTTCGTGGAGGCGGTGGACCTGCTCCTTGTCCTTCGCCTGAAGCGCGACCATCACGCCGTTGCCGACCGTCGCGACATTGCCGTCGAAGGGCTTCGTCAGGCCGATACCCGCACCGCCATCGGGCTTGCCCCACGCGATGAAGCCGTCGAATTCCATCATGCGCGGCGTGTCGAGCTCCGCGGCGATCGCATCATAAAACTCCGCCGCCTTCGCGAGATCCTTCGTTCCCAGCGTCACATAGCCAATCATCATCTTTCTCCCGACTCATCACCATGGGAACATAATATGAACAACGAAGGCGCCGCGCAAACAAAAAGGGGCGCCACACCCGAAGATGCGGCGCCCCTTTTATGGGTATGAAGCCGGAACTTATTTCACGCGAATTGCGACGAAGGCCGACGGCCCGCCACGACGCAGGATTTCGAGCAGCACCGCATCGCGGCCTGCCTTTTTCGCGTCGGCAACCGCCTTGGCGAGCGCCTCACTCGTCGTGACGGGCGTGCGGTTCGCGCTGAGGATCACGTCGCCGCGACGCAGGCCCTTGCGGCCTGCATCGCTGTTCGCAGAAGCGGCACCGACGACAAGCCCCTTGGTTCCGGCGTCGACGCCGACCGCGCGGGCGATATCGGGAGTCACCGTCTGCACCGACAGGCCGAGTTCGTCCTGGAGCGCCTTGTCAGCGGCGCCGGTCGGATCCTCGGGGGTCGTCTGTTCTTCTTCGGGGTCGAAGTTGCTGCCGGTCAGTTCTTCCTCGGGCGGACGCGTGCCGACGAGCGCCTGGATCGTCAGCGTTTTGCCATCGCGGATAATCTCAAGCGGGATGCGCGTACCCGGTTTGGTGTTCGAGACGATGTACGACAAGGTCTGCTGCGGCGTGACATCCTTGCCATTGACCTTGGTCACGACATCGCCACGCTTCAGCCCTGCCTTTTCGCCGGCCTGCGCGGGCTCGACGCGCTGGATGAACTCGCCACGATCCTTGGGCAGACCGAGCGCCGCAGCCAGATCCTCATCGACCGGCGCGATGCCGATGCCGAGATAGCCGCGCTGGACCTTTTCACCAGCGCGCAGCGCGTTGATCACGGGAATAGCCGCATCGGCCGGAATCGCAAAATTAACGCCGATGTTCGCGCCGACGGGCGAGATCAGCATGTTGTTGATGCCGACGACATTGCCTTGAAGGTCGAACAACGGGCCACCCGAGTTGCCGCGATTGATCGCGGTATCGGTCTGGATATAGCGGTCATAGGCGCCGCCCTGCCCGATGTTGCGCTGAACCGCCGAGATGATGCCAGCGGTCACGGTCGAACCGAGGCCGAGCGGGTTGCCGATCGCCACCACCCAGTCACCGACGCGCGCCGTGCTGCTGTCGGCGAACTTCACGAACGGCAGGCCGCTTGCTTCGATCTTGAGCAACGCAAGGTCGGATGCCACGTCGCGCCCGACGATCGTCGCCTTATATTCCTTCTGGTTGGTCAGCGTCACGGTGACCTGATTGACCGCCTCGCCACGCGGGCCGCCCGAAATGACATGGTTGTTGGTGACGATATAGCCGTCGGCCGAGATCAGGAATCCCGAACCGCCGCCCTGCTGTTCCTGCGTGATCGGTTCGCGCGTACCGGCAAAGGGGTTCAGCCGGACGCCGAGCGTGACTTCCTGCTTGGTCGAGATGTTGACCACCGCGGGCTGCAGCTGTTCGACGAGGTCGGCGAAGCTTTCGGGCGCGCCCGAACGGGGAACGACCTTGGCGATTTCGCTCTTCTCATTCTGAGCGACCTGTGCCCCAACGGGGGACTGGGTGACCAGCGCCAGCGCGGTGCCACCCGCCAGCAAGGCCGAAGTGATGCCATAAACATAACGCACGATCGGTATTCCTCTTCGTTCTCGAAAACTCAACTGCCCCGGCTGCGGCGGTCTGCGGCGAATTGGCTGAACGGCGATTGAACATGAACGGGACTTAAAGGTTCCGTTCATCGGACCGCCCGGCCGCCGTCAGCGCATCAATTGCCGCGGAAACGCTTCAGATATTCATTGTCCGCGGACATGATGATCGACGTCCCGCCTTGGTTATTCTCACCCAGGAAGGTCTGCCGATAGCTCTGCATCGCGCGGTAGAAATCATAGAATTCGGGATCCTTGCCAAAGCTCGCGGCATAGATGCGCGCCGCTTCGCCGTCGGCGCCGCCGCGAATGATCTGCGCTTCCTTCTGCCCTTCGGCGCGGATGGAGATCGCTTCCTGCTGGCGCGCGGTACGCATGCGGTTGTACGCCGCCTCGAGCGTCGCGCCTTCGGGAAGGTCGGCACGCTTGATCCGGACGTCGATGATCTCGGCGCCATATTTGTTCGCCTCGCGGTTCAGCGCGACCTGGATATTGTCCATCACCGCGCCGCGCTCGGGCGACAGCAAGGTCGCGAAGGTGCGCTTGCCGAGCTCGTTGCGCAGCGACGAGCCGAGGATCGTCGCGAGCTGCGCCTGCAACTTATCCTCGGTGCGGATCGCGGTATACATGCGCACCGGGTTGGTGATGCGGAAGCGCGCGAAGGCGTCGACCTGCAGCCGCTGCTGGTCGGTCGAGAGCACTTGCTGGCGCTCCATGTTCACGCCAAGGATGCGCTTGTCGATATATTGGATGCCGTCGGTGAACGGCACGCGCAGGACGAGACCGGCGCCCGAGCGCCCGAAATCCTCGTTCGGCTTGTAACGGTTCACCGTGCGCTCGATCTCGCCGAAGCGCAGGATCAGCGCCTGCTTGTCTTCGGGGACGATCGCGAGCGACTGCGACAGGATGACGAGCAGGATGACGACGCCAAAGAGCAGCCGCATCGGGTTCTGGAACAGCGAATTCATCATTCGCCTCCCTTCGCGGTCGCTTCGGGCGCCTTCACCCGCTTCTGCACCTCGTTGAGCGGCAGATAGGGGGTCACCCCGCGCGCTTCGACGATCGTCTTGTCGACGTTCGACAACACATTCTCCATCGTTTCATAATAAAGCCGCTGGCGGGTCACGCCGGGCGCCAGCTTATACTGCTCGTAGATCTTGTCGAACGCCGCCGTGTCGCCGCGCGCGCGTTCGAGCACCTGCTGCTGATAGGCGCGCGCAAGGTTTATCGCCGATTCGCGTTCCTGCCGCGCCGCGGTGACCTCCTTGAACGCCTCGTCGACCTGGCTCGGCGGATCGACCTGGCGGATCGCGATGCCCTGGATCATCACACCGGCGCGATACTGGTTGAGCAATTCCTGCATGCGCTGCTGGACCTGCGTCTCGATCTCGACGCGGCCGGGGCCGATCGCCTGCACAAGGTCGAAGTTCGCGACCGTCGCGCGCATCGCGCTTTCGGCGACTTCGCGGATCGTCCCTTCGGGATCGGCGAGCTGGAAGAAGAACAACTCGGGATCGCGCACCGACCAGCGAACCTCATAGGCAAGGTCGACGATGCTCTGGTCGCGCGTCAGCACAAAATTCTCGTCCGTCGCGTTCGGCGAGCCGATCGCCATCGTGCGGATCGCGCGTACGTCTTCCATCCGGATGCGCTCGACCGGCGCCGGCCAGGTCAGCTTCACGCCGGGACCGACGGTGCGCGAATAGCTGCCGAGGCGTGTGATCACGCCTTCCTTTTCGGGCGGCACGATGTGGAAGGAAGAGAAAAGCACCCACGCGACGACGAGCGCGAGGACTATCCATTTCCAGAGTTTCGCCGAATCGCCGAAATTGAACTGGCCGCCGCCGCCCGAACCGCCACCGCCGAACCCGCCGCGCCCCTTGCGCAGCAATTCGTCGAGCGCCGAGGGGCCGCGCGGCTTTTGCGCGCGCCGCTGGTCGGCCGGATCGGGGGTGACCCATGGGTTGCGCGGGCCGGGGCGCTTATCGCCCTTCCCATCGTCATCGCCCTTGCCTGGGCTGCCCCACGGGCTGTTCGCCATCTGGGTGATCGACCCGAAAAATCGCCGCAATCCCCCCGGACCGCGGCCAGCCATGCTTCCATCATTTTCGTTGCTCATGCTGCTTTTATAGGGGCGGCGTGCGCGATTAACAGGGGGTGCGCGCGAAAATGGCTGGCAAACGCCCCGATCATGCCTATCTGCCGCGGACATGACCGAACAAAGCGCCGATATCGCCCACCTGACCGCCACCGCATCCGAGCTCAGCGAGGACCGCTCGTCGGGGCTGCGCCTCCTCGACGATTCGGGCCTGCTCGCGGTGGTGCTCGACGTGTCGGGACTCGCGGTCGAGGACCGCAAGCCGCTCGAGGACAAGCTCCGCGCCGGCCTGCTCGCCGAAGCGGGCGTACGCGAAGTCCGCATCGCGATGACCGCCGAGAAAAAGGCGATGACGCTGATCGCGGTCGGAAGCGGCAAGGGCGGGGTCGGCAAATCGACCCTCGCGGCAAACCTCGCGGTCGCTCTCCGCCGTCTCGGCGTGAAGGTCGGGCTGGTCGACGCCGACATCTATGGCCCGTCGCAGCCGCGCCTGATGGACAGCGAGGGCGTGAAACCCGAAGCACGCGGGTCCAAACTCGCGCCCGTCCCGAACGCTTATGGTGTGCCGATGCTGTCGACCGGTCAGATCGCGGCGCCCGGACAGGCGATCGCATGGCGCGGCCCGATGGCGGGCAAGGCGCTCGAACAGCTCGTCGACGCAAGCTGGGGCGACATCGACACGCTTGTCGTCGACCTTCCCCCCGGCACCGGCGACGTCCAGCTGACGATGATCCAGAAGCACAAGCCCGCGGGCGCGGTGATCGTGTCGACCCCGCAGGATCTGGCACTGATGGACGCGACGCGCGCGATCAGCCTGTTCGAGCAGGCCGACGTGCCGCTCATCGGGCTGGTCGAGAATATGGCGGGTTACGCCTGCCCGCATTGCGGCGAGGTCAGCGACCCGTTCGGCAGCGGCGGTGCCGAAGCGGCGGCAAAAACGATGGGCCTCGACTTCCTCGGCCGCGTGCCGCTGTCGATGGGCATCCGCCTTGCCAGCGATGGCGGCGTCCCGCCCGCGGCGGGAACCGATCCCGCCGGTGAACCATTTCATGCGATAGCGGCGAAGGTCGCCGAATGGCTGACCACACGAAAGGGGCGATGATGGCGATCAACGACGAAGGCGAAATCCGCGACCTGCTTGGACAAAAGCGTCGCATCGCGGTCGTGGGCGCCTCGCCCAACCCCGCCCGCGCGTCGAACGGCGTCCTCGCCTTCCTCGTCCGCCACGGACATGACGTGATCGCGGTCAATCCGGGGCATGCCGGCAAGACCATCCACGGCGCGCCGGTCGTCGCGACGCTCGCCGATGTCGAGCCGCCTGCTGAACTGGTCGACATCTTTCGCAACAGCGAGGACGCCGGAACGGCGGTCGACGAGGCGATCGTCCATGGCGCGAAGGCGGTGTGGATGCAGATCGGCGTCATCAACGAAGCCGCCGCGAAACGCGCCGAAGCAGCAGGGCTGGTCGTCGTCATGGATCGCTGCCCCAAGATCGAAATCCCGCGTCTCGGCCTGCTGAAGTGAGGGCTGCGCTTTCGCTGCTCGCGACCGCGCTCGGGGGATGCGCCACGACCTCCATTGCCGAAAGCCCGCAGGATGAATTTTTCGCGTCGCTCTCGGCACGCTGTGGCCAGGCGTATGCAGGCAAGCTCGCGAGCAACGAGGCGGCCGATGCCGAGATGCGCGGCAAGGCGATGGTGATGCACATTCGCCATTGCACCGCCGACCGAATCGAAATCCCCTTCCATATCGAAGGCCTCGCCGACGACGGCGGCTGGGACCGGTCGCGGACGTGGGTCATCAGCCGGACGCCGGCAGGTCTCCGCCTCAAGCACGACCATCGCCACGCCGATGGCAAGCCCGACGCGGTTACGCTATACGGCGGCAACACGGCGGATGCCGGGAGTGCGACGCGCCAGACCTTCCCCGTCGATGCCGAATCGATCGCGATGTTCAACGCGACCGGGCGGAGCGTTTCGACCACCAATATCTGGTCGGTTGAAACGACGGACACGGGCTTCACCTATGGCCTCGACCGGCAGGGACGGCATTTCCGTGTCGCGTTCGATTATGCCAGACCGGTGACGCCGCCGCCCGCGCCCTGGGGCTGGTAAGCGGAACCCTTCGGCCCGTCATGCGCTAGCTCGGCAAAGATGGGAGAACAGGATGCGCCACCAGACCCTTGTGCTGATACCGCTGCTCGCGCTCGGCGCGTGCAGCGAAAAGTCGCCCGACCCGCGCGGCGTCGGGCATGACGAAACCCTGCTGTCGGTCTCGGCGACCGGCCGATCGGAAACGCGGCCCGACGAAGCGCGCTTCACTGCCGGCGTCAGCACGATCGCCGCATCGGCCGAAGCCGCGACGCAGCGCAACAATGAAACGATGACCAAGGTGACCGAGGCGCTCAAGGCCTTCGGCGTCGCGGGCAAGGATCTGCAGACGCGCCAGCTGACGGTCAACCGCATCGACTGGGGTGCGAACAAGGGCAAATATGAAGCCGTCAACCAGGTCGAGGTGCGGATGCGCGCAGTCGACAAGGCGGGCGAGGCCGTCGCCGCGACCACGCAAGCCGGCGCCAACGTGTTGTCGGGTCCGACGCTGCGCGTATCCGATCAGGAAGCCGCGACCAAATCGGCCTATGCCGCCGCCTATCGCGCCGCGCGTGCCCGTGCCGATGCCTATGCGGGCGCCGCGGGGCTCAAGATCGACCGCGTGCTGACGATCCGCGATGGCGGCGACAGCGCGCCGCCGATGCCCTATTACGAGATGGACGCCGCGGCCAATCGGGCGGTCGCGCAATCGGCCGCCCCGCCCTTCAATCCAGGTGTCAGCGAATCGCAGGTTTCGGTACGCGTCGATTTCGCTTTGTCGGAGAAATAACCGCGGCCCGCGGGGTCGCGATTTTCTTTGCGCCGATTCGCACCCCTGACTATCAGCAGCGGGCATGGCCGGCATTCGCGACACAGTGGAGAAAAACAAAGCGCGCATGCCGCACGTCAGCCGCCGTTCGCTGCTGGTTGGCGCGACCGCGGCAGGCGGGCTGGCCATCGCGTGGAGCCTGTGGCCGCGCGATTACCAGCCGAACCTCACCGCCGCGCCGGACGAGCATATCTTCAATGCCTTCCTCAAGATCGGCGACGACGGGCATATCAGCGCGATCGTCCCGCAATGCGAAATGGGTCAGGGCGTCACGACGCTGCTGCCGCAGATCATGGCCGACGAGCTCGGCGCTGACTGGCGCACGATCGCGGTCGAAAGCGCGCCGATCAACCCGCTCTACACCAACACACTGCTCGTCGACGAGGATAGCGCGGTCTTTACGCCCCGGTCGGGCGTTCCCGATTTCGTCTCCGACGTGCGCAGCTGCGCGCGCCGCGAATGGGCGGTCCGCCACGCGGTGATGCTGACCGCAAACAGCTCGTCGGTCCGCATGTTCGAAGCCCCCTGCCGCGCCGCGGCGGCCCAGGCGCGCGCGCTGCTGATGATGGCAGCCGCCGATCGCTGGGACGCCGACTGGGAAGAATGCGACACGCAGGACGGCTTCGTCACCCATGGCAAGAAAAGGCTGCGCTTTGGCGATGTCGCCGCCGCCGCGGCGCTGCTCGAACCGCCCGCCGAACCCGTGTATCGCGCGAGCAGTTCGGACCCGCTCTATGGCAAGGAGCTTACGCGGCTCGACCTGCCCGCCAAGATCGATGGGTCGGCCAATTATGCCGGCGATATCCGCCTTCCCGATATGGTCTTTGCCGCGATCCGGCAGGGGCCGCTCGGCGCGACGCGGCTGAAAGGCATTGACCGCAAGAAAGGTCTCGCCTCGCCCGGCTTGCTCCACGTTGTCACGCATGAGCGCTGGGTTGCAACGGTCGCACGCAACTGGTGGGCGGCGAACCGCGCGCTCGACCGCTTTGCCCCCACCTTCGAGACCGACGGCGCGCCGATATCGACCGACCGCATCGACAAGGCGCTGAAAGCGGCGCTTAAGGGCGATGGTTATCGCATCGCGAGCGAAGGCGATGTGGCCGAAGCAATGGAGGGACGGCCGAAAATCTCTGCCGAATATGCCGTCGCCCCCGCGCTCCACGCGCCGATCGAAACGCGCACTGCGACCGCGGCGCCCGACCGCGACGGCTTGCGTGTCTGGGTCGCGACGCAGGCACCCGCGCAGTGCCGCGACGCGATCGCCGGCGCGACCGGATTAGCTCCGGCAAGTGTCACGCTATTCCCGATGATGGCGGGCGGATCGTTCGACGCCTGCCTCGACCACAATGTCGCAGTGCAGGCCGCGATCATCGCGCTCCAAGTCAAACGCCCCGTCCAGCTTGCCTGGTCGCGCGCCGAAGAAATCATGCGCCTGCCGCCGCGCGCGCCGGCGCGTGCCAAGCTGACCGCGACGCTTAACGCCGCGGGCGGGATCGATGCGCTGGTAACGCGCATCGCGGTGCCACCGACGAACCATGAGGTTCGCAGGCGCCTGTTCGACAATGAGCCGGCCGATGTCGCGCAGCGCGCCGCAGCCGGCAGCCCCGATGCCGCCGCAGTCGAGGGGGCAGCGAGCAGCTATGCGATCCCGCATATGGCGGTCGACCATTGCCCCGCCGACATTGGCCTGCCCACGGGACGCTGGCGCGGCAATGCCGACAGCTACACCGCCTTTTTCACCGAATGTTTCGTCGACGAAATGGCGGGGCGTGCCGGGACCGATGCGCTGTCCTATCGCATGGCGATGCTCGGCAATTCGCCGCTGCTCGCGCGCTGCCTGCTCACCGCGACCAGCCTTGGCGGCTGGGAGGGCGGATTGTCGGGGACCACACAGGGACTCGCCTGCCATTCGATGCGCGGCAGCCATATCGCGCTGATGGCGACCGCGCGGCAAAGTGAGCGCGGGCTTCAGGTCGAGCAGCTGGTCGCGGTCGTCGACGCGGGGCGGCTTGTGAACCCGGTGATCGCGCGGCAGCAGATCGAGGGCGGACTGATCTTCGGGCTTGCGGCAGCGGTCGGTGCGACGACCGATTATGAAGGCGGCCTCGCAACCGCACGGAAGCTCGGTCAATTGGGTCTGCCCGACCTGTCACAGACGCCGCAAATTTTGGTCGAATTCGTCGACAGCGATCGCGAGCCCGGCGGGCTCGGCGAAATCGGTGTGCCCGTCGTTGCGCCCGCCATCGCCAATGCCCTGTTCGCCGCGACGGGCCGCCGCATCCGGCGTTTGCCCCTATCGGCGCATCCGCTGTGACTCCTCCGACCGACCACCCGCAAGTGGCGGCGCCGCGCATCGGCGTTCTGCTGGTCAACCTCGGCACCCCCGACGCGCCCAACGCGCCATCGGTGCGCCGCTATCTGGCGGAATTCCTCTCCGATCGCCGCGTCGTCGAAATCCCGCAGCTATTATGGCAACCGATCCTGCGCGGCATCATCCTGACCACACGGCCGAAAAAGTCGGCGCACGCCTATGCGCAGGTCTGGACCGACGAAGGGTCGCCGCTCGCCGCGATCACGCGAAAGCAGAGCGAAACGCTGCAAGCAGCGTTCGGGGCCACGGTGCAGGTCGCTTACGCGATGCGCTACGGAAAGCCGGCGATCGGCCCCGCCATCGACGCGCTGACGGCGGCGGGCTGCCGCCGCATCCTTGTCGCGCCGCTTTATCCCCAATATTGCGCCGCGACGACCGCAACGGTGGTCGATGCCGTGGGCCGGCATCTGCAGACTCTACGCTGGCAGCCGGCGATCCGCTTCTTGCCACCCTATCACGACGATGGCGCTTATCTGCGAGCGCTCACGGATTCGGTGAAGAGCGGGCTCGCCGCGCTCGATTTCGACCCCGATGTGCTGCTCGCGAGCTTTCACGGCATGCCCGAGCGGACGCTGCACCTCGGCGATCCCTATCACTGCCAGTGCCGAAAAACCGCGCGCCTGCTTTCGGATGCACTCAGCCGTCCGGTCGAGGTGGCGTTCCAGTCGCGCTTCGGGCGGGCCAAATGGCTCGAACCCGCGACCGACACGCGGCTTGAATCGCTAGCGAGCGAAGGGAAGAGCGTCGCGATTTTCGCGCCCGGCTTTGCGGCCGACTGCCTCGAAACGCTGGAAGAACTGGCGATACGAGGCAAGCAGCAATATGAAGCCACGGGCGGAAGGCGGTTCGCCTACCTCCCCTGCCTCAACGCCGACGCGCCCGGCATGGCGATGCTCGAGGCCCTGGTGCGGCGCGAACTGGCGGGATGGCTTTGACCCCGGCCGCTTACCAACTGTTTAGGTCCATGCGCTAAATTGATCCGACGCGGCGCCGAAAAGGCATGGGCCGCGCCAATTTGGAGATATGCGATGACCGAGCTCGAATTGCTGGGTTGGGCGCTGGCCTTGGCCACGCTGGCCTTTCTGGCAATAATCGGCTTTGCCATCTGGTGGTCGTGGCGATCACGGACCGCAACCGCCGCGCCGCGCGAACCACAGGCGCCACGTGCGTCGCGGGTGCCGCGCGAAATCCGGCTGCCGAAACTGCCGCGCAAGGCCGCGCCCGAACCCGATGTGGAAATCTCGCCATCGCGGCTCGCACGAATCAGCCGCAAGGCGCCGATCGAGATGCCGGCCGACGACGAATATGCGCCCGAACACCAATCCGCCGCGGCTATCGAACCGGCCGATGTGGCGCTCGAATCGATGGCTTTGGAGGTCGAGGAAGCCGCACACCGCGCCGAGAAGATCGACGCCCAAGAGGTGTCGCTTCGCCTCGTTCCCCAAATCCCGCCGCGCGACGCCATCTCGACGAACAGCTGGCTCGGCGGTCGCCCGCGACTCCCCGCTGGCATGGAATGGCCAAAGATCGACGATCAGCCGGCTGATTTCCTCGCACAGATCGATTGCGCCGACCTCCCTCAGGGCCTGTGGGGCGGGCTGGGACCGCGCGACGGTGCGCTCGCCTTTTTCATCCATCGCCGCCGTTTTGACATGTGCGTCGTTCACTTGCGCGATACCGGCACGCCGGTCGCACCGCCCTATACGCTCAACGACCCCGAAGGATGGTTCGGCCCGCACGGTGGTCTGGCTTTTGGCGACTTGGCGTCGTTCGCGGTACGCGCCTTTCCCGAATGGCCGGTCGACCTCGTCGCCATCGGCCCGGGCGATGCCGATCCGCGCAGCGAAGCCGATCCGGGCGAACCCGGCGCCGCGCTCTACGATCGCGGCTACGACATCGCCGATCCTGCGTTCCACCCCTTCGACTGGGGCAGCATGACCGCCATGGTTGCATTGCTCGAAATGCGGCTCGATCGGCTGACGCCCGAAGCCGCGCCGGCGCCGGGCGCCGATGCCGGGGATATCGCCGAAATGGAGCAGCGCGCCGCGTTCAACTATGAAGCGCGCAAGCGCGCCGAAGAGATTATCGCGATTGTCCACGACAGCGCGGCGCGCGCCGAGTTCTCGGCCAGCGACGCGACGGCGGTGATGGCGGGGCTGCACGCAATCCACTGGGTCAAGGCGATCCGCTCGGTCGACCCCGAAACCGGCGCCGAACGGATCGAGACGATCACCCTGCCGCTGACGACCCACCGCGCCGATGCGAATCTGTGGGTGCATGATTATCAAACGATCCTGTTCGATCGCGCGAAGCACGCCTGGTGCGCCAATCCCGACAATCTTTCCGCGCCGACGCGGGCATTTTACGAGCCCTGGTGGCGCGATCTCGCCGAACGCGAAATGGCGGCTATGGGGCACGAGCCGTTTCGCCACATCCTCGATTATGACGAGGAGCACGAAGCGGTCTTGCTCGAACTGCCGACGAGCGGATTGATGAGCCGGCGGTTCGGCGATGGCGACAATCTGGTCGTGACGATCGACAAGGCGGACCTCGCCATCGGCGACTTTTCGAAGCTGCGGGTGCAGGTGAGCCACTAAACCCCCTGAATAGCTTTGCGATTGACGTTCCGGTCAACTTGCAGCGTCCGATAGCGCGGCTTAATCATGATCCCATAACCACGTGGGAGAGTGAATTTATGGCACGCGTAGCAATCGTCACCGGCGGCAGCCGCGGCATCGGCGAAGCAATCAGCCTCAAGCTGAAGGAGATGGGCGTCACCGTCGTCGCCAACTATGGCGGCAATGACGAAAAGGCGCGCGAGTTCACCGACCGCACCGGCATCGCTGCGATGAAATGGGACGTCGGCGATCATCAGGCGTGCGTCGACGGCTGCATCGCCGTCACCGAGAAATTCGGACCCGTCGACATCGTGGTCAACAACGCCGGTATCACCCGCGACGGCACGCTGTCGCGCATGAGCTACGCCGATTGGGACGATGTAATGCGCGTCAACCTGGGCGGCTGCTTCAACATGGCGAAGGCCTGTTTCCCGGGCATGGTTGAGCGCGGCTGGGGCCGCATCGTCAACATCGGCTCGATCAACGGGCAGGCGGGGCAATATGGCCAGGTCAATTATGCCGCCGCCAAATCGGGCATCCACGGCTTTACCAAGGCGCTGGCGCAGGAAGGCGCGAAGAAGGGCGTGACGGTCAACGCGATCGCGCCGGGTTATATCGACACCGACATGGTGGCGGCGGTTCCCGCACCCGTGCTCGAAAAGATCGTCGCGAAGATCCCGGTTGGGCGTTTGGGT
The DNA here is from genome assembly GCF_014873485.1 of Sphingopyxis sp. OAS728. Lineage (NCBI taxonomy): Bacteria > Pseudomonadati > Pseudomonadota > Alphaproteobacteria > Sphingomonadales > Sphingopyxidaceae > Sphingopyxis > Sphingopyxis sp. OAS728. Next base: position 3,300,873 of record NZ_JADBDT010000001.1, on the reverse strand, counting down.
CAGGCCGATGAAATCGCACGCGGCGTCGCGTTCTTGTGCAGCGAAGATGCGGGGTTCGTCACCGGGTCGACGATGAGCATCAACGGCGGCCAGCATATGTACTGACGATGGCAGGCGCGTAACCAAGGCGTTCGCGCAGCGAACGACGAGGTTAGGCGCCGGTGCCGCAAAGCGGCAGCCATCGGCACGGCCAGCGGGGCGGCGATCCCCTCAAGGATCGTCGAACCCGTCTGACGACGGGCACCGGCTTTGCCGGTGCCAACGCCGCCGCCCCTATTCCACCGTCACCCCGACAACGCGCCATTCGCCGCCCTCGCGCACCAGCGACAACGTTTCGATCGCCCCCGCCTTGTTCGCATAATCGGTGCGAAACTTGACCATCTGATAGCCATAGGGCGGCGCGGGTACATATTCCTCGCTGACCAGAGTGCGCGATTTCACCGCGCCCAGCGGTCCTTGCACCTGGCTCGCCACCCGGCGCCAGGCCTCGACCGTATTGAGCGCCTTGAACGACTGCCCCGTCGCCTCCCAGCTCGCATTCCACTCGCCCTTCTCGACCAGCGCGAGCCATCCGCGCGCGGCCGCAGCCGCAGCGCTTTCGGCGGGAACAGTGGAAGGGCTCGCGGCGGGCGTATCGGCGCTCCCGGACATCGAAGCGAAAGCGAGCAAGGCAAGACTGAACGACATGAACAAACCTCCGGCAATCCAGCCGGCGCGGCGCGATATGCGGCGCGTCCCGGCGGGTGCCGTCATCTCTTCCATGCCGGGGTCGGCCGCGGCTTCCCCCAAAGCCTTGTCCCCCAAATATTCGGGGGTCCGGCCTTCGATCTCGCGCAGTTGCCGCGCTGCCTCGCGGCTGCTCGATGCCGACATCTTGCGCCGCGCATCGCGCAGTCGTTCGTTGATCGTATGGACCGACAGGCCCAGATGCCGCGCCATCGATTTCGCGTCATGCCCACCCGCCAGCAGGCGCAACGTCTCTTTCTCTTTTTCGGTAAGCGCCTGAAGTCCTGTCATCAGCCTGCCTGCATTTGCGCGGGATCGGCGGGTAGATTACGCAACGCCGAATTGGCCTGCCACCCCAAATAAATCGTACCTCGTTTTGTACGGCACAGCGGCGCGGCTGCGCCCTTGCTGCCGCGAATCAAGTCGCTACACCCGTGACATGACCGACACGTCGCTCTCCATCGCCCAGCAAGACCTCGCCCGCGCCTATGCCGGCGGCGCACCCGGCGTACTCGTTTCGGGCCTCGTCTGGCTGATCGCCGGAGCGGTTTGGCAGCTCCACGGCACCATGGCCGCCTTCGCCGCGCTGTTCGTCGGCGGCATGGCGATCCACCCGCTCGGCGTCCTCATCGAGCGCATCGCGTTCAAGGCGCCGAAGGCGACCGTCGGCAAGCCGCTCGAGACGCTCGCGATCGAGGCGACGATCCCGCTGTTCGTCGGGGTGCTGATTGCATGGGTGCTACTCGTCCGCGCGCCCGACCTTGCGATCCCGGTCTTTGCAGCGATCGTCGGGGCGCGCTATTTTCTCTTCCGGACGATGTATGGCGAGATCGCTTATTGGGTGCTCGGCGCTGCGATCCTGCTCGTCGCGGGGGTTGGGCTGTTCGGCATCGCCTTGCCCCTCAACCTCGGCTTCCTTGTCGGCGCGATCGAACTCGTCGCCGCCGTGCTGATCCTCCAGCGATGGCGCGCACGACCTTGAGCACGCCGCCGCTCCATCCCCCGGTCAAACGCTCGGTCACGATCGCAGGCCATCCGACCTCGATCAGCCTCGAACCGATGTTCTGGGACGCACTCGAAGCCGAAGCCGCGCGGCAGGCGCTTCCCGTCAACGCGCTCGTCGCGCGGATCGATGTCGAACGGATGGAAGCCGACGATCCGCCGAACCTGACCTCGGCGATCCGGCAATGGCTGTGGCGGGAGCTGAGCGCCGCTCCCCGATCACCGAGCCCTTAGCCGCGGGTGTTTTTCACACCGCGAAAGATGGACCGGATGGCCAAAAATGTTCCGCCGCCCATAACGACGACCGCCCACGCCCCGGTAACGAGCATGACGCCTCTCTCGATCAGAGAGGCGTCCGACCATTTGGACACAAAGGGCGCCATGACCAGCACAGGAACCATCGCGACGAGCATGAGCTTCGCCTGATTTCGCTCGGACTGCCACAAGCCCTGGAAACGCGTGTTGATCGTCTTTCCGCGAAATTGCTTCCGGTTTGCAGCATCTTCGCTTTTGACCCACCTGTTGATGAAATGCTTCATCGGCGCAGCTAGATCAGAGCCCGCGCCACCGCATGCCCGAACGCCGCGCCCTTGTCGGGCGCATGATGCAGGAACAGCGACGGCTCGATCAGTTCGAGTTCCATGATGTGCAGCGTGCCGAGCGCATCGCCGACCATATCGACGCGCGCGTAGACCGGCGGCGCGGGTGCTGCCGCCAGCGCCGCAGCCGCGAGCGCCTGCGCGGCATCGCTCACCTCGCACGCGGTCTCGCGCCCGCCGAATTGTTCCTGCACGCGAAAATCGCCCGATGCGGGGCGCTTGACGATCGCGTGGCTGAACTTGCCGCCAAAGAAGAAGAGCGAATATTCGCCCTCGGTCAATATGCCCGGCATCATTGGCTGGACGAGCCGCCGCTGACCCAGCGCATCGGCCGGAATCGGCGCGCCCGGAAGAATGCGATGCGTCCCGTCGGCGCCGCCCGAAATGGCCGGCTTGATCACAATCTCGTCGGTCGCAAGCTCGGACATCGCCTCGGTCAGGCTCGCATCGTCGAGCGCATCGACCTCGACCGTCGGCACGACCGCAACACCCTTGGCGCCGAGTTCAGCCAGATAGGCCTTGTCGCTGTTCCAGCGCAGCACGGGCACCGGATTGGCCACCGGCAGTCTTTCGACTTCGAGCCGGTCGAGCAAGGCGTACCAGCCCGCAACGTCGCGCTGATAGCCCCATGCGAAGAGCGGGAGCACCAGATCATGGCCCGACAGATCGCCGGGCTCGGTCCACACGCGCTGCTCGACGATCAGCCCGGCCGCGGTCAGCGCCGCCGCCTTGCGGGCAAAGGCGGGCTGCCACTTTTCATAATAGTCGGGCGCCGGGACGAGGATCGCGACGCGGGGCTGGAACGGCATTACCTCCCCAGCAATCCGCGTGCCTGCCCGGCGATATGCGACAGCATCGCGCCGTTCGGGGTCGGGATCATCCGCGCGCGGTCGACCGTCGCGCGGAACTGCTCGACGCGCGGCGCATGATCGGCGAGCCATTTGGTCACCGCCGCATCAAGGTCGCCCTTGGGCAAGCCCGCGAGGAAGGTCAGGCGCATCTGCTGGAAATCGCGCGCGAGGCTGTTGACCAGCAGGCGTTCCCACGGATCGGCGGGGCTCATATGCGCCGCCAGCGTCTGTGCCCAGTCGAGCCCCAGCGCTTCGCCCAGATGCGTGAAGGCGCTGGTCACCGCGACCTCGTCATCGCCGCGCCGTTCGGCGAGGTCGACGATGCCGATCGCACCGTCGGTCTTGAACAGGCGGACGACCGACGAGGTCAGCGCCTCGGGCGCGCCCGCGTCGAGCAGTTGCTGCGTCAGCATGTCCCACTGGCGCTTGACCGAGGGGCTGAGCAGCCCGTCGACGCTCGCGTTGAGGCGGTCGACACCGGGTTCGAGCCGCGCGACGACCGGGCCCGGCTGCGACAGCGACTGCGTCACGCGCAGCAGGTCGGCCATCTGCGAGGTCATCGCCGACGCGGCCTGGCTGAACAGCGACAGGCGGATGCTTTCGTCGATCTTCGCTTCGTCGAGCGCATCCCAGATCGCGGGCATGTCGAGCAGGCGCTCGACCGCGACGAACGCAGCGGCGATGTCGCCGAGCGCGCAGCCTTCCTCTTCGACCAGTTCGAAGGGATGGACGATGCCCATACGGTTGATGATGCGGTTCGCGATCTTCGTCGCGATGATTTCGCGGCGAAGCTGGTGATCGGCAATCGCCTGACCGAAGTCGCGCTGCATCTCTTCGGGGAAGGCGGCGGCAAGATCGCTCGCCAGCGCCGGATCGTTCGGCAGATCGCTATGCTCGATCGCATCCTGCAGCGCGAGCTTCGCGGTCGACAGCAGCACCGCAAGTTCGGGGCGCGTCAGCCCGCGTCCTTCGGCGGCGCGGCGGAGCAGTTCGTCGTTCGCGGCGAGCCCCTCGACCTTGCGGTCGAGCCGGCCCGATGCCTCGAACGTCTCCATGATCCGCACCAGCGACGGGACAGCGGCCGATCCACCCTTTTCGGCGATCGACAGCGCGAGCGCCTGAAGCCGGTTATCCTCGAGCACCAGCTCCGACACATTGTCGGTCATGCGCACGAGCAGCGCGTCGCGATCGTCCTGGCTGAGGCGGCCTTCGGCCATCTCGCGGTTCAATGCGATCTTGATGTTGACCTCATTATCCGAGCAGTCGACGCCCGCGCTATTGTCGATAAAGTCGGTGTTGATCCGCCCACCCTTCGCCGAGAAGGCAATACGCGCGGCCTGCGTCGTGCCGAGGTTCGCGCCCTCGCCCACCGCCTTGACGCGCAAATCCTCGGCATCGACGCGCAGCGCGTCGTTCGCGGGATCGCCGACCTCGGCATTATTCTGGCTCGCGGCCTTCACATAGGTGCCGATACCGCCGAACCACAGAAGGTCGACCGGCGCCTTCAGGATCGCCGAGATCAGCGAGCCGGGGTCGATTTCGGACACCGACAGGCCGAGCAGCGCCTGCACTTCGGGGGAGAGCGGAATGCTCTTCTGGCTGCGCGGAAAAATGCCGCCACCCTTCGAGATCAGCTTGGCGTTGTAATCCGCCCAGCTTGAGCGTGGCAGGTTGAACATCCGCTCGCGTTCCTTCCAGCTTTTCGCCGGATCGGGATTGGGGTCGAGGAAGATATGGCGGTGGTCGAACGCAGCGGTCAGCTGGATCGCCTTCGACAGCAGCATCCCGTTGCCGAACACGTCGCCCGACATGTCGCCGCAGCCGACGACGCGGATCGTATCACTCTGCACGTCGACGCCCATTTCGGCGAAGTGGCGCTGGACCGAAAGCCATGCGCCCTTCGCGGTGATGCCCATCGCCTTATGGTCATAGCCCTTCGACCCGCCGCTCGCGAACGCGTCGCCAAGCCAGAAGTCGCGCTCCATCGCCAAGGCATTGGCGACGTCGGAGAAGGTCGCGGTGCCCTTGTCGGCGGCAACGACGAAATAGGGATCGTCGCCGTCGTGGATCACCACGCCCTTCGGATGCACGACCTTGCCCGCGACAAGATTATCGGTGATCGACAGGAGCGAGCGGATGAAGATGCGATAGCATTCGGTGCCCTCGGCGAACCATGCATCGCGGTCGAGCGACACGTCGGGCAGCGCCTTGGGATAGAAGCCGCCCTTCGCGCCCGTCGGCACGATGACGGCGTTCTTGACGCGCTGCGCCTTCATCAGCCCGAGAATTTCGGTGCGGAAGTCGTCGCGGCGGTCGGACCAGCGGAGGCCGCCGCGTGCGACCGGACCGGCGCGGAGATGGATGCCCTCGACGCGCGGCGAATAAACCCACACTTCGCGCCACGGCAGCGGCTTGGGCAGGCCGGGGACCTGCGCGCTGTCGATCTTGAACGCCAGCGCCTCCTGCGCGGCGGGCGCGAAGGCGTTGGTGCGCAGCGTCGCGCCGATCACGGCGTGGAAGAGGCGGAGGATGCGATCCTCGTCGATCGACTTGATATCGGCAAAGGCGGCCATGATCTCGGCTTCGAGCGCCTCGGCACGCTTCGCATCGCGCGCCTTGGGATCGTGGAGCACCGCGAAACGCTCGATCAACGCAGCGGTCAGCGCGGGCGCGTGGCGCAGCGCGCTGACGACCGTGTCCATGCCATAGGCCGAGCCGCCCTGACGCAGATAGCGGAACCAGGCGCGCAGCCAGACGATCGCGCGCGGATCGGTCTGGTTGGTGAGCACGAGTTCGTTGAACGCATCATTTTCAGCGCGCCCGTCGAGCACCGCCGCGATCGCGCCCTCGAGCACCTCGGCATAAGGCAGCAGCGCCAGCTCGTCGACGTTGGCGGGGAGGCGCAGCGAGAAATCGTGGATCACGAGCGGGGTTTCGTCGCCATCTTCGTTGCCGGGCGCACGCGTCGAACCGAGCGTGGTCGGGATTTCCTCGAGCACCTCGAACCCGAAATGTTCGAGCGCGGGGACGACGTCGGACAGCGCGAGCGGGCCGACCGCGCTGTAAACCTTGAGCCGCAGGCGGTCGTCGCCGTCGAGGCTCTTGCGCGCGAGGCGCACGCTGCGCGGGTTCGCGGCGTCGAGATCGCGGAGGCGCAAGATGTCGCGCGCCGCTTCCTCGGGATTATAGAGATTGCGGTAATTGGGCGGGAACGCTGTTGCAAAACGCGCCGCGAGCGCCGCCGCGCGGCCCGGATCGCCGCGCTTGGCCAGCGCCGCTTCGACCTCGGGCTGCCAGCCGCGCACCATCTGTTCGAGCTGCGCGTTGAGCGCCTCGGCATCGGGGACGACACCGCCGCTGCGCAGGTCGAGCGTGTAGCGCAGGAGCGCGGCGCCGCCGTCTTCGAGTACCATCGTCCAGCCGATGACACCCGCCTTGGCTTCGCGCACCAGCAGCGCCTCGACCGCGATACGGCGCCCGGTCGACACTTCATCGCGCGGCAACCAGACGAAAGCGAACAGGTGGCGGCCGAGCGCGCTGCGCACCGTCACCACCTTCGGCCGCGGCCGGTCGGTGATCGACATCGAGGTCAGCACCAGCTCTTCGAGCGATGCCGCATCGAACGCAATGAGCAGATCGTGCGGCAGCGCAGTAAGCGCGTGCGCGAGCGCCTTGCCCGCATGCCCCGTGGGGTCGAAACTGAATTTCGTCATCAGCGCTTCGAGCTGCGCGCGCAGCACGGGCACCTTTGCCGGCGGCGTCGACAGCGCGGCGCTGGTCCACAGGCCCGCGTGGATCGACAGGCGTTCGACCTTCTTGCCCTTGAGTTCGGGAACGATGACGAGGTCGAGCAGCACGCGGCGATGCACCGCCGACAAGCGATTCGACTTGATGAGCAAGGGGGCATGGCCGCCCTTGTCGAACCAGGCGAAAGCGGCTTCGAGCGCGGCGGGCGACAGAAGCTGGCCGTCGGCGCTTTCGCTGATCCCCAGCGGTTCCTGCACCGCGCCGCTGCGCGTGCGCCATTCGTGGCCGAGCTGGGTCATTGCCCCGCCCTCGAACCAGCGCAGCAATTCGGCGGCCTCGCCCTCGACGCGCATAGCGGCATCGGCAAGCATCGCCGCACGCATCGCACGCCAGTCGCGCACCGCGGCGCGCACATCGCGCAGCGCCGATTCGAGCCCGTCGAGCAGGCGCCGGCGCGCCCGCGCGTCGCCGCGCTCGAGCTCGATATAGATGACCGATTCGCGGTCGCCGGCTTCGCCAGCTTCCTGCAGATGTCCCTTGGCATCGCGCTTCACCGCGACGACCGGGTGGAGGATACGGTGGACGGCGAGCCCCTGCGCCGCGACCGCCTGCGAGGTCGAATCGACGAGGAAAGGCATGTCGTCGTTGATGATCGCGAGCCGCATGCGGCGGTCGGTGCCATCGGCAGCGATCGGTTCGAGCAGCAGCGACGGCGTTTCGGGCGCGCGGTCGAGCGCCGCGCGCGCGGCGAACTGGGCCGCGTCGGCGAGCGCCGCCTTGTCCATATCGTCGCCCTCGCCGGGCAGCGCGCTGCCACGCAGCGCGGCCAGATAGGCGGCGGCGATTTTCGGAGGAATTTTGGCGGTGGTGGTGGCGGTGTCCGTTTCCGGCGTGTCGGACAAATTCTGAGACATAAAATGCTGCATCCCGAACCAAAGAGGGGGACCCAGCCGACGATCGGCGGGGGCCCGTTCGCTGCCGCCCCCTATGCGCCCGCACGGCGCGCGGCTCAAGGCCTCGTTCGCGCCCCTGCGTTAAATAATTTCAATTTTCGGATTTTCTGTTGCGTGAACGCTCTCAGCCCACCCCCTCAGGTGCTGGGCGTGATCGCGACCGCCTTCTTCGCCAGCTTCGCCACCAGCGCCGGATCTTCGGCCGCCTTGGCGACGATTCCGATATGTCCGCCCGGCATCGCGCGCGCGATCAGCACGACAAATTCGGCGTCGCCGGCATCATGTTCGAGGATCAATGCCGGGTGTGCACGGCGCAGCGCTTCGACCTTTTCGTCGGGTCGTTCGACGCGGTTCGCGGGCTTCCGGCGTGCGCGCGCATCCTTGACCAGCCCCTTGAGCCCGCCCGGATAGCGATCGAGATAGGCGCCAAGCTCTCCGCGGCCCACGCCCTCGTCCTTGGCATGACCAAGCACACAGGCATATTCGGCGAGGCGCGTCTTGTCATAGGTCGCGCCGAAAACCAGCTTCACGACCGGGGTCATCGGCGCACGCTCCTGCGCGGCGAGGCCGGCATCGGCGAGCAGCTCGGCAAAGGCTTCGGGCTGTTCCTCGGCGGCAAGCGCGAAATCCCACGCTTTGCCGACCGCCTGATAAAGCGCGCCACGACTGCGGCTGTCGGCGGCGATCGCGCGCTCGGCGGTTTCGCGCGCGAGCGCCAGCCAGTCGGCGAGCTCGGCATCGTCGCCGGGTTCGGCCGGCACCGCGTCCGCATCCGCGACAACATCGGCATCGGGGAACAGGTCGGCGCTTTCGTCGAGCGCGGAAAAGCCGGGTGCGGCATCCTGATCGAGATGCTCCGAATCGGGGCCGTCGGCCCACACGGGCACCGGTGCGGTCAGCGGCGCCGCACTGCGCAGCGCCTGTTCGACCGACAGTTGCAGTTCCTCCTGCTGATCGGCGGGGACGCCTTCCTTCCAGTTGATCACGCCCATGATGAAATCGATGGTGTCGTCATCGGACGAAAAGGGCAGCAGGATGCCGCGATACATGATCGTCGTGCCGCGATCGTTGACGAATTCGGCCTCGAAACCGATCGGCGCGCGGTTGGCGATGATCTGGAGATAATGATCGGTCAGCCGCGACAGCAGAGAGCGGCCGGGAATCTGGCTGATATAGTGGACCTCTTCGTCGATCTGCGATTCTTCGCGCAGCTTGTCGCCAAGGAAGGCGAGCCCGGGATTTTCGATACCCTGGGTGAAGTCGAGAAGGACCGAATAGGCACCGAAATCGGCGCTTTCGAGGTCGAGATCCTCGACCGAGGGATAGGCCCGGTCGGCAAGCAGCGAAGCCCAATAATTATAGGCCCGGACCTGCATCCGCCGTTCGTCGACGCCCACGGACGCGGGCGCATCGATCGCCGCATCCTCCTGGTCGTGGCTGCTCGAAAGCAGCCCGCGCATGCTGTCCATCATTTATCCCCAGTCGCAAACATCGGTAAATCTTATGCACCGGGACTGGTAAAAGCGGCGTAAACGATGGCTGGGGCGGCCCGCTGTACCGCGGACCGCCGTTATTTCTGCCGGTGGCAGGATGCAATGCAGCCTGGTGCGCTAGTTCGTCACAGGACTTCTTCGTCGGCGCGGTAGCGTGCGCCCGGCGTGCTGGTCGACAATTCGCCCGCCATCGCCTGACGGTCGGCTTCGAACGCATCCCACCGCGAAACATCGTGCAGGCCGGGGATGGTCACGCGTTCGCCGCGCGCGAGGCCGATCAGCGCGGCGTCGACAAGGTCGTCGGCGCGCATCACGATTTCGCCGGGCAGATGCTCGACCGGCGTGCCGGCGATGTCCCAGAAATCGGTCGCGGTCGCGCCGGGCAGGACAACCTGCACATGGACGCCGGTGCCTTCGAGTTCGTGGTGCAAATTCTGGCTGAAGGCGAGGACAAAGGCCTTGGTGCCGCCATAGGTGCCGTTCAATATCTCGGGCGCCACCGCAACGATCGAGGCGATGTTGACGATGGTGCCGCGTCCGCGCGCGACAAAGGCGGGAAGCACGGCATAGGTCAGGCGCATCAACGCATCGACATTGAGCGAAACCATCTTGCTCATCGTGTCGACGGCGGAGTCGAGCGCCTTCGCGGTCGATCCGGTACCGGCATTGTTGACGAGCAGCGTGATCGACCGGTCGTTGGTGAGGCGCGCCTCGATCCGCCGGACATCGGCGGGGTCGGCAAGGTCCGCCGCGATGGTTTCGATCTGTCGGCCGGTCTTTTCGCGAATCATCTTCGCGGCCTCTTCGAGCTTGCCGACGCTGCGCGCGACAAGGATCAGGTCATAGCCCTGACGGGCGAGGCGATCGGCATAGATGGCGCCGATCCCGCTCGACGCGCCGGTGATGAGGGCGGTGCCCTTTGCTTCGTTCATGGTTGCTTCCTTTCCAGAGTGATGGGGATGGAAGCGATCTAGTCTGCGCATCGGGGCGCCAGTAGCCGGCGAAACCAAGAGCCAGCCTCTCACTGGCTGGAAGCCGGAGCGCGGCGTCCGCGCGAGGCCTCGGAACTGTACGCGAGCATTTATGTATGGTCTACTTTTTCATATGTACCATGCAATCTCTGGATTGCGATATATAATATACTGTATTTTCGTTAGATTTCTACAAATCTAAAATTCCGAACGCACCGTCATATATTCATTATGCATGGTATATTGCATGTTTCCTGATGGAGTCGAAGATGACGAGCGGTGATGTCGGCAACGAAAAGCTGCGCTGGATCCTGTGGGCGGGATGGCACGGCAAATGTCCCGAATGCGGCAAGGGCCATATGTTTCGCTCGTGGCTGAAGCTCGCCGATCGCTGCGAGAATTGCGGCCTCGACTTCAGCTTCGCCGCGCCCGACGACGGCCCCGCCTTCTTCTCGCAGTGTATCGTCGCCTTTCCGCTGACCTTTGTGATCGTGTGGATGCAAATCGCCTACAGCCCGCCTTTGTGGGTGCATCTGGTCTTTTCGATCCCGGTCATGGTGATCGGGTGCGTGCTGCCCCTGCGCCCGATCAAGGGCTGGCTGGTCGCCTCGCAATATGTGAACAAGGCGCAGGAATCGGGCACCGAGCATTTATGGGCGAAGCTCAATGCGCGTGAAAAATTCGAGGCGGACGAACGGCATGGCAGCTGACGCATGGCTCCCGGACATCGCGGGTGCCGCAGGGCCCAAATATAAGGCGGTGACCGCCGCGATATCGGCGGCAGTCGCGCGCGGCGACCTTCGCCACGGCGACCGCCTGCCGCCGCAGCGTGACCTTGCGGTGAAACTCGGCATCGACCTCACCACCGTGACCAAGGCCTATGATCTCGCGCGGCAGCGCGGGCTGATCGTCGCGCGCGGCCGCGCCGGCAGTTTTATCAGCGAGGATGTCCGCACCGGCGAGGTCGCAACCGCGGCGCAGAGCGACATCGCGATGAACAGCCCGCCGATCCCGATCGAGAGCCGCCTGACCGATGCGATGGCCTCGGCGTTGGGAACCCTCGCCCGCGCCGACGGCCTCGCGCGGCTACACTATCAGCGGCCGGGCGGCGCGGCGGCGGACCGCGAAAGCGGCGCCGAACTGCTCGCGCGGATGGGCCTGTCGTCGTCGGTCGAACAGATTGTCGTCACCGCGGGCGGACAAAATGGGCTGCACGCGGTTGCCTCGACGATGCTGAAGCCGGGCGACCGCGTCGCGTGCGGGCGCTTCGTCTATCCGGGCTTCGCCGCAATCGCGCGGCGCATGGGGGTCACGCTCGTCCCGCTTGCCGAAATGGCCGCCGACGCGCTGGAGGCCGCACACGCGGTCGCGCCGCTGCGCGCGCTCTATGTCGTCCCGACCAACGACAATCCGACCACCGCGACGCTCACGGTCAAGGAACGGCGCGACATTGCAGCATGGGCACAGGATGCCAGAGTCCAAGTCATTGAAGACGATGCCTATGGCCTGCTCCCCGACGCGCCGATCCCCGCGATCGCAAGCTTCGCGCCCGAAGTCAGCTGGCATGTCGCGAGCATGGCGAAGATTATTTCGCCGGCATTGCGCGTCGGGTTTGTCCGCGCGCCCGGGGTCGCCGAAGCGATGCAGATCGCGTCGTGCCAGCATGAAAGCGCCGTAATGGCACCGCCGCTCAATGTCGCGATGATCTCGCTGTGGCTTGCTGACGGGACATTCGACACTTTGGTCGACGCGGTACGCAAGGAAGCGATCTGGCGGCAGAGATTGGCGCACAGCGTGCTCGGCGACGGACGCCACAACGCGCATCCGCAGGGCTATCACCTGTGGCTACCGCTTGCCGACGACAGCCCGCCCGACGTGCTCGCCGCAGCGCTCGCGCTCGACGGGCTGTCGGCGGTGCCGTCGAACCGCTTCGCCGTCGCGCCCGGCGCGCCCAAGGCGGTGCGTATCTCGCTGGGCGGAACGATCGACCGCCGTGGACTGTCGCGGGCGCTGCACCGGCTCGCGGCGCAGCTATGGATTCCGGGCGGCGCGGCGAGCCATATCGTCTAGCTCGACCAGCCGCCCGCGAGCGCGCGGAACAATGCGATCTGGCGCCGCGAAATCTGCCCATCCTGTTCGGCGAGCGTCGCCTCGGCTTCGGCAAAGGTCCGTTCGGCGTCGAGCCATTCGAACGAATCCGATGCGCCTTCCTCGCGCTTGGCGCGGACGATCCGCACGGCGCGTTCGGACTGGTCGCGCGCGGCGCGCAGCGCCTGACGCTGTTCGAGCGAACGCGCATAGGACGACAGCGCGGTCTCGGTTTCCTCGAGCGCGCGCAGCACGGTGCCGTCGAATTCGGCGAGCGATGCCTGCGTATCGGCCTCGGCCGCCGCGATCCGCGCGCGCGCGGGTTCCTGGTTCGGGAAGGCCCAGTTGAGCAGCGGCCCGAGCAGCCAGCGCAGCGGACCACCGCCGAACACATCGCCGAAGCCCGTGCCCGTTGAGCCCGCCGAACCGCCCAAGGTGATGCGCGGGTACAGGTCCGCCGTCGCGACGCCGATGCGCGCGGTATCGGCGGCAAGGCGGCGCTCGGCAGCGCGAATATCGGGACGGCGCTTCAATAGCGCCGCCCCATCACCGACTGGGATGGGGTCGGTGATTTCGAGGCTGATGTTGCGGTCGCCAGCGATGGCGGGCAACGCGGCGGGAGCACGACCGGTCAGAGTCGCGAGGCGGAACAAGGCCGCCTGCCGTTCAGCTTCGATGGAAGGAATGTCGGCCGACCGCTGGTCGCGCAGCGTCGTGATGCGCGCGAGGTCGAGCCCCGTCGCCATCCCGACGTCCTTGCGACGCTGCGTCAGTTTGACCTGCTGGTCGAGCAGGCCGACGATGCGCCGCGCGACGTCGAGCCGCGCCGCGCCCGATGCCGCGTCCGCATAGGCCTGCGTCGTGTCGGCGGCGACGATCACGCGTACCGCATCGGCGTTGGCCTCGGCGGCTTCAGTATCGCCGCGTGCGGCCTCGATCGAGCGGCTGACGCGGCCGAACAGGTCGACTTCGTACGAAACGTTGATCCCGACATCGACCGCCCAATCTTCGCGGTCGGCGCCCGGCAGGCGCTGGCCCTCGGGGCTGCGGCCGTAATTGGCACCGGCGCCGATCTGACCCTGTGGCAGGCGGTCGGCGCGAGCGCCGCGCAGCGAGGCACGCGCGCGGGCGATATTCGCGACCGCGACGCGCACGTCGGTGTTGTTCGCAAGCGCATCGCCGACGAGCCCGTCGAGGACGGGATCATTATAGAGGCGCCACCAGTCGGCGGCGACCGGATCGAGCGACACCGCGGGGCTGTTCGCCGAAACGAACGGCCCGGTCGCCACCGGCGCCGACGCCGATTGCGGCGCCTTATAGTCGGGACCGACGGCGCAGGCGGCGAGCGCGAGGGCCGAGGCGGCGGTGAGGATATTGCGGAGGATCATGATGTTACTCCTTATTCCGCCGGAACCGGCAGCGCGGTCCCGTGGTCGTCCGACCCGCCGCGCCGCGCACGCCGCTCGGCCGACCATTGGCTGAGCGCGCGCGCGACGACGTAGAAGGTCGGGGTGAAGATGAGGCCGAACGCCGTCACGCCGAGCATGCCGAAGAAGACGGCGGTGCCGAGCGCCTGGCGGAGTTCCGCGCCCGCCCCGCTTGCGATCAACAGCGGCACCGCGCCGAGGATGAAGGCGAAGCTGGTCATCAGGATCGGACGCAGACGGTCGCGCGCGGCGCGCACCGCGGCTTCGATCGGCGACAGGCCATCTTCTTCCTCGGCCTGCTTGGCGAATTCGACGATCAGGATCGCATTCTTCGCGGCAAGCGCGATGAGCACGACGAGCCCGATCTGCGTCAGGACATTATTGTCCATCCCGCGCAGATTCACGCCGATCATCGCCGCAAGCAGACACATGGGCACGATGAAGATGATCGCCAATGGCAGCATCAGGCTTTCATATTGCGCTGCGAGCACGAGGAAGACGAAGACCACCGCGAGCGCGAAGACGATGCCTGCGGTATTCGCCGCCGCCTTCTGCTGGAAGGCGATACCGGTCCATTCGGTGCCGTAACCTGCGGGCAGATTGTCGGCCGCAAGCTTTTCCATCGTCGTCAGCGACGCGCCCGAAGACGAACCCGGCGCGGTATCGCCATCGATCTCGACCGCGGGGAAGAGATTGTAGCGCGTCACGCGGTACGGCCCCGTGCGGTCCTCGAAATTCGCGACCGACCCGATCGGCACCATCGCCCCCGAATCCGACCGCGTCCGGAGATTCGCGATATCGGCGACGGTCTGGCGATAGGGCGCGTCGGCCTGTGCGGTCACGCGATAGGTGCGGCCGAGCAGGTTGAAGTCGTTGACGAATGCCGAGCCGAGATAGACCTGCAGTGCCTCGAACACCCGTTCGGGCGGCACGCCGAGCGCATTCGCCTTGGCACGATCGATATCGGCAAAGATGCGCGGGTTCGACGGGTCGAAGAAGGTAAAGACGTTCGCAAGACCCGGGGTCTGGTTCGCCTTGCCGATCAAATTGTTCGTCTCGTTCGCGAGCGCGGCATAGCCGTTCCCGCCGCGATCCTGCACGATCATGCGGTAACCGCCCGCCGAACCGATGCCCTGGATCAGCGGCGGCGGAATGACGACGATCTGCGCATCGGTGATGTCGGCGGTGCGGGCACGCGCCTGATTCATGATGTCCTCGAAATTGACGCCGAGTTTCTTGCGCTCCTCGAAGGATTTGAGCGGGAAGTAGGCAGCGGCCGAGTTCGGCGCGAGCGTCTGCGACGGGCCGTCGAAGCCCGCAAGCATCACCGAGCCGAGGACGCCCTCGACCGGCAGCACGCGCGCGGCGACCTTCTTCAGCACCGCATCGGTACGTTCGACCGAGGCGCCCGCAGGCAGCTTGGCGACGACGAGGAAATAGCCCTGGTCCTGTGCGGGGATGAAGCCGGTCGGCGTCGCCCAGAACAGCCCCGCGGTCGCGGCGATGAGCCCCGCATAGGTGACCATCATCTTTTTCGGCGCGCGCACGAGCCGGTCGGTCAGCGACGCATAGCCGTTGCTCAGCCGCTCGAACGCCGCATTGAAGCGTTCGCCGGCGCGGTGGATATGCGCCATCAGCCATCCGTCGGCCTGCGCGGTAGCGTGCGGCTTCAGCAGGATAGCGGCGAGCGCCGGCGACAGCGTCAGCGACAGCACGAGCGAGATGATCGTCGCGGTCGAGATCGTCACCGCAAACTGCTGGTAGAAGGCGCCCGACAGGCCCGTGAGGAACAGGGTCGGTACGAACACCGCGCAGAGCACGAGCACGATCGCGACGAGCGCACCCGAAACCTCGTCCATCGATGTCCGCGCGGCTTCGAGCGCGGACATGCCTTTCTCGAGATTGCGTTCGACATTCTCGACGACGACGATCGCGTCGTCGACGACGATGCCGATCGCGAGCACCAGCCCGAAGAGCGAAAGGTTGTTGAGGCTGTAGCCGAACGCCGCGAGCACGACGAAGGTCCCGATCAGCGATACCGGGATCGCAAGCACCGGAATGATCGCCGCGCGCCATTTCTGGAGGAACACAAGAATGACGATGACGACGAGGAACACCGCCTCGATCAGCGTTTCCATCACCGCGTCGATCGACTGGGCGATGAATTCGGTGGGGTTATAGATGACCCGATATTCGAGCCCCTTCGGGAAATTCTTCGACGAGGATGCCATTTCGGCCTCGACCGCTTCGGCGGCGGCGAGCGCGTTCGAACCGGGGCGCTGGAACACCGCCATGATGACGGTCGGATCGCCCGAAAGATAGGTGTTGCTGTTGTAATCCGACGCACCGAGCTCGACGCGCGCGACGTCCGACACGCGGACCTGCCGTCCGTCGGCATCGCTGCGGATGACGATATTGGCGAAATCCTTGGGATCGGTCAGGCGGCCCTGCGTTTCGACGTTGAGCTGGAAATCGCTGCCATTGGCATAAGGGGGTTGCCCGAGCGTACCGGCGGCGACCTGCACATTCTCACGGCGCAGCGCGGCGACGATCTCGCCTGCGGTGAGGTCGAGCGCAGCGGCGCGGCCCGGGTCGATCCAGACGCGCATCGCATAGTCGCGCGCACCGAACAGCCGCACGTCGCCGACGCCGTCGATGCGGCTCAGACGGTCGCGGAGCTGGGTCAGCGCATAGTTGGAGATATAGGCGCGATCGAGCGACTTGTCGGGCGAAACGAGGTTCACGACCATCAGGAAGTCGGGCGACGTCTTGCGCGTCACGACGCCAAGGCGCTGCACCGTTTCGGGCAGGCGCGGGGTCGCGATCGCGACGCGGTTCTGCACCAGCACCTGCGCGGCATCGAGGTCGGTGCCGATCTTGAAGGTCACGGTGATCGTGACGACGCCGTCGCCGGTCGACTGGCTGCTCATATAGAGCATATTGTCGACGCCGTTGATTTCCTGCTCGATCGGCGCCGCGACCGTGTCGGCCACGGTTTCGGCCGATGCGCCCGGATAGCTGGCGGTCACCGTCACCGTCGGCGGGACGATGTCGGGATATTGCGAGACGGGTAGGCCGATATAGGCGACCGCACCGACGATGGTGATGATGACGGCGAGCACGGCGGCAAAGATCGGCCGGTCGATGAAGAAGCGTGATAGGCGCATGGGAGAGCCCCTGTTCTATGATCTATCAATCCTCCCCTCCCGCTTGCGGGAGGGGCAGCGAGACTTGCGAGCTTGCTCGCTAGTCGCAGCGGGGAGGGCGCGATAACAGGCCCTCCCCCGACCCCTCCCGCACGCGGGAGGGGAGGTTAGTCACTTCGCGAAGGTCGCCTGCGCCGACACCGGTTCGGTGGCGGCGGGCACCCCCTGCTTCGGCGCCGTGGCGGCGATCTTGCCGGCCTTGGTCACCGCCTTGGTGCCGGGGCGGGCGAACTGGTAACCGTTGATCACGACCTGATCGGTCGGGGTCAGACCCGAACGGATGACGCGCAGGCCATCGACTTCGGGGCCAAGTTCGACCGGCTTCGCCGCGACCGTCCCGTCCTTGCCGACGACGAAGACGATCTTGCGCGCCTGGTCGGTCTGCACCGCGGCGGCGGGGACGAGCAGCGCGTGCGCCGTCTGGCCCGTCGACAGGCGCATGTTGCCGAACATGCCGGGAGTCAGGAACATCTCCGGGTTGCGGAAGCTGGCGCGGGCGCGGATCGTGCCCGAGCGCGGGTCGAGGCCGTTGTCGGTGAAGTCGAGCTGGCCCTTCCAGCGATAGTCGCTTTCATCCTGCAGGCGAACTTCGACCGCCGCCCCCTTGTCGCCACCTTCGCGCTTGGTCTTGAGGAACAGCGCCTCCGAACCCTGGAAGGTGAAGTAGACGGGATCGAGCGCGTTGATCGTGGTGAGCAGCGTTCCGCCGGCATCGCTTGCCGACACGAGGTTGCCCGCGTCGATCTGGCGATCGGAGATACGGCCGCTCAGCGGCGCGCGGACGACGGTGAATTCGACATCGAGCGCACGCGCCGCGATGCGGGCGTCAGCCCCGGCCAGCGCCGCATTGGCGGCGTTGACGCGGGCGCGCAGGCGGTCGATTTCGCTCTGCGATACCGCTTCGACATCGACGAGGCGGCTGGCGCGGTCGAGTTCGAGGCGGGCGAGCGCGAGGTCGCTGCGCGCACTCGCCGCCGAAGCGCGCGCTTCGGCGAGCGCGGCGCGATAGGGGCGCGGGTCGATGGTGAAGAGCGGCTGGCCCTGACGGACGATCTGGCCGTCGGTGAAGTGGATGCCGGTGATCGCGCCCGAAACGCGCGGACGCACCTCGACCGCTTTCGAGGCTTCGAAGCGGCCGATATATTCGTCCCACAAGGTCACATCGCGCGCGATCGGCGCCGCGACGGTGAGCACGGGCGCGGGCGCGGCGGCAGCGGGCGGCGCGCCATCGCGGAGCAACCACCAGGCGCCGACGATCAGCACCAGAAAGGCGCCGACCCATGCGGCCCGACGGCCGCGGCCGGGGTGGAGCAAGGTTTTGAGTTCGCGGCGGACCTTCGCATCGGCGGGGTCGAGCTTTTCGATCGGGGTGTGGACGGTCATGACGTTGCCCTCTTCTTCTTTTCGTTCGGTTCGGCTGCGCGCGGAGCGCAAAGGTTCACAGCACCGAAAGCGCCTGCCTTCGGTCCGGTCTTGAAACAGTCCTTGATGCTGGACGGCCCTCTTCGAAGAGGACGGCCGCCCCTCCAGTCACCCGCACCTTATCGATGCGCGCGCCGGCTCCCTGTTATGTCTTGCGGACAAACGCCAATGACGCCCGACCGGAACAGGACCCGCTCCCGGGGAAAATGGTGACGAAGGTTCCGACCGCCGCATGATCTGTGTCACGCAGCGGTCGGTCTCGGGGGAGAGCCTTTGTATACTGAGTGGTATATAAATCTTGTTGCGCTGCGTCAAGACCATTCTGTACCGGGCAGTAAAATTTTTCTTTCGGGCTATTTACCCGAGGCTTAGCTCAGCGCCCCGGCCACAGCTTCAGGCTGGTTTCGACCAGCCGTTCGAGCTCGGCGCGCGTCGCGCCTGCCCCAGCCTGCACCGACATACCCTGATTGACGGCAGTCAGGAAGGCAGCGAGCCCTTCGGCGTCGGTGTCGGGCGGAAAGTCGCCTTCTTCCTTGGCGCGCGCGAAACGTTCGAGCATCGCCTTCTTCGCCGCCGCGCCGCGTTCGAGGACGGCCTGCCGGATGCATTCGGCTTCCGCGCCGCACGCGACCGACGTGATCACGCCAAGGCAACCGTTCGGATTCTCGGGGCAGGTGTACATGTCGAGCGCGCCGTACATCAGCCGCTCGGCGACACCGCGCGCGGTCGGCGCATCGAGCGCCGCGCGCATATAGTCGGCCTTTTCGCGCTCATAGAGGTCGAGCGCCTTGTTGAAGAGTGCCTCCTTGTTGCCGAACGCTGCATAGAGGCTGGGCTTGGTGATCCCCATCGCCTCGGTTAGGTCAGCCATCGACGCGCCCTCATAGCCCTTCGACCAGAAGACGCGGAGCGCCGACGCCAACGCCATGTCGACGCAAAATTCGCGCGGACGGCCCTTGTGCGGAGCGGCAACGGTAGCGGTTTCGATTTCCATAACGGCTGGTATATAAGTGGTGGATCGCAACTTGTCCAGTGGCGCGCCGGTTAGGCGAGCCGTGTGTCGATCGGTAGGCCGCCCTTCAGCGTCAGCGTCACCGGCGTCCGCTCGGCAATATCGGCGAGCCGTGCCTTCTGCTCGTCGTCGAGCCCCGCAATTGTCAGGACCCGGTCGACCCGTAGGCCGTCCTTGCTCAGTAAGCGCAATCGCACATCGACCGATTCGAGGGGCCATCCCTTGCGATCGGCATACATGCGAAGCGTAATCGCGGTGCAGGCGCCGAGTCCGGCGAGCAGGAAATCATAAGGCGCGGGTCCCTCATTCTTGCCGCCGAGCCCCGGCCCTTCGTCACCGATCAGGTCATGACCGCTGACGTTGATCTCGGTGCGATAATGATCCTTGCCGATGCGGGCGGTTCCGTGGGCCATGACGATCCTTTCTGGCGATGGGACCAGCATCCCTATTCCGGGTTACGACGATACGACAAGCCCAAACCCCGGCGCAGCGCTGCACCGGGGATTCAGTCTTTTCCGGTTTCTCACGTCGCGGGCGCTGGCGAAACCCGCGTCCAGAAATCGTCGAAAGCATGCGCATCGAAAAAGGCAAACGCCCGCACGATCCGCCCGTCCCTCAGCGTCAGGATCCACGCATAGCTGTTGATATAGGGCTTGCCGTCGCGCGCCGTGCCCTGCGCGTCGAAATGCGCGATCACCGTGTCGCCCTCTGCATAAAGCGCGTGCACGCTCGGGATCAGCCGCGTGCTCATCCGGGCGTTGAACGGCCGGATGACCTCGCTCATGAACGCTTCCTTCGACGGATAGGTCTTGCTCGCGAGCGAGTTGCCCGAGATCGTCCACACCGCATCGTCGGCAAGCAAGTCGTAAGGACCGCCGGTTCCCGCCGCCCAGGCGTCCATCGCTTTGGCGATCGTCGCGCGGTTGGTTTCGGCTTCGTTCGCCGAAGCCTTGGCCGTGAGCGCCAGCGCGGCAACCGCGAGGCCGACGGTCTTGATCAGATTCTTCATCGTCTCTCTCCTCAATTCAGCGCCGCGACGGCGGCGGTTGCCACTTCGAAATCCTGATCGACCATGCCGCCCGACACGCCGACCGCGCCGACCAGCCGGCCTTCGGCGTCCTTGACAGGTACGCCGCCGGGAAAAACGATCAGCCCGCCGTTGGTGCGGTCGAAACCCGGCGAGGTCCCGCCCGGCTTGACGAAGTCGTAGAGCGCCTCGGTGTTGAAGCCGAAGAGCGCAGCGGTGCGCGCCTTGTTCAGCGCGATGTCGGCCGAGCCGAGGAAGGCGCCGTCCATGCGGAGGAAGGCCTTCAAATTCGCGCCATCGTCATAGACGGCGATGTTCATCGGCACCCCGATCGCGTCGGCCGCCTTGCGGGCGGCGGCGATGGCGGCGTCGGCTTGCTGCTGGTTGATGCTCATCTCTTTATCCTCTCGGAAAGAAGAACCGGCCGCGGCGGGGGAAGGGCCGCGGCCGGTCATTGCGGGGGTCAGATCCGGTTCTCCCAGGCGTCGAGCTGGTGCTGCTTCAGCATGTCCTCGATCACCTTGGGCATCACATTGCGGAACTTGCCTTCGTCGGCGGGAACGGCCGCGATCATGTGATCGATCATTTCCTGCGCATCCATCTTGCCCTCGGGCGTCGCGAAGAAGTCGTCGAAACCCTTGCGGAGATCGGCACGCTTGGTGAAGTTGACGCTGTCGTCGAGCCAGCGGAACGGATTGTCCGCCATCGTTTCGTTATAGCCGGTGTAATAGGCGCCGGGGTTCATCGTCTGGACCTTGACGCCATAGGCGGCGAGTTCCTGCTGCATCGCCTCGGCAAAGGCTTCGAGCGCATGCTTGGTCGAGACGTACGTGCCCCAGTTCGCCGGGGTGAACAGCCCGCCCATCGACGAGGTGAAGACGACCTTCTTGCCCTGCGACTTGCCTTCGCGGACCCAGCGCTGGACGATGCCCTGCGTCAGCTGGAGCGGCAGGAAGACGTTGATCTCGTAATTCTTGCGAACCAGGTCGAGCGGGATTTCCCAGACCGGGCCTGCTTCGCCCATGCCGGCATTGTTCCAGAGGACATCGATGTCCCAGCCCTGGGCCTGGCGGATGTCATAGGGGTCGGTGAGGTCGAGGCGTTCGACGCGGATCTTGTCGCTGAGGCCCAGTGCCGCGACTTCTTCGCGGAGCGGGGTGACCTGCGACGAAACCTGCACGGTCGCGATGATATTGTGGCCGTTCTTGGCCATGCCGATGGCGGCGCCCTTGCCGAAGCCGCCCGCGGCACCGGTGATGAGGATGGTCTTGCTCATGTCTAATCTCCTTCAACTTTCGAATGTCGGCGCGGGGTTGCGTCCGATGAGTTGGAGGTAGATCACCCGGCGGCGGCCCGCCGTTCGCGGCTTGCGGCGACTGTTCCGAAATTGCGGTAACGGCGCCTTCGTGGCAGGAAATTGCCGCTTATCGATTCGTCAGGCTGCTTTCGGAGGGGTTCGAGCAGAGATGACCATGGCACCCGCCATGCCCATATTGAAGGAATCCGAGGGTTCGCTCGATGCGATGGCGCGCATCCTCGACCGGCCGCCGATCACCATGTCCGACGGTCTGCGCGGCGACACCCTGCTCACCGGCCGCTGGCAACATGGTCCGGTTCACAACACGCTCGCAGCGCTCCCGGCGCATGTCATTGTCGCCCATCATGGCGGCGACAGCGACATGGCGCTCCGCGCTTCGGGCGGCGTCAACATCCGCGCCCGCTCGCGCGCCGGCACGATGGTGATTATCCCCAGGGATCAGGACGGGCGTTGGGATATTTCAGGCAATTCGGACGTCAGCCACGTCTATCTGACGCACGAAAGGCTGACCTCGACCGTCGAGGAACTGACGAACGGCCGCGATTTCGACCTGCTCCACCGCGTCGCGTTCGAGGACCCGACGGTGGTCAATCTGATCACGATGCTCAGCAACGAAGCGGCAGCGGGCGAGACGAGCTCGCGCCTGTTCGTCGAGCAGGCGATCGACCTGCTCTGCACCCAGCTGGTGCGTGGCCATTCGAGCTTCGGCGCGCTCGACGACCCTAACGCAAAGCGCGGCGGCCTCGCCGACTGGCAGGTGAAGCGCGTCGTCACCTATATGCGCAGCCGCATGGAGGAAGAGATCGGGCTCGACGAGCTTGCGGCGCTCGTCCATTTGAGCCGCTTCCATTTCTGCACCGCCTTCAAGAAGGCAACGGGGCGCAACCCGCACGAAACGCTGACGATGATGCGCATCGCGCGCGCCAAGGAATTGCTCGCCGACCCCGATATGCCGGTGACCGAAATCGGCCTTTGCGTCGGCTACCAGACCCCCTCGTCGTTCGCGGCGAGCTTCCGCAAGACGGTCGGCATGAGCCCCAGCGACTTCCGCCGACGGCTCTAGAAACGCAATCGCGCCGCTCTCAAGGGAGAGCGGCGCGACGCGTGCGGCCGGGGGAAAGCCGCTTGGGGGGAAGCTTCGATCAGGCGGCTTCGGCTACCGCAAAGTCGGTCGACACCGACACCGCGCGCCATTTGGCGACGATCTCGGCATCCGAGACATGCTTTGCCTCGATCGCCGCAACCGTGTCGCTGCCGAGCGGCAGGCGGACGGGCGGGTTCGCGGCGTCGGCGAAATCGACAAGCACCTGCGCTAGCTTGTCGGGATCGCCCGGCTGGCCGTGGTTCAGGTCGGCAGCGACCTGCCGGACGCGGCCCGCCGTTTCGGCATAGTCCGCAATCTCTCCGCCGCTGACCGTCAGCGAGGTGGCATCGAGGAAGTCGGTACGGAAATAGCCGGGCTCGACCACCGTCACATGCACACCCAAGGGCGCGAGTTCGGCGTGGAGCGCCTCGGACAATCCTTCGACCGCGAACTTGGTCGACGAATAGACGCCGAAGCCCGCCGCGCCGCGATAGCCGCCGATCGACGAGATGTTGAGGATGCGCCCCGAGCGCTGCGCACGCATCACCGGCAGAACGGCGCGGGTGACGTTGAGCAGGCCGAAGACATTGGTGCGATACACCGCCTCGACATCGGCCGCGCTCGCTTCCTCGACCGCGCCGAGCAGGCCGAAACCCGCATTGTTGAGCAGCACGTCGATCGAACCGAAGGCTTCGACCGCCGCGGCGGCAGCCGCCTGGGCCTGCTTCTCGTCGGTGACGTCGAGCGGCAATGCGACCAGCCGCTCGCGGTTGCCCAGCGCCTCGATGACGGCTTCGGCGCGGCGCGCGGTTGCGACGACATTGTCGCCCTGTTCGAGCGCGAGCTTGGCGATGCGAAGGCCGAAGCCGCGCGATGCGCCGGTGATGAACCATGTTTTCATGTCGGATACTCCTTTGCTTGATTGACAGGAGCCGGTTTACCAGCGGCCGAAACACGCCGCCGTCGCGCGATTTCGGCGATTGTTCCAAAATTGCGGTGGCGTGTCGGGCGCCGATTTGCCGCGCAAGAAATGTCAAAACTCGTTGCAAGGCGCGCTAAAGCCATGGGGCACCCACCGCCCTAGCTTCCACCTTCGACAGGGCTCGCAGAAGCCCCGCCAAATTGGGAGAAGGACTATGGCAGCTTTGCCTTTTGTGCGCGCCACGCTGGCTGTGCTCGCGGTTTCGACATCGACCTTTGCCATGGCGCAGGAAGCGCCGCCGGCCGACACGGGTGCGACCGACGGCGATATCGTCGTCACCGCACAGCGCCGCGAACAATCCTTGCTCGACGTGCCGCTAGCGGTCACGGCGCTCGGCGGCGACACGCTGGCTGACCGCGGCATCACCAATTCGGCGCAGCTCGGCGATGCCGTCCCCAACCTCCAGATCAACAGCCCCTATGGCGATACGCAGCCGAACTTCTCGCTGCGCGGGATCGGGGTCGCGAACGAATATAACAGCAACCAGGCCTCGCCCGTCGGCGTCTATCTCGACGACGTCTATCTCGCGCCGCGCACCAGCCACGGCATGGGTCTCTTCGACCTCGACCGCATCGAGGTGCTGCGCGGGCCGCAGGGGACGCTCTTCGGACGCAACACGACCGGCGGCGCGATCAACTTCATCACCAAGAAACCCGATCTGTCGGGCACCAACGGCTATCTGCAGGTCGGCTACGCCAATTTCGACACCTTCACCGCGCAGGGCGCCGCCGAAGCAACGCTTGCCGAGGATGTCGCGGGGCTCCGCCTTGCAGTGAATTATGCCAAGGGCGACGGGCAGATAAAGAACATCTTCCCCGGCGGGCGCGATGCCGCGTCGGTCGACACGCTGCAGGGCCGCGCCTCGCTGCGGGTCAAGCCGGTCGAGACGCTCGACATCGTGCTGCGCGCCTATGCTGGCCGCGATCGTGGGACGCAGGCGGCGGTCCACGGGCTCGAGCCCTTCCGCACCGGGCTCGGCTTTTTCGAAACCAACGAAAACCGCATCGGCGAGAACCGCACCGACGCATGGGGCTTCTCGGCGAACATCGCGCTCGAACTCTCGGACACGCTCAGCCTGACGTCGATCACCAGCTATGACGGCGGCAAGCAGGACCTCCAGCAAGCCGCCGACGGCGCGCCAATCGATGTGCTCGATATCAACTGGCGCTCCAACTATCGCCAGTTCAGCCAGGAACTGCGCGGCAATTACGAGGGCGACGGGCTGACCTTCGTCGGCGGGCTCTTCTACGGCTGGGACCGCAATATCACCGACAACACGTTCAACCTGCCGCTGCCGCCGGCGGGCGGTTTCTTCCAGCATTACCGGCAGGTGCGCAAAAGCTACGCCGTCTTCGGGCAGGCCGACATCGACCTCGCCGACCGGCTCGTGCTGACGCTCGGCGCGCGCTACACCAAGGACAAGTCGCGCTACGACGATGCCTTCGCTTACCTGTTCGTCGGCGGGGTCGACGATCCGCAGACGCCGATCGCGACGACGGTGCCCTGCGCCGGGGTCGCGGGCACCTGCCCCTATGATCCCGCCGCGCGCTTTGCGCTCGCCGACACCAACAATGCACTGACCGGCCGCGTGGCACTGAGCTACACCTTCGCCGACGGTCCGCTCGTCTATGCGAGCTACAACCGCGGCTACCGCGCGGGTGCGGTCAACGGCGGCGGCTATACCTCGTCGAGCGGCATTGGCTATATCGAGCCCGAGCGCGTCAATGCCTATGAAATCGGGATCAAGGGCCGCGCGGGCGGGCGCCTGCTAACCTATGCCGCGTCGGCCTTCTATTATGATTATTCGAACCAGCAGCTGCAGGACACGCGCGCCGGGCCGGTGTCCTTTTTGGTCAACGCGCCCTCATCTGAAGTTTATGGCCTAGAGTTCGAAACGACGCTGCGCCCGGTGGACGGTCTGCGCATCGACGCATCGCTCGGCTGGCTGCATTCCAAATATAAGGAGCTGACGCTGCAGGGCGCCGACCTGTCGGGCAATGAACTGCCTTTCGCGCCGAAACTCACCGCGCAACTCGGTTTCGAATGGGATGTCGTCGACCTCGCCGGCGGCACAATCACCTTCGCGCCGAACATGGCCTATTCGAGCCGCCAATATTTCTCGCCGTTCAACGAGATCAATGCACCGGGCACGCCGCAAGTGAACAGCGAACTGCAACAGGGCGCCAATGCCAAGGTCAATGCGTCGCTCAGCTGGAGCAACGACGCGCTGACGATCCGCGCGTTCGCGAACAATATCTTCGAGCGAAAAACCTATGGCTATGGCCTCGATCTGCGCGGTGCGGGCTTCCCGTACAACTTCCTCGTGCCGAGCGCGCCGCGCACCTATGGCGTGTCGCTGCGCTACAGCTTCTGACGATGACCGACCTCAAGGATCCGGACCTTTACGTCGGCGGCATGCCCTATGCCGAGCTCGCGGCGCTACGCGCTGCGGGCTCGGTCCACTGGAACCCAGAGAATGACGGTGCGGGGTTCTGGGCGGTGCTGGGGTTCGACGATATCGTCACCGTGTCGCGGCAGGTCGATCTCTTTTCCTCGGCACATGAAAATGGCGGGCACCGGATCTTCAACGAGAATGAGGTCGGGCTGACTGGCGCGGGCGAGTCGGCAATCGGCATCCCCTTCATCTCGCGCGACCCGCCGACGCACACCCAGTATCGCAAGTTCGTGATGCCCGCGCTGTCGCCCGCAAGGCTCGAAGGCATCGAGGCGCGCATCGCCGAGCGCGTCGAGCGCCTCTTCGCCGATGTCCCGCTGAACGAGACGGTGAACATCCTCCCGCTCCTCACCGTCCCGCTGCCCCTCCTCACCCTCGCCGAGCTGCTCGGCGTCCCCGCCGACATGTGGCACGACCTTCACCGCTGGACCGACGCCTTCGTCGGTGAGGATGATCCCGACTTTCGCCAGTCGCCCGAAGCGATGGCGGCGGTGATGGGCGAATTCATCGGCTTCGCCACCGCGCTGTTCGAGGAACGCCGCGCCAACCCCGGCCCCGATATCGCGTCACTGCTCGCAAATACCGAGATTCAAGGAAAGCCGGTCGCGCTCGGCGACTTCATCGGCAACCTGATCCTCGCGCTCGTCGGCGGCAACGAGACGACGCGCAATTCGATCAACCACAGCCTGATCGCCTTCGCTAACAACCCCGATCAATGGGACAGGGTCCGCGCCGACCCCGGCCTGCTCCCGAACGCGGTCAAGGAAATGGTCCGTTACGCCAGCCCCGTGATCCACATGCGCCGCACCGCGACGCGCGACACCAAGCTCGGCGGCCAGCCGATCCGCCGGGGCGACAAGGTGGTCGTCTTCTACCCCGCGGGAAATCGCGACCCGTCGGTCTTCGCCGATCCCGACGCCTTCGACATCGCCCGCCCGATCCGCCAGCATCTCGCCTTCGGCGCGGGCACGCATGTCTGCGTCGGCTCGCGCCTCGCCGAGATGCAATTGCGACTCGCCTTTGCGCAAATGGCGCGTCATGTTCGGCGGATAGAAATATCGGGAGAGTCGAGCCGCGTGCGGTCGAACTTCATCAACGGCTTCAAGCGGCTCGACGTCAGGTTGGTGACGTGAAGAACGAAAGCGTCTGGGATAATAAGGAGATCATCTGCGACGTCCTCGGCCGCGCGCCCGACGTCGAGATGGGATCGATCGGCGATGGCTGGTCGCTCTGCCGCTGGCGCCAGTTCGTCGGCAGCTACACCCTGCCCGCGCTGCCGCAACCGATCTTTACCGTTCATGTCGCGGGCAAGCCGCAGGTCAAGACCTGGGACCGCGACGGCTGGACCGAAACCAGTTCGATTCCCGGCTGCGCAACGATCGTCCCCGCCGGGATGCCGACCGGCTGGCTCGTCGACGGTGAGCTCGATGTCGTGACCTTGTCGATGTCGTCGGACGTGCTCGCGGGCCAACCGCATGCCGAACAGTTCAACAAGATGCGCTTCGCCTTCGCCGACCCGCTCGGGGTAGCATTGACCCGCCAGATCCTCTCCGAACTTTACGCGCCGCAGGCCGAGGAACGCACCGCCTATGTCGCCGCGATGGTCAATGCGCTGAAGGCGCATATCCTCTCGGGCCCGCCCGCGCATGGCAACCCGACCGAAATCCCGATTTCGGACTTCTCGGCCTACCGGCTCCACAAGATTATGAACGCCGTGCTCGCCAACCCCGCCGAGGAACATAGCCTTGAGGCGATGGCATCGGTCGCCGGCGTCACGCCGTCGCATTTCTGCCGCCTGTTCAAAAAGGCAACGGGCATCTCGCCGCACCAATATGTGATGAAGGCGCGGCTCGACCGCGCGCAGCAGATGCTTGTCCAGACCGACCTCAGCCTCGCCGCGCTGTCCGAGGCGACAGGATTCACCAGCCAGAGCCATTTCAGCCGCGCCTTCCGCGCCTGGTTCGGCATGGCGCCGAGCGACTATCGCCAGCAGGAACGGCGCGGGCTTCACTGAACGGAGAAGATGATGACCGAAGCGAAGGCGGCCGTGGTGCGCCAGCCCGGCGGCGATTTCACGATCGAGACGATCGAGGTCGAAGCGCCGCGCGCGGGCGAGGTGCGGGTGCGGATTGCGGGCGTCGGCCTGTGCCACACCGACCTGATCTTTCGCGACCAGTTCGCGCCCTTCGCGCTCCCGGGCGTGCTCGGCCATGAAGGCGCGGGGGTGATCGAGGCGATCGGCGAAGGCGTCGAGGGACTGGCGGTCGGTGACGAGGTGGTCGTCGGCTTCTCGAGCTGCGGCGCCTGCCCGCGCTGCGACGAGCATCTGCCAAGCTATTGCCAGAGCTTCGTGCCACTGAACTATGCGGGGATGCGGCTCGACAACGGATCGACCGCTTATGCCAAGGATGGCGAGCGCGTCACCTCGCACTTCTTTGGCCAGTCGTCCTTCTCGGCGCTCACCGTCACGCGCGCGCGCAATGTCGTGAAAGTCGACACATCGAAGGTCGCGCTCGAATTGCTCGGGCCCCTAGGCTGCGGTTTCCAGACCGGCGCGGGCGGGGTGATGAATTCGCTCGCTTGTCCTGCGGGGTCGAGCATCGCGATCTTCGGCGGGGGGCCGGTCGGGCTCGCCGCGGTGATGGGTGCGGTGATCCGTGGCTGTGCGACCATCATCCTCGTCGAGCCCGTCGCCGCGCGGCGCGAGATCGGGCTGGAGCTGGGCGCAACGCATGTCATCGACCCCGCCGAAGCGGGCAATTTGACCGACGCCTTGCGCGCGATCGTCCCGGCAGGCCTCGATTTCGCCTTCGACACCAGTGGCGTCGTCGCCGTCATCGAGGCCGGGCTCGCGTCACTCGGCAGCCACGGGGCGATCGGGCTCGTCGGCGTCCCGTCGAAGGCCGATGCCGCGATCAGCGTCAATATCGCGGCGCTGATGACCCCCGGCCACCGCATCATCGGAATCATCGAGGGTGATAGCGACCCCCAAAGCTTCATCCCCGAACTGATCGCGCATCACGCCGCGGGGCGCTTCCCGTTCGACCGGCTCATCAAGACCTTCCCGCTCGCCGAGATCAACGGAGCGCTGGCCGCGCAGGCGCGCGGCGAGTGCATCAAGGTCGTACTGATACCCTGAGGAGAGAGAGACGATGGATTTCGCCCGCGACTATGCTATGCTGATCGGCGGTAAGCTGGAAGGGGGCAGCGCCCGCTTTGACGTGCTCAACCCAGCGACCGAACAGGTTATCGGGAGCGCTCCCGAAGCCGGCCAGGCCGACCTCGACCGCGCCATCGCTGCCGCCCGCGCCGCTTTTCCCGGTTGGGCCGCGACCCCGATCGAGGACCGCAAGGCCGCGCTGACCGCAATGGGACAGGCGATCATGGCCAACGCCGACGCCTTCAAGCGCCTGCTCACCGCCGAACAGGGCAAGCCGCACGCCGAGGCCGCGGGCGAGGTCATGGGCGCCGGCTATTGGCTGATGGGCGCCGCGTCGCTCGACCTGCCGGTGACGGTGAATGAGGAGAGCGACGAGCGGTACAGCGAGACGCGCCACGTTCCGCTCGGCGTCGTCGGCGCGATCGCCCCGTGGAACTTCCCTCTCCTGCTCGCGATGTTCAAGGTCGGTCCGGCTTTGCTTGCGGGGAACACGATGGTGCTAAAACCCTCACCCTTCACCCCGCTCGCGACGCTGAAGTTCGGCGAGCTGGTCAAGGATATCCTGCCGCCCGGCGTGCTCAACATCGTCACCGGGGGCGACGCGCTCGGGCCATGGATGACGAGCCACCCCGGCTTCGACAAGATCAGCTTTACCGGATCAACCGCGACCGGCCGCCGTGTAATGGAATCGGCGGCGCCGACGCTGAAACGCGTGACGCTCGAACTCGGCGGCAACGACGCAGCGATCGTGATGCCCGACGTCGATGTCGAGAAGGTCGCCGAGGAGCTGTTCTGGGCCGCCTTCCGCAACAACGGCCAGATCTGCATCGCGACCAAGCGCATGTATGTGCACGAGGACATCTACGAGGAGCTGAAGCAGGCGCTCGTCGCCTATGCGAAGACTGTGAAGGTCGGCGACGGCTCCGAACAAGGGACGCAGATCGGCCCAATCAACAACAAAGCGCAATATCGCCGCGTGCTCGACCTCATCCAGGACGCGAAGGACAAGGGCTATACATTTCTTGTCGGCGGCGAGACTGCGGACGTGCCCGGCTATTTCATCCCCGTCACCATCCTCGACAATCCGCCCGAGGACAGCCGCATCGTGCAGGAGGAGCAGTTCGGCCCCGTCCTGCCGCTGATCAAGTTCGACGATTATGGCGATGTCGTCGCGCGCGCCAATGCCACCGACTATGGCCTCGGCGGCTCGGTATGGGGGCAGGACGAGGACCGGGCATTCGAGATTGCGCAGCGCATCGCGAGCGGCACCGTTTGGGTCAACGAGACGCAGCATCTTACCCCCACTGCGGCGTTCGGTGGGATGAAGCAATCGGGGGTCGGCGTCGAAGGCGGGCTCGAAGGCCTGCTCGAATATACGAACGCCCAGACGATCGTGCGGCGGAGGAAGGTTACCGCTTGAACCATCGGGCGGAAAACCTACATTGATATCATCGTCAACAAAGCGAAAGGAGGTGGTCGAATGTCTCATTGTCACACGCCGCATGCGGCAGATTTGAGCATGACCTTCCTCGCGGGGGTCCGACTCGGATAATCGTCCGCGAACAGGCACGACAATGGAAGGGCTGCTCCGAAAGGGGCAGCCCTTTGTCGTTGGGGCTACGAACAACCCGTTCTCGTCAGGTTGCCGTCAGAAACCGGCGCTACAGATTGCGGGAATGGGGGCCAAGTCCATGGCATCGACGCACGCGAACTTCGATTTCGCATCTTTGGGGAAAAATTGGAGGCCCGAGCCGGAATCGAACCGGCGTGCGCGGATTTGCAGTCCGCTGCGTCACCACTCCGCCATCGGGCCTCATGCCAAATTACCACATCCCTTTGGGACGGGCCGGGTGTTGGACGGCGCCGCTAGTGAGGGGCTTTGGCTGGCTTGTCAAGGATTCGCCCAAGCCATGTCATCCGACACGCCGGATACCGCGCGATGAGGGTTGGCGGCATCCCCATTGACAGCTATGCGCGGCGACAATGCGGCTGCGGGGCTGTATTACTATTGCAATACAGCATTGCTTCGGCTAAAGCTGCCCCGCAAAGGTTCATATTCCAGGGAATTGGAAAAGGCTGATGGCGACGAAGTTTAGCGAAATCACGACGGCAGAGATGCGCTCTGCCATGATCGACAGCCAGCTCAGGACCAACGACGTCATCGACCCTGCTGTCATCGGCGCGATGGCTGCGGCACCGCGCGAGGCGCATGTGCCCGCCGCGCTCGCCAGCGTCGCCTACATGGACCGCGCGATCGCGCTGGGACATGGCCGCGTCCTGAACGCACCGCTGGTTACCGGCCGCATGCTCGTCGCCGCGGCGATCCGTCCCGGCCAACGCGTGCTGCTGGTCGGCAGCGCGACGGGCTATACCGCCCGCCTGCTCGCGCTGCTCGGCGCCGAAGTTCACGCTGTCGAGGAACAGGACGCGTTGATGGCCACTGCGCAGGGCGCGATCGTCCATGACAATATCCACTGGGTTGCCGGCCCCTTGGCCGCAGGTGCACCGGGTGCCGCGCCGTTCGACCGCATCATCATCGAAGGCGCGATCGAAACTTTGCCGGACGCTCTCATTGCGCAGCTCGCCGACGGCGGCCGGCTGGTGGCGGCGCGGCGCGAAGGCGCGGTGACGCGGCTCGTCGAGGGCGTGAAGGCCGGCGGCGCAGTCGCGCTGCGCAGCTTTGCCGACATGGACGTCGCGCCCTTGCCGGGCTTTGCCGCACCGGCGGGCTTCCAGTTTTAAGACCATTTTCTTCCTGTTGCGGGGCTGACATCTTTATGAATGACAACGATAAGAAACAGCCCCGTCGCCGGTCCAGCTGGCTCGCCGGCCTCGGGATCGGTGCGCTGATCTTGCCCGCGGCGGCGCAGGCCGAAACATTGCAGGGCGCGTTGGCCAAGGCCTATGAAAATAACCCGACGCTGACCGGCGCTCGCGCGGGACAGCGCGCGAATGACGAGAATGTACCGATCCAGAAGAGCTTCGGCCTTCCCGAGGTCAACACCCGCGCCGACTACGAAGAAAATATCATCACCCCGGGCAACAGCTTCAACTCGCCGATGCGCTCGATCACGGGGTCGGGCCAGTTGTCGGTGCCTATCTATCAGGGCGGTGCGGTCCGCAATGCCGTGCGCGCCGCCAAATTTCGCGTCGAAGCCGGGCAGGCCGACCTTCGCGCGACCGAAGCGAGCGTTTTTTCGCAGACCGTCGGCGCTTATATGGACGTCATCCGCGATCAGGCGATCGTCCAGCTCAACCAGAAGAATGTCTCGGTCCTGCGCACCAATTTGCAGGCGACGAGCGATCGTTTCGAGATCGGCGACCTGACGCGCACCGACGTCGCCCAGTCGGAGGCGCGGCTCGCGCTCGCCGAAGGCGATCTGCGCAACGCCGAGGCGAACCTGATCGGCAGCCGCGAATCCTATATCCGGCTCGTCGGCGACGCGCCGACCGACCTGCAGGCGCCGCCGGCGCTGCCGAACCTGCCCGCGAACGCCGAGGAAGCCGTGGCGATCGCGCTGACCAACAACCCCGACATCGAAGCGGCGAATCAGCTGGTCAATGCGTCGAAGGCCGATATCGGCGCCGCGAAGGCATCGCGCGCACCGAAGCTCTCCGCGACGCTCAGCGGCAATTATAACAATTACCTCGGCTCGCTGAACAGCGGCGTCACCGGCGTCGGCGTGACGCAGGAAACCTCCGCCGCCGCTGCAGGCGTTTCGGTAACGCTGCCGATCTTCACCGGCGGGCGCCGCTCGGCGCAGGTGCGCCAGGCGCAATCGCGCGGCAGCCAGGCGATCGAGCAATATGTCGAAACCGAACGCGGCGTGATCGCACAGACGCGGGGCGCGTATGCCGCGTGGCAGGCAAACGAACGGATCATCACCGCAACGCAGCAGGCGGTGAGCGCCAACGCGCTCTCGCTGGAGGGCGTACGCGCCGAAAACAGCGTCGGCACGCGGTCGATCCTCGACATTTTGAACGCCGAACAGGAATATCTGAACACGCAGGTCCAGCTCGTGTCGGCGCAGCGCAACTCCTATGTCGCCGCCTTCTCGGTTCTCGCCGCAATGGGCAAGGCCGAAGCGCGCGACCTCGGCATCGGTGGCGGCGCGCTTTACGATCCCGAAGTCAATTACAAGCGCGTGCGAGGCGAGATCTGGGATTGGGCCGACGATCCGGAGCCGCAGCAGGTCGCGACCGACACGCGCGCCGTCCCGGCGGCAACCGCCAGCGTACCCGTCGGCCCGCCCTCGCTGACGCCACAATAAAGCTTGGCGAATCGCCCCGCAAATCGGTAAGGGAACGGTTAACCATCCGGTAATCGCGATGGTTTAGGGGGTTGGGTTATGGGCGATATGTCGCGGGAACCTTCGATGGAAGATATCTTGTCGTCGATTCGGCGCGTAATCGCTCGTGACGAGGCGCCCGGTTCGGCGCGCGAAATCCGCGTCCCCGAAGCCGACGACATTCTCGACCTCCAAGACGAGGAGGATTCGGCCGAAGCCGCGCCCGCCGCCGAAGAGCTTGTCTCCGAAGCCAGCGCCGACGCCGCGCGCCAGTCGCTCGAAGCGCTGACCGCTGCCGTCGCACCCGCCGTTGCCGCCGCGACCGTCACCGCACCGACCGTTGCCGGCCGCACGATGGAGGATGTCGTCCTCGACGCGCTCCGCCCGATGCTCAAGGAATGGCTCGACGCCAATCTGCCCGCGCTCGTCGAGACGATGGTGGCCAAGGAAATCCGCAGGATTACGAACAAGCAGGGCTGATTAGCCCGCCCAATCCTCCAGCAGGTAGCGCGCGATCGCCAGCGGCGGCGGAGCCATGAAGGGCGCGCCCATGTCGCCGGCGAGCGCCGCGCGCACCTCGGCCTTGTCGACCCACATCGCCGCCTCGATCTCGGTCGTATCGAGCGTCAGCGCGGGGTCTTTCGCGACCGCACGGCACCCGATCATCAGCGACGAAGGGAAGGGCCAGGGCTGGCTCGCGACATAAGTCACGTCCGAGACGCGGATGCCCGCCTCCTCGAACAATTCGCGCGCGACCGCTTCCTCGAGCGATTCGCCGGGTTCGACGAACCCCGCGAGCGCCGAGAAGAAGCCCGGCGGGAAACCGCCCTGCCGCCCGACGAGCACGCGTCCGTCGCATTCCGCCAGCATGATCACGACGGGGTCGACGCGCGGGAAATGCTCGGCATTGCAGCTGCCGCAGCGCCGCCCCCAGCCGCCGCGAAACAGCGCGGTCGGCGATCCGCACACCGCGCAGAACCGATGCCGCGCGTGCCAGTCGACAAGGCTGCGCGCACCGCCATACAGCGCCGCATCGGCCCCTGACAGCAAGGGCAGCAACCGCATCACCGTGCGCGACCGCGCGTCGATGCGCGCGCCCTGCGCAGCCTCACGAACGAAATGCGGGATTCCCGCGGCGTCGATGCCAAGCAGCATCAGCGCGCGATCATCGGCCGCGTCGAGCGGCTCCCACGAGAGACCGCCGCCCTCGCCCGGCACGAAGTCGATGCCGTCGAGGACGAGGCACACCGCGCGCGGATCGGCGCTCGCGGCGGCAAAGGCTTCCGCATTCGTCCGCAATTGATCGGCACGGTCGAGCCACGCGCCGGTGAAACCGAGCGGCAAAGGCATCAGCGCGTCACATCCTGGAAGAAGGTCTCGCCGAACTTGCCCTGGAACGACACCGCGTCGGGCGGCATGATCTGCGTATAGCCCGCCGCGCGATAGCCGAGCCCGCGATGCACAAAGCCGATCGTGCCCGCAGCGCCCGCCCAGCCGAAAATCCCCTCGCCGCCCGGCGAGCTTGGCAGCGACACGCGCCCGCCCGCGCCGAAGCCCTGCCCGTCGATGAACGTCCCCTTGCGGTCGACGCTGTCGGCGAGGAGGTTGGACATCGCAAGCCGCGCCGTCTCGCGCTTCATCACGCGCACGCCCCCGGTTTCGCCTTCACCGAGCAGCATCGCGAGGAAGCGGTCGTAATCGCGCGCGCTCGACACCAGCCCGCCGCCGCCGAACGGATAGGGCGGCGGGTCGAGATAGATCGAGCTCGCCGCGGGATCGAAGGGGATCAGCGCGCCGCCGAACGGCGCATAATTGCTGGTAAAGCGCCCGACATCCTTCGCCGCGACCATGAAGCTCGTGCTCGTCATGCCGAGCGGGTCGAACAACCGCGCCTTCAGGAAAGCATCGAACGCCTGCCCCGACACGACCTCGATCAACCGCCCCATCAGGTCGAGCCCGATCGAATAGCTCCACTTGGTGCCGGGCTCGTAGACAAGCGGCAGCGCTGCGAGCCGGTCGGCCATGACCGCAAGGCTCGGCGCGGGGGTTACCGGCGCGAAACCGGGGATCGGCAGCCGGCTCGCCTGCCCGCCGACGATACCATTGTCGTCATAGGCCTTTTTGATCGGCCCCTTCTGGATGATATTGTAACCGAGCCCCGCGGTGTGGGTGAGCAGCTGGCGCACCGTAATCGGGCCCTTCGCGGGACGCACGTCGGTGATCGACCCGTCGGGCACATTCTGCACCTTCATATTCGCAAAGGCGGGCAGGAAATCGGCGATCGGCTGGTCGAGCTTCATCTTGCCGTCCTCGATCAGCAGCATCGCCGCGATTCCGGTGACGGGCTTGGTCATCGAATAGAGGCGCCACAAAGTGTCGGGCCCGACGGGCGTCGCCGAATCGTTCGACTGCACCCCGGCGCCGAAAAACACTGCCGCCTCCTGCCCCTTGCCGATCGCGGCGAGCGTACCCGCGAGTTCGCGGCGGTCGACGAAGCCTTTGATAAACGCATTGGTCGCGGGATAGAGCGCGGCGCCGTCGACCTTCCACGCCAGTGCGGCGCGCGGCAGCAGCGCCCCTGCA
The DNA here is from genome assembly GCF_014873485.1 of Sphingopyxis sp. OAS728. Classification (NCBI taxonomy): domain Bacteria; kingdom Pseudomonadati; phylum Pseudomonadota; class Alphaproteobacteria; order Sphingomonadales; family Sphingopyxidaceae; genus Sphingopyxis; species Sphingopyxis sp. OAS728. Next base: position 3,264,478 of record NZ_JADBDT010000001.1, on the reverse strand, counting down.
CCCGCCAGCGCCATTCCGCCCATCAGCGCGCGGCGCGACACCATCATATTCATGCATCTCTCTCCAGCATCTTGTCGGTCAGCTTGCGATAGAGCGTCGGCAGCCCCGCCGCGTCAAGCTCCGCAATCGGCCACCATTCGCCTTCCGCTGCGGCATCGGGGGCGCCGCGTCGCACCAAGGCGAGCGTCAGGTCGAAATGGGTGAAGCCATGGTCGACGCTGACGATGCCCGACTCGGACGGCGTATCGCTCCAGTCGCCCCCCGGAAGCGCACGCATCCCGCCGAGCATGCCCTTGTCGGGCCGGCGGACGAGCCACAGCTTGCCGTCCCGCTCGATCCAGTGCGCGAGCCCGTGGCGATGCGGCTTCGCTTTCTTCGGCGGCTTGACGGGCAGGCGCTCGATATCGCCCCGCCCCCGCGCGCGGCAGTCGGCCATCAGCGGGCAGATGGCGCAAGCGGGCGCACGCGGCGTACAGACCGTCGCGCCAAGATCCATCAACGCCTGCGCAAAATCGCCCGGGCGGTCATCGGGCACCAACGGTTCCAGCACCGCGCGGATCTCGCGCTTCGCCATCGGCAGCGGCGTTTCGATCAGCCGGTGGCGCGCGATCACGCGCTCGATATTGGCATCGACGACAACCGCCGGACGCCCGAAGGCGATCGCCGCAACCGACGCCGCGGTATAATCGCCGATCCCGGGCAGCGCGCGCAGCCCCGCCTCGCTGTCGGGAAAGCGCCCGCCATGCTTGCGAACGACCTCGCGCGCGCAGGCGAGCAAGTTGCGCGCGCGGGCATAATAGCCAAGCCCCGCCCACGCCGCCATCACGTCGGCATCGTCGGCCGCGGCGAGGTCGGCGACTGTCGGCCAGCGTTCGGTAAAGCGCGCGAAATAGCCCGCGACCGCGGCGACCGTCGTCTGCTGCAGCATCACTTCGGACAGCCAGATGCGATAGGGATCGGGTTCGCCGCCGCTGCGCGGCGCGATGCGCCACGGCAGCGCGCGCGCCGACCGGTCGTACCAGCCGAGCAGTCGTTCCGCGAAATCGCTCGCCATGTCGGAAGTCTGGACGCTCACCCCCCGCCTATGGCATGGCGCCGGACATGGCGAAAGACGCGGGAGAGGATCGGCCGGCCCCCAAGGCAAAGGCGAAGCGAACGGCCAAGGCCGCAAAGGCGCCCGCGCGTCCCTATGAGCGCCCGCGCGGCGGCGAGGCGCGCATGGTCTCCGACCTCGTGCCCGAAATCGGTCGCGCGGCCTTTCGCAAATTCGGCTTTGTCCAAAGCTCGGTGGTCAGCCGCTGGCGCGAGATCGTCGGCGACAAGCTGGCCGATGTTACCCAGCCCGCGATGATCCGTTTCCCCGCGGGGCAGAAAGCCGGCGGCACGCTCCACCTGACGATCAGCGGGGCGCACGCGCCGATGCTGCAACATGTCGCGCCCGACATCATCGGCGCGGTCAACCGCTTCTTCGGCTATGCCGCCGTCGCGCAGGTCCGCATGACGCATGGCCAGGTCACCCCCGCCGCGCCCGTTCAGCCGCCGGCAATGCTGAAACCGGTACCCGCCGAACTGGGGGACAGCCTGCGCGACATCGGCGACCCGGAACTGCGCACCGTGCTCGAACGCATGGCGGCAGGACTGGCGGCGACGCCCAAGCTACCTCGCATAAGCTAAAGGAAAGACGGCCGACGATGTCCGCTTTTGACGAACCGCTTCTCGATCGCCGCGCGGCGGTGCTGGCGCTCTCGGGCGCTGCGCTCGGCCTGATCGCAGCAACCCCCGCGAAACCCACGCTCTGGTCGCAGACCGTCTCGACCACCCCGATCGGGGCCTTCCTCGTCGGCAACCCTGCCGCGAAGGTAAGGCTCGTCGAATATTTCAGCTACACCTGCCACGTCTGCGCCGACTTCGCCAAGGCGGGCACGCTGCCGCTCAAGACCGGTTATGTCGATCGCGGGCTCGTGCTGTTCGAATATCGCAACCTCGTGCGCGATCCGGTCGACATGACCGCCGCGCTGCTCGCCCGGTGCGGCGGGCCCAAGGCGTTCGCGGGCAATCATCAGGCACTCTTCGCCAATTTCCCCGCACTGATCGCCAAGATCCAGAAGGCGACCGAGGCGCAGAAGACGAGCTGGTTCGAAGGCACCACCGGCGAGCGCGCGCGGAAGATCGCCGCCGGCACCGGCCTTACCGCGCTGATGCGCGCGCGCGGCTATACGCAGGCGCAGATCGACGCCGCGCTCGACAGCGAAGTGGCGCAGGCCGAACTCACCGGTATGACGAACATCGGCCTCAACGCCGACCGCGTCGAAGGCACGCCGAGCTTTTTCGTCAATGGCCGCAACGCCGGCGTCACCGCTTGGCCTGCGCTCAAATCGAAACTCGACCTCGCGATCAAGGCCGCCTAAAAGCCCCGCATTCCCGTTTCCGTGGAGAAAGAAAAAGATGAACGCATCGCTTCGTATCGCCCTGTTGTCGTCGCTTGGCGCGCTCGCCCTCGCCGGTTGCGGCGGCGGCGCGGATGATCCCGCCAAGGAACAGGACGTGGTTGCCAAGGTCGCGCCCCCCGCCGGCAAGAGCTGGTCGCAGGTCGTGCGCGTCGACGGCGACGGCGTCGTGATGGGCAATCCCGACGCGCCGATCAAACTCGAAGAATATGGCGCCTTCACTTGCGGCCATTGCGCGAAATTCGCGCAGGATTCGCACGAAGAACTGAAGCGCGATTTCGTCGACACCGGCCGCGTCTCGTACAAGCTGACCCCGTTCATGCTCCACCCGGTCGACGCCATCTCGGGCGCGATCGTCAAATGCGCCGGCCCCGACCGCTTCTTCCCGCTCGCCGACGCGACCTTCCTCGAGCATGAAGCGTTCATCGCTGGCGCGTCGAAGCCGCAGCCGGGGATCGAGGACGCCATGAAACTGCCCCCCGCGCAGCGCTTCGTCGCGCTCGCCAAGGGCTGGGGTATCGATCAATTCTATCAGCAGCGCGGCGTTCCCGCCGCGACGATACAAGCGTGCCTCTCCAAGGTCGAAAATGTCGAGGCGATCGAAAAGGGCACCAACGCCGGGGTCGAGAAATATCAGATTACCGGCACGCCGACCTTCATCATCAACGGCAAGGTCGCCGAAGGCGTCGCCGCTTGGGGTCTACTCCGCGATCGCCTGCGCACGATGGGCGCACGCTGACCGAATTTTCCAAGGGGGGCGAGTTAACCTTACCCCCCTTGCGACTCCCCCCGCTGCGCGGCATGACGGCTGCATGGGGGATATGTGACGACAAGGTTGCACCGGCTCCGATTCGATGAGCTGCACGGGGGCGTTCCGTGCAGATAAAACGGCTGCGCCTGACCGGTTTCAAAAGCTTCGTCGAACCCACTGAACTGCGCATCGAGCCCGGGCTGACCGGCGTCGTCGGCCCGAACGGCTGCGGCAAGTCGAACCTGCTCGAAGCGATTCGCTGGGTGATGGGCGAATCCTCCGCCAAATCGATGCGCGGCGGCGGGATGGAGGATGTGATCTTCGCCGGCACCTCGTCGCGCCCCGCGCGCGACTTTGCCGAGGTCGCGCTCCATTGCGACACCGAGGGCGCACTCGTCGCCGGCCTGTCGGACGCCGCCGACGGCGACGACCTCGAGGTCATCCGCCGCATCGAGCGCGGCGCGGGCAGTGCCTATCGCGCCAATGGCCGCGACGTGCGCGCCAAGGATATCGCACTGATCTTCGCCGACGCCGCAACGGGTGCGCATAGCCCCGCGCTCGTCAGCCAGGGCAAGATCGCCAATGTCATCGCCGCCAAGCCGACCGACCGCCGCGCGATGCTCGAGGAAGCCGCGGGGATCGCCGGGCTCCATGTGCGCCGCAAGGACGCCGAGCAGAAGCTGCGCGCAACCGAAACCAACCTCACCCGCCTGTCCGAAATCGTCGCCGATATGGAGGTGCGCGCCAATGCGCTGCGTCGGCAGGCGCGCGCAGCCGAGAAATACAAGAAGCTCTCGGACGATATCCGCATATACGAGGGGCGGCTGATCTACGCCCGCTGGCGCGATGCCGCCGCCGCCGCCGATCAGGCACGCCGCGACGCCGATGCCGCCGAAGCCGCGGTCAAGACCGCGCAGGACGAGCTCGAAACGATATCGAAGGCGCAGACCGAGGTTGCGACACGCGTCGCCGCGGCGCGCAGCGATGCGCAGGCGCAGCGCGATGCGCTGGCCGAGGCGACCGCAACCCAAGTGCGCTTGCAGGGCGAGGAGCGCGCGGCGCTCCAGCGGCTCGACGATCTGGCGACGCAGCAACGGCGCATCGCCGACGACCGCGCGCACGAGGGCGAGCTTGCACGGGAGGCGCATGCCGCGTTGACCGCGCTCGACACCGAAACAAAATCGCTGGCGCAGGAGATCGCCGGCCATGATGCGGGCAAGGCCGCGCTCGCCGAAGCGAACCTCGCCGCGCAGGCGCGCCTCCGCGATGCCGAAGTCGCGCTGGCGCAGGCTCGCGCCAAGGCGGCGAGCGAAGCCGCCGACCGGCGGATCGCCGTGTCGGCGCGCGACAGTGCCGAGGCGGCCGTGCGGCGCGTGGCCCAGGACAAGGCGCGCGTCGATGCCGAGGTTGCCGCGCTAGGCGACAGCAGAGCGCTCGCCGCAACGCATGCCGACAGCGTGAAAGCAGCCGAGGCGGCCGAAGCCGCGATCGGCGCCGCCGAAAATGCGCTGCAGGAGGTCGAGGCCGATCGCGAGGCGACCGCCGCAGACCTCGCCGGCATCGAAGCCGGTCTCGCCGAGGCGCGCGCCGCGCTCGCTGCGCTGGAGGGCGAGGCGTCGACGCTCGAACGCGCGCTTGCCGCAGCGCGCAGCGATGCCGACCGCATCCTCGACCAGCTCCGCGTCGCGCCGGGCTATGAAGCCGCGCTCGCCGCCGCGCTCGGCGACGATCTCGACGCCGGGACCGACCGGGACGCCGCGCGCAGCTGGGGCGGCGCCGATGCGACAAAGGATGACCCGTCGCTGCCCGCCGGCACCGGGCCGCTGGCCGAATATGTAAAGGCCCCCGCCGCGCTGGCGCGCCGTCTCGCGCAGGTCGCGGTCGCCGACGCCGATACGGGCCAGCCGCTTGCGGTCGGCCAGCGCCTCGTCACCTTGGACGGCGTGATGCGCCGCTGGGACGGCTTCGTGACGCGCGGCGACGGCGCCACGGCGACCGAGCGGCTGCAACGGCAGAACCGCCTCGACGAACTCGCGGCGCAGCGTCCGCAGGTCGAACTCGGCGTGCAGGATCTGCGCGACCGGCGCGATGCCGCCGCCGCCAAGGCCTCGGCCCTGACCGAAGCCGCCGCCGCCGCGCGCAAGGCGCTGGCGCAGGCCGATGAAGCGCGCCGCGCCGCGCTGCGCGCCGCCGATCAGGCGCAGGCCGCGCTCGACCGCCATCGCGACGCCGCCGCGCTCTTCGACCGCCGCCTCGCCGAAATCGCCGACGCCGCAAAGGAAGCCGCCGACGCGCTCGCCGTGCAGGAAGCCGCGCTCGCTGCGCTGCCCGACGACAGCATCGCCCGCGCCGCGCTCGATGCCGAAGAGCAGGCCGCCGAACGCGCACGGACCGACGCGAACACCGCGCGCGATGCCCTTGCCGCGCACGAGCGTACGCTTGCATCGCTCAGCGAGCGGCAAGCGGTCGTCAGCGCCGAGATCAAGAGCTGGAAGGCGCGCGCGGGCGAGGCCGCGCGCCGCGTGACCGAAATGGACAAGCGCGCCGAAGCGCTCGCCGACGAAGCCGCCAAGCTCGCCGACGCCCCGGCGAAGCTTGCCGAACAGCGCGCCGCCGCCGAAGCGCAGCAAGCGGCGCTGCGCGAGAAGGTCGCCGCCGCCGAGGCGCAGGAGCGCGCCGCCGAGGCCGCGCTGCGCGAAGCCGAAACCGCGCTCAATGCCATCCGCGAACGCGTCGCCGCCGCACGCGAAACCCGCGCGGGCGCCATCGCGCGCTCCGAAAATGCCGAGCAGCGTCGCATCGAAATGGGCCGGCTGTCGGGCGAGCGCTTCGAATGCCCGCCGCCGCTGCTCCCGCAAAAGGCGGGGTTCGACGGCGATACGGTCAGCGATGCCAATGCCGAATCGGCGCAGCACGACCGGCTCGTCGCCGACCGCGAACGGCTCGGCCCCGTCAACCTCGTCGCCGCCGACGAGCTCGCCGAACTCGACACCGAGCGCGAGAAGAACGCCGCCGAGATCGAGGAACTGACGCAGGCCGTCCACCGCCTCCGCGGCTCGATCGGCAACCTCAACCGCGAGGGCCGCGTCCGCCTGCTCGCGGCGTTCGAGGCAGTGAACACCCATTTCCAGCGGCTGTTCACGACCTTGTTCAACGGCGGGCAGGCGCATCTCGAACTCGTCGATTCGGACGACCCGCTCGAGGCCGGGCTTGAAATCATGGCGCAGCCGCCGGGCAAGCGCCTCGGTACGCTCACTCTGTTATCGGGCGGCGAACAGGCCTTGACCGCAGTGGCGCTGATCTTCGGCCTCTTCCTCACCAACCCCGCGCCGATCTGCGTCCTCGACGAAGTCGACGCGCCGCTCGACGACGCCAATATCGAGCGTTTCTGCGACCTGCTCGACCGCATGGCCCGCGAAACCAACACGCGCTACCTGATCGTCACGCACAATGCGGTGACGATGGCGCGGATGCACCGCCTGTTCGGGGTCACGATGGTCGAACGCGGCGTGTCGCGCCTCGTGTCGGTCGACCTCGGCGGCGCTGAGGAATTGCTCGCGGCCGAATAAGGTTAGGGCGCCATGCCCACGACGAGCATCGCCGCGAAAATCAGCAGCCCCGCAAAACGATTGCTACGAAACTTCGCCAGCGCATCCTCGCCATTCGCCGGGTCGAGCGTCACCACCTGGCCCGTCAGATGCACCGCGGCGGGCAGCAGTGCGACCAGCACCAGCGGATCGGGCCGCACCGCCCACAGCGCGCCGCCCCAGCATGCGAGCGCGGCCGCATAGCATAAAGCGACGCCGCCCTTCACATGCCGCCCCATCGCACGCGCGCTCGACTTCACGCCGATCAGCATATCGTCCTCGATATCTTGCAGCGCATAGATGGTATCGTAGCCGATCACCCATGCGATGCAGCCGGCATAGAGAAGGGGCAGCGCCAGCCCCTCCTGCCCGCCAACCGCGACCCAAGCGACGAGCGCGCCCCAGCTGAACACCAGCCCCAGCCACGCCTGCGGCCACCAGGTGATGCGCTTCATGAAGGGATAGCCCGCGACGAGGATCAGGCTGGCGAGCGCGACGATCTGCGCCGGGCGCGGCAGCTGGAGCAGCACGAGCAGCCCGACGAGCGACAGCAGCAATGTCCACAGCAGCGCGTTGCGCACCGACACCCCCCCGCTCGCGACCGGCCGCGACGCGGTCCGCGCCACTTTCGCGTCGAGATCGCGGTCGACGATATCATTATAGACGCATCCCGCGCCGCGCATCGCGATCGCGCCGATCAGGAGCCACAGGAACAAGGGCCAGTGGCTGACCGCGCCGCCGCCGAGCGCGAGCGCCCAGGCGCAGGGCCAAAAGAGCAGCCACCAGCCGATCGGCCGGTCGAACCGCGCAAGCAGCGCATAGGGGCGTGCCGCGGCGGGCAACAACGCCACGAATCCGTGCAGCTGGCTATCGGGAGGATGGGTGGCAGTCATCTGGCGCGGGCGATAGCAGGCACGGCGCGCACGATAAATGGCCGATTGGATTTTCAAGGAGGTGGATCCCCCGATGCCGCGTTGGTTCGAATAGACGGAGCCACAGGGCGAAAGACGCGCCTTTTGCTCCTCCCTCGGCGAGAATAACCAGCGGTCCCGCAAATTTCTTGCAGCCACGCAATCTCTTGGTTGCACCCGAAATCAACAACCTGGCCGCGGAACTGTCCCATTTGGGCACGGGCGCGTCGCCACCCTCGGCCGTCCCGCGGCCCCGAAGTCCGGCCATTTACCAAATTTGAACCCTGTTCATGGAAAACAGCCACAAAGGGGGACCCACATGGCAATTTTGCGCAAGAGGATTCGCGCCCGGAGGGCCGTGGGTCCGTTCGGTAAGAATCTGTGGAAAAGCCGTGCGGGCACGGCGGCCATGGAGTTCGCCATCGTCGGACCGGCCTTCATCGCGCTGTTGCTGGCGATCATGTATACGATGTTGATCTATCTCGCACAGCAGATGCTGGAGACGACGGCCGAGGGCGCGGGGCGCCTGATGCTGACCGGCTTCGCGCAAACGACGCGAGCGCCCAACGGGACCGTCGGCCTGTCGGCGAGCGATTTCAAGACTGCGATCTGCAATGGCCTTTCGGGCACCAATCCCGCCGGCGAAACCGTCAGCACCGACGCGCTGCTGCCGCCCTTGCTATCTTGCTCGCGGCTCACGGTGCATGTGACCACCGCAACCACCTACAACGTCGCTAGCGCCACCAATTCGCCGACATTCACCTATGACAGCAACGGCGTATTGGTCTCGACGGGCGCGGGCTATAATTACCAGTCGGGCGGCAGCGGCAAGAACCGCATCATCGTCCTGCAACTGATCTACCTGTGGCCGACAGGAAAAGGCCCGCTGGGCCTGAACATGATCAACGAACCCAACGCCAATCGCAAACTCGTGGCCACCTCGGTGTTCACGACGGAGGACTACGCATGTCCCACATCGCAGCCCACATGCTGAGGCGCCTCACCCGAAACACGCGCGGCGCGGTGATCGTGGAATTCGCGTTCGCCCTGCCGGTGCTCGTGCTCATGTACACGGGCGGCGTTTATTTGTCTGACAGGGTAAGCGCCAGCCGCAAGGTGACTGTCGCGACCCGTTCGCTCGTCGACCTCGTCAGCCGGACCATGTCCCCGACGATCATTTACAACGACCCCACCAGCGCCAACGCGAGATCGCAAATGAGCGCCAGTGCCGTCGTCCTGTCACCCTATAAGCTCAACGCTGCGACCGAGCAGATTTCGCTGCTCCGGGTCTGCGATGCCACACGAGCCTATGTCGTCTGGACGCGGGCACAGACCCAAAATGTCAATGGCAGCACCGTAACCGCGACGGTCTCGAGCCATACGGCAGGCACGCTCCCGAGAAGTGAAGCGCAGACGAGCAGCAACATCGTCAACATCCCGAGCAATATGATCACTTCTGCGATGATCCCTGTTTCGCCGGACGGCACGAATGTGTGCGGAAACCTTGCCATCGGCACCAGCCAGAAGACCCAGGTCGGCACCGCCGGCGGTTGGCTGTTCATGGGCAAGATCACTTATAATTACGCGCCCTTCATCAGCTATCTCCCGATGACCAGCACGACCATGACCGACACGATCTATATGGTTCCCCGGCTTTACTAGGTGGATATATTATGACCAAAATATTTCCTCAGCTCAGCTCTGCGACGCCAAGGGCTCCGTTCCTTTCCCGGCTGAAAGCCGACCAGAAGGGCGGGGTCTACATGATCATGGGGTTTGCGATCATCCCGCTGACCTTCATCCTCGGCTTCGGGGTCGACTATGCGCGCGCCATGAGCTTGCAGACGAAGCTGAACGCCGCGGCCGATGCTGCCGCGCTGGCGGCCGTCGCCCCGGCGATGATCCTGCAGTCGAACGGGCAGTCCAGAACGGCCGCGACCAATATGTTCAATGCGCAGGCTTCGCTGGAAACGGGCTACGAGGATCTGGTTGTAAACCCCGTCGTCACGGAAGGAAGCTCCGCCTCGGGGGGAGCCGGGGCCGTGGGCTACCTGCGCAAGGCGACGGTGAGCTACAGGGCCAAGTCGATCAACATGTTCGGCGGAATATTGGGGGTCGACACGCTAACCGTAAGCGGCATCTCCTCGGCAAGCGCCGCGCAGCCGCCCAATGTCGATTTCTACCTGGTGATGGACAATTCGCCATCGATGCTGCTGCCCTCGACATCGGACGGAATCACCAGGATTATCAACGCGACCAAAAATACGACCGATACCAGTCTGCCAAACGGTTGCGCCTTTGCGTGTCACATGCAAGCATCGCACACCGACAATATATATATCAAAGACACGAACGGTCGCCACATCCTGCTATCTACAAATTATTATACAGCAAACTCCCCCAAAAAGAATGTGTTCTATCGCTGGGACAAAGCAAATAAGAGGCTGTATGACAGCAATGACAGTGCAATGAATACCTCAACCACCAAAAATGGTGTTACAACTACTGTCACATATAGCTTGGACAATTTCGACAACTCCACTGTTGTTATTAAGAAATCTACGAAGGTTGGAAATAGTGCCGCAACGACGGTCGATCTCGATTCCGGATATTGGGCCGACGGCTACTGGTTGACCCACAATTACGGCCTCATCTACGGCAGCCCCGCAAAGATTGTCCTGCGCAAGGATGACGTCGTTTCGGCGGCAACCCAGCTGATCCCGTTTGCCGCGAACCAGGCTACCCAATATCAGGTCACCTACCGCGCACAGATGTTTTCTTTCGACTGGAAGAAATCTACCAATGGCACGGCCGTCCAGACGCTGAATGCCCTGACCAACGTCAATTCGTACGGCAGCAACTTTTCGTCGCTGTTCCCCGGGGACGATTATTGGTGGAAGAATTCCGAGCCCACCAAGGGTGTTAGCAACGATGACAGGGCCACGGATGTGACCGGCATGCTCACGGTGATGAACAACATCAACACCATCCCCGCCGCGGGAACGGGCGCGCCTGGAGCAGTGCCGCAGAAAATCCTGTTTATCATCTCCGACGGCATGCTCGATCAACCGGCCAACTCGAACGGGAGCGGCCGCTATTTCGGGCCGCTGCGGGACAGCGATCTCACCTTGTGCACCGCCATCAAGGCAAAAGGAATCAAGATTGCGGTCCTTTATACGAAATATCTGCCAGAATCGCTTGTTGGCGATGCCTGGTCCCAGTCGAACATCGCTCCGTTCCTACCCCCTCCTCCTTCGCCATATGCACGGGGCAATGCGGGGAGCTCGGACCAGGTCCTCACCAAGCTGCAGAGCTGCGCATCGGTGGGCACAAATGGGGCGCCGCTGGTGCAGACCGTGACGGCCAATGACAATATCACCACGGCGCTTCAGCAGCTGTTCTCGACGGCGCTCCAGACCGCCCGATTGGTTCAGTAAAATAGCGAAGTCTGTTCGGTGCCCCGTTCGATCATGACGTGACCTTGCCGTCACCGATGTGATCGAACAGGCACCGGGCGAGCAGCATATGGGTGCACGAGGGGCCACCGTCTGCTATCGGCGCGGCATGCCCGCAACGCCCGCCTGGCCGCCCGCCAGCACGCCCCGCCTGTTTGTCGATCTCCCGCTGGGGCCCGATGCCGTCCCGGTGATCGACGGTCCCGCTGCGCATTATCTGCTCAATGTGATGCGGATGAAGGCGGGCGATCCGATCCTGCTGTTCGACAATATCAGCGGCGAATGGCTCGCGGTCGTCGCCGATGCGGCGAAACGGCAGCTGACGCTGCGCATCGAACGCCAGACCAAGGCGATCGAACAGGTTCCCGACCTCTGGCTGTGCTTCGCGCCGGTCAAGAAGGCGCGGCTCGACTGGATCATCGAAAAGGCGACCGAGCTTGGCGTCGCGCGTCTGCAGCCGGTGATCACCGAACGCACGATCGTCGAACGCGTCAAGCGCGAGCGGCTCGAGGCGCAGATCGTCGAAGCGTGTGAACAATGCGGGCGCACCGCACTGCCGACGCTGGCCGAGCCGATCAAGCTGCCCCAGCTCTTGAAGGACTGGCCGGCCGACCGCGCGCTGCTGTTCGCAGATGAGGCTGGCGGCGTTCCGCTCGCCAAGGTCGGTGCCCCGGCACCCGCGGCGATCCTGACCGGGCCCGAAGGCGGCTTTACCGACAAGGAACGCGACATGTTGATCGCTCATACGGCGGTCCGCCGCATCGCGCTCGGCCCGCGCATCCTGCGCGCCGAAACCGCCGCCATCGCCGCGATCGGGGTATGGATGGCGCAGAATGGCGACTGGTCCGGTACATAGCGTTATCCGCAATTCTGTCCCGCCTCCGAACAGAATCGCCGCCAAGTCACCGATTTTAACCGGATATTAGCTATGCGCCGCGCATAGCGGTGCCATGCAACGGCGGGACCAGAGCCGATACCGCTGGCGTGGGGGCCAGCGTTTGCAGTCTGTGCGAGTATGTCTCATGCTCGTTTGGCTGGCGTTGACGCTTGCCAGCAATCCCGCCGCCGCACAGACGACAACAAGCTACAGCAACACCACGACCGGGACGATCAGCGAAACCGCGACGACCTGCACCAGCCCGATGGTTCGGAGCTTCACGGTCGCCGCCAACGCACAGGTCACCGATGTGAATATCGGTGTTCAGTTCACGCATACCTATCGCGGCGACGTCCGCGCAACGCTCGTGTCGCCGAGCGGCACGGTGGTCAATCTGATCACCAATGTCGGGACGTCGGCGGACAATCTGAACGTCCTGTTCGACGACAGCGCGGCGGCGAGCATCACCACGCACACGACCAACGACAATACCTCCGCCGCTCCGCCCTATCAGCGCACCTTCCGCCCCGAGGGTTCGCTCGCGAGCTTCAACGGACAGGGGTCGGCGGGGACATGGCAGCTCACAATCTGCGACTCGCTCAACAGCGACAGCGGCAATTTCACGCGCACCGACCTGACGCTCTCGACGGTGCCGATCGCGCCGTCGGCCGACCTGTCGCTGACCAAGTCGGTGAGCAATGCATCGCCCGCATCGGGCGCGAGCATCAACTATGTGCTGAGCGTCACCAACGCGAGCGGCTCGGCTTTGACCGCGACCGGCGTGACGGTGCAGGACACGCTGCCCGCTGGCTTCACCTTCACCAGCGCCTCGGGTTTCGGCAGCTACAACAGCACGACGGGCGTGTGGACGGTCGGCAACAGCCCGCCGGGGACGACGCGAACATTGACGATTACCGGCACCGTCACCGCCAGCGCGGGCGCGAGCGTGACCAATGTCGCCGAGGTCAGCGCGTCGTCGGCTTTCGACTTCGATTCGACCCCCGGCAACGGCGTCGCGGGCGAAGATGATTATGACAGCGCGACCTTCACCGTATCGGGAACACGCGTCGCGGGCACCCCGCCGACGCTCGTCTGCCCGGTCGGGACGACAGTGCACGACTGGGACGGCGTCACCTGGGCTGCCGGCACGACCAGCGGCACCTATGCGCTGACCGCGATCGGCACGATGAATTTCAATATCGCCGTCGGCGGCGGCAGTTTCCTGAACAGCAGCACCTATGGCGGCCAGTCGCCGACGCGGCAGAATGTCGTCACCGGCGGCCTTTCGCCCGCGCAATTTTCGATTTTCGAGATGGTCGATCTGACCAGCCAGTCGGGCAGCGTGACCTCGACCTTCACCCTGCCCACCGCCGTCCCCGGGGCGCAGTTTCGCCTGTTCGACATCGACTATGCCGCCGGCCAGTTCGCCGACCGCGTGACCGTGACTGGCACCTTCAACGGAACGCCCGTGACCCCGACGCTCACGAACGGCATCAGCAATTATGTGATCGGCAACAGCGCCTATGGCGACGCGACGAGCGCCGACAATAGCGCGAACGGCAATGTCGTCGTGACCTTCGCGGTACCCGTCGACACGATCACCATCGATTACGGCAACCATAGCCTCGCCCCCGCTAATCCGGGGCAACAGGCGATCGCGATCCACGACGTCACCTTCTGCCGCCCGACCGCCAATCTGACGATCGCCAAGACGAGCATCGTTGTCAGCGACCCGACCAATGGCACGACCGATCCCAAGGCGATCCCCGGCGCGACGATGCGTTACTGTATCCTCGTCACCAACAATGGCAGCGGCACCGCGACCGGCATCAACATCGGCGACCCGCTGCCGACGACGACGACCTTCGTCCCCGGATCGCTGCGTAGCGGCACAAGCTGCGCGGGCGCTACGACGGTCGAGGATGATAATGCCAGCGGCGGCGACGAGAGCGATCCCTTCGGCGCGTCGATCACCGGCACCACCGTCGCCGCGACGACGCCGACGCTGACGCCCGCAAGCGCGATGGCAATCGCCTTCGATGTGATCGTCAACTGATGCGCCAACGTCCGAGCTATCTCGCGCGGCTTTGCGCGCTCGTCGTTGCGAGCTCGATGGCGCTCGCCTCGCCCGCCGCGGCGCAGCGTGTCATCGTCAACCCCTCGTTCGAATCGAACGATCCGCAGGGTCCGGGCACCGCCAATTACGAAATCTATTCGAACGGCTCGGTCGTCGGCTGGGATTCCGCCTCGGGTGAGATCGAGCTGTGGGACACGAATTTCCAGGGCGTCCCCGCCTATGCCGGGTCGGTTTTCGCCGAAATGAACGCCAATGTCCCCGGCGCGCTCTACCAGAATATCTGCATGGTCAACGGCGAGTCGATCGGCTGGACCTTTGCGCATCGCGCGCGATCGGGCGGGCCCGCGACGCAGACCGCGCGCTTCCAGATTGCGAACAGCAGCGGCACCCAGCTTCAGGCGCTCGCGACGCAATCCTCGACGATCAACAATGTCTGGAATGTCAACACCGGCTCGACGACCTACACCGGGCCGTCAGGGGTGCAGCGCGTCCAGTTCATCACGACCGACGCAGGCAGCTATGGCAATTTCCTCGACGACATCCGCATCACGCTCAATCCGTTCATCGAGCTGTCGACCACGAGTGCATCGGGGGTCGAATCGATCGCGTCGGCGAACTTGCCGACGCTGACCGTCAACGGCACTTTGTTCACCGCGCGCACCGTCAATGTCAGCATCACCGGCGGCACCGCGACGCGCGGCACCGATTATACGACCCCCAGCGGCGGCGCGAGTTTCACGGTCACCGTCCCCGCCGGCACCTATCAGAACGCCGCCGTCCCGCTCGGCATCCAGGTCATCGACGACACCGCGACCGAGGGTAGCGAGACGATCCAGATCGCACTCGGCACCGGCACCGGCTACACCGTGTCGAGCACGACCAGCTGCGGCGGCGCGGCCCGCACCGCCAGCACCTATACGATCACCGACAATGACTCGCCGGTGGTGCTCGCCAAGAGCTGGACGAACGGCATCGCGGGCGACGCCGTCGGCCTCGCGATCGCCGGCGGCGCGCTTGCCACCGCCGGCAGCTCGACCGTCGGCGGGTCGACCACGAACGCCACGGCGGTCGCCGTCCCCGGCTCGACGCTCACCCTGACCGAGGCGTTCACCACCGGCACCGCGGCCAATTACAACAGCAGCATCGAATGCCGCCGCAACAGCGACAATGTCGTCGTCGCCACGTCGGGCACGGGTCTCAGCCGCACCGTCGTCATGCCGTCGGGTACCTCGCTCACCTGCACCTGGACCAACAGCCGCAAGTCGGCGACGCTCGTCGTCCGCAAGACCTGGGTGAATGCGCAGACCGCCAACGCCGTCACCGTCGCGACGAGCGGCCTCATCAACAACGCCACGCTCTCTTCGGTCGCCAACAGCGCGAACGAGACCGACACCAACGCCGCGGTCACCGTCTACGCCGCCGAAAGCGCAGCGCTCAGCGAAAGCTTCACCGTCGGCAATGGTAGCAACTACACACAGGCCCTCGCCTGCACCGGCAATACGACTGCGCTCACGGGCAATGTGCTGACGGTCAGCCCCACCGACACCGCGATCATCTGCACCTTCACGAACAGCTATGTCGTCCCGCTTTCGATCGCGAAGACGTCGGCCGCGTACAGCGACCCGGTGAACGGCACGACCAATGCGAAAATGATCCCCGGCGGCTTTGCCGATTACAGCCTGATCGTCACCGCGCCCGCGAGCACCAGCCCGACGAACAACAGCGTCATCGTCACCGACGCGATCCCGGCGAACCTCAGCCTGTTCGTCGGCACCTATGCCCCCGGTCCCGGCCCGGTCCGCTTCACGGCCGGCAGCAGCGCGCTGACCTACGGCTTCACCAGCCTCGCCAGCACGGCCGACGATCTCGAATTCTCGAACAATGGCGGGGCCAGTTGGACCTATGTGCCGACCGCCGACGCCAATGGTGTCGACGCGGCCGTGACGCATGTGCGCGTCCGGCCCAAGGGGTCGATGGCGCCCGGATCGAGCTTCACGATCAACCTCCGCGCGCTGGTCAAATAGGGCCGCTTCAACAGCCGATTGATTTCTGTACCGAACCGTATAATGGCGCGATATGAGCACGCGCACCGCCTCGGACAGCAACGATCCCATCGTCGAAAGCCGCGACCAGCTCGCGGCCCCCATGATCAAGGGCGAAAAGCCCAAGGACCGCTGGCGCATCGGCACCGAGCACGAGAAATTCGTCTATCGCACCGCCGACCATCGCGCCCCCAGCTATGACGAGCCCGGCGGCATCCACGACCTGTTGATGGCGCTCACGCGCTTCGGCTGGGAACCGGTTATCGAGGGCGGCAAGGTGATCGCCTTGTCGGGCAGCGACGGCGCGATCAGCCTCGAACCCGCCGGCCAGCTCGAGTTGTCGGGCGCCCCGCTCGAAAACCTCCACCAGACGTGCGCCGAAACCGGCCGCCACCTGAAGCAGGTGAAAGAGGTCGGCGCCGAACTCGGGCTCGGTTTCCTCGGGCTTGGTATGTGGCCCGACAAGACGCGCGCCGAGCTGCCGATCATGCCCAAGGGGCGCTACAAGATCATGCTCGAGCATATGCCGCGCGTCGGCAGCATGGGGCTCGACATGATGCTGCGCACCTGCACGATCCAGACCAACCTCGACTATGCGAGCGAGGCCGACATGGTGCAGAAATTCCGTGTGTCGCTCGCGCTCCAGCCGCTCGCGACCGCGCTCTTCGCCGCGTCGCCCTTCACAGAGGGCAAGCCCAACGGCTATATGTCGTACCGCAGCCATATCTGGACCGACACCGACCCCGCGCGCACCGGCATGCTGCCCTTCGTGTTCGAGGACGGCTTCGGTTACGAGCGCTATGTCGACTATATGCTCGACGTGCCGATGTATTTTGTCTTCCGCGACGGCAAATATATCGACGCCGCGGGGCAGAGCTTCCGCGACTTCCTCAAGGGCGAACTCCCTGCACTCCCTGGCGAGAAACCGCGCCTCTCCGACTGGAACGACCATCTCTCGACCGCCTTCCCCGAAGTGCGCCTCAAAAGCTTCCTCGAAATGCGCGGCGCCGACGGCGGGCCGTGGAACCGTATCTGCGCGCTCCCGGCGCTGTGGGTCGGCCTGCTCTACGACCAGGGCGCACTCGACGCAGCGTGGGATCTGGTCAAAGGCTGGAGCATCGAGGAGCATCAGGTGCTGCGCGATGCCGTCCCCAGCGAAGGCCTCGACGCCCCGGCGCCCGGCGGCGGCACCGTGGGACAGCTCGCCCATCGCGTTCTCGACATCGCGGCGGCGGGCCTTGCCGCACGCGGCGAAGTCAATTCGATGGGCGACAATGAAGTCGGCTTCCTCGAACCGCTCCGCCGCATCGCCAAGAGCGGCAAGTCGCCCGCGCACGACCTGCTCGACCGCTACGAAGGCCCGTGGGGCGGCGACCTCTCGAAGATCTATGACGAACTGAGCTTCTAGGGGCGGTTTTCGTCCCGAAAGTGCAGCAATTGCGCAACACTGCTGACACGAAAGTCAGCGGTGTGAGCTTCTGCGATTGATTGCGCGTGCGTGGAAAGCCAAAGAGCCTTTGGTTTTTCCACTCTCCCATCGTCAACTCTGTTTCAGGAAGCTCGCCATGCGCCACTTTCCTTCCACTATTGCTATAAGCGTCGCCCTTGCCACCACCGCGTGGGCCGCCCCCGCCGCTGCGCAGGACACCGCGCCCGTCGCCGAAGAATCGGGCCTCGGAGACATCGTAGTAACCGCGCAGCGCCGCGAGGAAAGCCTGCAGGATGTGCCCGTCGCCGTCTCGGTGCTGTCGGGCAACACGCTCGACGCGATCACCTCGACCGGCTCGGACGTCCGCGTCCTCGCAGGCCGCGTCCCCAGCCTGAACATCGAAAGCTCGTTCGGCCGCACCTTCCCGCGCTTCTATATCCGCGGCCTCGGCAACACCGATTTCGACCTCAACGCCTCGCAGCCGGTCAGCCTCGTCTATGACGATGTCGTGCTCGAAAACCCGATCCTCAAGGGCTTCCCGATCTTCGACCTCGACCGCGTCGAAGTTCTCCGCGGGCCGCAGGGCACGCTGTTCGGCCGCAACACCCCCGCGGGCATCGTCAAGTTCGACACCGTCAAGCCCGGCAAGACCGGCGGCTATGCGCGCGCCAGCTATGGCCGCTACGGCACGACGCAGGTCGAAGTCGCGGCAGGCGCCGCCGACGACAATGGCTTCTCGGTCCGCCTGTCGACCTTGTTCCAGCATCGTGACAATTGGGTCGACAATATCGCGACCACGAAAAAGAACGATCTCGGCGGCTATGACGACATCGCCGCGCGCCTCCAGCTTCAATATGAGAACGGCCCCTTCACCGGCCGCGTGACCGGACAGGTCCGCATCTATGACGGTTCGGCGATCATCTTCCGCGCCAACACCCAGCTCCCCGGCAGCAACAAGCTCGTCGGCCTCGGCGGCGCGGGCACCGAATTCAAGCGCGACGAAGTCTATCAGGACGGGCTGAATTTCCAGAAGCTCAACACCTATAACGCCGGGCTGAACCTCGAATATGATTTCGGGCCGGTGACCGCTTACTCGATCACCTCCTATTGGAACGGTAATTTCCGCAGCCGCGGCGACATCGACGGCGGTTTCGGCGCTGTGTTCCTGCCCGTGTCGGGTCCGGGGCTCATCCCGTTCCAGGCACAAAGCCAGGACAATGTGCCGAGCCTCGACCAGTTCACGCAGGAAATCCGTATCGCGTCGAACAACAGCGGCGGACTCGGTTATCAGTTCGGCGCCTTCTACTTCGACGAAAAGCTCGACATTTCGAGCTTCGAATTCGGCGGTCCGACCGACGCGACCCCGTCGGCGATCGCGATCCAGCGTCAGGACAGCGAAGCCTATGGCCTCTTCGGCTCGGTCAATTACGAGTTCGACAATGGCTTCAAGCTGCAGGCCGGCGCGCGCTACAACCACGACACGCGCGATTTCGTCGCGTCGCGTCCGGTCGAAACGCGCCCCGATTTCGTCGTGAACCCGAACACGCCGGTTCCGCCGCAGGCCGCCCGCGTAAAGGGCAAGCTGCTGACCTGGGACGCCAGCGCAACCTATGAAGCCTCCGATGCGCTGACCCTCTACGCCCGCGTCGCGCGCGGCTATCGCGCCCCGTCGGTGCAGGGCCGCCTGACCTTCTCGCGCGTCATCTCGACCGCCGATCAGGAAGAGACGATGTCCTACGAAGCCGGCATCAAGACCAGCTTCCTCGACAACCGCGTCCGCTTCAACCTGACCGGCTATTATTTCGACACCAAGGACCTGCAGCTGACCGCGGTCGGCGGCACGTCGAACGTCGCAAGCCTGCTCAACGTCGACGCCAAGGGCCATGGTATCGAGGCCGAGTTGCAGGCGGCACCCGCCAAGGGCCTGACCTTCTCGATCGGCGGCGCATGGAACATCGCCGAGATCGACGATGCCAACGCCTTTGTCGCGGGCTGCGGTTCGGCGACGCCGTGCACCGTGCTCGACCCCGCCCGCCCCGGCAGCCCGGGCATCTTCTCGATCGACGGCAACCAGCTGCCGCAGTCGCCGAAGTTCACGCTCAACTGGACCGCGGGTTATGAAATCCCGGTCGGCGACGGCGCAATCTATGCCTTCACCGACTGGTATTACCGCTCGAAGGTACAGTTCTTCCTCTATCGCTCGGTCGAATTCTCGGACGACAAGCTGCTCGAGGGCGGCGTGCGCGTCGGCTACAAGACCGATCGTTTCGACATTGCGGGCTTCGTGCGCAACGTCACGGGCGATGAATCGCCGACCGGCGGCATCGATTTCAACAACCTAACCAGCTACGTCAACGAACCCCGCATCTATGGCATCGAGGCGGGCTTCAAATTCTAAAAGCCTTCGATCCGCGCGGGGTTTCGCTCCGCGCGGATCGGGCTTCGTTTCCAATTATTTCCATGTTATCATCGCCCTGCAACGATATGGGAGTCGATGATGCGCCGTTTGACCCTAGGCCTTCTCGCCGCTGGCTTGTCGACCACCGCCGCGTCCGCCGCGGATATGCCTTCGCCCGCCGTATTCGGTGTCATGGGCTATTCCGAGAATGTCCGAACCTATCCCTTTAGCCGGAACAATAGCCCGAAGGCGGTTATGGAACGGCTCGACCGGCTGTGCGCCAGCAAGCGACGCAGCGACCAGCAGCAATGCGAACAGGCCTGGCGCGCGATCAACGCGGCCTATGCCGAGTTGCAGGCCAAGCGCGCCGCCGCGGCCGGTGCCGTGAAGGACTAGGCGACCGGCCCGACGCGCTCGTCGGGCTCGAGGCGGATCAGCGGGCGCGTTCGCCCCGTCAGCTTCGCGAAGAAGCGCGGGATCAGTGCATGCTCCTGCGCCCAATTCCAATATCGGGCATAGGCAGGATCGGCGAGGAGATGCTTCTCCTCGGTCTTGGCGCGCCAATAATAGACCCCGCTGACCAGCCCGAGCAGGATCACATTGCGCACCCCCTCGACCCAGCCGCCCGCGGTGACGAGGAAGGGCAGCGAACCGACCCACCAGCTCAAATTCTTCGAAATATAGGCCGGGTGGCGCGTGAACTTGTAGGGGCCGTGCGTGATCACGCCGCGGTGCGTCAGGTTCGAAAAGCGGATGCCGAACGCCATCGTCGCCCAGCTGTAGATCGCGGTGAGCGCGACGAGCACGACACCCCAGGCGACGAGCAGGCCATAATGACCCTCCAGCCAATAGCCCCAGTCCGACCCGTTGACCTGATAGTCGAGCGGGCCGCCGTTCATCAGGATGAAGGGCGGATAGCACACCAGCGCCGCGACCCACGCCATGCCATAGGGATTGGCGGTGCGGATATGCGCATCGAGCGGCTTCAACGTCAGGATATAGCCGACCGTCGCGATATGGACGTCGACGAGGTAGAGGAAATTGATCGCCCACAGCCCCATCATATAGGGATTGGCGAACACCTCGCTCATCGGCACCGTGACCAGTGAGGAGAAATTGCCCGGCACGATCGACAGCATGAAGGCGGTGAAAAACCCCTTCACCGCCCAGGCGCGCAGATGGTGCCCGATTGCCTTGCCGTCGACCGGCTGGCCGGGCGCGATCAGCCAGCGGCCGAACTGCCAGCACCCGTCGCGCGGTTCGATCATGCGGCGGTCGAGCCACAGCATATAGGGCACCGAGACGAGCAGCAGCCACGGCGCAACCGTCTCGAGCAGGTTCATGGAAAAAGCGTAATTGCCCTCCCAATAATAACGCATCGTCGCATAGATCAGCGCGATCAGCCCCCATGTCGCCCACATGCCGGCTAGCTTGGTCAGGCTGATATCGATCGTCTCGCGCCACGGGCGCCGTTGCGTCCAGTCGATACCGGTCGAGGGATTGCGATGCACCTTGTCGACGAAGATCGACCACAGGACCATCGGCAGCCCGCAGGCGAGCACGCTGGCGATCGCCGAATTCGGCCCGTTCATCGCCCCGCGCGTTCCCCAGTCGATGCCGAGGAACGCCGCAATGTCGGGTGCAAAGCGCGCGATCAACAAATAGCTGACCAAACCTGCGAGCCCGACGATGCCGACCCCGGCGCTGACCGCCGAACGGGGACGAAGGCCTGTCGGCGCGGACGGCGCGTCTGCCGGTTCGATTGTGCCTGATGGAGCGGATTTGGCCATGATATTCACCCGCTTAGCGTTACCGCAAAAGGGTAAGCAACCCGTCAACTGGAATCACCGATTCGCTGGCGCTTTCCTGCCAAAACGGCAGCATTCCTAAGGTTTGACACCGTTCACCGCATGTTGGTTTCGACTCAGCCCGAGTCGCCGCCCAAAGATTCGCGCCACGGTAACGAGCCTGATAAAGCGCGCATCAATCGGGGCGGAGGGCTCCAATAAAACACAAGATGGGGTCGCCACTTGTCATCGAAAACAACGGGTCTGCGCGATTTGCGCCAGCGGTTTTCTGCGCTGTTTCAGGACCATGAAATCTTCGTTCGCACGCACGGTCATGTCCGATTCCTGCGCGTCAGCGCCGTCTGGCAAAAGCGCGTCGCGCTGATCGCCGGCATCGTGCTGCTCGCTTGGGCGGGCGCTACGCTCGCGGTGCTCGTCAACCAGTTGCTCACTTCGGGTGAGCGCGCCGCGGTCGCGCAGCAACAAGCAGCCGCTGCGGCATCAGAAGCGCGGATCGCCAAATATCGCGACAATGTCGCCGAAACCGCCGCCGATCTCGAAGACCGGCAGGAACAGCTCGAGGAATGGTCGAAGGTCCACTTCGGCGTCGAGCCCGCAGCGGTTACGCCCGAAGCCCATGCCGACGGTGCGGCGCCGGTTGCCGAACAGGCGCCGCTCAAGACCAGCGCGTTGATCGACCCGAACCTGCCGCCCGAAGCGCAAATTCTTGCCCGCCTCGAAGCGCGGCAGGAAGATTTCGCCAATCGCCTGCTCACCGCGGTCAACGAACGCGCGGCCAAGGCCGAAGGCGCGGTGGCCAAGCTCGGCATGAACCCCGCCGCGCTGGTTCGCAACGCTGCGGCCGGCCGCGGTGGTCCGTTCATTCCCTATCGCGGCGGCAAGGGCCGCGCGAGTTCGCTCGGCAAGTCGTTTGCCGCGCTCGAAAGCGCGCTGTTCCGCATGGAAGTGCTCGAACGCACGCTCGTCGCGATCCCGTCGGGGCAACCCGCGAACGTGCTGATGCTCTCGTCGAGCTTCGGCTATCGCAGCGACCCATTTACCGGCGCCGGCGCGATGCACTCGGGGCTCGATTTCCCCGGCCCGATGGGCACGCCGATCCTCGCCGCCGCCCCCGGCCGCGTCGTTTATGTCGGCCAGAAGTCGGGTTACGGCAATGTCGTCGAAGTCGATCACGGTCAGGGCATCCTGACCCGCTACGCCCACTTGTCGGGCTTTACGTCCAAGGTTGGCGCACAGGTCGCCGCCGGCGAGCAGATCGCCAAAATGGGCTCGACCGGCCGTTCGACCGGCAGCCACCTGCATTTCGAAGTCCGTTTGAACGGCGTCGCGGTCAACCCGCGCCGCTTCCTGGAGGCCAAAGCCGATGTTCTCGAAGTCAAAGACGACGCCCGACAGCGAGTCGGTTCCGTCGCTGCCGCCCGTGGTGCCCGCTAAGATGGCGACGGGCGCGCGTCACACGACCTTTTCGATCCTCGGATCGGACGTCGTCGTCACCGGCAATGTCGCTGCCAGCGTCGACCTGCACGTCGACGGCAAGATCGACGGCGACTTGAAGTGCGCCAATCTCGTCCAGGGCGAGGCGAGCGAGATCAAGGGGGCGGTCGTCGCCGAAACCGCGAAGATCGCCGGCCTGCTCGACGGGTCGATCGAGGCCAAGACGCTGATCGTCCACGCGACCGCGCGGATCACCGGCGATGTCGTCTATGAAACGATCACGATCGAAAATGGCGGCAAGGTCGAGGGCAAGCTGAGCCACCGCCGCCATGGCGCCGCCGCGGCGAAAGCCCCGCCGCCGCTCGAAGTCGTCTCCAACTAACGTCGGTTCTGGCCAGGGCCGCGTCCGCGCGGCCCTCAATTCGATATCGCGACCTCGCGGCCCGACGCGCGGCCCGGCATGTCATAATGCCGCTGGACGACCACCTTATTGCGTCCACCGCGCTTCGCATCATAGAGCGCCTCGTCGGCGAGCCGGTAGAGTTGCTGGAAATCGCACGCCGGCCGAACCTCGGCAACCCCGACGCTGGCCGTAACCAGCCGTTCGCCCACCGCCTCGCTATGATCGCACGCCGCGATCCCCCGCCGGATGCTTTCGGCGAACCGGCCGAGGATGATCCCTTCCATCCCGATCGTCAGCAGCCCGAATTCTTCGCCACCGAGCCGCGCGACGGTGCACATCGGCCCTTCCCAGCGCTCGATCCGGCGCGCGATGCCGCACAGGACGACGTCGCCAACATCGTGGCCGTAAATATCGTTGACCGACTTGAACCGGTCGATGTCGACGAGCAGCAGCGCCGCCGGCAGATTGTCGGCGCGCGCGCGCTCGAGCAGCGGCGTCACGCTCTCGACAAAACCGCGGCGATTGGGCAGCCCGGTCAACGGATCGCGCCGCGCGAGTTGCTGCGCCTGCGCCTCGGCGCTGCGCGCATGGTCGCGCTCGATCCGGAGATGCCCGAGCCGGCGCGTCGCCGCGGCGGCGAGCCACAACGCTTGCCAGGTCGCAGCGGCGAGCACGAGCAGCTTCGACCCGCCGCCCCACAGGCCGTCCTCGACGTCGATGACATGGATGATCGCGAGCACCGCCATCGGCAGCCCCCATGCCGCGAGGAAATCGCGCGCCTCGACCGAACCGCGCCGCCACGCCCAGCCGACATAGGCGGTCACCGCCAGCAGGTCGGCGATCACCACCAGCCCTAGGACATCGGCGAGCGCCCCCAGGCTGCTGCCGCGGATCAGCGCCAGCGGGATGCCGGCGATGCCGACGCCAAGGCCCAGGGCGAGCACGGCGGTCCGCAGCCCCTCCGGCACCCGGCCGCGGTCGACTGCGGTCGCCGCGCTGACCGTCGCGAGCGCGATGGCAAGGCACGAGAGGAAAGTGCAGATCTGCGTCGTCACCGTCCCCGCCAATCCGGGTACGAGCGCCAGATGCACCTGCGACCAGAGCGTGCCCCACAGCAGCATCGTGCCCGACCACGCCGCCTGCCAAGCGAGATATTGGCGGCGCACCGCAAAGGCGAGCGACAGGCTGTAGATGCAGCTGACCAAGAGCAAAGTGAGCGCAGCACCGACCGCCGCCGCCATGCCCGCCGATTGCATCCCCGCCTCGGCTTTCGGGACGATCCGCGCGTGGACGAATTGATGCCCCGAAAGACGATCGAAGCGCATCGTCACCGCCGTCAGCGCCGCATTGCGCTCGGGCGCCTCGAACAATATCTGCCCGCCCGCGCGCCAATATGGTCCGTAATCGCCGGCGCGCACCTGCTGCCATCGCGTCGTGCCGTCGGCATAGGAAAAGGCGACCGCGAGCCGATCGAAGCGCGACTGATGGACCATCAGCGCGATATCGCCGCGCTGTGCGTCCACACCGTCCAGCGGCGCGCGGAGCCAGAGGCTTGCCTGTTGATAACCGGCGGGCGTTCCGCGGCACGAAAAGCGAAGCTTGGAAAGGCTGCTATCGGCAACCGTGGCCGCACTTTGCGCGTGGCAAAGGTCGCGATCGACATCGAGCGTCACCGCCGCCACCGGCGCTGCCCACAGCGCGAACGCAAGGACGGCAAAGCCGAAGCCCAGCCGGCCGCGCAGGTGTGCCAGAAGATGTGCCGCCACGATCATCCCACCCCCATCGCATCAATATGTTCGGAAATCTTTACCATCGTCGCAACAGTCGCACGAGCCTACGACCGACCGGCACGCATCCGAACCGCGATCCGGTCGCCCAAGCCAACGGCTTCGGCTCGCTGGACCGCGACCTTGATCGGCAAAAAATAGCCGCCCTCGCGCGGAAAGAGCGAGGTCGCGAACAGCGTGTCGCCGACGGTCGCCACCACCGGCACGACGCCCCAGCCATAGCTTTGGGTCATCGCGGCGTATCGGATGGCACCGATATGCTCGTCGGGAACCGGCGCGAAAAGAAACGGCGCCGGCCCGCGCCATTCGATGATCTCGGCTTCAAAGATAATCTCTTCCATCAGTTCCTCGGTGCCTGCCGACGGTAACTGAGCGCCTCGGCGATATGGATGCGCCCGATATCCTGCGCACCCGCCAGATCGGCAATCGTGCGCGCGACGCGCAATATCCGAGTGTAGCCACGCGCCGACAGTCGCATCGCCTCGGCGGCCTGCGCCAACAGCTTGCGTCCGGCCTCGTCGGGGGTCGCGACCGCCTCCAAGAGCTCGCCGTCGATCTCGGCATTGGTCCGCGCCTTGTGCCCGGCATAGCGCGCGGTCTGCACGTCGCGCGCCGCCGCGACGCGCGCCGCGACCTCGGCGCTGCCCTCGGCGGGCGGCGGCAGGACGAGGTCGGCGGCGCTCACCGCCTGCACCTCGACGTGGAGGTCGATGCGATCGAGCAACGGCCCCGACAGCTTCGCCTGATAATCGGCGGCGCAGCGCGGCGCGCGGCTGCACGCGAGCGCGGGATCGCCGAGATGCCCGCAGCGGCACGGGTTCATCGCAGCAACGAGCTGGACACGAGCGGGGAAGGTCACATGAGCATTGGCGCGCGCAACGCTGACCTCGCCCGTTTCGAGCGGCTGGCGCAGCGAATCGAGCACGCCGCGCTGAAATTCGGGCAGTTCGTCGAGGAACAGCACACCGAGATGCGCGAGGCTGACCTCGCCCGGCCGCACGCGCAGCCCGCCGCCAACGAGCGCGGGCATCGACGCCGAATGGTGCGGCGCGCGAAAGGGCCGCGCGCGCACCAGCCGCCCGCCCTCGAGCGTTCCCGCGACCGAGGCGATCATCGACACTTCGAGCGCCTCGGCGGGGGTGAGGTCGGGGAGGATCCCGGGCATGCACGCCGCCATCAGCGACTTCCCCGCACCCGGCGGACCCGACATCATCAGATTATGCGCGCCGGCGGCGGCGATTTCGAGCGCGCGTTTTGCGGTCTCCTGTCCTTTTACCTGACGAAGGTCGGCGGCGCGTGCGGGGATTTCGACCTCGCCCGGCACCGGCGGCGACAGCGGCGCATGGCCCTTGAAATGATTGAGCAGCGACAGGAGGTCGGGGGCGCCGAGCACCTCGACATTGCCCGCCCATGCCGCCTCGGGGCCTTGTGCAGCGGGGCAGATCAGCCCGCGCTCGACGCTGCCCGCATGGATCGCCGCGAGCAGCACGCCCGGCGATGCCGCAACGCGCCCGTCGAGGCCGAGTTCACCGACGACCACATAGGAGGCGAGCGTTTCGGCGTCGATCACCCCCATCGCACCGAGCAGGGCGAGTGCGATCGGGAGGTCGTAGTGCGAGCCTTCCTTGGGCAGGTCGGCGGGCGACAGGTTGACCGTGATGACCTTGGGCGGGAGCGACAGGCCGATCGCGGCGATTGCGGCACGGACGCGCTCGCGGCTTTCGCCGACCGCCTTGTCGGGCAGGCCGACGACGACGAAGCGCGGCACGCCGGGCGTGATCTGGCACTGCACCTCGACCCCGCGCGCGTCGATGCCAAGATAGGCCGTGGTTGAAACGACTGCGACCATATTCCCCCCGGAACAGCAACGTTGTGCCCCCTTTGTTCCGATGCCTTTTTAGGCGAAGTGGCGGGAAGGTCGAGTCTTTTTCGGAAGTTGCCGAAAGTGCCGCGAAGCGTAAGTCGGATTGCAGATTTGACAACATACCAACTAGTCGGTATGTTGATTCGCATGACGACGAATCGCCCCCCTTCCCTCCCCGCAGCCGCCGCCCGCGAAGTCCCCCCGGCGGGCGGCGGTAGTGCGGGCGCTCGCGCGCCGCGCGGCAGCGCGCGGGCGAAGCTGATCGCCGCGGCGCACGCCACGGTGCGCAAGCAGGGTTATGCGGCAACGACGGTCGACCAGATTTGTGCGGCGGCGGGCGTGACCAAGGGCGCCTTCTTCCACCATTTCGCATCGAAGGAAGAGCTGGCGATCGCGGCGGCCGAAGGCTGGACCGAACGCGCGCGGCCGATGTTCGAGCTCGCGCCGCATGTGAAGCTGGAAGACCCGCTCGACCGCTTGCTCGGCCATATCGATTTCCGCCTGTCGATGCTCGACGGGCCCACCGAGGATTACACCTGCTTCGTCGGCACGATGGTGCAGGAGGCCTATTCGACGAACGACCGCATCCGCGCGGCGTGCGAGGCGAGCATCAACGCCTATTGCGAAGCGCTGGCGCCCGACATCGCCGCGGCGATGAAAGTATATGGCGTGCCCGACGACGTCACCGCGATCGGCCTTGCCCAGCATGTCCAGTCAGTGCTGCAGGGCGCCTTCGTCCTGGCGAAAACGACAAACGATCCGGCGATTGCGCGCGGCACCGTCACCCATTTGAAGCGTTATGTCCGGATGCTGTTCGGCGCGGGATGCGCGCCATGATGCGACGGGTAATTGCCGCCGCGCACCGCGCACGCTGACAACAACAAACCGACACCCCCAAGGAGAGACGAGATGTCCAAGATGATCTTCGTGAACCTGCCGGTCGCCGATCTTGCCAAGTCGAAGGCCTTCTACGAGGGGCTCGGCTTCACCCACGAGCCGCGCTTCAGCGACGAGACCGGCGCCGCGATGGTGTGGTCCGAAACGATCTTCGTGATGATCCTGACCCACGACAAGTGGAAAGGCTTCACCGACCGCCCGATCGCGCCGCGCGGTTCGAGCGAGGTGTCGCTCGCGCTGGCGCTGGGCAGCCGTGAGGAAGTCGACGCGATGATCGAGGCGGGCGCGGCGCATGGCGGGACCGCCGACGTCAACCCGGTGCAGGATCATGGCTTCATGTACGGCCGCGACCTGCTCGACCCCGACGGCCATGTCTGGGGCCCCTTCTGGATGGACCCGGCGGTCGCCAATGGCGAGCAGCCCGTCCCCGAAGTTGCCGCCCAGTAAAGACAGTCGCAGCGGACGACCGGCCATCGCCGGCGCCGCAAACCAGTCAACCTCAATAACCACCCCCCAAGGAGAGAGTAGATGCCCCAGATGATTTTCGTGAACCTGCCGGTCACCGACCTCGAGAAGTCGAAAGCTTTTTATGAAGCGGTCGGCGCGGCGAACAACCCCGCCTTCACCGACGACACCGCCGCGTGCATGGTGGTCGAGGAAGGATCCATCCACGTCATGCTGCTGACGCATGAAAAATGGGCGACCTTCACCTCGAAGAAAATCCCCGACGCGCACACGAGCGCACAGGTCCTGATCTGCGTGTCGGCCGACAGCCGCGAAGCGGTGGACGGACAGGTCGACAAGGCGGTCAAGGCGGGCGGCAAGGCCGACCCGACCCCGACGCAGGATTTCGGCGGCTTCATGTACGGCCGCAGCTTCGAAGATCCCGACGGCCATATCTGGGAAGTGATGTGGATGGACCCGACCGCGATCCCCGCCGGCGAACCCGCCGAAGCCACCGCATAAAAGAGCAAAAGGGAGGAGGAAGAGGATGACAGACCAGCAAAGCGGAAAGGGTCAGTTGATCGCGGGCCATGTTTTGAGCGGCCTCGTGATCCTCTTCCTCCTCTTCGACGCCGGGCTCAAGCTCGTGTCGCCCGAGACGGCGATCAAATATAGCCCGCCGGGGCTCGGATGGCCGCTCGACGTGCCGACGATGACGATGCTCGGAACGCTGCTGCTGATCCCGACGCTGCTTTATATCTGGCCGCGCACCGCGATCCTCGGTGCGATCCTGATCACCGGCTATCTCGGCGGCGCGATCGGCACGCATGTGCGCATCGGCAGCCCGCTGTTCAGCCACAGCCTGTTTGGCGTCTATCTGGGCGTCATGCTGTGGGGCGGCTTGTGGCTGCGCGATCCGCGCCTCCGCGCGCTGATCCCGCTCCGCGCAGGAGCAGCGGCATGAGCTTTCAGGCCTATCTCGACAATGTCGAAACCAAGACCGGCAAATCGGCCGACGCGCTGAAAGCCATCGCGATCGACAAGGGCCTCGCCGACGAAAGCGGGCTGGCCCCCGGCGTCAAACCCGGTGCGATCATCGACTGGCTGAAGAGCGATTTCGACCTCGGCCACGGCCACGCGATGTCGATCGTCGCCTATATCAAAGGCAAACGGAGCTAGTCTCCGTCTACAGAACAAGAGGATAGTTCGATGACACGACGCTCTCCCCTCCCCGCGCTTGCCTCCGCCTTCGCCCTGATCGCGGTCGCAGCGACGATCGCCGCCGCGGCGCAGCCGGCGGCCGCACAAACGCCCGGCGCGGGCCAGCCCGCCGCCAATGCTCCGCAAGCCGGCCATGCCGATGTTGCCGGCGCGGCGATCCATTATCAGGTTTATGGCGATCTCAAATCGGGAAAGACCCCGCTGGTCGTCCTGCACGGCGCCTTCATGTCCGCCGACGCGATGAAGCCGTTGATCGATCCGCTCGCCGCGACCCGGCCGGTGATCGCGGTCGATGCGCGCGGCCATGGGCGGTCGGGCGGGGTCGACGGACCGCTGAGCTATGACCGGATGGCCGACGATACCGCCGCAGTGCTCGACAGGCTGGGCGTCGCAAAGGCCGACGTGCTTGGTTATTCGATGGGCGGATCGACCGCGGTCGCGCTCGCCGTCAAGCACCCCGACAGGATCGGCAAGCAGGTGATCCTGTCGGCGACCTCGCGGCTCGACGGCTGGTATCCCGAAGTGCTGGCGGGAATATCGAAGCTGACCCCCGACATCTTCGCGGGCAGCCCGATCGACACCGAGTATAAGCGCCTGTCACCCGCGCCGCAGAAATTCCCGGTGCTTGTCGCCAATATCAAGTCGCTCGACGCGACGCCCTTCGGCTGGTCCGACGCCGCGGTCCGCGCGATCCCCGGCCGCACGATGGTGATCATCGGCGATGCCGACGGCGTGACGCTCGATCATGCGATCCAGCTGTTCAAGCTGCGCGGTGGCGGTGATGTCGCCGCGGCGACGCAGGGTTTCCTGACCGCTGCGCCCAAGGCGCGGCTCGCGATCCTGCCCGCGACCTCGCATATCGGGATCATGGGCGAAATTCCCGCGATCGCCGCGATGGTCACGCCGTTTCTCGACGACAAGGCGCCGCCGCCGCCATCTTTCTAATTCCCTAAAACAAAAGTGAGAGGAGTTCCCCCATGCCCGTCAATCCCGACAGCAAGATCGAAGTCACCGCTTTCGACTGGGTCCCCGACTTCGCGCGCGGCTATGTCCGCGACCTGCGCCCCCGCTGGGCGTGCGAAGAAATCGGCCTCGACTATGCCGAGCATCTGATCAGCGCGATCAACCGCCCCGCCGACCATTTCCTGTTCCAGCCATGGGGACAGGTGCCGGTGCTGAACGACGGCGGGATCCGCCTGTTCGAAAGCGGCGCGATCCTGCTCCACCTCGCCGAGAAGGACGCGCGGCTGATGCCCCGCGACCCGCAGGCGCGCGCGAACACGCTCGCGTGGTTGTTCGCCGCCTATAACAGCGTCGAGCCGATGCTGTTCGAGCTGGGCAATGTCGATATTTTCTCGACCGAAGAAGAATGGGCGAAGCTGCGCCGTCCGAGCCTGATCGAATTCATCCAGGGCCGGCTCGGCCGCCTGAACGACGCGATTGGCGACAAGGAATATCTGACGGGCGAATTCAGCGTCGCCGACATCGCGATGGCCACCGTGCTGCGCGAAGCCGTCGAGGCGGGGCTGATCGCCGAGCAGCCGCGGTTGCAGGCCTATCTCGACCGCTGCCTCGCCCGCCCCGCCTTCCAGCGCGCGATGGACGCGCAGCTGGCCGCCTTCAGCGAAGAAGCGGGACCGCCCGCCGCCTGAAACCCTCCCACCCCCCTAAGGAGAGACAAGATGACCTATGTAGAAGGATTTGTGGTCGCGGTGCCGACCGCCAACAAGGAAGCCTATCGCAAACATGCCGCCGACGCGGCGCATCTGTTCAAGGAATTCGGCGTCGCGCGCATGGTCGAATGCTGGGGCGACGACGTCCCCGATGGCAAGGTGAACGACTTCAAGGGCGCAGTGCAGGCAAAACCCGACGAAACCGTCGTGTTCAGCTGGTTCGAATATCCCGACCGGGCGACGCGCGACGCCGCGAACGAAAAGATGATGAGCGATCCGCGCATGGCGGCGATGGGCGGCGAAATGCCGTTCGACGGCAAGCGCATGATCATCGGCGGATTCGATTCGATCGTCGACGACCGGGCAGAGGGCCAGACGGCCTATGTCGACGGCTATCTCGTGCCCGTCCCCGACGGCAACAAGGAAGCCTATCGCGCGATGGCGGAGAAGGCGTCCGAAGTGTTCCGCGACTATGGCGCGACGCGCGTCGTCGAAGCGTGGGCCGACGACGTCCCCGACGGTCAGGTCACCGACTATGCCCGCGCCGCGCACAAGAAGGATGGCGAGAGCGTCGTCTACAGCTGGGTCGAATGGCCGAGCAAGGAAGCGCGCACCACGGGCTGGGAAAAGATGATGACCGACGAGCGGATGAAGCACGATCCCGCGACCAACCCGTTCGACGGCGCGCGCATGATCTATGGCGGCTTCGCGCCGATCGTCGAGGCCTGATCTTCTCACCCTCCCCTTCAGGGGAGGGCAGCGAGACCCGGCAGCTTGCTGCCTGGTCGCAGCGGGTGGGGGCCGGCGGCCTTGCACAATCTCGTTGGCCCCCACCCCAACCCAGTGACAGGTCGGTCATGCTCCCAGCATGACCGACCTGTCCGGGGGACAGTTTACCTGCCACTCCTGAAGGGGAGGGGCTTTGGAGAGACCAATGCCCAGCACGGAACAAACGGAAACGCGCACCGCGTCCTGCCAGTGCGGCACGGTGACGCTCGAACTCACCGGCAAGCCGATCATGGCGGCGACCTGCTATTGCCAGAGCTGCCGGACGGCGGGGCATGTATTCGAAGCGCTTCCGGGTGCGCCGGCGGTGGTCGGTGCGGACGGCGGGACGCCCTATGTGCTGGTGCGCAAGGACCGGCTCCGGTGGTTGTCGGGGTCGGAGCAACTCGATGAGCATCGGCTGACCCCCGAGTCGCCGACACGGCGCTTTGTCGCGCGATGCTGCAATTCGCCGATCGCACTCGAATTCACCAAGGGCCATTGGCTGAGTGTCTATTCGGCGCGCATCCCCGAAGGCGAGCGCCCGCCGACCGAGATGCGGACGATCGTCGGCGACCGGCCCGCGGGTGTCGAACTGCCCGACGACATCCCCAATTACAAATCGCCGTCGGGCAAGTTCATGTGGCGGCTGCTCACCGCGTGGGCCGCGATGGGCTTTCGTGCCCCGCCGATCGAAGCGACGAAAGGATATGCACGATGACGAGGATACAACATCTGTCCTTCCCGAACGAGAGCCAGGCCTATCGCACCGCGCGCGCCGCGCTGCTCGACGACGAGATCGCGCTGCGCCGCCAGATCGAGGCGGTTGCGGCCAAGCGTCGCGCGCTCCCGCCGGGCGGCGAAGTGCCCGAAGATTATGAATTCGAGCGGATCGGCGCATATCAGCGCCCCGAGCGCGTGAAGCTGTCCGAGCTGTTCGAAGGCAAGCCGAGTATCATAATGCAAAGCTTCATGTTCGGGTCCGAGCGCGACAAGCCATGCAACGGCTGCACGCATATGCTCGATGCGATCGACGGCAGCGCGCGTCATGTCGGGCAGCGCGCCCCGCTCTATGTCGTCGCCAAATCGCCGATCGCGCGGCTCGAGGCTTGGGCGAAGGACCGGCGCTGGCCGCACCTTGTCTTCCTGTCCGATATCGATGGCCGCTATTCGGCCGATTATTTCGGCGACACATCGAAAATCAGCGACGCCAAGCGCGCCCAACGCGGCATGAAGCCCGGCGAGAATTGGGACGAGACGATCTTCAACGTCTTCCACAGGGATGGCGGCGACATCCGCCATGTCTGGGCGAGCGAGATGGCCTATGCCCCCGACGACCCCGGCCAGCACCACCGCGCGGGCGACCTCGTCGATCCGCTCTGGGGGCTGCTCGACATGACGCCCGAGGGGCGCGGCGACTGGTTCCCCAGCCTGACCTATTGAAACCAACGATGAGGAGAGAGACGATGGCCGAAGCTTCGAATTTCATCTGGTACGAACTGATGACAGGCGATCCCGCAGGCGCCGCGGCCTTTTATGGCGCGGTGGTCGGCTGGACGATCGAGTCGACGGGCCTGCAGACCGCGGGCGGGGTCGATTACCGCATGATCGGGCGCAGCGACGGCGGCAATGCCGGCGGCGTGCTCGCGCTCAATGCCGAGATGATCGCGGGCGGCGCGCGGCCGGTCTGGCTCGGCTACCTCCACGTCGCCGACGTCGACAAGGCGGTCGATGCGATCACGGCCGACGGCGGCGCAGTCCAGATGCCCGCGATGGACATCCCGGTCGGACGTATCGCGATGGTCACCGATCCGCAGGGGGCGCCCTTCTATATCATGGATCCGATCCCGCCCGAGGGCGGCGGCGAAAGCGACGTCTTTTCGGTCACCGAGGCGCAGCGCGTCCGCTGGAACGAACTCGCGACCAGCGACCCCGCCGCCGCGATCGCTTTCTATAAGAAGCATTTCGGCTGGGGGCAGGAGGGCGAGATGGATATGGGCGAGCTGGGCGCGTACCGCTTCATCCAGCGCGGCGATGTCGGGCTGGGCGCGGTGATGCCGCTGATGGAAGGCTATCCGGTGCCGGTGTGGAATTTCTATATCGGGGTCGACGATATCGACCGCGCGCGTGAGGCGGTGGCCGCGAACGGCGGCACGATCACCAACGAACCGATGGAAATCCCGGGCGGCGAATATGCGATGAACGCGATCGATCCGCAGGGCGCGCCGATCGGCTTCGTCGGCCCGAAGAAATAACCCTCAACCCCAGGAGAGAGATGATGCCCAAGCAGCCTGCAACGCTGTGCCTCTGGTACAATGACGACGCCGAAGAGGCCGCCAATTTCTATGCCGCGACTTTTCCCGACAGCAAGGTCGGACAGGTCCACCGTGCCCCGGCCGACAATCCGAGCAGCAAGGAAGATGCGGTGCTGACGGTCGACTTCACCGTGCTCGGTTTCCCATGCATCGGCCTCAACGGCGGCACCGCGTTCAAACATAGCGAGGCCTTTTCCTTCCAGGTCCACACCGACACGCAGGAGGAAACCGACCGGCTGTGGAACGCGATCGTCGGCAATGGCGGACAGGAGAGCATGTGCGGCTGGTGCAAGGACAAATGGGGCATCTCGTGGCAGATTACCCCGCGCGTCTTGACCGATGTGATGACGAGCGGCGACAAGGCGGCCGCCAAGCGCGCGTTCGAGGCGATGATGTCGATGAAGAAAATCGACGTCGCGAAGATCGAGGCCGCGATCGAGGGAGGGTAAAATGGCGCAGCGGGGGAAACCGGCCTTATTCGCATGGCTGCTCTGCGGCACGCTCGACATTGTCTATGCGGCGGTTTCGAGCGTGGTGCAGGGGGGCACCGTCTCGTCGATGCTCCATGCGGTGGCGAGCGGGCCGTTCGGCAAGGCCGCGCGCGGCTGGGGCATCGGCGGCGATATCGCGGGGCTGGCGACGCATTATGCGATCATGGGCGCGATGGTCGCGGCGTGGTTCTTCGTCGCGCGGCGCTGGAGCGCATTGACCGCATGGCCGTGGTGGCTGACGGGCACGCTTTACGGGCTGCTGCTCTATGTCATCATGAACGGCGTGGTGCTGCCGTGGCGCTTCGACTTGCCCTTCCCGCCGACCGACCTCGCCAGGGGCGCGGTGACGCTTTTCCCGCATATTTTCTTCGTCGGCTGGCCGCTCGCCTGGCTGACACGCAAGGATCGTAATTGATGCTGATTTTTTATGGCCACCCCTTTTCCTCCTACACATGGAAGGTGCTGATCGCGCTGTACGAGAAGGGGATCGAGTTCGACTATCGCTCGGTCGATCCCGCGTTTCCCGACCATATGCCCGAACTGAAGGCGCACTGGCCGGTCGGGCAGTTCCCGCTGCTCGTCCATGACGGCGTGCCTTGGTTCGAAACGTCGATCATCATCGAATATCTCGACCATCTGGTGCCCGAGCCGCGCATGATCCCGCAGGAGTTCGACGCGGCGCTCAAGGTCCGGCTGTTCGACCGCATCTTCGACCATCATGTGATGAACCGGATGCAGGAGGTGGTAAACGACGCGCTGCGCGGGCCCGAAAATCACCTGCCGATCATCGTCGAACAGACGCATGCAAGGCTCGACACGATCTACGCGTGGCTCGACAAGGAATTGGCGGGCGGTGGCTGGGCGACGCCCTATGGCTTTACCATGGCCGATTGCGCCGCGGCGCCGTCGCTTTTCTATGCCGACTGGGTCTATCAGATCCCCGAAAAATACGAGAATTTGCGCGCCTATCGCGCGCGGCTGCTCGCGCATCCCACCGTGTCGCGCTGCGTCGAGGATGCGCGGCCGTACCGGCCTTACTTTCCGCTCGGCGCGCCCGACCGCGATTGAAAATAGACGTCCCGAAACGGGGTTAACAGCACGCTGACGCTGCCTATTCGCCATTTGATAGGCGCGCACGCGCGAAGGCGGACACATGGTTTCGCCGTCCGCCTTCGTTCGTACGCTCATCATCGCCGCACTCGCGGCGGTGCTAGCGTTCGCGCCGGCGCAGGCACAGCAGGTCGTGACGATCACCACGACGACGGTGACGTGGACCTATGACGATGCCGGCGACGACGACGGCGCAGAATATATCGACGAGGAAGCCGCGCTCCTCGATGACGAGGCGCTTGCCGAGGATGCCGGTTTCGCGGCGACGCGGCGCTATGCACCCACCGCCACCCTCGCGACGCTCGGTCACGCCAAGGCGACCTATGGTCCCTTCTCGGTGATCGACGGGACGACCGTCCGCATGGCGGGCGACGTCACCTCGGCGACGCCGCGCCAGTTCGCGGCGATGCTCGCCGCCCACCCCGGGCTCAAGCGGCTCGAGATGACCGACTGCCCCGGCAGCCTCGACGAGGAGGCGAACCTGATCCTCGCGCGTGCGATCCGCCGTCAGGGCATGGAGACGGTCGTTCCCGCAGGCGGCTCGATCCGCTCGGGCGCGGTCGAGCTGTGGCTCGCCGGTACGACGCGCCGCGCCGCGCCCGATGCCGAATTCGGCGTGCATAGCTGGGCCGACGAATATGGCCGCGAAGCGAACGACTATCCGGCGAACGATCCGGTCCATGCCGAATATCTCAGCTATTATCGCGAAATGGGGATGGATAACGCCAAGGCGCGTGCCTTTTACGCGCTGACCAACAGCACCCCGTTCGACGACGTCCGCTATCTGACGCGCGACGATATGGCACGCTTCGTCACGCTCAACTGACGCCGCAGCGTTTTGGTCGCTGCTTTATCCTTGTAACACGCCGCCGCCTCCCCCACATCGCCCGCATGGCGAAACGGAGCCTCTATCAGCGATTGCGATCGAACGTGCAGGTCCGCCTCGCGCTGTTCATCCTCGGCGTCGTGATGATGGCAATCTCGCCGATCGTCGGCATTTTGCCCGGCCCCGGCTTCATCATCCTCTTCCCGCTCGGGCTGATGCTGTGCCTTCAGAACAGCGCATGGGCGAAGCGCATCTACGTCCGCTTCAAATGGCGTCACCCGCGCTATGCCGCGTGGACCGACCGCGTGATGCGGCGCGCGAGCGCGGCGCGGAAACGCGAGCGCGCGGCAGTCGATGCGATCAAAAAGGCGGCTTTCCACGGCAAGGCACCGGAAAACCGCGCCAATGGCGATTGACTTTGCCCCGACTCTCGCTTATCCGCGCCCCCATCAGTGGCCGCCCACGTTTGGCGGCCCTTTTCTGTTAGAGCCTTTAGAGAGAATTTGGGGATACCGCGATGAAGCGTACCTATCAACCGAGCCGCCTCGTTCGCAAGCGTCGCCACGGTTTCCGCGCCCGCAAGGCGACTGTCGGCGGCCGCAAGGTTCTCGCCAACCGCCGCGCCCAGGGCCGCAAGAAGCTGTCGGCCTGATCGCTGACGCTTCTGCGCCAGCCCGTCTGGTGCGAACGCTTTCAAAACGCAGCGAATTTCTGGCCGCCAACCGCGGCCTTCGCTTCCCCATGCCCGGCTTTGTCCTGCTCGTCCGCCACCGCGGCGACGGAGAGGAAGCGCTGGGCATTGGCTATACCGTCAGCAAGAAGGTCGGCAACGCCGTCACGCGCAACCGGATGAAACGCCGCTTTCGCGAACTCGCGCGCGCCGCCTTGCCCGAATCGGGAATCGCCGGCGCCGACCATGTCCTGATCGGCCGCCCGGGCGCCAACGACATGCAATTTGCCGAGTTGGGCGAGCATCTCGATTCGGCGCTGAAGCGCGCGGCGAAGAAGCTCGCGAAACCGACATGATCGCGAAATTGCTCATCCTGATCGCGCGCGGCTGGCAACTCGGCCCGTCGCGCATCCTTCCCCCCACCTGCCGTTATGCCCCGTCG
Source organism: Sphingopyxis sp. OAS728 (assembly GCF_014873485.1). NCBI lineage: Bacteria > Pseudomonadati > Pseudomonadota > Alphaproteobacteria > Sphingomonadales > Sphingopyxidaceae > Sphingopyxis > Sphingopyxis sp. OAS728. The sequence continues at coordinate 3,226,354 of NZ_JADBDT010000001.1, read as the reverse complement.
TGCAGCGAATATGCGATCGTCGCGCTTCGCCGCCATGGTGCGATCAAGGGTGGCTGGCTGGCGACAAAGCGGCTATTGCGCTGCCATCCTTGGGGCGGGCACGGGTACGACCCCGTTCCCTGATCATTCCCGACATCCGTTTTAGACGAAGAGAGACCAACGAGCGTGGACGACAAGCGTAACATGATCACGGCCATCCTGCTGTCGGTGGCAATCCTGATCGGCTGGAATTTCGTCTCCGAGAAATTCTTTCCCACGCCCGACAAGCCCGATGTGACGAAGACGGTCGCGGGCCCCGACGGCGCGGCGCCCGCCGCGGCGCCGGGCCAGCCCGCCGCGCTGCCCGCGCCCGGCGTACCCGCCACCGCGCCGCAGGCGATCCGCCCGGTCGAGGCGGTGCTGGCCGACGGCAACCGCATTCCGATCGACACCCCCGCGATCAAGGGGTCGATCAACCTTGTCGGCGCGCGCGTCGACGACATCACGCTCAGCAAATATCGCCAGACGATCAAGAAGGATTCGCCCGCGGTGCGCCTGTTCGCGCCCGCCGGCACCAAGGCCGCCTATTTCGCAAGCATCGGCTGGTCGGCGCAGGGCATCGTCGTCCCGGGCGCCACCACCGTCTGGACCGCGAGTGGCACGAAGCTGACCCCGTCGACCCCCGTGACGCTGAGCTGGGCGAACACGACCGGCCAGACCTTCCGCATCGAATATAGCATCGATGATGATTATCTGATCACCGCGAAGCAGACGATCGCCAACACCGGCGCCGCGCCCGTCGCGGTGCGCAGCGGTACCTATATCGACCGCACCGGCAAGCCGACCGACCCGCACGAGCAGGACAGCTGGACGATCCACGTCGGCCCGACCGGCTATCTCGACGGCAAGTCGAACTTCACCAATTATGACGAGGTTGAAGAGGCTTCGAACGGCACGGTGTCCTACACCGCGGCCGGCTGGCTCGGCTTCACCGACAAATATTGGCTCGCCGCAGTCGTGCCTGCGAAGGGCGAGAAAGTCTCGGCCGCGTTCAATTCGCTGCCCGGCGGTGCCTATCGCGCCGCCTTTGCCCGCGACCTTGTCGAGGTCGCGCCGGGCAAGCAGGTCACGACGACCAGCCGCGTCTTTGCCGGCGCCAAGGAAGTGAGCACGCTGTCGCACTATCAGGACGATCAGGGCATCACGCGCCTGTCGAACGCGATCGACTGGGGCTGGTTCGAATTTTTCGAGGTGCCGATCTTCAAGCTGCTCGACTGGCTGTTCAAGCAGGTCGGCAATTTCGGGGTCGCGATCATGGTGCTGACGCTGATCATCCGCGCGCTGATGTTCCCGATCGCGCAGCGCCAGTTCGGTTCGATGGCGCAGATGCGCCTCGTCCAGCCGAAGATGAAGGCGCTGCAGGAACGCTACAAGGACGACAAGCCCAAGATGCAGCAAGAGCTGATGAAGCTCTATAAGGACGAGAAGATCAATCCGCTCGCCGGCTGCTTGCCGATCCTGATCCAGATTCCGATCTTCTATGCGCTGTACAAGGTGCTGATGCTGACGATCGAAATGCGGCACCAGCCGTTCATCCTGTGGATCAAGGATCTGTCGGCGCCCGATCCGCTGCACATCCTGAACCTGTTCGGCCTGCTGCCCTTCACCCCGCCGTCGATCCTGTCGATCGGCATCCTTGCGGTGATCCTGGGCATCACGATGTTCCTGCAGTTCCGTCTGAACCCGCAGGCGACCGATCCCGTGCAGCAGCAGGTGTTCAAGATCATGCCGTGGCTGTTCATGTTCATCATGGCGCCGTTCGCGGCCGGCCTGCTGCTTTACTGGATCACCAACAACATCCTGTCGATCGCGCAGCAGCAGTGGATGTACCGCAAGTTCCCGCAGCTGAAGGCGGCACCGGCGAAGTGAGCGACAGCGAAGATCTTGATCCGGGGGCCGACCCCGAACGGGCGGAGCGCGCGCGCAAGCTGTTTTCGGGACCGATCACCTTCCTGAAATCGGCGCCCGCGCTCCAGCATCTGCCAAGCCCAAGCGTGCCCGAGATCGCATTCGCGGGGCGCTCGAACGTCGGCAAGTCGTCGCTGCTCAATGCCCTCACGAACCGCAACGGCCTCGCGCGCACCTCGGTGACGCCGGGGCGGACGCAGGAACTCAACTATTTCGACGTCGGCGAAAATCCGCTGATCTTCCGGCTCGTCGACATGCCCGGCTATGGCTTTGCCAAGGCGCCGAAGGATGTCGTCAAGAAATGGCGCTTCCTGATCAACGACTATCTTCGCGGCCGCGCGGTGCTCAAACGCACTTTGGTGCTGATCGACAGCCGCCACGGAATCAAGGATGTCGACCGCGACGTGCTCGAAATGCTCGACACCGCGGCGGTCAGCTATCGCATCGTGCTGACCAAGGCCGACAAGATCAAGGCGACCGAACTCGAAGCGGTGCAGGCCGCGACCGAGGCCGAAGCGCGCAAGCACCCTGCCGCGCATCCGCAGGTGATCGCGACGAGCAGTGAGAAGGGCATGGGGCTAGCCGAGCTGCGCACTGCGGTGCTGGAGGCGGTCGAGAGTTGACCTTTTCCTCCCTCCCCTTGAGGGTGGGGCCAAGGAGATCGCATGAAACTGTTCATCGGCAACAAGGCTTATTCCAGTTGGAGCCTGCGCGGCTGGCTCGCGGTCAAGCATAGCGGCCTGCCGTTCGAGGAAGTCACCGTCCCGCTCTATGACGAGGAATGGAGCCAGCGGCGCGAAGGCGACGAGTTCGCGCCGTCGGGCGGCAAGGTGCCGATCCTGTGGGACGGCGACGATATCGTCGTGTGGGACAGTCTCGCGATCATCGACTATCTCAACGAAAAGACCGGCGGCACGAAGGGTTTCTGGCCCGATGACATGGCGGCGCGCGCGATGGCGCGGTCGATGGCGGCCGAAATGCATTCGAGCTTTGCCGCGCTCCGCCGCAACCACAGCATGAACATCCGGCGCATCTATCCGCCCGCCGAGCTGCTCCCCGAAGTGCAGGCCGATGTCGTGCGCATTTTCCAGATCTGGGCCGAAGCGCGCGCGCGGTTCGGCGGCGAGGGCGACTATCTGTTCGGCAAATGGTCGGCGGCCGACATCATGTTCGCGCCGGTCGTCACGCGCTTCGTCACTTACTCGATCCCGCTGCCGCGTTTCGTTGCCGCCTATGCGCAGGCGGTGATCAGCCACCCGTGCATGCAGGAATGGATCGGCGGCGCGCAGGCCGAGGACTGGATCATTGAGAAATTCGAGGGGCCGGTCGAGGGCTGAACCCGGCCCGAACCGGCCGTTCAGGAACCGATGCCGGCAGTATGATAGGACGGGATATGCAAAGACGATCGATCCTGACCTGCATCGGGCTCGCCCTGCTTTCTCCCATCGCGATCGCCGCCGCGCCCGGCGTCCCCGACTGGGAAATCGGCCCCGTCATCCGCGGGAAGAATTATTCGGTCGGCATGCCCCTGCGGCCGCGGCCGACGCGCACCGGCTGGACGTTCGACTTCCCTGCCCCCGACGCCGCAAGGGGACATGTCCATTATGTCACCTTCCGCCCGGGCTCGCTGGCCGGAAAGTCGCGGATCACCGTTCGCTACCGTATCGAAGCGCGGCCCGGAACGCGCTTCGTCCCGCAGGAAAACCCCGATCTGCCTGCGGCGCTGTCGCTCTATCTCCAACGACGCGGCGACACCTGGTCGGCGAAGGGACGCTATGAACATTATCGCTGGTTTTCACCGGCCGCGACGGTCCAGCCTCTTGCGCCGGGCGAATATGAGATGCGCGTTCGCCTCGACGATCCGGACTGGATTTCGGTCATGGGACGGACGTCGGGATCGAATCCCGATGCGATGCGCGCCGCGCTGGCCGATGCCGACCGGCTGGGGCTGACCTTCGGCGCCCTTGGCGGGCCGCGCGGGCATGGCGTTTTCGCGACCGCCCCGGCGCGCTTCACCCTGCTTGCCTTCGATATCCGTTAGGGAATGCGGCTCGTCGGATAGGGCGTGCCGTCCTTGTGGAAATAGCCGTCGGGCGTGAAGAGCATGTCGATGTCCGAATAGCCGCCGCCGGTGTCGTATTTCTTGCCGCCGCCCAACGCGACGAAGACGCAGTCGGCATCCGATTCGTTGACCAGATGATGGCCGTTGGTGCTGCCCTTCGGCCACACCGCAATATCGCCCGGGCGCATCGGCCAGCGCCCGTCATCCTCGATCAGCACCGCCTCGCCCGAAATCATCACCAGCATCTCGTCCTCGCCGTCGTGCCAGTGGCGCTGCGACGACCAGGCGCCGGGTTTGAGCACGACATGGCTCGCGGCGAAATCGCTGAGTCCCGTGACGGGCGCGAGCCTGCGGTACCAGCGGCCCTGGACGGGCTGATTGTAGGGCGCGGGATAGCCGGTGGCGTTGGTTTGCGGGATCGCGTCGAGATCGAGCTTGGGCATGGCAGTCCTCGTATATTTGTTCTGCCTTTGTTTCGCACAAAGGCGGCGCGATGCAAAGCCTCGACTTCGCGCCGCGCGAAGGCGTAAAGGGCGAGCATGACCCATCATGTTGATCCCGTAGAACTGGCCAAGGCGCTGATCGCCGCGCCGAGCGTCACCCCCGCCATGGGCGCCGTGTTCGACACGCTGGAGGCGGCGCTGGCGCCGCTCGGCTTTACGGTCGAGCGCTTCATCGACGGGATCGAGCCCGACGGGCCGGTCGAGAATCTTCTTGCGGTGCGCACGGGCACGGGCCCGAAGCATTTCGGCTTTGCCGGGCATCTCGACGTCGTGCCGCCGGGCGTCGGCTGGACGGGCGACGCCTTTGCGCCCGAGGTTCGCGGCGATCTGCTCTACGGGCGCGGCGCGGTCGACATGAAGGGTTCGATTGCGGCGTTCGTCGCTGCGGCCGCTGCGACGCCGGTCGAGGCGGGCACGATCAGCCTGATCATCACCGGCGACGAGGAAGGCCCTGCGATCTTCGGCACGCGAGCGCTGATGGAGCATATGGATGCGCGCGGCGTGAAACCCGACATGATCGTCGTCGGCGAGCCGACCTCGGTGAACCGGCTCGGCGACATGGTGAAGATCGGGCGGCGCGGCTCGGTCAATATCTGGATCGACGTGCCGGGGACGCAGGGGCATGTCGCCTATCCGCACCTCGCCGACAATCCGATCCCCAAGCTGGTGCGGATCATGGCGGCGATCGGCGCGGTGGCGCTCGACGAGGGCAACGACTGGTTCCAGCCGTCGAATATCGAGTTCACCGATATCGAAGTCGGCAATGGTGCGACCAACGTCATCCCGGCGTCGGCGCGCGCACGGCTGTCGATCCGCTTCAACGACCAGCAAAAGGGCGCCGACCTTGTCGCGATGATCGAACGGATCGCGCATGAGGTCGAGCCAAATGCCAAGATACTAGGCAAGATTTCGGGCGAAGCCTTTCTGACGCCGCCCGGAGATTTGTCGGGTCTCGTCGCCGAAGCGATCCATGCCGAGACCGATATCATGCCCGAGATGTCGACGACGGGCGGAACCTCGGACGCGCGTTTCCTTCACGCGCTCTGCCCGGTGGTCGAATTCGGGCTGACCAATGCGACCATGCACAAGCTCGATGAGGCGGTTGTGATCGACGATCTGCACACGCTCACCGCCATCTATCGCGGCATATTGATGCGGGCTTTCGTCTAGTCCTCGCGCGCGCGGCGCAGGATCACATAGACCGCCCCTGCCCCGCCGTGGCTGATGTGCGCGGGGCGGAGCGCGACGATCTGGTCGGCGTAGGGCGAATAAGCGAGCCAGTCGGGCAGCGAGGCGCGGATCGCGCCGCGCGGGCGCGGGTCGCCGTGCATCTGCGGCAGGCGGTCGGCGCCGGGACGGAGGCGCCCAGCCACCACGAGCAGAACGCGCGCGCCGCGCATCAGCCCGCGCCCGATGGCGTCGTCAAGCAACGCCTGCGCCGAGGCGAGCGTATGGCCGTGGAGGTCGATGCTGAGATCGGGGCGGACGAGGCCCTTGCGCAGACGCCGATCCCAATGGCCGTCGAGCGTTGCGGCCTGATGCGTTCGGCGCGGCGGCGGCAATTTCGCGGGGGCGCGCGGCGGCGCGGCGGGTGCGGCGGTGCTGCGCGGGGTCGGTTTGGGCGGCTTGACGGTCGGCGGCGCGACGGGCGCGAGCGGCGCTTTCGCCTTGGGCAGCGGCTTTACAGTCGCTGCGACCTTTTTCCACAGCGCGCTTTCGTCGGGATCGAGGCGCCGCGGCATCGCGGGGTCAGCCGGCGGGAGGGACCAGCCGCGCGATGCTGGCGCGCGGGAGCAGCAGCAGCGCCGAGCCGCGTCCCGACATGCCGCCCGCGATCGCGCGCGCGTCGTCGCCCGCGCCCCAGAAGCTGTCGAAGCGGTTCGCGCCCTTGATCGCGCCGCCGGTGTCCTGGGCGATCCATAGCCCATTGGGTTCGGCGCGGTCGAGCGACAGGAACACGGGGGCGCCGAGCGGCACATATTTGGGATCGGCGGCGACGCTCGCGCGGCCCGTCACCGGAACGCCAAGCGCACCGAGCGGGCCGGGGCCGGTGAGTTCGCGGAAGAAGACCCAGCTGGGGTTCTCGTTCATCACTGCGGCGCCGCGCACGGGGTCGGCGCGAAGATAGTCGAGGATACCCTGCATCGACGCCTGCCCGCGCTGCAATTCGCCACGGTCGAGCAGGAGCTTGCCGATGCCGACATAGCCGCGGCCGTTCTGCGTGTCGTAGCCGATGCGCATGATGCCGCCGTCGGGCAGGCGGAGGCGCCCCGAGCCCTGCACCTGCAGGAAGAAGAATTCGGCCGCGTCGGCGGCATAAGCGATTTCGAGCCCCCGCCCGTCGAGCGCGCCGCTCTCGATCGCGGTGCGGTTGTAATAGCGGACGAAATCGTCGCCATCGACACGGCCGCGAATCTTGCGGCCCTTCAAATCGTCGGCGAACTGGCCGAGGTCGACCTCGATCAGATCCGCGGGGCGGCGATAGATGGGGACGTCGTAGCCCGGCTGCTTCGTGCGCGAGCCGGCGATTTCGGGCTCATAATAGCCGGTGACGAAGGCGGTGCCCGCGCCGACCTGCACGGTGCCGAAATAGCTCGTGAAGAAGGCGAGCGCGTCGCTGTCTTTCCAGCTTTTGGCCGCGGTGCAGCTTTCGGCCCAGTCGGCACCCTGCGTCAGGCCGCTGGTGTCGGTGCGGCGCTGGACCGAAGGGCAGCTGAGGCGGAAAGCGACGAGCGCGGCGGTCGCCTGCTCTGCGGTCACGCCGAGCGTCGAGAAGTCCGGGCCCGCGAGCACGCCGCTGGCGGCGGCGGTCGTCGCGTCGGCCGGGACAGGCGTCGCGGGAAGCGGCGCGCGCGGGGTTGCGGGAATCGGTTGGGCGGCGGCACCGGCGCCTTCGGACGGACGCGGCACATAGGGACGCGGTGTACCCGCCGGGCGCGGCGGCGCAGGCGCGACCGTCGTGGGACGGCTATCGGCCTCGGGAATCACCGAAGCGCAGCCAGCAAGCAGCGGCAGGGCGGCGAGCAGCGCGAATCCGAAAGTCCGCGCGCGCGGCGCCCCCGCTGTCAGGATCATGGGGTCAGGCCGATTCGGCTTCGTCGAGCACCCAATTGGGGTCGTTGCTGCCGATCTGACGACGGAAGGTCCAAAGGTCGTCGGTCTGCGACGCGTCGCTCATCGACCCGGCGATCAGCTTGCCGTCGGCATCGCGGGTGACCGCGCTGATATCGGCACGATAATGCACGGTGACGCGCGCCTCGCTGCGATTCAGTTCGACCGCGGTGATCTTGGCCGAATCGATTCCCATCAGGCGGTTGTCGAGCGTTTCGCCGCGGCTTTCGCGCGCAGCGATCGCATCGGCGAAAGCTTCGTAGCTGTCGTCGTCGCAGAGATCGCGAAGCGTGTCGCGGTCGCCTTTCCAATAAGCCTCGAGGATCATGCGGTACGCCGCTTCGGCGCCCTCCATGAAACGGCCGGCGTCGAAATTGCGGTCGGTTGCGAGCAGCTGGCGAAGGCCGGCCTCGGCCGCGGGTTCGTAAACGAGGCCCGAGGTATCGGCGGCGGCAGGCGCCGCAGTCTGCGACCCATCATTTTCGTCGAGCCGCACCGGCGACGCGGCAGTGCGCTCGCGCGGCAGCACCGGCTCCTGCTCATGCCCCGTGCGCTTGCCGAGCACCGAGTAGAGCCGCATGCCGAGGAAGGCGGCAATCATGGCGAGCAGGACGATCGAAAAAGCGGTCACGGGCAAAAGTCCAATGCGGGCATATGGAAACAAACTGGCTTATACATAGGCGATACGCGCCCTAGTTTCAAATGACCATGGCCGCTGCGGCGCGGCGGGTCAACGATTCACCCTTAACCACACCCCGGAACAGGGCGGCCATTGTGCTCGCTGCCGGGCGCTGCTAAGCGCCGCGGCAACCGTCCGCCGCGGTCCAGACACGGTCTGCGGATGCGGATATGTTTCCATCTTTCCAGTGAAAGCTTCTTGATCATGGCCGACGAAACGAGCCCCGACCTCAACAACCCCGCCCTCCAGCCCAATGGTGAAGACACGAGCCCGGCGATCGGCCTGATTTCGCAATATGTGAAGGATTTGTCGTTCGAAAACCCGAACGCGCCGGTCGTCTATCAGTGGCAGGACGCGCCGCAGGTCGATGTGCAGTTCAATATCGCGGCCGACAGCGTCGGCGACAATCTGTACGAAGTGTCGCTGAAAATCGACGTGACGTCGAAGACCGATCAGGGCACGAGCTTTGTGATCGACCTGAAATATGCCGGCCTGTTCGGCGTGCGCAACGTCCCCGACGACCAGCTTCAGCCCTTCTTCCTCGCCGAAGCACCGCGCATCCTGTTCCCCTTCGCGCGCCGCGTCGTCGCCGATGCCGTCCGCGACGGCGGCTTCCCGCCGTTGCTGCTCGAACCGATCGACTTCCACGGCCTGTTCGCGCAGCAGGTTCAGGCGGCACAGGCCGAGGCGGCCGGCGAAGTCGCGGTCGGCCAGGCCTGAGCCCCGTAACGGGGGCGAGCTGAGGGCTTGAGCAGCCTCGTCAAAAGCGTGGGGACGATCGGCGGCCTGACCATGGTCAGCCGCATTTTCGGCTTTGCGCGTGACATGCTGCTCGCCCGCGTCCTCGGCGCCGGCCTGGCGGCCGACGCCTTCCAGCTCGCCTTCACGCTGCCCAACACCTTTCGCCGCCTGTTTGCCGAGGGCGCCTTTTCGGTCGCCTTCGTCCCGATGTACAGCCGCGTGCTGCATGGCGAGGGCGGCGAGGAAGAGGCCGCGAAATTCGCCGACGATGTGCTGTCGGTCTTCCTCTGGGCGCTGTTCGGCTTTTCCGCGATCATGATGATCGCAATGCCCGGGATCGTCTGGCTGCTCGCGCGCGACTTTCAGGACGTACCCGGCAAGTTCGATTTCGCGGTTTTCCTGAGCCGCGTTACCTTTCCCTATCTCGCGTTCGTCAGCCTCGTCGCGATGCTGTCGGGACTGCTTAACGCGCGATCACGCTTCGCGCCGGGTGCCTTCGTGCCGGTGCTGCTCAACATCGTATTGATCGGCGGGATCATCACCGGCTGGTGGCTGCGCGGCCCGGGCGGCGACGACCGGATCGTCGCCGAGGCGCTTGCGGTCTCTGTCAGCCTCGCGGGGGTCGTCCAGCTCGCCTATATGGCGTGGGCGGTGCGGCGGGCGGGGCTGCGGCTCCACTGGCGCTTTCCGAAACTCACGCCCGAGGTGAAAAAGCTCGGCATGCTGATCCTGCCCGCGACCTTCGGCGCCGGCATCTATCAGGTGAGCCAGTTCGTCGACACCTTCTTCGCGACCTCGCTGCCGCAAGGGTCGCTGACTTTGCTGAAGCTCGCCGACCGGCTGAACCAGCTGCCGCTCGGCATCGTCGGCATCGCACTCGGCACCGCGATCCTGCCGATGCTGTCGCGCCACATCCACGGCGGCGACGCATCCGAGGCGCAGCGCTTGCAGAGCAATGCGTTCGAGATCGCGACTTTGCTCACGCTGCCCGCGGCTGCGGCGCTCGCGATCTGCGCCCCCGCCTTCACCGCCGCCTTTTTCGTCGGGGGAAAGTTCACCGCCGAAGACGGTACGATCATGGCGCATATCGTGATGGCGTTGGTCGCCGGCCTGCCCGCCTATGTTATCATCAAGATATTGAACCCCGGATTCTTCGCGCGCGAGGATCTGCGTACGCCGGTGTGGACAGCCTTTGCGTCGCTGATCATCAACGTCGCGATCAACCTCTATGTCGTCGAACATTATGGTATTGTCGGGCTTGCCGGCGCGACCGCGGCGTCGGCGACGATCAACTGCATCCTCCTCTACACCATCCTGCACCGCCGCGGCTGGTTCCACTTCACCGCGAAGCTCGCCGGGCGTATCGCGCGGCAGATCGTCGCGGTCGCCGCGATGTCGGCGCTGCTCTGGTGGATGATGCCGCTGATGAAGCCTTATTATGGCGGCGGCGTATTCGAGCGCATCTGGTCGCTCGCCGCGCTCTGTGCCGCGGGCGGCGCGGTGTTTTTCGCCGCCGCCTTTCTCGTCGGCGCGCTTGACAAGGATCTGGTCGCCATGCTGACGCGGCGGCGCGGCAAAGCTGCCGAAACTCAGGAGTAAGACATGCGGACGCTATCGGGCATCCAGCCCACCGGAAATTTGCATCTCGGCAATTATCTGGGCGCGATCCGCAACTGGGTGCGCATGCAGGACGAGATGCCGGGCGAGAAGCTCTATTTCCTCGCCGACCTGCACGCGATCACCGTCTATAACGACCCCGCCGAATTGACCGCGAACACGCGCGAAATGGCGGCGGCGCTGATGGCGGCGGGGATCGATCCCGGCAAGGCGATATTGTTCAATCAGGCGCGCGTTCCCGCGCATGCCGAGCTCGCGTGGATGCTGTTCTGCACCGCGCGCATCGGCTGGCTGAACCGCATGACGCAGTTCAAGGAAAAGTCGGGCAAGAACCGCGAGGGCGCGAGCGTTGGCCTCTTCGCCTATCCGGTGCTGCAGGCGGCCGACGTGCTGCTCTATCAGACGACGCATGTCCCCGTCGGCGACGACCAGAAGCAGCATCTGGAACTGGCGCGCGACATCGCGACCAAGTTCAACCTCGACACGGCAACCGAAACCTTCACCCTGCCCGAACCGACGATCCCGGCGGCCGCGGCGCGGATCATGAGCCTGCGCGACGGATCGGCCAAAATGTCGAAATCGGACCCGAGCGATGCGAGCCGCATCAACCTGGTCGACGATGCCGACACGATCATGGCGAAGATCCGCAAGGCCAAGACCGACGCCGAGCCGCTGCCCTCCGAGGCTGTCGGCCTCGAAGGGCGGCCCGAGGCGAAGAATCTCGTGTCGATCTATGCCGCGATGGCCGACGAGAGCGTCGATCAGGTGCTCGCGCGCTTCGCGGGGCAGGGGTTCGGGGCGTTCAAGCCCGCGCTCGGCGAACTGCTCGTCGAGACGCTGCGCCCGATCGCGACGCGGCTGACCGAGCTCAAGGCCGATCCGGCGGCGATCGACGCGGCGCTCGAGGCGGGCGCGGCGCGCGCATCGGCGCTCGCGAAGCCGACGCTCGACGCGGCTTATGCCGCGCTGGGGCTCTGCCGTTAAACCTTCGTCTTAGGGCGAAAAATCTTGTTAAGCGCGTCCGCCGCCCCATATTAGGGCGGTGGAACGACGGCGCGACGAACCGAGTTCAACCAAGGTTAAGTCGCGCTGACATAGTCTATGGTATGAAAGTGCCGCTTATGCGCATCCCGAATCACGGAGCCAAGACGATGAGCAAGATGAATTTCAGGCGGTTGGGCCTGGCCGCGATGACGGGCGCGGCGCTGGCTTTGGCCGGCTGCGCGACCCCGTTCAAGGCCGACGTCGCGCGCTTCCAGTCGCAGCTTCCCGCGCCGCAGGGCCAGAGCTTCACCGTCGAGGCGAGCAACCCCGCGCTGCAGGGTGGTATCGAGTTCGGCCAATATGCCAATCTCGTCGCGGGCGAACTCACCCGCTATGGCTATCGCCAGGCGGCGAGCGGCGAGCGCGCCGACCTCGTCGTCCGGATGGATTATGGCGTCGACAAGGGCCGCGAACGCGTCGTGTCGAGCCCCGGCTTCGGCGATCCCTGGTACGGCGGTTTCGGCGGCTATTACGGCCGCGGCTTCTATCGCCCGGTGATCGTCTCGGGCCGCGGCGGGCGCCGCTATGTCTATGGCTATCGCGATCCGTTCCTGTGGGGCGGTTTCGGACCCGGCTGGGGCGGCTATAACGACGTCAGCAGCTACACCGTCTACACCAGCGGGCTCGATCTCCAGATCAGCCGTTCAGCCGACGGCTCGCGCCTGTTCGAAGGCCATGCCGAAGCGCAGTCGCGCGACAACAACCTCCAGGCGATCGTCCCGAACCTCGTCGAGGCGATGTTCACCGGCTTCCCCGGCAATTCGGGCGAGCGGGTGCGGATTACGGTGGCACCGCCCGAAAAGGGCTGAGGCACCCCCAGCAAGCCAGACAAAAGGCCCGCCCTTCACGCGAAGGGCGGGCCTTTTTGCTGTGGATAATGCCGGGGACAAGTCCGGCATAAATCTGTGGATTGCCTGTGGGTCAGCCGTTGAGGCTACGCCGGATCGCGGCGATTTCGGCATCGAGTTCGCTGTCGTTGACGCGCAGCGTCTCGACCGTGCGCACCGCATGAATCACCGTCGAATGATCGCGCCCGCCGAAGCGGCGGCCGATTTCGGGATAGGAGCGCGGGGTCAGTTCCTTCGCGAGATACATTGCGACCTGCCGCGGGCGCGCGATCGCGCGGACGCGGCGCTTCGACGACATTTCGGACTTGTCGAGGCGGTAGTGCGCGCACACCGCGCGCTGGATCTCGTCGATCGTGATACGCGGGCGCGCGGTGCGGACATTCTCGGCGAGCCGGTCTTCGGCGAGCGCGAGGTCGACCGTCGTGCCGGTGAGCGCGGCATAGGCGAGCAATTTATTGAGCGCGCCTTCGAGCTCGCGGATGTTGCGCGTGAAATGCTTGACCAGATAGGCGACGACATTGTCGGGCACCTCGACCATCGGCATCGCGGCGAGGCGCTGGCGGATGATGCGTTCGCGCAGGTCGTCCTCGGGCGCCTCGATATCGGCGACAAGGCCGCCCGACAGGCGCGACAGCAGCCGTGCCTCGACCCCGTCGAGCATCGCCGGCGGGCGGTCGGCGGTGACGACGAGGCGCTTGCCCGCGGTCATCAGGTCGTCGATCGTGTGGAGCAGCTCTTCCTGCGTCGAATTCTTGCCGATCACGAACTGGAGGTCGTCGAGCAGCAGCAGGTCGGCGGCGCGCAGCCGCGCCTTGAACGCCATCATGTCGCCGCCGCGCATCGCGCCGACGAATTCGAGCATGAATTTTTCGGCCGACATCAGGATGATGTTCGCGGTCGGATGCGCCGCGGCATAATCCTGCGCGATTGCCTGGAGCAGGTGCGTCTTGCCCTGCCCGGTGCCCGAGCAGAGGTAGAGCGGGTTGAACTGCGGCGCCTCGACCATCGCCATGCGGCGTGCGGCGTTGGCGGCGAGGATGTTGCTGCGCGCGACGACGAAGCGGTCGAACGACAGGCGCGGGTCGAAACCCAGCAGCGCGGGATTGGCGGCGGGTGTCGGCGGCGGGGTGTCGAAGCTCGGCAGCGGCGAGGCCGCGAGGGCCGTGGCGCGATCGTCGGCGGCGGCACCGCCGCGCACCGTAACGCCGCGCACCGCCGGCAGTTGCTGGCGCCACGCGAGTTCGAGGCGGTCGCCGAACCGTTCGTTGATCCAGTTCGCCGAGAAGCGGCTGACGGTTTCGAGCGTCACGACGCCCGACAGCGTGCAATAATCGGCAAAGCGCACGGGCTTCAGCCAATGGTCGAAGGTGCGCACGCCAAGGTCGCGGCGCAGCCCTTCGGCCACGCGCGGCCAGAGCGTTGCGGCTTCACCGCTCACTGCTCCGCCCTTAACGTCATGCCCATGCCAATTGCCGCTCTCTGTCACGCTGTGCCGCCCCCTCAGGTCCCCTCGTCACCGAACAATCGGGCGGCCGATCCACGCGCCGATCCGTCGCCTGCGCCGGGCGCAGGCATTCTTTCCGGGACCGATGGCCCGAAGAGTTGCGAATCATGTCGATGTGGCGGCCACCGGCGAAGGCCGACGACGCACCCTGTCTAGTCAGGCCGCGCCGAGTCGATCAAGTGGCGCCCATGTAAAAATACTGAAATAAAAATCTTGACTCACTAGGGGGGGCAGAATCGCGCCGGAACGTCATTTTATGACGTATTTTCAGTGAGTTATTTATGACAAACCAGCGACAAAACAACGAATCGCCGTAAATCCGTCACTTACCGCGCTGCAACACTATTGCCATCGCGCTGTCACAATATCGGATGCAAAAAAGGACCCGCTGGCATGAAGCCAGCGGGTCCTTTTTGTTCCCTTTCGGGACAAAGCGAATCAGGCGATCGCGTTCACGCTCTTGGTCAGGCGCGAGAACTTGCGGGCCACGGTGTTCTTGTGGAGAACGCCCTTGGCAACGCCGCGTGCCATTTCAGGCTGCGCCGCCTTCAACGCGGTTGCAGCGGCGTCCTTGTCACCGGCTGCGACGGCGTTCTCGACCTTCTTCACCAGCGTGCGAATGCGCGAAACGCGATTCTTGTTCACGATGGTGCGCGCGGTGTTACGGCGGATGCGCTTTTTTGCCTGCGGCGTATTGGCCATAAATTCCTCTAATCTTTCAAACGGTCTACATGGTCGGAGCACAGCCTCAGCGGAGCAGCCGAATCGCGCGAATTGCAGCGAATCAATGTCCGGATGCGGCCGGTTCCGGACGACCGGACCCTGCTCGAAGGGTGCGCGCATAGCGGCGAAGGGCGATTTGGTCAATGGCTTTGCGGGCAATTACCCGCATTATCGTTGGCATTTCGGGCAATAGAAGGTCGACCGGCCCGATTGCACGATCCGCGCAATCGTCCCGCCGCATTCGCACGCCTCGCCCTCGCGGCCATAGACGCGCCAGTCCTTGGCGAAATAGCCGAGGTCACCCTCGGGACTGAGGAAGTCGCGCAGGGTCGATCCGCCGGCGGCGATGGCGGCGATCAGCACGTCCTTGATCGCGGGCACGAGCACAGCGAGCTTTGCCTTCGATACGTCGGCGGCAGGCTTCACTGGCGAGATGTGCGCCATGTTGAGCGCCTCGCAGACATAGATATTGCCGAGCCCCGCGACGATTGTCTGGTCGAGCAGCATCGCCTTGATCGGCGCGCGGCGGCCAGCGAGCGCCTTGGCGAGATAGGCGGCGTCGAAGGCATCGGACAAAGGCTCGGGACCGAGCGTGACGAAGGCGGGAAAGAGGGTCAGCGGATCGCCGCTGACGAGGTCGACCGAGCCGAAACGCCGCGGGTCGTGCAGGAACAGCCTGTGCCCCGCCCCGGTTTCGAGCAGCAGATGGTCGTGCTTGCCCGCCTCGCCGCCCTCGGTCCGCCAGCGTCCCGACATGCCGAGGTGGAAGATCATATGATCGTCGCGGTCGGTCGAGATCACGCCATATTTGGCGCGGCGCGAGAGGCCCGTGACCGTCGCGCCGGTGAGCCGCTGCGCGAGGTCGGCGGGAAAGGGCCGCCGCAGGTCGGGGCGGAAGGTGGTGACCGCGGTCAGCCGCTGGCCTTCGAGGAAGGGCGCAAGGCCGCGGACGGTGGTTTCGACTTCGGGGAGTTCGGGCATATCGCGCATCGGGCTACGCGCCATTTGCGCGGGCGGCAAGGCCCCGCTAAAGGCCGTTCGACTTTACCTCTCCCCCGCAAAAGGCGCGCACTCCATGGCCACTCCCGACACCGTCAGCTTCGGCTATGAACAGGTCCCCGCGGGCGAGAAGACCGCGATGGTCGGCGAGGTGTTCAGCCGCGTCGCGCGCAAATATGACATCATGAACGACGCGATGTCGGGGGGCATGCATCGCCTGTGGAAGGACCGCTTCGTGCGCCGCGTCAAACCGCGCGAGGGCGAGACGATCCTCGACATGGCGGGCGGCACCGGCGACATCGCCTTTCGCATGGAGCGGTTCGGCGCGAGCATCACCGTCGCCGACATCAATCCCGACATGCTGGGCGTCGGCATGGAACGCGCCGCCGAACGCGGGATCGACAGCCTCGTCTGGTCCGAACAAAATGCCGAGAAGCTGTCGTTCCCCGACCAGTTTTTCGACGCCTATACGATCGCCTTCGGCATCCGCAACGTCACCGACATTCCCGCGGCGCTTCAGGAAGCGCACCGCGTGCTGCGCTATGGCGGGCGTTTCTTCTGCCTCGAATTTTCGACCAACGAATGGCCGGGGTTCGCGCAGGCCTATGACGCCTATTCGCATCACCTCGTCCCCAAGCTCGGCAAGCTGATCGCCGACGACGAGGACAGCTATCGTTACCTGATCGAATCGATCCGCCGTTTCCCGCCGATGCCCAAATTCGCGGCAATGATCCGCGACGCGGGGTTCACCGCGGTGAAGGTCGAACCGATCCTTGGCGGGCTCGTCGCGATCCACAGCGGGTGGAAAGCGTGAGCATGCAACAGCATGCGAGCGTCCCCGCGCAGGCGGGGACCCATGACGATAACGGGGCGCGCTGGGTTCCCGCTTTCGCGGGAATGACGAAGGTTGGAGCGGTGGCCGAGTGACCCGACCCGTCACCCATATCGTCCGCCTGCTGAAGTGGGGGCGCATCCTTGCGCGCCACGGCGCGCTGCGCGGGATCGAGAGTGCCCCGCAGACGCCGCCCGGGGTCAAGCGCCTGTGCCGGATCGCACGCCTCGGCACGATCCAGCCGAAGGTGCCCGACTATGCCGCGGCCTTCCAGGCAATCGGCCCCGCCGCAGTCAAGCTCGGCCAGACGCTCGCAACGCGCCCCGACCTTGTCGGTGAGGAAGCGGCGCATAATCTGCTCACGCTGCAGGACGCACTCGCCCCCGTCGGGTTCGAGCGCATCCGGCAGGAAATCGAGGCGACCTTCGAAGTCCCGCTCGAAAGCCTCTACAGCGAATTCGACCCCGAACCCGTCGGCTCCGCGTCGATCGCGCAGGTTCACCGTGCGGTGACGACCGAGGGCCGCAAGGTCGCCGTGAAGGTCCGCCGCCCCGGCATCGACAAGCAGTTCGCGCGCGACATCGACACCTATGAATGGGCGGCGGCGCATCTCGAGGCGCTCGGCGGCGAAGCGACGCGGCTTCGCCCGCGCGAAGTGATCGCCAATTTCCGCCGCTGGACGCTGCGCGAGCTCGATCTGCGCCGTGAGGCCGCCTCGGCGTCCGAACTGCGCGACGCGATGGTCGGCGTGCCCGAATATGAAGTGCCTGCGATCGACTGGGACCGCACCGCGAGCCGCGTGATGACGCTCGACTGGATCGACGGCATCAAGATTTCGCACCGTGACCAGCTGATTGCCGCAGGGCACGACATGGAGAAATTGTCGGCCAACCTCGTCAACGCCTTCCTGCGGCAGGCGATCGCCGAAGGTTTCTTTCACGCCGACATGCACCAGGGCAATTTGTTCGTGAAGGCCGACGGCACGATCGCCGCCGTCGACTTCGGCATCATGGGGCGGATCAACCGGCAGGCGCGCTACTGGCTCGCCGAGATTCTTTATGGGCTGACCACGGGCAATTACCGCCGCGTCGCCGAAATCCATTTCGAGGCGCAATATGTGCCCGCCTATCACAATGTCGAGGAATTCGCGACGGCGCTCCGCGCGGTGGGCGAGCCGATGCGCGGCAAGCCGGTGAGCGAACTCAGCGTCGGGCAGATGCTCGACGGGCTGTTCGCGATCACGCGCGATTTCGACATGCAGACACAGCCGCACCTCCTCCTCCTCCAGAAGACGATGGTGATGGTCGAGGGCGTCGCGACGATGCTCAATCCCAAGATCAACATGTGGGACGTCTCGGGCCCCTTCGTCAGCGAATGGATCCGCGACGAGCTCGGCCCCGAGGCCGCGCTTGCCGACGGCCTACGCGAACAGGGCAAGACGCTGGCGCTGATCCCCGACATCATCCGCCGGCTCGACGCGCAATTGCCGCGCAAGGGCGCCGCCCCGCCCGCGCCGCCGCTGCCCGACATCGCGCTGATGTGGGACGTGGGCGAGAAAAAGCGCTGGTGGCGCTATGCGCTGACTGCGCTCGCGGGTGCGGCAGCAGGTGCCGCGGCGCTGTCGTGGTTCGGCTGAACATCCTCCATTCCTGACGCATTGATCCTATCGGCGCGGATCGCCCCCTCTTAAGCTGCCCCAGGGAAACGGGAGGGGCGAAATGGTGGGGCACAATATGTCCGGCGCGAACGCGTCGCGTGGGCGAAACAGAAATTTGGCGGCTATCCTGCTGCTAACCCTGCCCTGGCAATGCCTGTCTGCCGGAGCGCAGACCCCGGCCCCCGCGCCCGACCGGACCGCCATCGAAGCCCAGATCGCAGAACTGCGACAGCTTTCATCAAAAGCAAGGCAGGATGCCCCCGACGCGCAGGCAGCGGCGACGCGCGCCGAAACGATGATCGGTCAATTGCTGACGATTCTCGCGGGCCGGACGGAAACACCCGCGCCGCGGAGCGACACGGCAAAAGTGCCCGTTCTGGACAATGTGACGGGACTCCAGGCCTATGTCGACACGCCCGAAAAGACCGAAGAGGAGTTGCATCGCTATCTTGTCGATGCGCAGGGCAGGACGCCCGCGCCGAAAAGCCTCGCCGGGCAGCCCAGCTTTCGCGGCACGATCAGCGCGGCGAAGGACGGCACGCAGGCCGTCGTCGGATATCAGATACCGCTGAGCCGCCGTATCGACACCTTCCGCGAGGATGGGGTCGAAAAAAGGCGGGCGGTCGCGATGACGCTCGGCTTCGGCGCGAGCGCGACGCTCGACGAGAAAAATCGCGGCGTGATCGTGAAGTCGGGCGACCTGACCGACAAGCCGCTTGGCCTGTCGTTCAGCTTCAACTGGCAATATTTTCCTGAAGCGACGACCGCCGACGCGACGGCGACGGCCCGCAAGAAGGTGACCGAGATGGTCACCTTGTGCGAGGCCGACCGCAGCAAGCATAATCGCGACGGCGTCACACAGGCCGAACGTTTCGGACAGGCCAGTGCGTTGCGCGATGCCGACAGCTGCAGCGGCCAGGCGCTGCTCGATTGGGCGTTCGCGACCAAGGCCGACGGGCGTTTCGTCAATATGGACGCGGTGAACGCCTATAACGCCGCCGTCTGGCTGGCGCCCGCTGCCGACGACATTCCCGAATATGGTTTCGGCATCAAACTCGACAGCCAGCGACAGCGGTTCAGCTATATCGGCCCCGCCGCCTTTCCGCCCGGCACGATCAGCGCGCCCGAGATCGATCCGCCCCTGCTGTCGACGCTCGATTTCAGCGAACTCGGGGGCAAGAAAAAGGTGACCTATGACTGGGGCGTCGGCGCCTATGCCTTCCGCCACTGGCCCGGCAGTCTTGGCCCCTTCGAAGGATTGACTACCATTCCGCGTATCCGTTTCGGACGCAAATGGTCGCTGCCCAAGGACAGCGACGGTATCGAATTTTGCATGATCGATGCGCCGTCCTACGGCGGTTCTGCGATCCCGGGGGCCGACAATCGCCGGTGCGAGAAGTTCAACATCGCCCATCCCCAACGCGACAGCGGCTTCGAATATTCCATCGAGGCGCGCACCATGGTCGATGTCGGACGCCTTTCACGCGTCCTTCCCGAAATCGGCTTCGGCCCCTCGTTCGGTTACAAGGAAATCGAGCAACGATATCAGCTGATCGCACCCTTCTATATCGCATTCGACAAGGACAAGAAGCTGAACGGCGGAATCCAGGTCGCGCACGAATGGGGCGGGCAGGAAAAGAAGGACACGGTGGTTTCGATCTTCTATTCCACCGCGTTCAGCCTCAAGGGCAACGAATAGGACGCGCGATCAGCTCGCCGTCAGATCCTTGAGCGCGTCCTTCTCGGGCTTTTTGCCGAGATTGCGGATGCGCCACACGGCGACCGACAGCACGCCGAGCGCGCTGACCAGCGCGAGCAGCATCGTCCGCACGCCGCCAAGGCTGTCGGTCAGCCGCGACACCATCATGTCGAAGCGTCCGATCGCGTCGGCCTCGACATCGACCGCGATCATGCGGCTGTCGATCGTGTCGAGGGGCTTGCCATTCTGTTCGGCGAGGCTTTCGACCTTCACGCCCAGCTTGAGCTTGCCGTCCTGTTTCGGCGAAACGGTCCAGTCGAACGAAAGCATCCGCGACAGTCCGCGTTCCTTGCACTGGCGCGCGGGGCCATTCAGCTCGAACTGCGTTGCGAGCAATTCGGCGCAGATCCACGACCCGAGCCGGATATCGACGGTCTTGACGTCGCCCGCATCGGTCGCGCTGTCGACGACCTGCGCCGCGACCTCCTTCGCGCCGATCACCAGCTTGACCGGGTAATCGCGCCCCATCTCCATTCGCCGCGGCGGGTCGAACGCGGCGACGCCGCTCTGCATCGTCGCGAGCAGGCCGGAGTAATTGGCGCATTCCTCCGGGGTCGCGAGACCGCCGAGTTGCGGGCAGGCGATCTTGCCGACGCCGCCCTGATCGCTCGCGGGGCCTGCGGCGGTATCGGCTAGATGTGAGGCGCCGGTCGATCCGGCACCGGTGTCCGGGATATTGATATGCCCCTTGCGCGCAGCTTCGACCTGCTTCTTCGCCTGCGCGACGGCGGCCTTGGCCTCTTCATAAGCGCGCATGGCTTCGGCGCGCGCCGACTGCTGCTCGCTTGCCGCACGCTGCGCCATCGCCGCCTCCTCTGCGGCACGGTAGGCGGCGGCGCGGTCGGCTTCGGGGGTCGAGCCGGTTTCCTGCGGTGGCGGCGGAAGCGGCGGCAGGTCGCGCGGCGCCTTTTTCGCATAGCCGCAACCCGAAAGCGCAAGCGACATCGCGAGCATAAATGCCCCGCCCCAAGCCTTGTTCATTCAGCCCCCCATGCCCGAAGGCGACCCCTGCGTCGTGAAATTGCACGTTTATAAGCCCGCGTCCATCGGAGCAGACTTGGTTACCGGACATTTACCTTAAATCGCTAAGGCTTGAGCCCGACCAACCCCCGGACGTGAAATCCGGACAAAGCCGAGGTTTCATGCGCCACGACACCCTGATTGCCGACAATATCCTGCCGGTCGACACGCTGCCTCTCGAGGTCGCGGTGGTGGTGCCGACGCTCAACGAAGCCGCCAATGTCGAAAAATTGATCGAAAAACTCTCGGTCGTGCTCGCGGGGCGCGGTTGGGAAGTCATATTCGTCGACGATAATTCGCCCGACGGGACCAGCGAGCTGGTGCGCCGCATCGGCCGCGGATCGCGGCATGTGCGCATCGTGCAGCGCGTCGGCCGCCGCGGCCTATCGTCGGCGGTGGTCGAGGGGATATTGGCGACCGCCGCGCCGGTGATCGCGGTGATGGACGGCGACCTCCAGCACAGCGAAGAGGCGTTGCCGCGCCTGATCGATGCGGTCGCGGGCGGCGGAGCCGATATCGCGGTCGGCACGCGCTATGTCGCGGGTGGCGGGATCGGCGACTGGGACAGGGACCGCGCGCGGATGAGCCGCCTCGCCACCCGCGCCGGGCAGATCGCACTCGGTACCGATGTGTCCGATCCGATGAGCGGCTTTTTCGCGGTACGCCGCGACGCCTTCGAACGTGCGCTGCCGCGCCTGTCGGCGATCGGCTTCAAGATATTGATCGACATTTTGGCGTCGAGCCCGACGCCGCTGAAAGTCGCCGAAATCCCCTATCAATTCCGCACGCGCGAGGCCGGCGAAAGCAAGATTGGCGCGCGCGTGATCGCCGAATATGCCGAACTGATCGCCGACAAGACGATCGGCCGCCTTGTTCCCGTCCGGCTGCTCAAATTCCTGATGGTCGGTGGGCTCGGGGTATTTGTGCACCTTGCCGTGCTGCGCACGATCCTCGGCACGGGCAGTCCCTTCATCACGGCGCAGACCAGTGCGGTGATGACGGCGATTGCCTTCAACTTCTTCCTCAACAACAGCTTCACCTATGCCGACCGCAAGCTGAAGGGCTGGCGCCTCGTGGGCGGGCTCGCGAGCTTCTATGCGATTTCAGCGCTCGGTGCGGTCGCCAATATCGGCATCGGGACGTGGATGGCCGGGCACGACGAACGCTGGTGGGTCGCGGGCGTTGCGGGCGTGCTGGTCGGTGCGATCTGGAATTTCGCGATGTCGTCGGCGCTTACATGGCGCAAATGACGACCGGAACACCGGGCTGGAACCGTTTCGCCGGCGTTTCGCGCCCGGTCGCGGCGGCCATACTGGGCCTGCTGGCGGCGTTGACGATCGGGGGTCTGCAAGTCGGCGGGGGCCGCGAGCATGTCGCGGTCGCGAGCCCCACAACGGCGCCGTTCGAGGGCCTAACCGGCGATCATGCGCTTTATGCCCGGATCGCGCAGCGCGTTGCCACCGGCGAATCCTATTATGCCGTCGCCGCCGAAGAACATCGCAGCGGCAACTATCCGCTGCGCCCCTTCGTCGCCGTTCGCTTGCCCACGCTCGCCCATATCGTCGCTGCGCTCGGCGAACAGAGGGCGATGCTTCTCTTCCTTGCCATTGGCGGCGCCGCGATCCTTGCCTGGTATCGGCGGCTCCGGACCGAGCCCGGCCTACCCCGCTACGCCGCGGTCGGCGCCTTGTTCGTCGCCGTGAACCTGACGCAGCTTGCGGCTCGCGAATGGCTCTACATCCACGAGGCGGCCGCCGGCGTGCTCCTGGCGCTCGCGCTCGCCTTCTATCGCCCGGCGCGTCCGTGGCTCACCATGGCGATCGTCGCCGCCGCGCTCGCGATCCGCGAAACCATACTCCCGGTCGCCATGCTGTTCGGGCTTTTTGCGCTCATCGACCGCGACTGGCGCGCCGCGGCGGGCTGGCTGGCTATCGGACTATGCTTCGCTGCGGGCATCGGCGCACATATCGCTGCGCTGGCGGCGGTCACCACCCCCGCCGACGCGGCGAGCCAGGGCTGGAACGGCCAGGGCGGCTGGATCGCCTATCTGTCGTTCGTCCAGGCGTCGTCGCTGCTGCGCTTCTTCGCGGGATGGGTCGGCGCGCTGCTCGTCCCGCTCGCGCTGCTCGGCTGGGCCGCGTGGCGCTCGCGGCTAGGGCTTACCGTGCTGCTGATCCAGCTCGGCTATGCCGCATTGCTGATGCTCTTTGCACGCCCCGCCAATTTCTATTGGGCGATGCTCATCACGCCGACCTTGTTCATCGGCCTCGCCTTCGCGCCAGCGGGGCTCGCCGAATTGGTGCGGTCGCTACGACAGCCGACGACCGCGCTTCCCGCCGCCTTGAACTGAAGCGAGGAAGCGCATAACTGGAAGGCGAAGGAGACGGCGATGAATCAAACCCAGTCGATCGCCGCCCGCTTGGGGCAGGCCTGCCACCGCTGATGCCCGCGCCGCGCATCCTCTTGATCATCGGCGGCGGTATCGCGGCCTATAAATCGATCGAGCTTGTCCGGCTGCTCCGCAAGGCGGGCTATGTCGTCCGCTGCGTCATCACGCGCGCGGGCGAGCAGTTCGTGACGCCGCTGACGCTCGCCGCGCTTTCCGAGAACAAGGTTTATACCAGTCTCTTCGACCTGAAGGACGAGGTCGAGATGGGGCATATCCAGCTGAGCCGCGAGGCCGACCTGGTCGTTGTCGCGCCCGCGACCGCCGATCTGCTCGCCAAGATGGCAGGCGGGATCGCCGACGACCTTGCGACCACCTTGCTGCTCGCGACCGACAAGCCGGTGCTCGCCGCGCCCGCGATGAATGTGCGCATGTGGCTGCACGCCGCGACGCGGCGCAATGTCGCGACCTTGCGCGACGACGGGGTTACTGTGATGGAGCCCGACGAGGGCGAGATGGCGTGCGGCGAATATGGCCCGGGCCGGCTGCCCGAACCGGCGGCAATCAAGGCCGCCATCGATACGGCGCTCGCGAACGCGCCGCCGCCGGTTGCGCTGACACCGCCGCCCGCGACGTTGGCGGACCAGCCCGATTTCGCGCCCGCGAACCGGCGCCCGCTTTACGGCCGCCGCATCCTGATCACCGCCGGCCCGACGCACGAGCCGATCGATCCGGTACGCTATATCGCCAACCGGTCGAGCGGAAAGCAGGGCTTTGCCATCGCCGCCGCCGCGGCCGAGGCGGGCGCAGAGGTGCTGCTGATCGCCGGCCCCGTCCCGCTGCCAACCCCTCCCGGCGTGATCCGCGTCGATGTCGAAACTGCAGTCGAGATGGCGACCGAGGTGCAGGAAGGCCTGCCCGTCGATGCCGCGATCATGGTCGCGGCGGTTGCCGACTGGCGCGCCGCCGACACCGCAGTGCAGAAGATCAAGAAGGACGGCAGCGGGCAGGTTCCGCCGCTCGCGCTCGCCGAAAACCCGGACATTCTCGCCAGCGTCGCCAAATCACCCGAGCGTCCGAAGCTACTGATCGGCTTTGCCGCCGAAACCAACGATGTGATCGCGCATGCGCAGGCGAAACTTGTGCGCAAGGGGTGCGACTGGATCGTCGCCAACGACGTGTCCGCCGATCCGATGGGGGGCGAGAGCAATCGGGTGCATATCGTTAGCAAAGACGGCGTAGACAGCTGGGACCGGCTGCCCAAACAGGCCGTCGCCCGCAAATTGATGGAAAAGATCGCCGATGAGCTTGAGAAAAAATCACCCCTTGAAAGAGATTGAGATCGCCCTCCAGCGGCTGCCCAACGGCGGCGGCCTGCCCCTGCCCGCCTATGCCAGCGACGGCGCAGCGGGAATGGACGTCGTCGCGGCCGAGACGCTGACGCTGCGCCCCGGCGCACGCCACGCGGTCGCGACCGGCTTCGCGATGGCGATCCCGGCGGGTTACGAGGTGCAGGTTCGCCCACGTTCGGGCCTCGCGCTCAAACATGGCGTCACCTGCCTCAACACGCCCGGGACGATCGACAGCGATTATCGCGGCGAGGTGAAGGTGATCCTCGCGAACCTTGGCGACGAAAGTTTCGAGATCAAGCGCGGCGACCGCATCGCCCAGCTCGTCCCCGCGCCCGTCCAGCGCGCGGCCTTTGCCGAAGTCGAGACGCTCGACGAGACCGTCCGCGGCGCGGGCGGATTCGGATCGACCGGGGTCGAGAGCGATGCGGTCGACGAGACCGCCGACACCGCAGGCCTCGCTTCGCTGTCGGGCATCAAGCTGCGCTGACGGTGCTCAGCGACGCCGAACTCGACCGCTATGCCCGCCAGATCATCCTCCCGGCCTTTGGCGGGGCAGGACAGGCAAAGCTGAAGGCCGCGCATGTCGCCGTCATCGGTGCGGGCGGGATCGGCTGCCCGGCGATTACCTATCTGGCGGCGGCGGGGGTCGGCAAGCTCACGATCATCGACCATGACGTCGTCGAGCTGTCGAACTTGCAGCGCCAACCCCTGTTCACCGACGCCGATATCGGCGCCAGCAAGGCCGTGGTCGCAGCCGAGGCGGCGCGGCGGATCAACCCGCATGTAGATACGGTCGCCGCGGTCGAACGACTCCACAGCGACAACGCCGGAGCCTTGCTGGCGGGCGCGAGCCTGATCCTCGACGGCTGCGACAATTTCGAAACGCGACTGGCCGTGAACCACGCTGCCGTCGCGCTGCACATCCCGCTGCTCAGCGCCGCAATCGGCGCGTTCGAAGGACAGGTCGCGCTCTACGAAGGCTGGCGGACCGACGAGGCCTGTTACGCCTGCCTCGTCGGCAACGATCCGGACCGGCCGGGGATCAATTGCGCCGAAACCGGCGTGATGGGAGCGCTCGCGGGGATGATCGGCACGATGGCGGCGCTGGAGGTGGTGCGTGCGCTTACCGGCCTCGGATCCTCCTTGACCGGGCGGCTCGCGATCGTCGACATGCTCGACCGGCGCTGGCGCGAGGTCGGCGTGCCCAAGGATCCGCAATGCCCGATCTGCCGAGCCTGAACATCATCGTCGCGGTCGCCGAGGGTCGGCGGCTCTACGCTGCGCTCGAGGCGGGGATGGCGGCGGCGGCGCTGGGCCGTCCGGTGCGGATCTTCCTGCAGGGCGAGGCCGTGGCGCTGCTCCGCAATCCGGTATCCTTTTCAGGCGACGAAGCGCGGCGCGCCGCTGGACAGCCCGACCTTGCCTGGCTCGTCGAGGAAGCGATCGCGATGGAGATCGCGCTTTTCGCCTGCCAGTCGGGGATGGCGCTCGTCGGGATCGCCGCGACTGAACTGGTGCCGCACGTCCGCGCTGCGGGGCTGGTGAGCTTCATGACCGCGATCGGGCCCGACGACCGGCTGATTGTCTATTGAAAGACTCCCCTCCCGCTTGCGGGAGGGGAGAGTTTCGTCAGGGATTGTCGCAGACCTTGATCGCATCGGGCTCGGGACGTTTGCCCTCGGGCTCGAAGCGCGCGAGATAGCCGCCGGCATGCTGCTTGTCGTCGTAGGAGACGAGCTTGTAGCCCACCGCCTCGAACTCGCAGACGAGCAGGCGGAAGGGCGTGCCATGCTGCGCGATCGGGCGGTCGCCGTCGACGACGAGCACTTGCCCGCCCTTGCGTAGCGCGGGGCGCAGCCGCCACAGGAAAGCGTAAGGCTCCCCAATCTCGTGATACATATGGACCATGAAAACGCGGTCGAAGCTCGCCGCGGGCAGCCGCGGGTCGTCGACCGCGCCGAGTTTGAGCGAGACATTGTCGAGCCGCTCGCGCGCGACACGGTCGGCCAGCCGCTCGATCACCTCGGGGATGATGTCCTGCGCAAGGACGCGTCCGCCCGCGCCAACGCGCTGCGCGAGGCGCACCGTATAATAGCCATCGCCCGCGCCGATGTCGGCGACGGTCATGCCGGGACGGACGTCGGCCGAATCCATGACGTCCTCGGCCTCGTTGACGCGGTCGCGCGCTTCCTCGGTCGACCATTTGGTCGAGACGGTCGGCGCGACCGACCTGTCAGCGGGCGGGAAGTCGCGCGCCGTTTCGGTGCGGTCGCCATTGTCGTCCCACGGCGCGTCGCAGCCGTTCAGCAGCGGCAGGAGCGCCAGCAGGACGAGCGCCGCGCGCTTCATCAGTCGATGTCTTCCACTTCGACCTTTTCGCCGGTCACCTTCTGCGACAGCGCCGCCGCCATGAAGGGGTCGAGCGCGCCGTCGAGCACGTCGCCTGGCGCCGTCGAGGTCACGCCGGTGCGGAGATCCTTCACGAGCTGATAGGGCTGGAGGACATAGGAGCGGATCTGGTGGCCCCAGCCGATCTCGGTCTTCGCCTGATATTCGCCCGACGCCGCAGCTTCGCGCTTTTGCAGCTCGGCCTCATACATCCGCGCCTTCAGCATCCCCATCGCGGTCGCGCGGTTCTTATGCTGCGAGCGGTCGTTCTGGCTGGCGACGACGATGCCCGTCGGGATGTGCGTGATGCGCACCGCCGAATCGGTCGTGTTGACGTGCTGTCCGCCCGCGCCCGAGGCGCGATAGGTATCGATCTTGAGGTCGCCTTCGTTGATCTCGATCTCGATATTGTCGTCGATCACCGGATAGACCCAGACCGACGAGAAGCTGGTGTGGCGCCGCGCCGAGCTGTCGTAGGGCGAGATGCGGACGAGGCGGTGGACGCCGCTTTCGGTCTTCGCATAGCCATAGGCATTCTCGCCCTTGACCAGCATCGTCGCCGATTTGATCCCCGCCTGGTCGCCCGCCTGATATTCGACCAGTTCGACCTTCATGCGGCGCTTTTCGGCCCAGCGCATATACATGCGCTGGAGCATCTCGGCCCAGTCCTGGCTTTCGGTGCCGCCGGCGCCCGCATGGACTTCGATATAGCAGTCGTTGCCGTCGGCCTCGCCCGCGAGCAGCGCCTTGATCTTGTCTTCCTCGGCGCGTTCGGCGAGCGCGGCGAGCGAGGCCACGGCCTCGTCGACCATCGACTCGTCACCTTCCATTTCGGCGAGCTCGATCAGCTCGGCGGTGTCGGCGCATTCGGTCTCGATCGCGCGCGTCGCGGTGATCGCCTCGTCGAGCCGGCGGCGTTCGCGCATCACTTCCTGCGCGGCCTTGGCGTCGTTCCACAGCGTCGGGTCCTCGACCTTTGCATTGAGTTCGTCGAGACGGCGCACCGCGCGGTCCCAGTCGAGGAAGCGGCGCAGCAGCGCCAATGCGGCGCCAATCTTGTCGATATGATCCTGCGCTTCGGCGCGCATGTCCTTGCTCCTGAAATATGTTGGTCCGCCCTTACGGCCTCATGAGCCTCAGGGGAAGACGGTGCGCGGCGTCAGATGATGCCGCCGCGGTCGTCGAGGAAGTCGCTGTCGGTGCGGCCGGTCGATCCCTTTTGCGACGCACCGCCGGTCGCCCGCCGCTGTGTCTTGATCGGCTTGATTTCCTCTTCGCGGATCGTGCGGCGCGGTTCGCTTTCGGGCTTGAACGCTTCCCAGATGATCGACGCCTTGGGGTCGGTCCCCGGCCAGCTGCCATAGACGCGGCGGCCCGACTGGCGATCGATGCGCACCATGCGCACGCCCTTCGGCGCGCTGAAGGGAATCGGCTGGCGATCGGCGAGCGCGGCGAGCGCGAAATCCTTGAAGATCGGCGCGGCATAGCTGCCGCCCTGTGCGTAACCGCCCATGCTGCGCGGCTGGTCGAAGCCGATATACATGCCCGCGATCACGTCGGGGGTGCCGCCGACGAACCAGACGTCGTTCGGTCCCGAGGTCGTGCCCGTCTTGCCGAACAGCGGCACGTCGAGGTCGCGCAGCCGCACCGCGGTGCCGCGCTGGACGACGCCTTCGAGCATATGGACGACCTGGTAGGCGGTGATCGGGTCCATCAGCTGCTTGCCCGATTTGGCGAAGCGCGGCATCGGCCGGCCGTCCCAGTCCTTTTTGTTGCAGCCTTCGCACGCTTTCCAGTTCGCCGGGAAAATCACCTTGCCGCGGCGGTCCTGCGCATAGTCGATCACGCGCGGCGTCAGCGCGCGGCCATGGTTGGCGAGCATCGCATAGGCATTGGTCATTTTCTCGACCGTCGTCGTCCCGGCGCCAAGCGCGGTCGAGAGGTAAGGCTCGTGCTTGCCGATACCCATCGTGTCGATCATCTCGACCACCGGCTCCATACCGACCTGGCTCGCGGCGCGCACCGTCATCAGGTTGCGCGACTGTTCGAGGCCCCAGCGCATCGTATGCTCGCCGCTGCCGCCCGCGCCGCCGAAGTTGCGGAAGCATTTATTGCCGAGGCTGGCGCCCTGATAGACGCAGAAGGGCCCGTCGACGATCATCGTCGCCGGCGTCATGCCATTGTCGAGCGCGGCGGCGTAGACGAAGGGCTTGATCGTCGAGCCCGGCTGGCGTTCGGCCTGCGTCGCGCGGTTGAAGGGTGACAGGCGGACGTCGAAGCCGCCCTGCATCGCATAGATGCGGCCCGAATGCGGGCTTTCGACGACCATGCCGCCCGATACTTCGGGAATGTTGCGGAGCGCGTAGCTGCTGCCACCGCTCGATTTGACGACGATCAGGTCGCCCGGACGCAAGGCCGAAAAGGCGCTGCCGCCGGTCTTGCGATAGCCCATCGTCGCGGCGCTGGCGGGCAGCGTGCCCGTGTCGCCGTTGGAAAAGCCGATTTGCGCCGCGCCCGCCGATTTGGAAATTACGGTTGCGACGCGCCAATTGTCATAGTCGATACCGATGAAACTCGACGCGAGGCGGCTCTGCCACTGGTCGTCGGCTTCGATCGTCGCGATCGGTCCCGACCAGCCCTTGCCCGCGTCATAGCGCTGGAGCCCCTTGCGGAGCGCCATCGTCGCGCCGGCCTGCATCTTGCCGTCATAAGGCGTGCGCACCCAGAGGCCGCCGGCATAGACGCTGTGCGGGCCCTTGTCGGCGGTTTCGCCGAATTCGGCGATCAGCTGGCGGCGGACCTCTTCCATATAATAGCCGCCGACCTGCGCGATCGCTTTGTTGCCGCTATTGGTGAGGCCGAGCGGCATCGCCTTCGCCGCGTCGCGCTGCGCCGCGGTGATCCATTCGTTGCGATACATTTCGTCGAGGACGAAATTGCGCCGTCCGATCGCCTTCGCCTCATTGCGTGCGCGGCCATAGGTTTCGGGCGCCTTCGGCAGGATCGCGAGGAACGCCATCTCGTGGAGCTGGAGCTGGTCGACATCCTTGTCGAAATAGGCGCGGCTCGCGGCCTGCACGCCGAAGCTGCGGCGGCCGAGCGGGATTTCGTTGAGATAGAGTTCGAGAATCTGTTCCTTGGTCAGCGCATCCTCGATGCGCATCGCGAGGATCGCTTCGCGAATCTTGCGCGTGTAGCTGACCTCGTTCGTGAGCAGCAGGTTCTTCGCGACCTGCTGCGTGATCGTCGAGGCGCCGATCGGGCGCCCGCTGTTGCTGAGGTTGGTGATGATCGCGCTGACGATGCCGGGATAGTCGATGCCGCCATGGCTGAAGAAGGTGCGATCCTCCGCCGCGAGATAGGCGCGGACGAGCAATTGCGGATATTCGCTATATTCAAGCTGGACGCGCCGTTCGCGTGCATAGCTGTGGACGGGCTTCCCCTCACCATCGCGGACCATCGTCGGCAACGGCGGTTCATAGTCGCGCAGCTGGTCGACCGACGGCAGGTCGCGCGCGAAAATCACCCAGATCAGCGCGAGGAAGAGGAAACCGGCGAGCACAAGATAACCGAGCCAGCGGAACCAGCGCCGGGTCCACATCTCGCGGAACCATGCGATGACGGCATTGCTGTCGCGGCGCAGGCGCAAGCGGAAATCGGGCGGACTGTCAGCGGCCATATGTCCCCGCCTCTAAAGCCTGCTTCGCCGAAAGGGAAGCATGCTTGCGGCAAGGTGCGCGACTAGTCCTCTCCCGTCAGGTCGAGCAGCGTGGAACGCAGCGTCGCGGCGACTTGCGCCCGCACCGTTTCCGCCGAAACCCGGTCTTCCTCATAGAGCATTTCATCGGCGGCAAAGCCGAGTTCGACCGCGAGACGCAGCCGCGACCAGAGGATTTTGCGGTCGGTGTCGGGAATCTGCCGCGCGCAGGCGTCGGTCAGCCGGTCGGTCACGTGGCGATGCGATTCGAGCCGGACGTGGACGAGTTGCGGCGAGGCGTGCAGCGCGCGCAAGATCCACACCGCGCCCGGTTCGGCGCGCGTCACCGCGGCATTTTCGGCCAGGATATCTTCGATATGGTCGGCCATTGCCGCTATACCGGCTGGCGCATGGCGCGCGATCCAGCGGTCGAGCACGGCATTCTGGCGCTCCATCAGCCGCCGCCCCAGCGCCTCGATCACCGCATATTTGTCGGCGAAATAGCGATAGAGCGCGGGCGGCGTCAGTCCGGCGCGCGCGGCGATCATATTGGTGGAAATCCGCTCGATTCCGACCTCGGCGAGCAATTCGCCCGCGACATCGAGCAGGCGTTCGCGCGTCTGCCGTGCGCGCTCCTGCTTGGGCGGGAGGCGGGCGGCGAGGGTCAACGCGCGCGGCCGCGCGCGCTCACCGGCCAGATATCGACCAGCGTATCGCCCGCGACGACATGGTAGAAATCATAGAGATTCACCGTCGGGTCGCAGTGCGGCACGGTCAGGCTGACCGGATCGCCGGGCGCAAGCTGCGTGCCGATTTCGGGCGCGATCAGCGCGGCGTGCTCGTCGCCCATGAAGGCGAAGAAGGCGGTTTCGGGCGCCCCGCGCTGGACCACCGCGACGCCGCCATCGGTCGACAGCGACTTGTAACCCGCGTCGATCGTGACGAGGCCGCTATGGTTGGCGCTGACAACGCGCGCGTCGACGGCGAGCGAAACCTCGAACGGCGGCTCGGCGCCGTCGGCGATGTCGCAATCGAGATATTGCTTGTCCATGAAGACATAGCTGCCCGCCTGCAGCTCGTTGAAGACGCCGAGCTCGAGGTCGATGCGGTGCGTGCCGGTGCCCGATCCGGTGACGATCTCGGGCGCGAAACCCGCCTCGGTCAGCGCGGCGATGACTTCCTGCAGATAGGCGGTGCGCTCGACGATCGCGGTACGGCGTTCGGCGTAGCTTTCGATATGCTGCTGCGACCCGCAATAGAATTGCACACCGCGATATTGAAGGTTCGGCGATGCCGCGATGACCTTCGCGAGCGCAACTGCGGCGTCGGCCGACGCGACGCCGGTGCGCGCGATGCCGGGGTCGATATCGATGATGACATCGAGCTTCGTTTCGGTCGCCGCGAGCGCCGCGTCGATGCGTCTGGCGACGCCCGGATGATCGATGACCGCCATCATCCCGTCGGCGGTTGCCGCGAGTTTCGCCAGCCGGTCGATCGCCGCAGGGGCGGCGACAGGCGAGGTGATCAAGATACCGGCAACGCCTCCCTCGGCCAGCACCTCGGCCTCGCCGATCTTCGCGCAGCAGACGCCGACCGCGCCCGCCTTCTTCTGGCGCAGCGCGATCTCGACGCTCTTGTGCGTCTTGGCATGCGGGCGCAGCGCGACGCCATGATTGGCGGCAAGCGCGGCCATCCGCTGGATGTTCCGGTCGAGCGCGTCGACGTCGAGGACGAGCACGGGCGTGTTGAGATCGGCGCGCGAACCCTGCTGGCCGATCAGATGGTCGTGCAATTCACGGTCGGTCGTCATGCGAACAATGTCTCCAGATGCGGATTGAGGAATTTGCCGGTCGGGTCGGCGGCGCGGCGCACCGCTGTATAGCGTGCCGCCATCGGGTAAAGCGCGGCGACGTCGGCGCGGCTCAGTGTGTGGCGTTTGGCCCAGTGCGGGCGCCCGCCGCCGCCGCGAAAGATCGCCTCGGCATCGGCGAAAAGGCCGGCCCAGGGCATTTTCGCATATTGGTGCATCGAAATCGCGGCGACCGGCCCCGCGTTCATCGGGCTCATCCAGATATCGTCGGCGGCGACGGTGCGATATTCGAAGGGGAAGGTGACGGGCAGGCTTTTCTTGCGGATCCAGCCCACGACCTCGTCGAGCGCGTCGAGCCCCACGGCGCGCGGCATTTCATATTCCATCTCCTCGAACCGGAGCGTGCGGTCCGACGGGAAGATGCTGTGCGCGGGGCCGCGGCGTCGGCCCGAAATACCGCTTTTCATCATCAGGCGCTGAAGAAAGGGGGTCAGGAACGGCAGCCGCGCCGAGATGTCGAGGATGCGGCGAAAAGTCGCCTCCTCCATGTCGGTCGTGCTCGGCGGCGGGTCGCACGGGTCGCAGGGGTCGAGCGTTTTCAGGATCACCTGATCGCTGTGCGGGAAAAACCAGAATTCGATATGGCGGTGCTGCTGCGCAAGCTCGTCATAGCTTTCGCGGATTTCGGCCCAGCGGCGCTTTTCGATCCGTTCGGCGAGGTGGAATGCGGGCACCACCGCGACCTCGACCTCGGTCGCGACGCCGAACAGCCCGAGCGACAGGCGCTGTGCCTGATAAAGATCGGCGTTGGTGTCAGCGTCGCACCAATGCACCTCGCCATCGGCGCCGACGAGGCGGAAACCGCGCGCGAAGGTCGCGAGCGACCCGAGATCGACGCCGGTGCCGTGCGTTCCCGTCGCCATCGCGCCCGCCAGCGACTGCGGATTGACGTCGCCCTGATTGGCGAGCGCCAGCCCTTCCCCCCACAAAGTAGCAGTCAGCCGCCGAATGCTCCACCCGGCGGGGATATGCGCGGTGCGGCGATCGGCGGCGACGCGGATGTCGCCCGCCATATCGTCGAGGCTGACAATGAGCTCGCCCGATTCGCAAAGCGGCATGAAGCTGTGCCCGGCACCGGTAGCACGCAATTTACGCGCGCCGCGGACGAGCATCGCCAGTTCATCCTCGCTTTGCGGGCGGGCGACCGACGCGGCTGCGGTGACGCTACCCGACCAGTTGCTCCAGCCCATGACTTTCTCCCGCTCGCGGCGGGATCAAGCTGGCCACAGGAAAAAAGTTAGTCAAGACTATATTTTGTCGGTGACCGGTATCGACCGGTTGCGGACATTAGTCTCCCCTCCCGCTTGCGGGAGGGGTCGGGGAGGACATGTGGCGGTGCGATAACCCTCCCCGCTGCGGCTAGCCAGCAAGCTGGCAAGCCTCGCTGCCCCTCCCGCAAGCGGGAGGGGAAAATCAGTTCGCTCCTGCAACGGCAGCTTCCTTACCCCAAGGCCGACATTGCCGCACAGCGAGAAGCGATTGCCGAATGGCGCCTAACGCGCCGCAATCCGCCGCGCGAAATGGATCTGCACTGCATCGCGAACCCCGCGCGCGACCTTTTTCTGGCCGGCCGGCGAAGCGAGGAATTCGCTGTCCTCCTTGTTCGAGATGAAGCCCGTTTCGAACAGGACCGACGGCGTGTCGGGCGCCTTCAGCACCACGAACGACGCGAAACGGTGCGCCTCGGTACGGAATTTGACCGCCTCGCCTGCCTCGCGCTGGAGAAGCCGGGCGAAATCCGAGGCGGTGTTCATCGTCTCGCGCTGGGTGAGATCGAGCAGGATCGACGAAACGTCGCCGCTGTGCGCGCCGAGGTTCACGCCGTTGATGATATTGGCCTTATTCTCGCGCGCGGCGAGCCGCGCGGCCTCGCGGTCCGACGCGACCTCCGACAATGTGTAGATCGACGCGCCGCTCGCCTGCTGGTTTTCGGCCGCGTCGGCGTGGACCGAGATGAACAGATCGGCTTTCAGCCGGCGCGCGATGCCATAGCGCTCCTCGAGCACCAGATAACGGTCGTCGCCGCGCGTCAGCGCGACGCGCACCCGGCCCGAAGCGAGCAGGTCGGCGCGGATCGCGCGGGCAAGCGCGAGGGTGATATCCTTTTCGCGCTTGCCGCTGTGCGGACTGGTCGCGCCGGGGTCGTGCCCGCCATGGCCGGCGTCGATCACCACGAGCGGCAGGCGGCTATCGTCGGGGCCTTCGATCCGCGGCAGCGCGACCGCGGGCCTGGGTTTGCCGATCGGGACGGTCACGCTGTAGCGTTTACCAGGGCGTTTGGCGCGGAATGCCGACGACGAGGGCCATTGCGCGCGCGCGCCGCGCGATGCGCGGTCGAGCGCGCTCGCCGAGGCGGTGACCGACGGCTTGTCCAGCGCCGATGCCGGGGTCGCAATCATGCCAAGCAGGGCGAGCAGCAGGCTCATCGCGCGGCTATGCCGCCCGGGACGAGCAATGGTCCAGCGCTTATTCGAAACATGACGCCCCCAGCCGCAGAACATGGTCAAACGACCTTTAGCCAGCCCGTGTAAAAGGCCGGTTAACCGCTGAATAACCATATCCGGCACGTTTTGCATATTTGCAACAGGTCGGCGCCATCCCATCTTTGCGCCGTGGTTGTGGTTGCCGTCGGCCCGGTCCGATGCTAGCACGCCCTCACTGACGGTGTCGTTCCCGGTGCCGTCCGGCCTTTTGAGGGGAAGGCCTGCTCCGCAAAGTTGCGGATCATGGCCGCCTTGGCGCCGGACTTACGGGGAAGGGCGACCTGCCGCCAGTCCACCCGGTTGACCGGACAGTCGGGGCGTTCGTCAGACGCCCGCCCTGCCCGCCCGCTCATCCCGTAACAGGTTGATGCCGCATGAGGCTTGCCATGCCCTCTTCATTCCGCGACGCGGGCGCTTTCGCCCCGGTCGTCGCCGGATGTGAAGACCGCATGCGCGTCCAGGACCGGACGCAGGCTCCTTTCGGCAATAACGTCTTTTTTCTTTTCACCCGTATCCGCCGCGGCCCGTCCTCGGGCAGGTTCGCGGGATTTTTTGATGGCGCGCTGAAGCGCGCTTGGAGTGTTACCAATGACCACGCGCATGTTGATCGACGCGCGGCACCGGGAAGAAACCCGGGTCGCCGTCACCAAGGGAAACCGAATCGAGGAGTTTGATTTCGAGTCCGCTGAGCACAAGCAGCTCAAGGGCAATATCTATCTGGCCAAGGTTACCCGCGTCGAACCGTCGCTGCAGGCGGCGTTCATCGAATATGGCGGCAATCGCCACGGCTTCCTCGCCTTCAGCGAAATCCACCCCGATTATTACCAGATTCCGAAGGAAGACCGCGACGCGCTGTTGCGCGAAGAGGCCGAGCATGCCGCCGCCGCCGCGCAGCGCGCCGAGGAAGACCTCGACGAACTGGAAGGCGATGTCGCCGACGTCGAATATCACGACGAGGACGAGAATGGCGACAGCCGTGCCGACCGCGATGACGACCGGGACGATCATGACGATGGTCACGACGACCATGATGATCGCGACGACAATGGCGATGCCGAGAACGGCGACGCCGAAGAAGGCAGCGAAGGCACCGAAGAAGGCAAGGACAGCCGTGGCGACCGCCGCGGGCGCGGCCGTGGACGCGGCAATGGCCGCAAGGGCGGCCGCGGACGCAGCCGCCGCAATGACGACGAAGACGGCGAAAACCGTATGTCGCTGCGCCGCCGCTACAAGATCCAGGACGTCATCCGTCGCCGTCAGGTGATGCTGGTCCAGGTCGTCAAGGAAGAACGCGGCAACAAGGGCGCCGCGCTCACCACCTATCTGTCGCTCGCCGGCCGCTATTGCGTGCTGATGCCGAACACGATGCATGGTGGCGGGATCAGCCGCAAGATTTCGAACGGCGCCGATCGCCGCAAGCTCAAGGCGATGATCGACGAACTCGCGCTGCCGCCGACGATGGGCTGCATCGTCCGCACCGCGGGGATGAGCCGCACCAAGGTCGAGATCAAGCGCGACTTCGACTATCTCGCCCGCCTGTGGGACGAGATCCGCGAGAATACGCTGAGCAGCTCGGCACCGGCGCTGATCCATTCGGACAGCGACCTCGTCAAGCGCGCGATCCGCGATATTTATCATAAAGACATCGAGGAAGTGCTCGTCGAGGGCGACGAGGGTTATAAGGCCGCGAAGCAGTTCATGAAGCTGCTGATGCCGAGCCATGCGCGGCGCGTGAAGCAATATGCCGACCCGGTCTCACTCTATCAGCGTTACGGCGTCGAGGACCAGCTCGCGGGGATGCTCAATCCCGTCGTCCAGCTGAAATCGGGCGGCTATCTGGTGATCAACCCGACCGAGGCTTTGGTATCGATCGACATCAACTCGGGCCGCTCGACGCGCGAGCATAATATCGAGCAGACCGCGCTCAGCACCAACCTCGAAGCCGCAGCCGAAATCGCCCGCCAGCTCCGCCTGCGCGACATGGCCGGCCTCGTCGTGATCGACTTCATCGACATGGACCATGGCTCGAACGTCCGTAAGGTCGAACGCGCGATGAAGGATGCGCTGAAGAACGACCGCGCGCGCATCCAGGTCGGCCGCATCTCGGGCTTTGGCCTGATGGAGATGAGCCGCCAGCGCCTGCGCACCGGCGTGCTCGAAGCGTCGACGCGTCCGTGCCCGCATTGCGAAGGCACCGGCCTCGTCCGCACCGCCAGCTCGGCGGGCCTCAGCGCGCTGCGCCTGATCGAAGAGGAAGCCGCACGCGGCAAGGGGAACAAGATCACCCTGCGCGCGAGCCAGGAAGCGACCTTCTACCTCCTCAACGAAAAGCGCCGCGAACTGCGCGAAATCGAGGAACTTTACGGCGTCACGGTCGAAATCCTGCCCGACGGCGAGACCGAGGGTGCGCGTATGGCGGTCGAGGTCAGCGGTCCGCCGCCGATCGCGCGCCGCAGCTTCGCCCCGATCGCCCCGATCGAGGACGATGACGACGATTATCCCGAGGAAGAGGAAGAAGAAGCCGAAGAAGAAGCCGCCGAAGAGCGTCCGGCGCGTTCGCGTGATCGCGAAGAAGGCGCACGCGAGCGCGAGGAAGGCGATGGCGAGGGCGAGGGCCGCAAGCGCCGCCGCCGCCGCCGCCGTGGCCGCCGCGGCCGCCGCGACGAGGAAGGCAGTGAAGCCGGCGAAGCGACCGAAGGCGGCGAGGATCGCGGTGGCGATGCCGCCGACGCCGAAGATGGCGAAGCTGCGCCGGTCGAAGCTGTCGAGGCTGCGCCCGAGACGGAAGCCGAGGACGCCGAAGCCAAGCCGCGCCGCCGTCGTGGTGGACGTGGTCGCAAAAAGCCCGATGCGGTCGATGGCGCCGACGAGGCTGCCGTCGAAGCCGAAGCGGCGCCGGTAGAGGTGGTCGAAGCCGCCGAACCGGTCGCCGAAGAAGCGCCAGCCGCCGAGGAAAAGCCCAAGCGCAAGCGCGCCCCGCGCAAGACCAAAGCTGCGGCAGAAGCCGAAGCGGTTGCCGCTGAACCGGTGGTCGAAGCCGTCGAGGCAGCGCCCGTCGCCGAGGCCGAACCCGAAGCCGCGCCCGCAAAGCCCGCGCCGAAAAAGCGCGCGAGCCGCGCCAAGAAGGCGGTCGCCGCTGAAGCCGCGCCCGAAGCCACGCGCGAGGCCGAGCCGGTCGCCGCCGATGGCGACCAGGATGGCGAAGGCTCCGATGGCGAACCGCGCCGCGGCTGGTGGCAGCGCACATTTGGCAACTGATCGCGGCCGATTGATCGCATAAGCACGCTTCACACCTTGCGTCCGCGCGACCCGAACCCCAATAAGCCCACATGGCTTCACTCGGGGTTCAGGCGCGCGGCGCAAGAGAGGCGGGGATGACTGCTCTCCCACCGCAGCCCGCATTCGGGGCGCAAAGACTGCGCTCCCTGTTTCGTATCGCGCTGACATTGCTCGCAATGTTCGCCATCGCGGTGCGGCCTTCGATGGCGCAGTCGATCCTGCGCGACGCCGAAACCGAAGCACTGTTCCAGGACATGATGGACCCGCTGCTCGTCGCCGCGGGGCTGAAGCCGGGTCAGGTGCGCGTCCATCTGCTCGGCGACCGCAGCATCAACGCCTTTGTCGCGGGCAGTCAGGATATCTATGTTTTCAGCGGGCTGATCGAGGCGGCCGACAGCGCCGAAGAGGTGCAGGGCGTGCTCGCGCACGAGCTCGGCCATGTGATGGGTGGCCATGCAATCCGCGTCAACGAAGGCGCCAAGACCGCGACGGGCATATCGCTGCTCAGCCTGCTGCTCGGCGCTGCGGCGATTGCGGCGGGCGGCGGCGAGGCCGGCATGGGCATCATGATGGCGGGCCAACAGGCCGCGCTCGGCAAGTTCCTCGCGTTCAGCCGCGTCCAGGAATCGACCGCCGACGCCGCGGGTGCGCAATATCTGTCGAAGGCCGGGATCAGCGGTCGCGGCAGCCTCGCCTTCTTCAAGAAATTGCAGAACCTCGAATTCCGTTACGGGGTCAAGCAGGACGACGATCAAGCCTATGGCCGCACCCACCCGATGTCGGGCGATCGCATCCAGACGCTGCGCGAAGTCTATGTGATCGACCCCGCATGGGAAAAGCCCGCCGACCCGAAGATCGAGGCGCGTTTCCAGCGGATCAAGGCGAAGCTGTCGGGCTATATGGCCGAGCCCGAGCGCACGCTGCGCAAATTCCCTGAGAGCAACACGACGATTCCGGCGCGCTATGCCCGCGCCTATGCCTGGCACAAGAGCGCCTATCCGCAAAAGGCGCTGACCGAGGTCGAGGGCCTGCTCGCGACCAACCCGAGCGATCCCTATTTCCTTGAGCTCGAGGGCCAGGTGCTGCTCGAATCGGGGCGGCCGAAGGAAGCA
This sequence comes from Sphingopyxis sp. OAS728, assembly GCF_014873485.1. Taxonomy (NCBI): domain Bacteria; kingdom Pseudomonadati; phylum Pseudomonadota; class Alphaproteobacteria; order Sphingomonadales; family Sphingopyxidaceae; genus Sphingopyxis; species Sphingopyxis sp. OAS728. Next base: position 3,186,741 of record NZ_JADBDT010000001.1, on the reverse strand, counting down.
ATCCCGGCGCTGCGCAAGGCGGTGACCAACTCGCGGGCGCAGCCGCTGATCAGCGCGACGCTGGGCCATGCGCTGATCGCGACCGAAGACCCGGCGAACTATGCCGAAGCCGAAGAGGTGCTGAAGACCGCAGTCGCGCTCGACAACCAGAACCCGTTCGCCTGGTATCAGCTCGGAATCGTCTATGCGAACAAGGGCGATCAGGCGCGCGCTGCGCTCGCCTCGGCCGAACGTTATCAGTTGGAGGGTGGACAGTCGGGGCTCGCGCTGCGTAATGCCGATATGGCGATGCAGGGCTTGCCCCAGGGCTCGCCCGACTGGATCCGTGCACAGGATATTTCGCTGGTGGCTCGCGCCGAGGTGGAACGCGAGCGCAAACGGCGTTAGTTTCGGGTGAAGACAGGGGCGACGCGTCGCATTTCCGTGATGCTCGAGGGCGATAAGTGACCGACAAGAAAGACGATTATTACCAGCCGTGGCTACGCGACCCCGCGCCGACGCCGACGGGCGGCGCGCCCGCGCATGACGAAGGATTGGCCAAGCCGAAGGACGAGCCGCCCGTCGGCATCGACCTCGCGCGATACAGCGCGCCCGAAAAGCCGCGCGATCCGCTGGTGAAACCCGAAGCAATCAAGGCGGGCGCCGCAAATCTGTGGGACCGCATCCGCGACGGCGCCGAGGCCTTTGCCGACTGGACGATCCGCGTCGGCGATCGCGCCGACATCCCCGCGCGCGTCGAAGCGATGGAAATCCCGCGCCGCGCGCGCGAATTGGCCGCGAAGACCGGTGCTGTCACTGCGCGCGCCGCACGCGCGGCAGGACGCGGGTCGGCGCAAGCCGGCCGCGCCGCCGCAAAGGCGAGCGGCGAGGCGTGGGACAAGATGGCGCTCGGCGACAAGGTCGCGAAGCTGTCGAGCGAAGCCGGACGCGGGCTCGGCGAGGTTGCGGGCAAGACCAAGGCGGGGGTCGTCGACATCGCCAAGGCGAGCGGCGAAAGCCTTCGCGACGGCATCGGCGATGCCGCAAGCAAGCTGCGCCCCGCCCCGCGCGAGGAACTGGCGCCGCCGCCTTCGGGCCTCGAACAATTGCTCGCGCGTGAGGAAGCCGCCGCGGCGCAGGCGAGTGCGCCTGCCGCGCCCGACCTGCCGCTCTTCGCCGGCGACACGATGATTCCGGCGGTGGCGAAACCCGCGCCGACGGCCACACCGCATGCGATGGACGGCGACGATCGCTCTCCTATCGCCCAGCCGGCGAAAAGAGCTGCAACGACCAAAGCGATGTCGGCGCAGCGCCTGCCGCAAATCAAGGGGACCGGGATGGATGGCGTTTCGACACGCACATGGGGCTTGGCGCTCGGCGGCATATTGCTGCTCGCCCTCGTCTTCTGGCTTGGCGGCCGCCTCGGCGGCGGGATGAGCAAGAGCGAGGTCGAAACCATCGTCGCCGATTATATCAAGGCGAACCCCCAGATCATCCCCGAGGCGCTCGAGGCGCAGCGCAATGGCGAAATCGCCAAGGCGATCGACGCGATCCGCCCCGCGCTCGAAAAACCCTATGCCGGCGCATGGGCGGGCAATGCCGACGGCGATGTGACGCTCGTCGTGTTCACCGACTATGCCTGCGGCTTCTGCCGCGCGAGCGTGCCCGACGTCGACCGGCTGATCCGCGAAGACAAGCGCCTGAAGGTCGTGTTCCGCGAACTGCCGATCATCGCGCCGCAAAGCCGCGACGCCGCGATCATGGCGCTCGCCGCCGCGCGGCAGGGCAAATATGACGCCTTCCACCACGCGATGTTCGCGAGCGGATCGCTCGACAAGGCGGCGATCGCCGCCGCGGCCGCCAAGGTCGGCGTCGTCACCGACGGCACCGCCGACGCGACCGCGAACGAGGCACTGTTCCAGCGCGAACTCGACAGCAACCTCGCGATCGCGACCCAGCTGCAGCTCAACGCGACCCCGACGTGGATCGTCGGCAACCAGCTGTTCCAGGGCCAGATTGGTTATGATGGATTGAAGCAGGCCGTCGCGAAAGCGCGCGCGGCGAAAAGCTGAAGGCAGCCACGTTGGCGACCGTCACGCTCGATCAAGCACTCGCCAACGCCCGCCAGCTATTGAACGGGCAGCCGGGCGCGGCGCTGGCGCAGGCACAGGCGATCATCGACGAAGTGCCGACATCGGCGGCCGCGCACCGCCTCGCCGCGCATGCGCTCCGCGCGCTGAACCGCGAGGCGGAGGCGCAGGCGGCGTCGCTCGCCGCGGTCGGCGCGACGATCCACGATGAAGCGATGGTCGATGCCGCGCTGGCGCTCGCCGAGGACCGGCTGCCCGATGCCGAGGGCGCGCTGCGCCAGCGGCTGCGCGAAGATGCGACCGATGTCGCGGCGATCCGCATGCTCGCCGAGGTCGCGGGGCGGATCGGGCGTTATGAGGACGCCGAAAAACTGCTGTCGCGTGCGTTGGAGCTCGCGCCGGGTTTCGGCGCCGCGCGCGCCAATCTCGCCACCGTCTATTACAAGCAGAACCGCTTCGCGGCAGCTGCCGAGACGCTCCATGCCGTGCTCGGCGACGATCCCGACAATCCGGCGCATGCGAACCTCCGCGCTGCGGCGCTCGGCCGCATCGGCGGCTATGACGAGGCGCTCGCGCTCTATGCAGAACTGACGCGCCGCTTTCCCGACCATGCCAAGCTCTGGATGAGCTATGGCCATATGCTCAAGACCGTCGGGCGGCAGGACGACAGCATTGCCGCCTATCGCCGCGCGCTCGCCGCCGACCCGGGGCTCGGCGAAATCTGGTGGAGCCTCGCCAATCTCAAGACGATCCGTTTCGATGCGGACGACCGCGCCGCGATGGAAGCCGCGCTGGTTGCGGCCGAGCCCGATGCCGACGCGCGCGCCGACGACCGGCTGCACCTGCATTTCGCGCTGGGCAAAGCCTATGACGATGTCGCGGAATATGAACCGGCATTCCGTCACTATGCCGCAGGCAACGCGATCCGGTCGGCCCAGCTCGGCTATCGCGCCGCCGAAACGAGCGCAGCTGTCGATGCGATCATCGCCGCCTGCACCCCCGAACTCTTCGCGTCGCGCGCCGGCGCGGGCGACCCGGCACCCGATCCCATCTTCATCCTCGGCATGCCGCGCGCCGGATCGACGCTGATCGAGCAGATCCTTAGCTGCCATTCGGCGATCGAGGGCACGATGGAGCTGCCCGACATTCCGGCGCTCGCGCTCGGTCTCGGCCGCGAGGCGTATGACGACGGGCGCCGATGGATCGAGGCGCTGGCCGATACGCCGCCCGAACGGCTGGCCGAAATGGGCGCGGCGTTCATCCAGCGCACCGCAGTGCAGCGCAAGACCGACAAGCCCTTCTATATCGACAAGCTGCCGAACAACTGGCTCTACACCGCCTTCATCCGCCTGATCCTGCCGAACGCGAAGATCATCGACGCGCGGCGCCATCCGCTCGACTGCTGTTTTTCGAACTTCCGCCAGCATTACGCCAAGGGGCAGGCGTTCAGCTACGGCCTCGCCGACGTCGGCGGCTATTACCGCGACTATGTCCGCCTGATGGCGCATATCGATCGCGTGCAGCCGGGGCACGTCCACCGAGTGATCCACGAGGCGCTGCTCGACGACCCCGAAGCCGAAGTGCGTGCGATGCTCGCCTTTCTGAACCAGCCGTTCGAGGAGGCCTGTTTGTCCTTTCACGCCAATGCGCGCGCGGTGCGCACGGCGTCGAGCGAACAAGTCCGCCGGCCGATCAACCGCGACGGCGTCGACCAGTGGCAACCCTATGAAATATGGCTCGATCCGCTCAAACACGCGCTCGGCCCGGTCCTCGGCGCCTATCCTGCCGATCCCGCCGATTTTCGCTGAGCGCCGCCGCGACAAAACGTTGCCTTTAGGCAACAGCATGCGACATTTTCGACCAACAACCGCTGCACTGCACAACAATGCTTGCGCTTGCGCCGCGCCGCGTCATTCTCACGTCATATGACTGTCATCTGAGGGGGATTCCATGCGGAAACTATCGGCAGTGCTTACCAAGAGTGGCGCGTTCCTGCTCGGCAGCACGATCCTGTGCACGTCGGGAACCGCGCTGGCCCAGCAAAACAACACCGACGACGACCGCGACATCGTCGTCACCGCGTCGAAGCGCGAAGAAAATCTGCAGGATGTGCCGCTGGCAATCACCGCGATCGGGAACGAGCGGCTTCAGGAATTGCAGGTCAAGGAATTCCAGGACGTCGTCAAATTCCTGCCGTCGGTGACGATCCAGACGCTCGCGCCGGGGTTCAGCCAGGTTTATTTCCGCGGCGTCGCGTCGGGCGAAAACGCCAACCACTCGACCTCGCTGCCGACGGTCGGCACTTACTTGGACGAAATGCCGATCACGACCATTCAGGGCGCGCTCGACATCCACGCCTATGACTTCGCGCGCGTCGAGGCGCTCGCGGGACCGCAGGGCACGCTCTATGGCGCAAGCTCGATGGCGGGTACGATCAAGCTGGTCACCAACCGGCCCGACACCAGCGGCACCTATGGCTCGGTCGGGCTCGAACTCAACAGCGTGACGCGCGGCGGCATCGGCGGCGTTGCCGAAGGTTTCGTCAATGCGCGGCTCAGCGACCGCGCGGCGCTCCGCATTGTCGGCTGGTACCGCCACGACGCGGGCTATATCGACAATATCGCGGGCACCCGCGTCTATCCGATCAGCCAGAACACCGACACCGACGGCGATGGCGAGAATGACACGGTCATCAACCTGCCCGGCGACGACATCACGCAGAACAACGCCGATCTGGTCGAGAAGGATTACAACACCGTCGACACCTATGGTGGCCGCCTCGCGCTCGGCATCGAGCTCGACGACGACTGGACGATCCGCCCGACCTTGATGGGGCAGATCCAGAAAGCGAACGGCAGCTTTGCGCAGGAACGCTCGTCGGCGGTGACGCGCAGCCTGCAGACGGTGCAGTATAACCCCGAACGCAGCGACGATAAATGGATCCAGGCGGCGCTGACGATCGAGGGCAAGATCGGCAATTGGGATCTGACGGTCACCGGCGGTCACCTGCGCCGCAAGACGCTGACCGACAGCGACTATTCGGATTACGCCTATTTCTACGACGCGCTCTTCGGTTCGGCGGTCTATCTCTACGACAACGCCGGCGACCAGATCAGTCCGAACCAGTATATCAAGGGCATCGATCGCTATCGCCGCAATTTCGGCGAAATCCGCGTCGCCTCACCCGCCGATGCGCGCATCCGCTTTATCGGCGGTCTGTTCTACCAGCGCCAGTCGCACAATATCGAACAACATTATATCATCGACAATCTGTCCGACGATCTGGAGGTGCCGACCACCGTCGACAATATCTGGCTTACCAAGCAGCAACGCGTCGACCGCGACTATGCTGCCTTCGGCGAACTCAGCTTCGACATCACCGACAAGCTGACGCTGACCGGTGGCGGCCGCCTCTACAAGTTCGACAACAGCCTTGTCGGCTTCTTCGGCTACAACAACCCCGGTTTCAGCAGCAATCCGGTTTATGCGTGTCAGGGACCGGCGGTCGTCGACGGCTCGCCGTGCACCAACCTCGACAAACGGACGAAGAAAACCGACTTCATCCACAAGCTGAACCTGACGTACAAATTCACCGACGATGTGATGATGTACGCGACCTGGTCGCGCGGCTTCCGTCCCGGCGGCATCAACCGCCGCGGCTCACTCCCGCCCTACGGCTCGGACACGCTCGATAACTACGAGCTCGGGTGGAAGACCAGTTTCGGTCCCGTCCGCTTCAACGGCGCGGTCTATCAGGAGGACTGGAAGAACATCCAGCTCTCCTTCCTCGGCGCCAACGGGCTCAGCGAAGTGCGCAATGCCGGTATCGCGCGCATCCGCGGGATCGAGGCCGACGTCAGCTATCGTTCGGGCGGCTTCTCGCTCGGCATGGGCGGCAGCTATAACGATGCGACGATTCGCCGCGATTTCTGCGCCATTGCGAACGCCGATTTCGACTGCACGACGCCGGGCAACGATCTGCTCGCCCCGTCGGGTTCACGCCTGCCGGTCACCGCGAAGTTCAAGGGCAATGCCGTCGCGCGCTATGAATTCCCGATCGGCGGGATGGACGGGCACGTCCAGTTCGCGGTCAATCATATCGGCAAACGGCGGTCCGACCTGCGCACGCTCGAAAATGACATCGTCGGCGATTTCAAGGCCTATACGACCGCCGACATCAGCGTCGGGGTGAAGGGCGACGCGTGGAGCGCAGAGCTGTTCGCGACCAACCTGTTCGACAGCCGCGGCGTGATCAACAGCGCGGTCCAGTGCGGCGAGACGGTCTGCGGCGACGCCGATGGCGTGACGCCGGGCGGCGGCGTCTTTTACGACAATGTCATCCGGCCGCGCTTGATCGGGATCAAGGTCAGCAAGGATTTCTGATCGGGTGACCGATTTGCAACCACACAACGAAAGGCCGGGCCAAAAGCTCGGCCTTTTGATGTGCATCGCGCTCGGCATGGGCAATATGATCGGGTCGGGCGTGTTCCTGCTGCCGCGCGATCTGGCGCCGCTCGGCTGGAATGCCGTCATCGGTTGGGGCGTGTCGATCGCGGGCACGCTGTGTCTTGCGGTCGTGTTCGCGCGCCTCGCCAAGCGCCTGCCTGAGGGCTGCGCCGCCTTCACCTATGCCGCCTCCGCCTTCGGGCCCGGAACGGGCTTTATCGTCGCGTGGAGTTACTGGATCAGCTGCTGGACCGTCGTCGCGACGCTCGCGGTGGCGGCGATCAGCAACATGTCGATCCTGATGCCGTGGCTCGGCGAAAAGGGCGCCCTGCCCGCGTGGATCGCGATCGGCTGCATCTGGTTCTTCACGCTCGTCAACCTCGCCGGCGTGCGCCGTGCGGGCGGGGCGCAATTGCTGACGCTCGGGCTCAAGCTGATCCCCGTGGTCGGCGCGGTGCTCGTTGGCGTCTGGGCGCTCGGCACCGGCGCGGCGCCGCCGCCGACGATGGCGGGCACCGAACCGATCAGCCTGTCGGGCGTCAGTTCGGCGGCGACGCTGACCTTGTTCGCATTGCTCGGCTTCGAAAGCGCCTGCGTCGTCAGCGACCGCGTGAAAGACCCCGAACGCACGATCCCGCGCGCGACGATCATCGCCGCCGCGGCGACGGGGCTGCTCTACCTCCTGTCGTGCACGACGGTGACGCTGATGGTCCCCGTCGATGTGCTGCATCAGTCGAACGCAGCCTATGCGACCTTCTTTTCGCGGCTGGTCAGCCCCGAGGCGGGGCAGGTCGTCGCGCTGTTCGCCGCGATCGCGGCGCTCGGCGCGCTCAACGGCTTCGTGCTGCTGCAAGGCGACATTCCGCGCGACCTCGCGCACCGGCGCCTACTCCCGCAGGCGTTCGCACGCGATAACAAGTTCGCTTCGCCTTGGATCACCCAGCTCGTGTCGAGCGGGCTCGCAAGCATCATCGTCTACGCCAATTATTCGCGCGGGCTCGCCGACCTCTTCGCCTTCATGGTCAAGGTCACGACCTCGACCGCGATCATCCTCTATATCGTCGGCGCTGCCGCGGCCTTCTGGCTCGAACGCCGCGGTGCGATCAAGATGTCGACGGGCTTTGCCGCCGCGACGATCATCGGCTTCCTCTACAGCGCCTGGGCCTTTTACGGCGCCGGGCTCGAGGCAAGCCTGTGGAGTCTCGTGATGACCGCCGCAGGCTTGCCGATCTATTTGCTCATGCGGCGTTCAGCGCCCCCCTCAACGCCATTTGGGGGCGAAGAGGCCGCGGTCGCGTAGGATCACCTGCGCGGCATTATGCCCCGGTGCGCCGGTGACTCCGCCGCCGGGATGCGTGCCTGCACCGCACATATAGAGCCCCTTGAGCGGCCCGCGATAGGCGCCGTTGCCGAGCACCGGGCGCGCCGACCACAGTTGGTCGAGGCTCATATTGCCGTGCATGATGTCCCCGCCGACAAGCCCGAACTTGCGTTCGAGGCCCTTGGGGCTGAGGATCTGGCGCCCGACGATCGACGCGCGGAAGCCGGGGGCATAGGCCTCGACGGTGTCGATGATCGTGTCGGCCGCCTTGCCTTCCTCGGCATCCCAGTCGCGCGCGCTTCCATCGGGGTTGGCCGGAAGCTCGGGCGCGAACTGCTGGCAGAAGAGGCTGGCGACGTGGCAACCAGGGGGCGCAAGGCTGTCGTCGACGGTCGAGGGGATGAGCATCTCGACGATCGGCTTTTTCGACCAGCCATGTTCCTTCGCGTCGAGAAACGCCTTGTCCATATAGTCGAGCGTCGGGGCGATGATGATCCCCGACTGGTGATGCTCGCCGGGTTCGGGGAGGCAGGTGAAGCGCGGCAGCTCGCTGAGCGCGACATTCATGCGGAAGGTACCGCTGCCCGCCTTGAACGCCCTGATGCGGCGGCGGAATTCGGGGGCGATATCGCCTTCGCCTATCATCCGTTCGTAGAGCAGCTTGGGTCCGACATTGGCGATCACGCGCGCCGCGGCGATTTCTTCGCCGCCGACCAGCTTGACCCCGACCGCCTTGCCGCCGTCGACGAGCACCTTGTCGACCGGGCTTTCGAGGCTGATCTCGACCCCAAGCTGGGTGCAGACTTTCGCCATCATCTGGGTGATCGCGCCCATGCCGCCGACGCTGTGGCCCCACGCGCCTTTCTTTCCATTGACCTCTCCGAAGACGTGGTGGAGGAGGACATAGGCGCTGCCCGGCGTGTCGGGACTGGCGTAATTTCCGACCACCGCATCGAAGCCGAAGGCGGCCTTGACCGCTTCGCTCTCGAACCAGCTGTCGAGGAAGGTGCGCGCGGATTTGGTGAAAAGTTCGAGCACGTCGCGTTGCTGCGACAGGCTGAGCCTGGTGAGCCCGCGCCCCTGCCGCGCCGCATCGATCAGCGTCTTGAACCCGTCGCCGACGTTGGGCGGCGATTTCAATGCGAGGTCGCGCAGCACGTCGGCGACGCCCTCGAGCATGTCGTAATATTCGGGAAGGCGCGCCGCGTCATGCGCCGAGAAGCGGGCGAACTCCTTCTGCGTGCGTTCGAGCCCGCCGCCGAGCTTGAGGTAGCCGCCATCCTCCTGCGGCAGGAAGTTGCTGATCGGCCGTTCGATCACGCGATAGCCATGATCGGCGAGCTTCATGTCGGCGATCACCTTCGGCTGGAGCAGGCTGACCGTGTAGCTCGCGACCGAATTGCGGAACCCCGGCGCGAATTCCTCGGTCACCGCGGCGCCGCCGACGACGTCGCGCGCCTCGACGATGCGCACCTTGAGCCCTGCCTTGGCGAGATAGAAGGCGCAGACGAGGCCGTTGTGGCCGGCGCCGATAATCAGGGCGTCATAGGCTTTGGTCATGAAAACTCTTTCGCAAGCGGGGATTGAACATGTTGGCGGCCGAAACCGAGGCCGAGGACACGGCCCGGGATGCGGCGCAGCAGCGGGATGGCGTCGAGCAGGCGCACTGCGAGCGGCACGCGCGTGATCTGCCCCAGCAGCATCGGTTCGATGACGCGCCGGTGCGCGAAACGCTGGATCGCCTGCATGCGCGTCGTCGGCGTCCAGCGACGCTCCTGCACCTTGGCGAGCAACGGGTCGGGATCGGCACCCGCCGCGAGCGGCGCTGCGAGAATGTTTGCCGCCGCGACCGCATCCTGCACCGCAAGGTTGATGCCGACACCGCCGACGGGCGACATCGCATGCGCCGCATCGCCGATCGCGAGCAACCCGGGGCGCGACCAGCGGGTGAGCCGGTCGAGCGCGACCGTGAGCAATTTCACATCGTCGAAGCTTTGGATCGCGTCGATCCCGACGGCGAGGCCCGGCGCGATCTCGACGACCTTGTCGCGGAAGGCCGCAATCCCCCGCGCCCCGATCGGCGCAAAGCCACCCTTTTCGATGATCTGCGCGCATTGCCAATAATCGCCGCGCGGAATCGCGACGACCATGCCGCCCTTGTCGATCGTGCCGAGCGCGACCTCGGACATGTCCATGCCCGCAGGCACGGGGATGCGGAACCACAGCACATCCATTGGCGCGCCAAGGTCTTCGAGCGGCAGGTCGGCGGCGTCGCGGAGCACCGAGCGGCGGCCGTCCGCCGCAATCACCAGTCGCGCAGGCAAGGTCTCGCCGCTGGCGAGCGTCACGCCGCTGACGCGGCCCGCATCGTCATAAGTCAGCCCGGTCGCCTCGCTCGACATGCGCAGGTCGAAGGTCGGATAGCGCTTGCCCTGCCCAGCGATGAAATCGAGCAGGTCCCATTGCGGCATCATCGCGACGAAGCGCGCCGCGACGGGCAGGTGCTTCATCGTCGCGATCGTGAACTGCTCGCCCATCAGGTTGAGCGTCATCGTGTCGATCGCCGCGTGCGGCTCTTTCAGCAACTCGTCGAGCAGCCCGATCTCGTTGAACAATTCGAGCGTCGAGGGATGCACGGTGTCGCCGCGGAAATCGCGGAGGAAGTCGGCGTGCTTTTCGAGGATGGTGACAGGCACCCCGGCGCGCGCAAAGAGCAGGCCCGCGACCATGCCGGCGGGGCCGCCGCCGACGATCACCACGGGAGGCATATCGACCACCTCTATTCTCCGCTCGTGTCGAGCGAAGTCGAGACACCGTGAGGCCGCGCTCTCACGATGGGCATCTCGACTGCGCTCGATGCGAACGGGAAAGAAATGGTCATTGCCGACTCCATCCCGCCTTCGGCGCCCGCTCCAGCCGCGCCTCGGGGATCAGGTCGCGCATCCGCGAACAGAAATGCTTGAGGCAGACTTCCTTGTCGCTGAGCGGCCCCATGGTGAAGCTTTTCGACTGCATGCCCTGCTGGACGCGGGTGATCAGTTCGGTGTCCTCGGCATTGACCTGGCGGTTGATGCGCCAGTTGAGGTAGCGCGCGGCCTTCATCTCGCGGCGCTCGTCGGGCAGGACATAGCTGATCTCGCGGATCAGGCAGGTCGTCGGCCCGGTCGGCAGCCACTGCATGAAATCGACCTGATCGGGATAGATGTCGAACGCGACATTGGGCCACAGCTTGAAATAGAGCCAGTGGCGCTGATTGGCTTCGGGCAGGTGCGGAACCGACGGCAGCAGTCGCTGGTACATGCGTTCGGACCAATTGACCGACGGCCGGTCGATCAGATCGCCCCACATGCGGTCGACATTATCCTCCGCCTCGACGCCATAGCTTTTGCCGAACAGGCGCGTGAGGCCGGGGTGCGCGACAGGGATGTGGAGGCCGTCGGAATAATTGTCGCCGACATTCTTCCAGTTCACCTCGCGCGGGCGCAGCGTGACGCGGCCGAGCGCGCCGAGTTCCTCGAAGCGATACGGGGCGACCTGCGCCTCATAGGGCGCCATCATGCTCGCCACCGACGGGCCGCCGTCGTCCTCGAGCCGTACGAACCAGAAACCGCGCCACTGTTCGAGCCCGACGGGAACGAGCCCGGCCTTGCCCTTGTCGAGCGTCGGATAGCTCGCGCTATCGGGCACGCCGGTCAGCCGGCCGTCGAGCTCGTACGTCCAGGCGTGATAGGGGCAGACGAGCTTCTTCGCGCAGCCCACCGCACCGTCGACGAGCCGCGAGCCGCGATGGCGGCAGACATTGGTGAAGGCGCGCACATGGCGATCGGTACCGCGCACAAGGATCACGCTCTCGCCGCAATAGTCGATGCTGTGCCAGTCGCCGACGTTCGGGATATCGCTGTCGTGGCAGACGACCTGCCAGCTCGGGCGGAAGATCCGTTCCATTTCCGCCGCATAGAAATCGGGATCGCTGTAGGTCCAGGCGGGGAGCGACCATCCGTCGAGCGGGTCGATGTTGTCGAAAGTGTCGCGCAGCGTTGCCATGAGTCGATCCTTGTTGTACAGATGTATAACAAGATGACCGCCGCTCGCCAAGCCTTTACGCGCGAAAGCGCCGACGCCCGCCGGGCGGACCTGATCGAGGCGACGGCGGCGTGTCTGGCCGAGCATGGGCTGGCGGGCACGAATGTTCGCGCCATCTGCGCGAAGGCGGGCGTCTCGCCGGGGCTGCTGCGCCATTATTTCGATGGCATCGACGACCTGGTCGCCGCGACCTACCAGGCGACGAGCGACCGGATGGACGCGATTTTCGCGGGCGCGGTCGAGGGTTCGGGAGGCGATCCGCGCACGCGGCTGACCGCTTACCTGACCGCAAGCTTCCGCCCGCCGGTGACCGATCCCGAACTGCTCGGCGCATGGACCGCCTTCTGGGCGCTCGCCCGCAGCGATGCTCGGATGGCGGACATCCATGCGGAAAGTTACGCCGGTTATCGCGAGCGGCTGGGCGAACTGCTGACCGCATGCGGCGCGGCCGATGCCGGGCGATTGGCCATCATGCTGACCGCGATGGTCGACGGGCTCTGGCTCGAACTGTCGCTCGATTCGAGCAGTTTCGGCGCCGAAGCGGCGGTGACGATGGTCGAGCGCGCGGTCGAAGCCTTGCTTCCGGCCTAGAGCGGCCGATGCTCGGTGGTGTCGCCGGGAGTCAGGAAAAGCAGCTCACCCGGAACCTTGATGACCATGCGGTGCCAGACGCCGCGCGGGACGAGCGCGCCCTGTCCGGGCGCCAGCGCGATCGTCCGTTCGACGCCGCCTTCATCGAGGACGATATCGAACTGGCCCGAGAGCAGCGTCAGCACCTCGTCGCCGTCGGGGTGCATTTCCCACCCCGTGCTTTGTTTCATCGCGATGCCGCCGATATAGATGCCGCGATAGAGGCCGAAACTGCGGAACAATGGCTGTGCCGGCAGCCCCTTGCGGCCGAGCAGGGCGCGCGCCGCACCCGTGACTGCCGTCAGGACATGAACCGCGGCGCGGCGCAGGAATATCGACATGGCAACTCTCCCCGCACCCAGCCTATCAAATGAGAATGATTCTCAAAAGGGGCTGGATGCGGGAGAGGCCGCCTATTTCGACAGGTCGCGCAGCAGGCTGTCCCAATGCGCGAGCGCGGGCGCGATTGCGTCGACAGGCACGCGCTCGTTCAGCCCGTGCGCATAGCTGTCGCTCGCCTTCGAGAAGAGGCCCGCGACGCCATAGCTCGGCACGCCCTGGATGCGGAAATGATAGCTGTCGGTGGCGCCCGCGCTCATCGACGGGATGATCGGCAGGCCGGGTGCGCGCGCATGCACCGCCTTCGTCACCGCCGCGACGACGTCGGGGCGCAGCGGCGAAGCGTCGCTGGCGCTCGCGTCGGGATCGGTGTTCACCTTGACCGCGGGATCGCCGATCACCCGTTCGAGTTCGGCGCGCACCGTTTCGACCGGCACGCCGGGGAAGATGCGGCAGTTGATGTTCGCGGTCGCGCGCTGGGGCAGCGCATTTTCGGCATGGCCGCCCTTGGTCATGGTGGGCACGCAGGTGGTGCCGATCTGGCCGATATATTCGGGGTCGGCGCGGATCGCGGCGATGGCTTTCGCATCGGCCGGGTTTGCGGCGAACGCCTTCAAAGCCGCGCCGATGTCGCCGCCGACCTGGTCGGCGACGATCGGCATGCCGACCTTGGTCAGCTCGTTCTGCTGCGGCGTGAAGCGATAGGCGCCGACCTTGGCGAGCGCGTTCGACAGCTGAACGATGGCATTGGTGTCCGACGGGCGCGAGCTGTGCCCGCCGGGATTGGTGACTTCGAGCGTGAAGTCGGCATAGGTCTTCTCGCCCGCCTGCAGCCCGTAATATTTGGGCTTGCCGTCCTCGCCGATCAGCCCGCCGCCGCCGTCGCCATTCAATGCGAATTCGGCGCCCTTATACTTTGCCGCCAGCGCGCGCGTCGTCATCATCGAGGTTTCCTCGTCGCCCGAGAGCAAAAGGATGATCGAGCGCTTAGGCTTGAAGCCGTCCTTCTTCAATTGCGCCATCGTCGCGACCATCATCGAGACGTCGAACTTGTTATCCTCCGACCCGCGACCGAAAATATAACCTTCCTCCTCGACCGGCACGAAGGGGTCGCGCGTCCAGTCCTTGGGATCGGCCTCGACGACGTCCATATGGCCGAGCAGCACGATCGGCTTGCCCTTGCCCGTCCCGGCGAGCGTCGCGGCGAAGGTCGCGGTCTCTCCCATCGGGGTGATGACGATATCGCTGTCGGCATAGCCCGCGGCTTTCAGCACGCTCGCATAATAGGCTGCGAGCTTGGGCACCTGACCGCGCCCCTCGACCGTCGGGATCGCGATGCTGTCCTTCAGGATCTTTTTCGCCGCCTCGGTATCGGCGGGCTTGGCGTGGACGGGTGCGGCGGCCAGCAAGGCGGCGGCGAGGGCGAGCGGGCTGTATGACATGCGCATGGCGGCGGACTATGCCGCGTCCGCGCGGCTTCGCAAGAGGGCATCCGACAAGCGGCGATCAGGCAGGCAGGATTTGCGCAAGGACGCTGCCGGCGAGACGCGCGGTGGCGAGGAGGCGGGGCAGGTCGTGGCCGCTCCGCGCCTTGGCCGACATCCCGGACATCGTCGTCGATACGAAATCGGTCACTTCGTCGGCGGCCTCGGGGTGGCGGGCCGCGATATAGTCACGGATGAATTCCTCGGCACCGAGATTGAGCGCGCGGGCGGCTTCGCGCGCGCCCTCGTCGTTGCAACGCGTTCCTTCGAGCACGAGACAACCGCCCGCCGCGGGATCGGACGCATAACGCCGCGCGGCCTCCTCCAGCATGGCTGCGAGGGCAGAGGCGACAGGGACGTCCGGACGCAATATGTCGATGAGCGGGATCGCCTCGGTACCCGTCCAATGATCGAGCACGCGCTGATAAAGCCCGGCCTTGCTGCCGAAGGCGGCATAGAAGCTGGGCGGATTGATGCCGAGCGCATCGGTGACATCGGCGACGCTGACGGCGTCGTATCCCCGCGCGTGAAAAAGCTGCTGCGCCGTCGCGACCGCCGCCTCGGGATCGAACCGGCGCGGGCGACCGCGCGATCTGGATTTATTTGTAGTCACAATTACAAAATACCTTGACGATGGCTTGTGCGATTTTATGTAGTTATCCCTACACTAATAAGCAAGGAGTCTCCCAATGTCCGAATTCCAAGGAAAATCGGTTCTCGTCCTCGGCGGCAGTCGCGGGATCGGCGCGGCGATCGTTCGCCGCTTCGCCGCCGACGGCGCGAATGTCGTCTTCACCTATAATGGCTCGCGCGAGGCGGCCGAGCAGCTGGCGACCGAGACCGGCACCAGCGCGGTGCCGACCGACAGCGGCGACCGCGACGCGGTGATCGCGCGGGTGCGCGAGAGCGGCCCGCTCGATGTGCTCGTCGTCAACGCCGGCTTCGCGCTGTTCGGCGACGCGCTCGACCTCGATCCCGACGACGTCGACCGGCTGATCCGCGTCAACGTCAACGCGCCCTATCATGCCTCGGTCGAGGCGGCGCGGCAGATGCCCGAGGGCGGCCGCATCATCGTGATCGGATCGGTCAACGGCGACCGCATGCCCGTTCCCGGCATGGCCTCCTATGCGCTCAGCAAATCGGCGCTGCAGGGCATGGCGCGCGGGCTGGCGCGCGATTTCGGCCCGCGCGGAATCACGATCAACATCGTGCAACCCGGCCCGATCGATACCG
The DNA here is from genome assembly GCF_014873485.1 of Sphingopyxis sp. OAS728. Classification (NCBI taxonomy): domain Bacteria; kingdom Pseudomonadati; phylum Pseudomonadota; class Alphaproteobacteria; order Sphingomonadales; family Sphingopyxidaceae; genus Sphingopyxis; species Sphingopyxis sp. OAS728. The sequence continues at coordinate 3,171,136 of NZ_JADBDT010000001.1, read as the reverse complement.
ATGCGAACCCCGAGGACGGCCCGATGCGCGAGCTGATGCACAGCTTCATGGCGATCAAGCGCCATGGGCGCCCCGAAGAGGTCGCGGGCATGGTCGCATGGCTGGCGGGCCCCGAAGCCGGCTTCGTCACCGGCGCGATGCACACGATCGACGGCGCGTTCGGCGCGTGACGATCAGCCGGGGACGGCTTCGGCGCGTCCCCGGCCCTTCGGCGCGGGCGTCTTGGGTTTGTAGCGGCAGAGGTCGTCGACCGGACAACGCCAGCATTCGGGCGTGCGCGCCTTGCAGACATAGCGGCCGTGGAGGATCAGCCAGTGATGCGCGCCGACGCGAAACGGAGCAGGCGTGTTCTTTTCGAGCTGTTTTTCGACCGCGAGCACCGTCTTTCCCGGCGCGAGGCCGGTGCGGTTGCCAACGCGGAAAATATGCGTGTCGACCGCGAAGGTCTCCGCCCCGAAGGCGCAGTTCATAACGACATTGGCGGTTTTCCGCCCGACGCCGGGCAGTTCGACGAGCGTGTCGCGGTCGGCGGGCACTTCGCCGCCGAAGTCGCGGACGAGAATTTCGGAAAGCGCGATGACATTCTTCGCCTTGCCGTTGAACAGCCCGATCGTCTTGATGTGCTGCTTCAGCCCGTCCTCGCCGAGGTCGAGCATCTGCTGCGGCGTCTTCACATCCTGGAAAAGCAGCCGCGTCGCCTTGTTCACCCCGACGTCGGTCGCCTGCGCCGACAGCACGACGGCGACGAGCAGCTGGTAGGTGTTGCCGAACTCGAGCTCGGTCTCGGGGCTCGGGTTGAGCTCGGCGAGACGGCGGTAGAATTCGAAGATATCGGCCTTTTTCATGGCGATCAGTGCAGCCCGAGCACCTGCGGCATCGTATAGCGGTCGGGCTTCTGGTTTATCAGCCACAGCGCCGCGCGCACCGCGCCGCGCGCGAAGATCATGCGATTTTCGGCGCGGTGCGACAGCGTGATCATTTCCTCATTGCCCGCGAAGACCACGTCATGATCGCCCGCGACGGTGCCACCGCGCAAGCTGGCAAAGCCGATGCTCCCGCGCCCCCGCGCACCGGTCATGCCGTCGCGGCCACGTTCGGCGCTTGTTTCGAGATTGATCCCGCGCCCTTCGGCTGCCGCCTGCCCCAGCAGCAGCGCGGTGCCGCTCGGCGCATCGACCTTCATCCGGTGGTGCATTTCGACGACCTCGATATCCCAGTCGGCATCGAGCCGCGTCGCCGCCTCGCGCACCAGATGCGCGAGCAGCGTCACGCCGAGCGAGGTGTTGCCGGTCTGGAGCACCGCGATATCCTTCGCGGCATCGTCGATCAGATAATGATGGCGCTCCTCGAGCCCCGTCGTGCCGATCACGATCGGCGTCTTCGCGGCGACACAGGCGTCGAGCGTCGCCTCGAGCGCGGCGGGTGAAGAGAAATCGACGAGCACGTCGGCGTCGCTCGCCAGTTTCAGGACGTTGCCGCCCTTGTCGACGCCGCAACTGCGCTGCCCCGCTTCGGATATGGCGACGGCGAGCGCGACGCCCATCCGTCCTTCGCTGCCGATAATGCCGATGCTGGTCATGACCTGTCCCCTGAATTTCGGCACCCCCTTAGCCGTTCGCATCGAGCGAAGTCGAGATGCCCCGCAGCTTTGTACCACATTCACGGGTGTCTCGACTTCGCTCGACACGAGCGGATAGAGAGGGGTCATGAGCGACATCAACAATATCGTGATCCTCACCGGCGCCGGCGTTTCGGCCGAAAGCGGCATCGACACCTTCCGCGACGGCGGCGGATTGTGGGAACAGCACCGCGTCGAGGACGTCGCGACCCCCGAAGCCTTTGCCCGCGATCCCGACCTCGTCCTGCGCTTCTACGACATGCGGCGCGCGGCGATCCAGACCAAGGCGCCCAATGCCGCGCACGAAGCGCTCGCGCGGCTCGACGCCCTGTGGCCGGGCGAATTGCTGATCGTCACGCAGAATGTCGACGATCTCCACGAGCGCGCGGGCGCGAAGCGGCTGATCCATATGCATGGCGAGCATCTCAATGCCTGGTGCACCGGGTGCGACGCACGCGTGCCCTGGACCGGGCCGCTGCTCGACCGGCCGGTGTGTCCCGCGTGCGGCGTCGCGGGGCTGCTCCGCCCCGATATCGTGTGGTTCGGCGAAATGCCGTACCGGATGGAGGACATCTATCATGCGCTGAACCGTGCCGACCTGTTCGTGTCGATCGGCACGTCGGGTGCGGTCTATCCCGCTGCGGGGTTCGTGCGCGAAGCGCGCGCGTCGGGCGCACGCACACTCGAACTCAATATGGAGCCGAGCCAGGGGTCGCACTGGTTCGACGAAGCACGGCATGGGCCCGCAGGCGTGCTGGTACCGGCGTGGGTCGACGAGATGCTCGGCTAGCGCCGCGCCGCAAAAAAGTCGCGGAGGAGCGCCGCCGCCTCGCTGTCCCCGATCCCGTCGTAGATTTCGGGCCGGTGATGGATCGTCGGCTGCGCGAAGGTCCGCGGGCCGTGGACAACGGCGCCGCCCTTCGGGTCGTCGGCACCATAATAGAGGCGCGCGATTCGGGCGTGGGCGATCGCGCCGGCGCACATCGCGCAGGGTTCGAGCGTCACATAAAGGTCGCAGCCGTCGAGCCGCTCGTTGCCGAGATTTGCCGCCGCAGCGCGAATCGCGACGATTTCGGCATGCGCGGTCGGGTCGTGCGATTCGCGCGGACGGTTGTGGCCCTCGGATATGATCGCGCCATCCTTGACGATCACCGCACCGACGGGCACCTCGCCCCATTCTGCGGCAATGCGGGCCAAATCGAGCGCGCGGCGCATGGGTTCGGGGAGCGGGAATGAGGCCATAAAAGCGGCCTATTCGCTTGACGAATCTCCTGCAAGCCGATAAGCGCGCGCCTTTCCCGGCTCACTCCGGTCCTCTACTCTCCGTTTTTCGGGAAGTGCCCGGACGCCGATCCGAATTTTTTAGACGAGGACGAAGACCATGTCGCGCATCTGCGAACTGACCGGCAAGGGCCGCCAGGTTGGCCACAATGTGAGCCACGCCAACAACAAGACCAAGCGCACCTTCCTGCCGAACCTGCAGAATGTGACGTTGCTGTCGGACGCGCTCGGCAAGGGCGTCAAGATGCGCGTGTCGACCCACGGCCTGCGCACGGTCGAGCACAACGGCGGCCTCGACAACTGGCTGCTGAAGGCCGGCGACGACCAGCTGTCGGCTTCGGCCCGCAAGGTGAAGAAGGAAGTTGCAAAGAAGCTGGCCGAAAAGGCCGCTTAAGCGCTTCCAAATCGCTAAAAGCAATCAGGCCGCCGGGTTTACCGCGCGGCCTTTTTGCTGTCCGGCGCCTTTCTCGGCGGAAGGTCCACCAGCTCGAATTGCAGCAACAGGCTGCGCTGCCAGATGTTGAAATTGTCGTCGGCGACGAGCCACAGATATATGCGCCCCCGCTCGACCGAAATCGCCGCGCCTTCGTAATTTTCGGCGAGCGGCGCGGGAACGCGGCCGATCGTCCGCGACCGCACGACGGCACCCTTTTTGATATCCGCCGGGTCGACGATCGCGATCACCGTCGTGAAGACGGGGTCGAAACCGAGCCGCCGGTGCACAAGCAGGATGCGCCCGTCGGGCAGCGCTGCGGCGTCGCTGACCAGCCCCCGCCCCGCCGAATCATAGAAAAAGCGAATCGGCGCAGGGCCCGGGGCGGCCGGATCGCCAGTGTAGAGCAATGCCTCGCGCCCGCGCGGATCGTCGTCGGCATCTTCCGAAAAAACGACCGTCCGGCCATCGACCAGCCGCGTCATCGCCTCTGGCCCGCGATTCCTTGGCCAATGCGGTTCGGGCAATTTGCGGCGCGATTCGATTCGCGAAAGACCGGCGTCGAGACGCCAGATCTGATTGATTATCTCCAGCGCGACCCAAATCTTGCCGCTGTCGGCGTCGATAAACATCGCTTCGGTATCGGCCATCGATTTGCGGGCCGGGCGGCCGTCGATCGTCGGTAACGCACGAATCTGCACAGATGACACCGCGCCGCGCGAATCGAGCGACAGGCGTGTCGAATAGCCATTGTCGCCGACAAGCAGGAACTGGCCCGGTCCGATGCGCGCGAGCGCGGAAAAGCCGCCGAAGCGACTGTGCGGACTGACGAGATGCCAGCCGCGCACAAAGCGCATGCTGCCCGTCGTCCCACGCGGAAAGACCAGCGGCCGCGCCGATGCCGCTTGGGTCGTATCTTCCTCCGGAAAACGCATCACGGCCCCCGGCACCGGGCCGACAGCAAGGAAGATCAGGGCAGCAAAGAGCAAACGGCGCATCGCCGCGGGGTTACGGCGGCAGCGGGCGAAAGGAAAGCGGCTCACCGCAGAAAGCTGAACATTGGCCAACAATGATGTTCAGGCTTGGCTCAAAGCGAATCGGGCAAAACATGATCATCGACACAGCCCAGACGGGCCAAACGACGACGAAGGAGAACGAAAATGAAAAAGATGGTGACCCTCTCGATCGCCGCCCTGATGTCCACCGCGACGCTGGGCATGGCGGCTCCCGCCGCGGCGCAGAACGGCTGGTACGACCGCGACGGCTATTCGAGCTATGATGTTCGTTATGACCGCGACGACCGCCGTTATGACCGCCGCGACTATCGCCGGGACAACCGCCGCGATTATCGCAACGACCGCCGCTATTACCGCGGTGACCGCCGCAATTATCGCCAGTGCGACAATGGCACCGGCGGCACGGTGATCGGCGCGATTGCGGGCGGCCTTGCCGGTCATGAGATTGCCGGTCGCGGCGACCGTACGGTCGGTACGATCCTCGGCGGCGCCGTCGGCGCAATCGCCGGCCGCGCGATCGACAAGGGGAATGACGGCTGCCGTTAAGGGCAGTTCCGACCCCCAATAATTTCCTTCCCTCCTTTGCCCCGTCTGACCCCCGTGCCAGGCGGGGTTTTTCTTGCCCGACGCGGGGCCGCAGGGGGAAGACTTGCCAACATGGCGGGGGAAGCCTAGGTTCGGCGCCAAGTGCACGCCCGCGTTTTTGCGGGCGCGTGAGCAGAACAGGTTACAATAGCCATGCGGCAAATGGCAGCGCCATCAGGGCGACCGCCGCGGCCAGGTTCAAGAACGGGGCCGGCGGCGAAAGGACGAAACAAGGCAGGCGGCGATGCGCGCCCGATGCCGATCACGCGGCCGCGCAGCTATGCGGCCATCGATCTTGGCACCAACAATTGCCGACTTTTGATCGCGCGCCCGCAAAATGGCGAGCTCGTCGTCATCGACGCCTTTTCGCGCATCGTCCGTCTGGGCGAGGGCTTGCACGGCAGCGGGAAAATCAGCGAAGCGGCGATGGATCGGACCGTCGCGGCGCTGTCGATCTGCGCCGACAAGCTGCGCCGGCGCCATGTCTCGCTGTCGCGCGCGGTCGCAACCGAGGCGTGCCGCCGCGCCACCAACGGCGAGGAACTCGCCGACCGCGTCCGCCGCGAGACGGGCATCGTCCTCGATATCATTTCGGCCGCCGAAGAGGCGCGGCTCGCCGTCCTCGGCTGCCACAATCTGATGGAACCCGGCGACGGCCCCGCGCTGATATTCGACATCGGCGGCGGCTCGACCGAGCTGATGCACGTCGATGTATCCGACCATGACGTGCAGATCCACGACTGGATCAGCGTGCCATGGGGCGTCGTCTCGCTGACCGAACATGCCCCGCTTCCCGACGACAGCCTCGCCGGGCGGCAGGCCGCCTATGCCCATATGCGCGACGTGACACGGTCCGCTTTTTCGGCCTTCGCCGACCGCGCCGAGCAGTTTGCCGGCCAGAATCTCCGCCTGCTCGGAACCAGCGGCACCGTCACGACGCTCGCCAGCGTCTTCCTCGACCTGCCCCGCTACGACCGCCGCGCTGTCGACGGGCTGGTCGTCCCGTCCGAGGCGATGCGCGGCATCAGCCGCCGCCTTGCCGATGCGAGCATTGCCGACCGTGCCGAAATCGCCTGCATCGGCCGCGAGCGGGCCGACCTGGTCGTCGCGGGCTGCGCGATCCTCGAAAGCATCATCGACCTGTGGCCCGCCGCGCGCGTCGGCGTCGCCGACCGCGGCATCCGCGAGGGCATATTGCGCACGCTGGCGATGCAGGGCCGCGACATCCCCGTCACCCGCCGCGAGTATCGCAAATGAGCGGTGCCGGCGGCAAGGGTGGCGCCAAGGGATCGGGGGGCCGCGGCGGCTTGCATGTGCGCGTCAAGACCGCGCGCAAGCGCAGCGTCTCGTCGACGCGCTGGCTGCAACGCCAGCTCAACGACCCCTATGTGCGCCGCGCGCAGGCCGAGGGCTATCGCTCGCGCGCCGCGTACAAGCTGATCGAGCTCGACGATAAATTCGGCTTTATCAAGAAAGCGCGCGCCGTGGTCGACCTCGGCATCACGCCGGGCGGCTGGTCGCAGGTCGTACGCAAGGCGAACCCGCGCGCGCGCGTAGCGGGGATCGACCTGCTCCATTGCGAGCCGCTCGAGGGCGTCGAAATCCTCGAGATGGATTTCATGGACGATGCGGCGCCCGATGCCTTGATCGAGGCGCTGGGCAGCGCCCCCGACCTTGTCATTTCGGACATGGCGGCGAACACCGTCGGCCACCAGCAGACCGATCATTTGCGCACGATCGGGCTCGCGGAAACCGCCGCCGATTTCGCGGTGCAGAATTTGCAGCCCGGCGGCGCGTTCGTCGCCAAGGTGTTTGCGGGCGGCGCCGATCACACGCTGCTGACTTTACTAAAACGTCATTTTTCAACGGTAAAACACGCCAAACCGCCGGCGAGCCGCAAGGGGTCGCCCGAACTTTATGTCATCGCCCAAGGCTTCAAGGGCCGAAGCAATGATGCGGAGGCGGACACGGAATAGTCGGATATTGGGTCGAACCGGGGGAGTTTTCATGGGCAAGTCGAAGCAGTCGATCGCGGCTGTAACGCTCGCGGCGCTGATGCTGGCATCGTGCGGCGGCGAAGGAAGCTTGAGCAGCGGCGGCCCCGTCACGGTCACCCCGACGCCGAGCCCCACACCGACCCCCAATTGCGCGCTGACCTCGCGGCAGATCTTTGCCAAGGCGGTGATCGACGAATGGTATCTGTTCCCCGGCGACGTCGCGAGCGTCAATCCCGCCGCCCATAACAATGTCCAATCCTATATCGATGCGCTGGTCGCGCCGGCGCGCGCGCTGAACAAGGACCGCTTCTTCACCTACATCACGTCGATCGCCGAAGAAAACGCCTTCTTTTCGAATGGATCGAGTGCCGGTTTCGGGGTCCGGATGACCTATGACGCGGTAAACCAGCGCGTGCTTATTGCCGAGGCCTATGAAGGCGCACCGGCCTTTGCCGCGGGGATCGACCGCGGCACGGCGATCGTCGCGATTGGCACCAACAGCAGCAACCTGCGCACGGTCGCCAGCATCGTGAATGCCGAAGGCACCGCGGGCATCACCAATGCGCTCGGCCCGAACGACCCGGGGGTCAGCCGCGTGCTACGCATCACCGATGCCGCCGGCACCCGCGACGTCACGGTGGCGAAGGCGGACTATTCGCTCGACCCGATTTCCGATCGCTATGGCGCGAAGATCATCACCGAGGGCGGGCGCAGCTATGGCTATCTCAACCTGCGCACCTTCATCGCGTCGGCGGACGACCAGCTGAAGGCGGCCTTTGCCGATTTCGGCGCGCGCGGGGTGACCGATATCATCGTCGATTTCCGCTATAATGGCGGCGGCCTTGTTTCGACCGCCAATTTGATGGGCGACCTGATGGGGGCCAATCGCGCCGGGCAAATTTTCTCGCAGACCCGTTTTCGCGCCACCAAATCGGGAGAGAATGAAGAACATCGATTCGCGCCCAGCGCGCAGTCGATCGCGCCGACGCGCATCGCCTTCATCGGCACCGCTTCGACCGCATCGGCGAGCGAACTCGTGATCAATTCGATGCTGCCCTACCTCGGCACCAATATGACGCTGGTCGGCAGCAACACCTATGGCAAGCCCGTCGGCCAGATCGCGCTCGACAAGGCCGAATGCGACGACCGCATGCGCGTGGTCGCATTCGCGACGGTCAACGCGACCGGCGCGGGCGATTATTATGACGGCTTGGCGCCGAAGATCGCGAACAGCTGCGCCGCGAGCGACGATCTGACGCTTCCGCTCGGCGACGCGCGCGAAGCGTCGGTCAGCGCCGCGATCGACTTCCTCGCCGGCAGGGCCTGCACGACGCGGATCGCCGATGCCAGCGCCGGCGCGTCGGCGCAGCGCCGCGGCGCGCCCATGTCCGCCAAACCCGAAATGCTGGTCCCCGACCAGCCGAGCGCCGCCCAGCGCGAGCTGCCAGGGCTGTTCTGATCGGTCCACCGCTGCATCGCAGCAATTGACCGCAGCCGCAAAATGGGGCTAACGGCCGCGGCAAGCGACAGGTTCCCCGGCAACGGAGACTAAGAGGGAACGGGAAAACCCCGGCTGCCCCTGCAACTGTACGCGGCGAGCCATCGGCCACTTGCCATTGGGATTCCGGTCCCGAGAAGGCGGCCGACCGGCGCTGACCCGCAAGCCAGGAGACCTGCCCGTCGCCGTCGTCTTTCGACCGGACAGGGTGTGCCGGGCGGACGGGGGTGAACCCGCATGACGACAGGTTTGGCCGCGTTCGCGCGCGGGCTCGATGTCGTGCGTCCCCGGACAACCCATCGATCCCACGCGTGTGGGCGGCCTCGTCGATGGGGTACCCAATGTTCAAATTTGTTTTCCGAAGTTCGATCTGCCTTGCCGCCGTTGCGGCCTCCTCTGCCGCGTTTGCCGAGGACGCGGGCACGGCGCATGCCGTCGCCGCCGACGGCGACAGCATCATCGTCACCGCAACGCGCGCGCCGCTGACACTCGACGAAGTGCCGTCGTCGATCGCCGTGATCGACAAAGAAGCGATCGACCGCGCGCAGGATATCGGCGTCACCGAATTGCTGCTCCGCACGCCGGGCATCAGCATCTCGCGCAACGGCGGTTACGGCACGTCGACTTCGCTCCGCATTCGCGGCGCCGAATCGGACCATAGCGTCGTCGTGATCGACGGGGTGAAGCTCAACGATCCGTCGTCGACCGGCGGCGGCTTCAACTTCACCAATTTGCTCGCCGGCGACATTTCGCGGATCGAAGTGCTGCGCGGACCACAGTCGATCCTGTGGGGCAGCCAGGCGATCGGCGGCGTCGTCAACGTCGTCACCGCCTCGCCCGAAAAAGCGCTCGAAGGCAGTTTCGACCTCGAAGCGGGATCGCGCCAGACCGTCAGCGCGCGCGCCGCGGTCGGCGGCCGCACGGGCCCGCTGAGCTGGCGCATCGGCGGCCAGCGCTTCACCACCGACGGTATTTCGTCGCACGCCAAGGCGTTCGGCGGGGTCGAGCGTGACGGCTATCGCAACACCAATCTCTCCGGCCGCGCCGAACTCGCGCTCGCCGACAATGTCAGCGTCGATGTGCGGGGCTATTATTCGAGCGGCCGGGTCGAATTCGACGGCTTCAACGTCGACAGCAACGATTATGGCCTCAACAAGGAGTTCGTCGGTTACGCCGGGCTCAATGTCGACCTCGTGGGTGGCCGCTTCCGCAACCGTATCGCTTACGCTTACACAGACACGAACCGCGACAATTTCAATCCTGACCGCGCGCGTCCGCAAAGCTTCGAGGCCGACGGCAAGAACCAGCGCTGGGAATATCAGGGCAGCTTCGATTTTACCGACCGCATCACCGCGATCTTCGGGGTCGAGAATGAACGGTCCGATTTCCGCAGCCGCTCGCCCGCAGCGTCGCTGGCAACCCCGGTCCCGGCATTCGCGCGCGGCAAGGCCGAGATCACCAGCGTTTATGGCCAGCTCAGCGTCGAACCGCTCGACGGGCTGACGCTGAACGGCGGCGTCCGTTACGACGATCATGACAGCTTTGGCGGGCAGACCTTGTTCGCTGCGGGCGGCGTATGGCGCCTTTCGACCGGCACGGTGCTGCGCGCAAGCTATGGCGAAGGCTTCAAGGCGCCGTCGCTTTATCAACAGTTCAGCGAATATGGGAATATCGGGCTCGACCCCGAGGAAGCGCACGGCTGGGAAGCCGGCGTCGAGCAGCATCTGTTCGACAACAAGCTGATGGTCGGCGCGACCTGGTTCGACCGCACGACGACGAACCAGATCATCTACAACAGCTGTTCGTCGACGACGACCAACCCGATGTGTTTCGTGCCGGGTGACCCGACGACGCGCCGTTTCGGCTATTATTCGAACGTCGCGCGCAGCGAGGCGCATGGCGTCGAGGCGACCGCGGCGCTGGCCCTCGGCGGATTGAAGCTCGACGGCAATTACAGCTGGATCGTCGCCGAGGATCGCTCCGAAGGCACCGCCAATTTCGGCAAATGGCTGCCGCGCCGGCCGCGTCAAACGGCCAACGCCTCGGCGAGCTATGGCTTCGATTTCGGGCTCGAACTCGGCGCAGCAGTCCGCTGGTCGGGCAAGAGCTATGACAATGCCAGCAACGCACAACGGCTCGACGATTATACGCTCGTCGACCTGCGCGCCGAATATGCGCTGTCGGACGAGGTCAAGCTGTTCGCACGCGCCGAGAACATCTTCGACGAGCAATATATGACCGCGTTCCGCTATGGCTCGCTCGGTCGCAGCATCTATGCCGGCATAAGGGGCCGTTTCTGATGGCCGTGCTGTCGGATCGGGGCGCCTCGACGCTGTGGGTCTCGCTGCTGACGGCCGCGAGCACTGTAACGACGCTCGCGCTCGGTTGCGCAACGCCCTTTCCGTCGCTTGCGGCGCTCGCGGCGGTGCATATGCGCCGCCGCGACGGCCTCGCGCTGATGCTGCTGGCGTGGGCAGCGAGCCAGTTCGTCGGCTTCTTCCTGCTTGGCTATCCGCGCGACGGAAGCACACTGGCGTGGGGCGTCGGGCTCGGCACGGCGGCGGTCGGTTCGGCGCTCGCAGGCTATGCGGCGTTGCAGGCGCTCGATTACCGCACGGTCGCGGCGCGGCTGAGCCTCGCCTATGCCGCCGGGTTCACGGCGTTCAAGGGCATCATCCTCGCCTTCGCGCTCGTCCTCGGCGGGCTGCACACCGCAATGGCGCCCGATCTGCTCGCCGAGCAGTTCGTGCGCAACGGCGCGATCCTGATCGGGCTTTATGTCCTCTATCGCGTGCTCGTCGCGGCAGGTGTTCCCGCACCGCAGCAACCGGCAACGGCGGCCTGATGCTCACGCGCGTCGATCCGGGTCCGGCGGTGGTGGTGTGCAACACCTGCCGCCACAGCCGCGAGTCCCGGGACGACGCGTCGGGCGTGCGTGGCGGCGCGCGGCTCGTCGAGGCATTGAAACGCCTCCAGGAAGATGAGCCGCACTATGCCTCCATCGCGGTCCAGGAAATGGCGTGCCTCTTCGCATGCGCGGATCATTGTACCGTCCACCTGCGCGCGCCCGACAAGGTCGGCTACGTCCTCGGCCGCTTTCAAGGCGACGCCGAATCGGCGCGCGCCATCCTCGACTATGCGGTCCATTATGCCGCGAGCGAGCATGGCCGCGTCCCCTATTCGCTTTGGCCCGAAGGCGTCAAAGGCCATTTCATCACCCGCACACCCCCGCCAGGATTTGTCGCCGAATGACCAGCTTTGCTTCCGTTCAGGCCTTCGAGGCCGCGCTCGCCAACCTGCGTGGGCCTGACCGCGATGCCGAAGCCGATGCACGGGTGCGGCAGGGCGAACTGACCAAACCCGCGGGTTCGCTCGGTCGGCTCGAAGACCTCGCGATCTTCTTCGCCGGGTGGCAGGGCAGGGCGCGGCCGCAGGTCGCCCACGCGCGCGCCGCCATCTTCGCCGGCAACCATGGCGTCACCGTCCATGGCGTCAGCGCCTTTCCGCCGAGCGTCACCGCGCAGATGGTCGGCAATTTCGCGAATGGCGGCGCGGCGATCAACGCCTTGTCGGGCGCGGCGGGGCTCGAACTCGCGGTCGTCTCGCTCGATCTCGACCGCCCGACCGCCGATTTCACCATCGCCCCGGCGATGAGCGAAGCCGAATGTCTGGACGCGCTCAACCGCGGCGCGGCGGCGGTCGACGCCGACCTCGACCTGATCGTCCTCGGCGAAATGGGGATCGGCAATTCGACCGCCGCCGCCGCGCTCTGCGCGCGCAGTCTGGGCGGCGATGCGGCCGAATGGGTCGGCCCCGGCACCGGGGTCGACGGCCATGGCGTCGCGCGCAAGACCGCGGTCGTCAATCAAGCCATCGCGTTCCACGCCGACGCGCCGCGCTCGGCGTTCGAGACGCTGCGCCGCGTCGGCGGGCGCGAGATTGCGGCGATTGCGGGCGCCATCCTGCGCGCGCGCCAACTCGGCGTGCCCGTGCTGCTCGACGGGTTCATCTGCACTTCGGCGATCGCCCCGCTCGCGGCCGGCAATGCCGCGATCACCGCGCATTGCATCGCGGGCCATTGCTCGGCCGAACCGGGGCACCGGCGCCTGCTCGACCTGCTCGGCCTCCATCCGTTGCTGGCGCTGGACATGCGGCTCGGCGAAGGCAGCGGGGCGGCGGTCGCGGCGAATATCATCCGCAGCGCTCTCGCGGCGCACGACCGGATGGCAACCTTTGCCGAGGCCGAGGTCTCGGCATCGCTGTGACCGCCTTTGCGCTCCATCTGCTGCGCCATGGCGCGCCCGAAACGCCGGGACTGCTGATGGGCCGCACCGATGGGATGCCGACGGTCGATGGTATTGCCGCCTGCACAGCGCAAGCCCGGGACCTCGGCATCGAACGCCTGATCGCGTCCAACCTTCGCCGGAGCCGCGAAGCAGCCGAAGCGATCGGCGCAGCGACGGGCCTAGCGCTCGCGATTGACCCGCGCTGGCGCGAACTCGATTTCGGCGACTGGGATGGCCAGCCGAGCAGCGCCGTCGACCGGGACGCCTTCGGCCGCTTCTGGGACGACCCCGACGCCAACCCGCCGCCCGGCGGCGAACGCTGGTCGTCGCTCGTCGCACGCGTCTCCGCCGCGATAGGCGATCTTGCGCCGATCCCTACCCTCGTCGTGACCCACGGCGGCGCGATGCGCGCGGCGCTCCATGTGCTTTGCGGTTTCGACCAGCGCCAGCTCTGGGCGTTCGACCTGCCCTATGCCGCGCGGCTCTCGCTTCGCGTCTGGCCGGGCGAGCAGCCCAGCGCGCAGATTGCGGGACTCACTCCGTGAAGGGGCTGATCGTCGCGATCCAGTTCCTGACGCGGCTGCCGACGCCGCGGATCGCGGTTTCGAGCGACGAATTCGCAGCATCGATGCGCTGGTTTCCTGCGGTCGGGTTGATCGTCGGCGCGCTCGTCACCGGCGCCGGCTGGGCCGGCACGCAAATCGATCCGTGGACGGGGGCCCTCTGCGCGCTCATCGTCTGGGTCGCGGTCACCGGCGCGCTGCATCTCGACGGACTCGGCGATATCGCCGATGCCAGCGGTGCGGCACACAAGGATCGCGAGCGCATGATCGCTGTCCTCGGCGACCCGCATGTCGGCAGCTTCGCGGTTGTGGCCATCGCCCTGCAACTGCTCGCCAAGCTCGTCCTGCTCCACGCATTGCTCACCATCCAAGCCTTTCCCGCCATCGCGCTGGTCCCGTTCGCGGCGCGGATCGGCCCGCTCGTCTGGTCGCGCGCGCTGCCCGACCTCCACGCCGGGCTCGGATCGCGGTTTCGCAATGCCGTGCGGCCGGTCGACTTCGTCCTATGGGCGTTAGCTCTCGTCGCCGCGGCGTGGCTCTCACCTTCGCTGCTCGTTGCACCAATGGCCTTCCTTCTCTGGGGCTGGTGGTTGCTGCGCAACATCGGCGGAATTTCAGGCGACGGGCATGGCGCCGGAATCGAACTCGGCGAAAGCCTGCTGCTCGCCGCCGCGCTGTTGTGGGCGCATCTGGCATGAGCGCACGTTGGACCTGGCATGGCGGCGGGATCGAGGCGGCGAGACGTCATTTCGGCGACAGCGACTGGATCGACCTGTCGACCGGGATCAACCCGCACGTCTGGCCGGGCACAGCCGACATCCCGGTCGACTGGCAGCGCCTGCCCGATCCCGAAGCACTGACACAACTCGAAGCCGTCGCCGCATCCTTTTTCGGCGTCGATCCACGCCATGTCTGCGCGGTGCCGGGCAGCGAGATCGGCTTGCGGCTCACCGGGACGCTGGTGAGCCGTCCCGCACGGCATATCGCGCCAAGCTATCGCACGCATGGCGAAATGCTCGCGGAAAGCATGCCCATCGACCGCGAAGCAGCACGGCGCCATGACGGCACGCTGATCCTCGCCAATCCCAACAATCCTGACGGCCATGCAATCGGCGCCGATGCCATGCAGGCGCTGCTGGACGCGCGCGGGCCGGATGACTGGCTGCTGGTCGACGAGGCCTTCGCCGATGTCGATCCGGCGGCAAGTGTCGCGACGTCGGTCGATGACGACGCAAGGCTGATCGTCTTTCGCTCCTTCGGCAAATTTTTCGGGCTCGCGGGTGTCCGGCTCGGCTTCGTCATTGCCCCGCAGCCTATCGTCGCGGCGCTGCGCGAGCGGCTCGGCGCATGGCCGCTATCGGCCGCGGCGATTGCGATTGGCACCGCCGCCTACGCCGACCGCGACTGGATCGCCACGACACGGCGCCGCCTGCCCGCCGAAGCCGCCGCGCTCGACGCCCTGCTGGCGCGCCAAGGCTTTCGGCCAACGGGCGACTGCCCGCTCTTTCGCCTGATCGAGGTCGACGATGCGCAGGCGCTGTTCGAACGGCTCGCGCGGCGCGCGATCCTGACCCGGCCTTTCGCCGACCAACCCCGCTGGCTCCGGATCGGCCTGCCCGCCGATGCCGATGCGCGCGCGCGGCTCGAAGCAGCGCTCGCCGATGGCTGAGCCGGTCGCGCTCACCGCCCTGGCGCTCGACGCGGCGTTCGGCTGGCCGCGCGCGCTCTATCGCCGCATCGGCCACCCGGTCGGGCTGTTCGCGCGGATCATCGAGGGCCGTGAAGTGGCGTGGAACCGCTCCGAATATAGCTTCGCCGCGCGGCGTGCTCTGGGCGTCCTGACCCTGCTCTTGCTGTTCATCCTCGCCGCCGGCCCCGGCTGGGCGCTCCAGCATCTGTTGCTCGCATCATTCGGCGCGTGGGGCTGGGTCGCCGTGGCCATCCTCGCCTGGCCCGCTCTGGCGCAGCGCATCCTGTTCGATCATGTGCGCGCGGTCGGCGAGCGGATCGATGCGCGCGACCTCACGGGCGCCCAAAGCGCGGTCGGCATGATCGTCGGCCGCGACACCGCCGCGCTCGATGAGGCCGGCGTCGCCCGCGCCGCGATTGAAAGCCTCGCCGAGAGTTTCTGCGACGGCGTCGTCGCGCCGTTGTTCTGGCTGATCCTGCTCGGCCTGCCGGGGGTATGGGCGTATAAAGCCGTGAACACCGCCGACAGCCTGATCGGCCACCGCGAGGAGCGCTGGCGCGCCTTTGGCTGGGCGGCGGCACGCGCCGACGATCTCGCCAACTGGATTCCCGCACGGCTATCGGGCCTGTTGCTGTGTGTCGCGGGCGGCGCCGGGTGGCGCATCCTGTGGCGCGATGCGCGCAAACATGCCTCACCCAATGCCGGCTGGCCCGAGGCGGCGATGGCCGGCGCGCTGGGGCTTCGGCTCGCGGGCCCGATCGCCTATGACAGCGTGATGCACGACAAACCATGGATCGGCGACGGGGTGAGCGACGCGTGCGGCGACGCAATCGACCGCGCGCTCGCCATCTATCTGCGCGCGTGCTTGCTGCTGTGGCTGATCGCGGGAGGCGCCGCATGGCTGCGCTGATGCTGCAGGGCACCGGTTCGGACGTCGGCAAGTCGGTGCTCGTCGCCGGCCTCTGCCGCGCGTTCAGCAATCGCGGGCTTCGCGTGCTGCCCTTCAAACCGCAGAATATGTCGAACAATGCCGCGGTCACGATCGACGGCGGCGAGATCGGGCGCGCGCAGGCGCTGCAAGCGATCGCGTGCCGTGTCGAGCCGCACAGCGACATGAATCCGGTGCTGCTGAAGCCGCAGGCCGACCGTACTTCGCAACTCATCGTCCACGGCCGCGTGCGCGGCACGCTCGGCAGCGGCAATTTTCGCGAAGCGCGCGGCGCGCTTATGGCCGAAGTGCTCGAAAGTTACGATCGCCTTCGCGCCGCCGCCGATATCGTCGTCGTCGAGGGCGCCGGATCGCCCGCCGAGATCAACCTGCGCGCGGGCGACATCGCCAATATGGGCTTTGCGCGCGCCGCCGATGTCCCCGTGGTCTTGATCGGCGATATCGATCGCGGCGGGGTGATCGCGTCGCTGGTCGGGACGCGCGCGGTGATCGATCCCGAAGATGCGGCGATGATCCGCGGCTTCCTGATCAACAAGTTTCGCGGCGACCCGGCGCTGTTCGAGGATGGCTATCGCGAGATCGAAAAGCGCAGCGGCTGGCCGGGTTTCGGCGTCATCCCCTGGCTGAGCGCCGCATCGCGCCTGCCGAGCGAGGATGCGGTGATCCTCGAACGCCCTGCCGATCCACGCGAGGGCCGGCGGATGATCGCCTGCCCGATCCTTCCGCGCATCTCGAACTTCGACGACCTCGACCCGCTCAAGCTCGAGCCCGGGGTCGAGATCGTCATGGTGCCGCCGGGCCGCCCGATCCCCGCCGAGGCAGGGATCATCGTGCTACCCGGATCGAAGGCGACGATCGCCGACCTCGCCGCGCTGCGCGCCGAGGGCTGGGACATCGATATCAAGGCGCATCACCGGCGCGGCGGGCTGATCGTCGGGCTGTGCGGCGGATACCAGATGCTGGGCAAGCGTATCGCCGACCCGCTGGGGATCGAGGGCGCGCCGGCCGCGGTCGAGGGGCTCGGCCTGCTCGATGTCGAGACGATACTCTCGCCCGCCAAGGTGCTCCGTCAGGTGGAAGGGACAGCGCTTGGCGCGCCGGTCGAAGGGTATGAGATGCACATGGGCGAAACGCATGGTCCCGGCACCGAACGGCCCTTTGCCATAATGGAAGGCGCTGCCCGCGATGGTGCGGTCAATGCCGCAGGCAATGTGATCGGCTCCTATCTGCACGGCCTGTTCGCGTCGCCCGAACTGCGGCAGGCATTGCTTGCGCGGATCGGCGTCGCGGGCAACGGCCGCGACTATGTCGCCGATGTCGATGCCGCGCTCGACGACATTGCGGGCGAGTTTGCGGCGCATGCCGATATCGACGCGATGCTGCGGATCGCGGGGATCAGCGCATGAGCGGATCGTCGCTGTTCGTGCTCGGCGGCGCGCGATCGGGCAAGAGTCGCTATGCGCAGGCGCGCGCCGAAGCCGCGGGCGGCAATCCGGTTTTCGTCGCAACCGCCGAAGCCTTCGACGACGAAATGCGTGAGCGGATCGCGCGTCATCGGGCGGACCGCGATCCGCGCTGGACGACCGTCGAAGCGCCGCGAGAGCTGCCAGACGCGATCGACGCGCTAAGCGGCCGCGAAGCTGTCGTGCTGGTCGATTGCCTCACGCTATGGGTCTCAAACCTGCTCCTCGCCGACGCCGATATCGCGCGCGCGGGCCGCCAGCTCTGCGACGCGATCGCCCGGTTCGAGGGCACGCTGATCCTCGTCGCGAACGAAGTCGGCCTCGGCATCGTCCCCGACAATGCGCTGGCGCGGGCGTTCCGCGACGCCGCGGGCCAGCTCAACCAGTCGGTAGCGGCGACGGTACGCGAGGTGGTGCTGCTCACCGCCGGGCTCCCTCTTACGCTCAAATCGGACGCCTGATCCCGCCCTCGCCGAAAACATGCTCAACGGCGCGTTTACTATCGTCATGAAGCATATCCTCACGCCGCCGCGTCAAATCGGGTGGCATGAGAAAGCATGCCCATCTTGTCGCTGGCGATTCGCGATGGCTTCCTGTCTCCATCGCCCTCGCCGCCGCGGCGCTGACGCCGTCGGCGGCGCACGCCTCGTCGAAGCTGCTCAACGTCAAGGCGTTGGCGGACAGCAAGGCGGCATGTCCGGCCGCGATGGCCGTTGCGCCGTCCGCGCCTATCGACATCTCACGCGCCATTTTGGGCGGCGCGCCGAGTGCGCTCGACCGCATCCGGGCCGATCAGCAGGGCGCCGAGGCACCCCTTCCTGCGGCCGTGCCCATGACCGCAGGCCTCGACGCTTTCCCGGTTCGCCACACGCTCGAACCCGCGAGCCGCACCCCGATTTCCTTCGCGCGCCCCGAAAGCTGCGGCGCGCCGTCGATCTTCGCCCCGCTCACCGAAACCACCGACTATGATCCCACCGCCGAGCTCGGCACCCGCGCGATTCCGGTCAAGCGCACGCGCTTCGACAATCGGTGGGACCATGTCCGCCGCGCCGCGCCAGCAGGGCTGATGCAGAGCAAGCTGCGCAGCGCGAATGCGTCGCCGGGCCTTGCCGAGCAGGACCTGCTCGCGCGCGTCAACCAATGGGTGAACCGCGAGATCGCCTATGTGAACGACGACCGCAATTACCGGCAGCGCGATTTCTGGGCGACCGCCGAACAGACGATCGCGCGCGGCAAGGGCGATTGCGAGGATTTCGCGATCCTCAAGATGCAGATGCTGCGCGCCGCGGGTATCGATGCCGACCGTATGAAGCTCGTGCTGCTTCGCGATCTCGCGGCGAACGCCGATCATGCCTTCCTGCTCGTCCAGACCGATGCCGGGAAGCTCGTGCTCGATAATGTAACCGACCGCCTCTACGACGGCAGCCGCGCGAATGCGGTGCGGCCGGTGCTGTCGTTCAGCGAGAACCGGCGCTGGGTGCACGCCTATCGCGGCACGCAGCCGTCGCCGAACCTCGCCGCGATCCCGGCGTCGCAGAAAAGCTACACGCTCGCGCTGAACAATCAGCGTTCGGTGAGCGCCGACCCGCTGACCTTCAAGACCGGCTTGAGCAAGTAACTCAGCACCGATTTCTTGCCGGTCACAATCTCGACATCGCATAGCATGCCGGGGGTGATCGGCAGCCGGCGGCCGTTCGAGGTCAGATAGCTGTTCGTCGTTTCGACGACGACGGTGAAATAGGCTTGCCGTTCGACCTCGTCATAGATGCTGTCGGCCGACACGCGCACGACCTTGCCGTTGAGCCCGCCATAGATCGAGAAGTCGTAGGCCGTGACCTTGACGTTCGCGGGGTCGCCGACCTTGATGAAGGCGATGTCGCGCGGGGTGACGCGCGTTTCGATCAGCAATTTGTCGCCCAAGGGCACGATCTGCATGATCTGTTCGCCGGCGTTGACATTGTCGGTGACGACGACGGTGAACGGATCGGTCAGATTGTTGTTCGCATTGGTGTTGTCGGTCAGTGTGTAGCTGTATCCGACATTGCCGGGCGTCAGGCTGGTGATTGTCAGCTGGCCGAGCGGGGTGGTGATGACCTGGCCGACCGCAGTGATCGCGGTGCCGTTGATCGTGATCGAATCGAGTCCGTCGCCGGCGTCATAGACGATCGATCCCGTCGTGGTTTCGCTGTTCGCGGCGCTGTTGCTGCCCGCAGGCTCGTTGCCGCGCGCCGGAAGCCCGGCTTCACTGACGCTCGCGGTCGCCGCGGCGATCCCGGCGGGCTGGTCGGGGGTGACGATGACGATCGTCGGTTCCTCGTCCTGAACCGCCGGCAGAAGTTCGCGGTCTTCGGGCTGCGGAAAGGCGAGCTGCGTATAGGGCAGCAGGTCGCCGAGCGCATAAGCGTCCTGGATCGGGCCCTCGGGATCGGCGAAATTGCCACCCGAGCTGCGAACCCCGGCTTCGGGGTTCAGCTCGCCCAGATTTTCCAGCAGCTGTGCGACGGTGCTCGCCGGCACTGTGTCGCCGTCGACGACGATGGCCGGAACGTCGACCGCGCCGCCGGGAATGACGAAGACCTGACCGTTCGGCAGAGTGATGACGAGGTCGGTGCCCGATATCGTGATATCGTCGATCGATGCGCCCGCGGGCAGGACGATGCGTCCGCTTGCGTCGGGAACGAGGATGGCCTGGATCGCCAGCGGTATCGTCGACGCGGCAGCCGTCACGTTCGCGGCGGCGGCAAGGAACTCGCCGCCCGATACGGCCCGGTTCGATGCCTCATTAGATGCGCCGTCGCGCTCAGGACCCGTCATGCCATTCCGCGCCGGATTGTCGAAAGCATCCATGTCAATTTCCCTCGAACGCACCTCGCCCTGCCGCAAAAACGGCACAGCAAAATTTCTTCCAATGTCAGTGCGACCCACTGTCCGAGCGACTCGGACCTTCCCCACCCATTAGGAAGCATGGATTCTCGAGACTCCGCAAGCGCGTTAACACATTTTTAGGCACGGGAGATTTGGGCAGGGCGCTCACGCAGCGAGCGACAAGGCGTTTGCAATAATGTTATTGATATTCAGATAGATACACGGACGTTGGCAAAAGCGCACGGCCGCCAGGCGGGCCGATTTCCGTCCCAATTCGATCCATAAAATGACACGGCTCGTCGCATGCCGCGCTCGGCCGGGAGGCGAATCGGCTCGATTCGCGCGGCCGCCCGGACCGAGTCGAACAGCGCCGCGCGAGGCCAGGATCGGCTCGATTTCACGCACGCAAACTCGCCGCGACAATCCAATATTAAGGGTTGCAGGCGATGCTATTCGCCAAGGGAGACAGTGGTGAGATCCTTGCTGGCCCATATCGCGAATCCGGTCGAGACGGTCGACCGCCGGCGGACACAACGCCGCACGCTCCGCCTCGATGTCGCCGCGCGTTCGGCGTCCGCCGAATCCGCGGTCGTCATCCGCAATCTTTCGCGAACCGGTCTGCTGATCGAAACCGACGCGGCCTTTTCGATCGGTGAAACCTTCCTGCTCGTCTTGCCCGAACTCGGCGCCGCCCCCGCGCGCGTCGTTCGGAACGACGGCAGGCTTTTCGGGTGCGAATTCCTGACACCCGTCCCCGCGAGCGCGATCAGCGCAGCGCTACTGAGGGCGCCGCATGACGGGGACGAGGACGATGGTACCGACATCGCGACCGCACGCGATAGCGACGGCCTCTATGCACAGCGGCGGCCCAGCGCGATCTTGTTCACCGCGCTGACGGCTTTGTTCACCGCGGTGATCCTGCTGTTCGTCATCGCGCTCGTCTCGCTGAACTTCTCGTCCAACTAGATAGTGCGCGCCCCTTCGCTGAGGGGACCGACTGCAAAAATATCGAGGAAAACTGGAGCGGGCGAAGGGATTCGAACCCTCGACCCCAACCTTGGCAAGGTTGTGCTCTACCCCTGAGCTACGCCCGCTCTGGCGGCTGGAAACCGGTCGGTTCCAGCGGGTGAGGCGGGCGATTAGCACCGGCTTTTTGACTCGGCAACCCCTGATTGTGCATTTTCTCCGAAGGGTTGGCATATCGCCCGAAATTCCCACATAAGCGGGGAAAGAGTCTCTGCCGCTGGTGCGGAAGCGACGCCAGATCAAAACAGGAGCAATATTGCGTGGCCACGCTCGGTCTGAATCCCACCGAAAAGGAAGCCGTCGAAGCTTTCCGCCGCGACGTCGTCGAACCGTCGATGACCAGCCTCGTCATCCTCGATTTCTGGGCCGAATGGTGCGGGCCGTGCAAACAGCTCGGCCCCGTGCTCGAAAAGGTCGCCGAGGATTATGCCGACAAGGGCGTCGTGCTGGTCAAGGTCGATGTCGATGCGAATCGCTTCATCGCCGGCCAGTTCCAGGTCCAGTCGATCCCGACCGTCTATGCAATCTTCCAGGGCCAGCCGGTCGCGAACCTGACCAACGCGCGCACCGAAAGCCAGCTCAAGGCGATTCTCGACCAGCTGCTCGCGCAGCTTCCGATCGAGAGCGAAGCGACCGCGCGCGCGGTCGAAATCGCACCGCTCATTGAAATGGGCGAAAGCGTCCTTGCCGAAGGCGACGGCCCGCGCGCCGCAAGCGTCTTTGCGCAGATTCTCGATATCGCGCCCGACAATGCTGCGGCGCATGGCGGGCTGATCCGTGCGCTCGTGCTCGCGGGCGATATGGAAGGCGCGCAGGCCGCGCTCGACGTCATCCCGGCCGAGATCGCCGAAGACCCCGCAATCGCGCAGGCGAAAAGCGCGCTCGCGCTCGCCGCCGACGCCCCCGATGCGGGCGAGCTCGCCGCGTTCGAAGCCGCTGTCGCCGCGAACCCCGACGATCATCAGGCGCGATTCGATTTGGCCAGCGCCCAGATCGGTGCTGGCCAGCGCGATGCGGCGGCCGACAATCTGCTCCACATCGTCGCGGCGGACCGCGAATGGAACGAGGACGCCGCGCGCGCCAAGCTGCTTTCGCTGTTCGAAGCCGTCGGGCTCGAAGACGCGTGGGTCGCGGCACAGCGCCGCCGCCTGTCGCTGATCCTGTTCGGCTGATGGGCGAGACCGCGCCCCTGACTATCCAGCGGATCGCGATCTTTCCGCTGACCGGCGCGGTGCTGTTCCCCGGGCTGCATCTGCCGCTCCATATCTTCGAACCGCGCTATTCGGCGATGGTGCAGGAGGTGCTGGCGCGCGACCGGCAGATCGGGATGATCCAGCCGCGCCAGCTTCCCGGCGAAGAAGATCGCGAGCCGCCGGCGCTCTATGATATCGGCTGCGTCGGGCGCATCGTCGATGTCGAGGCGCTCGACGAAGGGCGCTTCAACCTCGTCCTCGAAGGCGTCGCGCGTTTTCGCGTCCGCCGCGAGCTCGACGTCACGACGCCGTTCAGGCAGGTCGAAGCCGAGATCGAGCTCGAAGCCGAGGACGATGCTGTGCTCGCAAGCATCGAACGCGCGAGCCTCGAACGCGAGGCCAAGCGCTTTGCGGCGCGGCAGGGCTATGTGGTCGACTGGGATTCGGTCGGCCAGCTCGATGACGCCACGCTGGTGAACGGCATCGCGCAGGTGGCACCCTTCGATGCGGCGGCGAAACAGGCCTTGCTCGAAGCAAGCCCAATCGACGCGCGTGCCGAACTGGTCGTCCAGATGATGCAATTTTTTGGCCGTTTCGACGGCGACGACGGCCGCGCCACGCTTCAATAGGTTGCCCAGTAGGCCGGGAAGCTGGTCAGTGCGGCTTTTTCAGCCCCGCGTTGCGAACCATATCGGCCAGCGCGCGCCGCACGATATGGCGGTCGCTTTCGCGCAGCCGTTCGACGGCGTCGCTTACCATCAGCTGATCGCGGACGAGCGACCGCTCGGCGGCGACGCGCGCTTCGATCCCGTCGTCATCGGCGCGGCAGGCACGCGCCAGTCCGGCGCGGCGGCGTGCTGCCCACTCGGCGACCAGCCGCTCGGCGACAAGGCCGGCGAGACCGTCGGCCGCGCCGCGTTCGGTCGCGGGTTCGGCAGCGGGGTCGACGAGCCAGTCGGCGGCGTCTCCCTCCTCCAAGGCATCGAGCGACAGCATCGCGGTGACGTCGCGCCGCCCGGCACAGCGCTGGTCGCCGTGGAGGCGGTGTCGCAGCGCCTGCAGTTCGGCGCGCAGCTGCCAGTTCACATAAGTCGTGAAGCGCGCGCGCGCCGGATCATAGCGTTCGGCCGCCCGGTGGAGCGCGATCGCGCACACTTGCGCGGCGTCGTCGGCGACATCGGCCAAGCCATAGGTGCGCGTGAAATAGCGGATGCGCGGCGCCGCGAGTGCGGCGAGCCGGGCAAAAGAGCGGTCGACCGCCGCGCGGGTTCGCGCACCCGGCGCCGCGTCGAGCGCGGTCCGCGCCTGGATATAATCGGTCACCGCCTGTTCGAGCGCGTCGCTTTTTACCGACATGGTCCTGTCCCCATCGTGCTGCGGCATGGTTGCCGCCTCGGTAGGCATAGGATGTGATGCTTAGCGCCGCGCTGCGGACGCCCTAGGTAGTAATACCTAGATCTCGGCGCCCGCGAGCAGGCGCGGCAGGTCGCCGGCCTCGCCGCGCGCCTCGTCCATGAAAAATCGTTTGAGCATCGGCATGCGCTGCACTGCGCCGAGCCCGGTGCGGCGGACCGCAGCGGCGGTGCGCCCGGGAATTCCGAACAGCCGCGTCAGCCCGTCGGTCGCGAGGCTGACCATCATATTGTCGAGCCCACGCCAACGCTGATAGCGCGCGAGCAGCGCGGCATCGCCAAGGTCGAGCCCGAGCCGCGCGCCCTCGACGAGCACTTCGGTGAGCGCCGCGACGTCACGCAGGCCAAGGTTGAGCCCCTGCCCCGCGATCGGATGGATGCCGTGCGCGGCGTCGCCGACGAGCGCGATGCGGTCGGCGACGATCGACGCGCTGTGATGAAAGCCGAGCGGATAGGTCATGCGCGGCGCGACCAGTTCCATCGCGCCGAGCACGCCGCCCGCGCGCTTTTGCAATTCGGCGACAAAGCCGCGTTCACCCAGCTTGGCGAAACCCGGACCGTCCTTTTCCGCGACAGTCCACACGAAAGCCGAGCGATGCTGGCCCTCTGCGTCGTCGACTAACGGAAGCAATGCGAAGGGTCCCGACGGATAGAAAATTTCGTGCGCGACATTGCCGTGCGGCTTTTCATGCGCAACCGCGCCGATCATCGCGTGATGGTGGTACGACCAGTTCGCGATGCTGAACCCCGCAGCGTCGCGCGTCGGCGAACGGCGCCCTTCGGCAACAATCAGCAGCGGCGCCGCGAGCTTCGTCCCGTCGGTGAGCGTCAGCGTGACGCCATGCGCGTCGATCTCGCGCGACACCACCGCGGCGGGCATTAGCAGCCGTACCAGCGGCGCCTCTGCGAGCCCCGCGGCCAGCGCAAGACGGAGCTGGCGATTCTCGACCATCGTGCCGAGCGGCGGATCGCCGTCGGCGGTTACGAAATCGAGTTCGCCACCCCGATCGCTGTCGGGCACGCCGTCACCCACTTTGATGGCGCGGATCGGGCAGCCGTGTTCGGCAAGGCGATCAGCGAGCCCCAGCACCTCGAACATCTGCCAGGTCGCGCTGGCGATCGCCGACGCGCGGCCATCGAAGCCCGGCGCGATCGTCGTCACCGGATCGGCGGGATCGACGATCTGGACCGACAGGCCATGGTGGGCGAGGGCGAGGGCGAGCGTCTGGCCGACAAGGCCGCCACCCGAAATCAGGACATCGCTGCGCAGCGTTTCACTCATGGCCTCGCCCTAGCGCGTTTTCGGAGAGGATGGAAAGCATGGCGTGATCGATTTCGCGCCATGCGCCCCATTTGCAACTTTCCGCTGTCCTACATTATGCGCGCACCATAACCTCGCCCCATGACCCACCTCATTATCCGTCCGACCCATTTCATCCGTCGCCCGTCCGGGCACGCGGAAAAGAGGAAGACAGGGGGACGTAGCGTGACCTTTGTGACCTTCCGAACAAGGACGGCGCGTTTCAGCGGGCTGCCGAGGGCTGCTTGACGGCGAGTCCGCCCCATGCGCATATCGCCGTGGTTAACTGACAGGGACCGGAAAAAGAGCATGGCTAGCCGCAAGGCCGCACCCGTAAAGGCCGATTGGCGCACGGTTTTCCGCCAGAGCATCGCGCGATCGCTCGTGATCGCCGCGGCGGTGGCGCTCGGACTTTTTACCCTGTTCCTGACGCTGGCGCTGCTCACCTATGACAGCACCGACGCGGCGCTCAACACCGCTGCGCACGGCACCGCCGCCAACTGGATGGGGAGCGCAGGCGCGTGGTTCGCCGACCTTGGCCTGTCGATCGGCGGCGCCCCCATCGCGCTCCTGCTGCCGCTGCTCGGGATCATCGCGTGGCGACTGTGGACCGGCGAGGCGCAGCCCTATTGGCCGCGCCAATTGGCATACAGCTTTATCGGTATCCTGCTTGTCGGGCTCGGCGCCGAACTCTGGTCGCCCGCGACCAACGCCCCGATGCCCGCGGGCTGGGGCGGGATCATCGCGCTGCTGATCGGCGGTGCGATCGCTCCGCTGTTCGCGCAGGCCGGCGAGCCCGCCGCGGCGCTGATCCGTTTCGCCACCATATTGCTGCTCGTTGTCCTCGGCCTCTGGCTCGCCTGGCGCGCGCTCCGGCTCGAAAAGGGCTGGGCGTCGCGCTTCAAGCTCCCCGCCGCCGAGGGAAGCCGCATTGTCGAACCGGCGCGGGTACCGAATGACGAGACCAAGGCGCCGAACCTGATGGAGCGCGTCGTCCGGCCGCGTGCGGTCGCCGAGCCGAGCGACCGCGCGCCGCCCGAAATCGCCGAACCCGCAGAGCGTAGCGCGCCCTCGAAACCCCGACCCAAGCCACAAACCGAGCTGTTCACCAATTACCAGCTGCCATCGATCGACCTGCTTGCGCCGCCGCCGCCGGGGCCGACCGGACAGATCGACAAGGCGGGGCTCGAACGCAACGCGCGCCTGCTCGAATCGGTGCTCGAAGATTTCCAGGTCAAGGGCGTCGTCACCGCGGTTCGCCCCGGCCCGGTCGTCACCATGTATGAACTCGAACCCGCGCCGGGCACCAAGGCCAGCCGCGTGTCGAACCTCGCCGACGATATCGCGCGCAACATGTCGGCGCTTTCCGCCCGCATCGCGCCGATCCCGGGCCGCACCGTGATCGGCATTGAGCTGCCCAACGCAAACCGCGAGTCGGTCGTGCTGCACGAAATTATCGGCAGCGCGCTGTTCCAGGACCAGACCGGCGCGCTGCCGATCATCCTCGGCAAGAATATCAGCGGCGACCCGATGATCGCCGACCTCGCACCGATGCCGCATTTGCTGATCGCGGGTACGACGGGTTCGGGTAAGTCGGTCGGCCTCAACGCGATGATCCTGTCGCTTCTCTATCGCCTTGGCCCCGACCAGGTGAAGATGATCATGATCGATCCCAAGATGCTGGAACTCAGCGTCTATGACGATATCCCGCATCTGCTCGCGCCTGTGGTGACCGAACCCAAGAAGGCGATTCGGGCGCTGAAATGGGCGGTCGAGCAGATGGAGGACCGCTACCGGATGATGTCGTCGCTGTCGGTGCGCAACTTGGCGTCGTACAACGACAAGGTTCGCGGCGCGCTTGCCAAGGGCAAGTCGCTCGGGCGGCGGGTCCAGACGGGTTACGACCCCGACACCGGCCAGCCGGTCTATGAGGAAGAGACGCTCGACTATGCGCCGCTGCCGCAGATCGTCGTCGTGGTCGACGAGCTCGCCGACCTGATGATGACCGCGGGCAAGGAGGTCGAATTCCTGATCCAGCGGCTCGCGCAAAAGGCGCGCGCGGCGGGCATCCACCTGATCCTTGCGACGCAGCGCCCGTCGGTTGACGTCATCACCGGCGTCATCAAGGCGAACCTGCCGACGCGCATCAGCTTCAACGTCACGTCGAAAATCGACAGCCGGACGATCCTTGGCGAAGCGGGTGCCGAGCAACTGCTCGGCAAGGGCGACATGCTCTATGTGCCCGGCGGCAAGCAGATCACGCGCATCCACGGGCCCTTCGTCTCGGATGACGAGGTGCGCGCGGTTGCCGATCACTGGAAGGGGCAGGGCCGCCCCGACTATATCGAAAGCGTCACCGAGGACCCCGAGGACGGCGGCTTCGCGATGGAGGGGGCCCCTGCGGGCGGCGACAGCGCCGAGGACCGCATGTATGCCAAGGCGTGCCAGATCGTCGTCGAAAGCCAGAAGGCGTCGACCAGCTGGCTCCAGCGTCAATTGCGCATCGGCTACAACAGCGCGGCGCGCCTGATCGAGCGAATGGAAGAGGAAGGGCTGGTCAGCCCGCCCAACCATGTCGGCCGCCGCGACGTCCTCACCGACCAATATGGCCAGCAACGGTGAGGAACCATCGGCCGCATCATGACTTGAACAGCGTCTGACAAGAGGTTCAGCGCGGGTTCAATGCCCGGCTGCGATGAACCATTTTCCTATCCAAAGATGAGAGTCCGATGATCTTCAAGACGAACATGACCCGCCTCACCGCCTGGACGCTCGCGCCGATCGCCGCTGCAGGCCTTGCAGCCGGCGTGCCCGCCGTCGCGCAGTCGTCGAGCACGCTGGCGTCGGTGCAGTCGCATCTCAAGGCGACCAGTTCGATGACCGCCGACTTCGTGCAGACCGACCGCAATGGCCAGCGGCTGAGCGGCCAGCTGACCCTGAAGCGGCCGGGCAAGATCCGGTTCCAGTACCAGAAGGGCGTGCCGCTGCTGATCGTCGGCGACGGCAGCTCGCTCACCATGATCGATTATGAGGTGCGGCAGGTTCAGCGCTGGCCGGTCAAAAATTCGCCGCTCGGCGCGCTGCTCGACCCCGACCGCGACCTGACCAAATATGCCAAGGTTCTGCCCACCGGCAGCGGCGATGTGCTGAGCGTCGAGGTCAAGGATCCCAAGCGTCCCGAATATGGCACGATCACGATGGTGTTCGTGCGCGACGGCTCGGCGCCGGGAGGGCTGCGCCTGCGCGGCTGGGTCGCGCTCGATTCGCAGAACAACCGCACGCGGATCGACCTCACCAACCAGAAATTCAACGTCGCGGTTGCCGACTCGGCGTTCAAATGGACCGACCCGCGGCCGAAGCAGCGCGGCCGCGCCGGCTGACGCCGACGACCTCAAAACAAGTCAAAATCATATGGCGCTGAATCTTCGAATGGATTCAGCGCCATTTTCCAGACCAACCGACATCACGCATCGACGAACTGCAGAATCGGCCCATGACCGCCAATTTTCGTTCAGCTTGGCGACAGGGAAGAGCGTCTATTCCATCTCTCGAAGGCGCCAACACGGCCCCGGATTTGGGTTTCCCCCTGTTGCCCCACCCGGAATGCCAGGCACCTTCATTCAAGAGCGTGACGAACGCTGACCTTGAACCCCCGTTCCACCGCCCCTGGAACGGGGGTTTAATTTGTCCGGTGTTTGGGACATTGCGCCCCCCCGCCCGCGCCGATAGAGCCACCGCATGACTCGCACCAGCATCGCTTCGTGGAACATCAACAGCGTTCGCGCCCGCATCGGCATCGTCGAAAAATTCCTGCGCGAAGAAGCCCCCGACATCCTCTGCCTGCAGGAGACGAAGGTCGAATGCACGCTGTTTCCGCCCGACATGTTCAAGCGACTGGGATATCAGCATATCGTCACCCACGGCCAGCGTATGCACCACGGCGTGGCGATCGTCAGCAAGGTGCCGCTGACCGACGTGCGCAAATATGACTGGCAGGCCAACGGCGAAGCCCGCCACGTCGGCGTGACGCTGCCGTCGGGCGTACGGCTCGACAATGTCTATATTCCCGCCGGCGGCGATATCCCCGATCGCGAGCTGAACCCCAAATTCGGGCAGAAGCTCGATTTCTTCGGCCGCATGACCGAATGGTCGGGCGCGCTGAACGGGACACCGACGGTGCTCACCGGCGATTTCAACGTCGCCCCGCTCGAAAGCGACGTGTGGAACCACAAGGCGCTGCTCGACGTCGTCAGCCACACGCCGATCGAGGTCGAAACGCTCGCGCGGCTGCAGGCGGCATCGAACTGGGTTGACCTCGGGCGCCACTTCGTCCCGGCGCCGGAGCGGCTGTACACTTGGTGGAGCTACCGCGCGAAAGACTGGGAGGCGTCGAACCGTGGTCGCCGCCTCGACCATATGTGGGTGACCCCCGACCTGATGGCCAAGGCGGTCTCGCACCGCATCGTGCAGCCCGCGCGCAGCTGGGAGCGGCCGTCGGATCACATCCCGCTGATCACCGAGTTCGACTTTTGAATCATATCGGTGCCCGGAACGCTGCGCGCGCGATCGATGCGCTGCGGCGCGGCTGGCCCTTCCGCCTGACAGGCCCCGACGGCGCGCTCGACCTGATGGCAGTCGAAAGCGCGCGCGATGCCGCGCTGACCGAATTTGGCAGCCACGACATCCTGCTGTCGGGCGAGCGGGCGGTGACGCTCAAACTCACCAACCAGCGTGTCGCCGCCACGCCGGGGCCGGTGCGCCTTGCGAATGCTGCGCCCGCCGTGGCTGCGGCGCTCGCGATCGCCGATCCCGCGCTCGATCTCGCCAACCCGCTCAAAGGGCCCTTCCTCACCATCGCCACCGGCGGCGAAACGGCTGCGGCCACAGCGATGGCGATGGCCCGCCACGCGGGCCTGCTCCCCGCCTTTTTTGTGCGCGAAGCGGCGGGCGATGCCGAAACCGCATGCAGCGTCGACGATGTCGCCGCCCTGCTCGATCCCGTCCGCCTCGAGATCGCGGCGCGCGCTCGGCTACCCGTCGAAGCCAGCGAAACTGCAGAGATCGTCGCCTTCCGGAGCCCCGAAGAAGCATCGGACCATGTCGCGCTCGTTATCGGCAAGCGCGACGGCAATCCGCCCGTCGTGCGGCTCCACAGCGAATGCCTGACCGGCGACGTCCTCGGCAGCCTCAAATGCGATTGCGGGCCGCAGCTCCATGCGGCGCTGCACGCCATGGCCGATGCGCCGTGGGGCGTGCTGTTGTACCTGCGACAGGAGGGGCGCGGCATCGGCCTCGTCAACAAGCTGCGCGCCTACGCGCTGCAGGATCAGGGTTATGACACGGTCGATGCGAACCTGCGGCTCGGCTTTCCGGTCGAGGCGCGCGATTTTGCGATCGCCGGGCGAATGCTCGAACTGCTGAATATCCCGCGCATCCGGCTGATGACAAACAATCCGGAGAAGGTGTCGCGGCTCGAGAAAGAAGGCGTCGAAGTCGTCGAGCGCATTCCACTCGCGCTGCCGACGAACAAATATAACGAGCAATATCTGGCGACCAAGCGCGATCGCACAGGGCACCAGCTCTAACGAAAAAGGCGCCGGACGATGCCGGCGCCTTCATCAGATCAATGCACGAAGCGCGCGACAACGTCGCGATAGCTTCGGCTGACCTTTACTTGCGCGCCCGATCCGAGCACGAGGAAACATTCGCCATTGGTGTGCGGCTTGACCTGCTTCACTTGGCTGAGGTTCACGATCGTCGAGCGATGGACGCGCTGGAAGTTGCGCGGGTCGAGCCGCTTTTCCAGATCCTTCATCGTCTCGCGCAGGATCAGGCTGTTGTCGGCGGTATAGATGCACATATAGTCGCCGGCGGCGTCGATGCGTTCGATGCTGTCGACGTCGACGCGGAAGATCTGGCCGCGATCCTTGATGTTGATCATCTTTTCATAGCGGTCGGCGGCGTGCGTATCGGGGGCGACCTCTGCGTCATAATCCTCGACCGCTTCGGGCGCGACTTCGGCGAGCACCGTCTTGAGCCGCTCGACTTCCGCCACACCACGCTTTTCCGCAAGCCGCTGGCGAACGCGGTCGAGTGCATCCGCGAGCCGCTCGGGTTCGACCGGTTTCACCAGATAATCGACCGCCTGCGCCTCGAACGCGCGAATGGCGTGATCCGAGTAAGCGGTGACGAACACCACCAGCGGCGGTTCGACCTCCATCAATCCCTGAATCACCGAAAAACCGTCGAAACCCGGCATCTGGATATCGAGGAAAACCAGATCGGGTTTGTGGGTCTTGATCTTTCTGATGGCTTCGCGGCCATTTTGCGCGGTGTCGACGACTTCGACGTCCGCATGCGGTTCGAGCCGCAGTTGCAGGCCTTGGGTGGCCAGTTTTTCATCATCCACCAGGATGGTTCTGATCGTCATGTTCTCTCGGTTCCAATCGTCATTTGCCCATCGGGCTGGAACGGAAACTCGATAACCACCGTGAAACCGCCCTCAGCGCCCATCTGGACGTCGAACCGGTGCTGGTCGCCAAAAGCCTGCGCCAGACGGTCCCTGATATTGGCTAAACCCACGCCGGTCGATTCCGTTGCAATGCCTGTGGTGGGGTCGGTGCGGTCGGCTGACAATCCCGGGCCGGTATCGGACACGGTAATCCGAACATTTTGACCGGCCAACTGTGCGGAAAGCGTGATATCGGCGCCGTCTTCCTGCGGCGTTACTGCGTATTTTATCGCATTTTCGATGAGCGGCTGGAGCAAAAGCGACGGCAAACGCGCCCGCGCGACCGCCGGATCGATCGCGAAATGCGGACGCAGCCGATCCTCGAAGCGCATTTTCTCGATTTCGAGGTAGAGCTTCAGCGTCTCGATCTCCTGCGCCAGCGTCACCTGCGCGGTCGGCTCGTTCGCGAGCGTGTAGCGGAGGAACGCCGACAGCCGCGACAGCATCGCATTCGCGGGCTCGGCCTGTTTCAGCAGCACGAGCGTCGAAATGCTGTTCAGCGTGTTGAACAGGAAATGCGGATTGAGCTGGTAACGCAGCATCGCGAGCTGCGCCGACGCCGCCTGCGCCTCGAGCCGGATGACGCGGTCATTCTGTTCCTCGAGCTGGAGGAAATAGTTGATCGCGAAATAAAGCGCCGACCAGGCAGCAAGCGAGGTCGCGTCGATATACATCGCGCCGAGCAGCAGGCTGGTGAAGCCCGCCTCGCTTGCCGGATTCTGGATCTGTGCGACCCACGCGTCGATAAAGGCCCAAAGCGCAGTCGCGATACCCGCGAGCCCGAAACTGACGCCCCACATCAACAGCGGGCGACGGTTGATCAGCGCGCGGTAACAGGCCGACAGGATAAGGGTCAGCGAGAAACCTGTGATCGCCGAGATCGTCTGCGGGATCAGGAAGGTGAAGGCCTGACCATTGGCAAGCCCCGACACGCCGCGCAGGCCGAGCCAGGCGGCCCAGCCCAATATCTGCAGGTTCCAGAAGGCCCGGACCTTGTTGTCGAAAAAGGGACCCGGCGAAGACAGTCGGAAAAGCGGCATGGGGTCTCGTGCGATGGCGATGGTCAGTCGCCGCGCGGGCGATATCGGAAACCGGCGCGGCCGATCATTCGGCGGCGACCGGCGCCATCGCACCCTCGCCGCGCACGCGCGCCTGGCCGAGCGGCTGGAGTTCGGCGCGATGCTTCCACAGCAATTCCTTATACCCGATCACGCGGCCGTCGTGCGCGGTCAGCGTTACCGGGCCGATCGGCTGTTCGTCGCGCGCATCGACAAGCACCGGGGTCGACGGCACGCCGGCACCCCATTTTTCGCCCCATTGGCGCAGCGCGATCATCGCCGGGAGCAGTTCGATGCCCTTTTCGGTCAGCTGATATTGCACCTTGCGGCGATCCTCGGCCATCACTTCGCGCGCCATGATGCCATGGTCGACCAGCTTCGACAGCCGGTTCGACAAGATGTTGCGCGCGATGTTCAGTTCCTGCTGGAACTCCTCGAAATGATGGACACCGTTAAAGGCGGCGCGAAGGATCATGAACGACCATCGCTCGCCCATCGCTTCCAGCGCCAGCGGCAGGGCGCAATTGCCCCCATCCATGTCGTTCAGCAGTTCGCGTAATTTTCCCATAACCAATGCCCTAACGTAAAATCACCCCATGCGCCAAAAAAATATAAGGCCTCCGTTGCATTTCGCAACTCAAAGTCTAGGGAACGCCTCGCAACCCATTGGTTGCGAAAAAACAGGAGCTCCCAATGCCCATTTTCAAGCTTTCTCCCCTCACCCAGCCCTTCGCGCTGGCAGGCGTCGCACTGATCGGCGGCCTCGCCTTCACATCCAGCGCTGCAACCGCCGCGGGCGGCGCTTACTACCGCGCCGAACTCGCCAGTCCGGCGACCGAGGCGCGCTTTGTCGCGCGCGACGTCGTCTGGGCGTGCAAGGGCGCCAGCTGCACCGCCGGTCAGGGTACGAGCCGCCCGCTCGTCATGTGTTCGGCTCTCGTCAAAAAGGCGGGTCCGGTGGCGAGCTTCGCGGCAGGCGGCAAGGCGCTCGAAGCCGAAGAACTGGCGCGCTGCAACGGCGCAAAATAATCCGGCCTTCACGCCGATCGAAAACCGCCGTACGTCCACTTGGCTTTGCCAGTGAAGTACGGCGGTTTTTTCTCGGCGAACGATGCTTCCAACCGTTGTTATCAAAGTTGCTCAACGCCCGCGGTTCGGCGCAAGCAAATTTCGCATTGCAATATTGCCTGCATGAACGACATTGGACGCAATGCTGAGACAATATGAACTTGTCGAGCGCGTGCGCGCTTATGATCCCGACGTCGACGAGGCGCTGCTCAATCGCGCCTATGTGTTCACCGTGCAGAAGCACGGCAGCCAGAAACGCGCGTCGGGCGACCCCTATTTCAGCCATCCGGTCGAGGTTGCGGGAATTTTGACCGATCTTCACCTCGACAGCGAGACGATCGTCACCGCATTGCTCCACGACACGCTCGAAGACACGCTGACGACGCCCGAAGAAATCGAGCGGCTGTTCGGCAGCGACGTCGGCCGGCTGGTCGATGGCGTGACCAAGCTTTCCAAGATCGAGGCGCAGACCGAGAATGAACGCGCGGCCGAGAATCTGCGCAAATTCCTGCTCGCCATGTCGGACGATATCCGCGTGCTGCTCGTCAAGCTCGCCGACCGGCTGCACAATATGCGCACGCTGCACTTCATCAAGAATCCGGAGAAGCGCCGCCGCATCGCCAAGGAGACGATGGATATCTATGCGCCGCTCGCCGAGCGGATCGGCATGTATGAATATATGCGCGAGATGCAGTTACTCGCGTTCAGCGAGCTCGAGCCCGAGGCCTATGCGACGATCACCGGGCGCCTCGCCAAGCTGACCGCCGGCGGCAAGGACAAGGTCGCCGGCATCAGCCGCGAGTTCAAGGAATTGCTCGCGAAGAACGGGATCGAGGCCGATGTGTCGGGGCGCGAAAAGCATCCCTATTCGATCTGGCGCAAGATGCAGGAGCGGCACGTCAGCTTCGAACAGGTGACCGACATCATCGCCTTTCGCATCATCACGCCGACCGACGCCGATTGCTATGCGGCGCTCGGCATCCTCCACCGCAAGTGGAAGATGGTCCCCGGCCGGTTCAAGGATTATATCTCGACCCCGAAGCGCAACGGGTACAAGTCGCTGCACACGACGATCATGCACCAGCAGAATATGCGCATCGAGATCCAGATCCGCAGTCTGGGTATGCACCAGCAGTCCGAGTTCGGCCTCGCCGCGCATTGGGCGTACAAGCAGGGCGGCAGTGCGCCCGACGGGCAGGCGGGGTGGATCCGCGACCTCATCGAAATCCTCGAACAGACGCACGATCCCGAGGAGTTCCTCGAAAACACGCGCATCGCGATGTATCAGGACCGCATCTTCGCCTTCACGCCGAAAGGCAGCCTGCACCAGCTTCCGAAAGGCGCGACTCCGGTCGATTTCGCTTACGCCGTCCACACCGGGCTCGGCGACCGCACCGTCGGCGCCAAGGTCAACGGGCGGCTCGTGCCGCTGCGCACGCAGCTCAACAATGGCGATACGGTCGAGATCCTCTCCTCCGACAAGCAGACGCCGCAGCCGGCCTGGCTGGGCTTTGCGGTCACCGGCAAGGCACGCGCCGCGATCCGCCGCCATGTGCGGTCGAAGGAAAAGGTCGAACTCGCGGCGCTCGGCCGCAAGATGTACGACGAGATCGCGCTTCGCCTGCCAAACAAGGTCGGCGACAAGGCGCGCGCCGCCGCGCTGACGCGGCTGAAGCTCGATGACGACACGGCGCTCTATGTCGCGATCGCCAAGCAGCGGATCACCGACAATGCGCTGCTCGAGGCGCTGGTCCCCGGCATCACCGCCGAAATGAAGACCAAGCCCGGCAAGCTCGTACAGGGCGCGGCGGTGTCGATCGCCGGGCTGACCCCGGGCGTTGCCTATCAGCTTGCCGATTGCTGCCACCCCGTCCCCGGTGACCGCATCGTCGGCCTGTCGCGACCGGGCGAGGGGATCGAGGTGCATGTCATCGACTGTCCGCGGCTCGCCGACGGCATCGACGCCGACTGGATCGACCTGCGCTGGCAGGAAGACAGCGAGGGCGGAAACGCCCGGCTGTGCATCGTCATCCTAAACGAACCCGGCACGCTCGCCGAAATGTCAGGCATCCTCGCCGCCAATTCGGCGAATATCACCAATTTGCGGCTATCGAACCGCGAGGGCGGATTCCACACCTATGACGTCGTCGTCGAGGTGCGCGACGTCCAGCATGTGATGCGTATATTGTCGGCGCTGCGCGCATCCGACACGGTGGTGCAGGCCGAGCGGCAGTAGGCTTCAGTTCGCGTAGAGAAGCGGCGGCCGCCAAGCATTCTGGTCGACCTCGTCGCTGACCTTGTAGACCACGCCCTTGCTGTTCAGGAACAGCCTCTCCATTTCGGGCCGGGTGAACGGCCGCGAGCCGACACGCCCGAACACCGCCATCTGGCCGCCGGTTTCGTCGACCGCACGGTCGCGGTCGAGCCCCTTCGACAGCGCAAGCGCGGGTGACGGCGTCTTCGCCCAAGCGATCAGTTCGGGGGTCGGTTTCGGCGAGAAGCCATAGAGGCCCGGATTGTCGGGGCTGGTGAGCTGGAGCACCTTGATGCCGTTCCGCCCGTCGGCGACATAACCGAACAGCGACGCATTGGTCGACGCGACGATGACATCCTCGGCGTCGTTGAGCATTCCGCCAAAGGTCAGACCCGGCCAGACGATCGGTGCCGCGGGGCGCGTCACATCGACGATCACGAGGCCGTCCGCCTTCGCCGCGACGTACATATAGGTGCGCGCGAGATAGATTTTCCGCGCGTTGGCCAGCCGAACCGTGCCCGACGGTACCGCGACCGGATGCGCCAGATTGGTGACGTCGAACAGCTTCACACCCTCGGCATCGGTGACCCAGAGGTAGCGGAACTGCACCGCGCTCGCGCGCGCATCGGTCAGCGGCAGTTGCGCGGTGACCCTGGGCTGGAGCGGTGCCGAGAGGTCGAGCACCACGAGCCCCGCATCGGTGGTGATATAGGCCATGCTGCCCGCGAGCGTGATGTGCCGCGCGCCCGCCAGCACATTACCCTCGTTCCACGTCAGCGCGCGTTTGAACTTGTTGTTGCGGAATTCGCCGTCGGCGAGCGTATCGATATCGACGAGGATGAGACCTTCGACGCTGTCGGTGATCACCGCATAGCGATAGATATCGTGCATCACCTGTTCGTGGTTCTCAGGGAAATTCTTCACGATATTCTCGTTGCGCGACACGCTGATCGGCTGCGTCGTCGCGATCGCCATGCAGGTCGCGTTCTTCGTTTTCACATGCGTATCGTGGCCGAGCGCCGAGAAAGGCGCGCGGATGATGCGTTCGGAGAAGCCCTTGTTGCCGATCGAGGCAACGTCATAGACGCGGAAACCGCCCTTGCCCTCCGCTACAAACATATATTCGCCGCGCTGCTGGAGACAGTTCACGCGGCCGCTCGTCCCCTGAACGATGTTGGCGAATTCTTCGAGCGCGTGGGTTTCGCCCGATAGTTTCTTGTCGAAGGTCTTGCCGCGCACCCAATTCTTGAGCTCGCGGCCATTCTGTTCGACGTGCAGTTTCCAATAGTCGGGATAGGCATATTTCTGGAGATAACTGCCGATCACCGCCTGCGGTTCGTCCCATTCGGTTACGCGCGTCGCCTGGAAGCTGTTTTCCTGACCCGACCAGACGTTGAGCCCGACAAAATTGACGAAATTGGTGCCGAGCAGATTGAGCTGCGCCATGATCGCATTGTTATCGTCGGCGGCCGACAGGTGGCAGTCGCTGCACTGTTTGGTTTCGGACCGGCGCACCGTGTGCGGGAAGTGCGGCGC
Organism: Sphingopyxis sp. OAS728; assembly: GCF_014873485.1. NCBI lineage: Bacteria > Pseudomonadati > Pseudomonadota > Alphaproteobacteria > Sphingomonadales > Sphingopyxidaceae > Sphingopyxis > Sphingopyxis sp. OAS728. The sequence goes on along the minus strand of NZ_JADBDT010000001.1, from coordinate 3,133,534 downwards.
GAAGGCCTGGCTCGAATAGCCCGCCGAAGACACCGGCGGCTGCTGCACATAGATGCGTTCGCGGTTGATGTTCGTCGACGACAGCACGAGTGCCGAGGTCGAACGCACCGGCGTGATGATGCCGCGCGCTTCGCCGTTCGGGCCCGGCTCGCCGGGCTTGGTGAGCTGGTGCCGGCCGAGCTGGAACATCTCGTCGCGCGCGACCTGCGGGTTGTAGGTCGCGAAGTTGCGCGTCTCCTCACCCTCGAAATGGTGCATCTTGGTTTTCCAGTTCGCCTCGATCGGCAAATGGCAACCACCGCAGCTCGTCGTCCATGACAGGTGACAGGTGAAGCAGGTCATCTTGTCGTCGCCGTGCGCGCGGTCCTCCTTCGCGACCCCCGGCCCCCATTCATATTTGCCGTCCTCGGCGCCCGCGCGCGCCATCAGTTTCGCGCGCGCCGCCTTGGCGTTGAAGTGCGGCCCCGGGGTCACCGCCTGCTTGACGAGGCTGACCTGCCATTCAAGTTTCGGATCGACGATCGACCGCTGGATCAGGCCGATCACCTCGGCATCGTCATTATACTGGAATTCGAAGCGGCGCCGCCCGTCAGGATTGCGCAGCAACGCAAGATTATTGCCCTGCGGCCGCGCCGCGACGTTCGAGGTGAGCAGGTTCGGGAAGGCATCGGCAGTGCCGTGGCAATCCTTGCAGCTGATCTCGACCGCGTTCGCGACCTCGCCCTGGATATAGCCGTTGCCATGGCTGTCCTGCGCGAAGTGGCAGTCGGCGCATTGCATGCCCTTTTCCGCATGGATATCCATCATATGGACCGCCTTGCCGGGGTTGAGACCCGGCGGCACGAACTTGCCTTCGCCCCCCGGCCGGCCCGGATCGGCGCTCGACAGGCAGAGATCGCGCTCCTTGGGATCGGTGTAGTGGCTGCAGCTCTTGCGCCACTTCTCCGGATCTTTCGGATCGATGATGTTCGCGGTGTCGGTGCCATAGGTCGACATATTGCCGTCGGCGGTCAGCAGATTGCCGCTGCGGTCGCGCTTGAAGATGCCGCGGAAGTTCCAGCCATGGCCATGATAGTCGGCGAACTGCGTGTCCTTGTTGCTGTCGTTGACGTCATAGACGTCGCGCAGGAACTCGACGTCGGCCCACAGGCCGCGCGTCGCCGCCCCCTCGGGATTGCGTTCGAGTACCTGATGCACCTCGGCGGCGGTCGGATAGCGCTGCTGCTTGTATTTCTTCTGATACTCCTCGTCGCTCATCCCCGGGGGGCGCGGCGCGGTGTTGTCCGGCCCCGGCCACATCTGCGGCGCGTCGGATTCATAGTCCCACATCGTGTAGCCGAGGTAGGAGTTCAGGAAGATATTCGGCTGGTGCATGTGGCACGACATGCACTGCGAGGTCGGGATCGCGCGGGTGAAGGCGTGGCTGATCGGGTGGCCCGATTCGCCCCGCGCCGGCGATGCGGGGCGTGCCGGAACGTCGGGATCGGCGGGGTCGATCAGCGCACCGTGGCCGCCACCGGCATGCCCATCCTCGGCGCCATGGCTATCGCCGCCATGCCCGCCGTCGGGTTTCCACTTCTTCTCCGCGATCGTCGGGTCGACCGTCGCCGTCTCGCCGTCACGGCCATATTTGGCATAGGTCAGGCTGTGCCGCGGCTCGCGATCGTTGGCGTAGACGACATGGCAGCCCGAACAGCCTGAATGGCGATAGTCGCCCGGCTGGTCGTTCGTCCCCATGAACCACGACAGCGGGTCGTTGAGGCGCGTCTTGTGGATGTTGAGCACGGGGATCGAGACGCGCAGCCCCGTCCCGGGGCCACGGTTCGACTGCTTGAGGTCGGGACGCCCCGGTTCCTCGAGCCGCTGGATGCTGCCCGTCGGGTTCGGCAAGCCGATTTCGGGGAATTGCGTGTTGATGTTGCGCCCGCCGCGCTCGAACACGCGGAACACGTCGCCCGGCGGCAACACGCTCCAGCGCGGCAGCGGATACATTTTGGCCAGCGCGCCGCGCTTTTTCTCGTCGTCGGTCAATATCTTGTCGAAACCGAAGCTCGGCTTGCACGCTTCCTTATATTCCTCGGCGGTCAGCCGCGACGAGGGTGAGAGGATGCACGCCGGTTCGCCGGTGCGCGTATAGGCTTCGCCGAAGATGTAATTCTTATAGGGGACAATGCCGTTGTTATACGCCGCGCCGCCCCACAGCATCGCGCCGGTCGACATCATCGACCGCTCGGTCGCCTCGATCACCTCGAGGTGGCAAGCACCGCATGCTTCGCGCGCGACGCGATAGTCGCTGGGGTTCACGAAACGGATGAATTCGGGCGATTCCTTGTTGAGCAAGGTATAGCTGCGCTGCGGGTTCGCCGAGCTGTCGTGCCAGGCGCCGGGCAAGGTCGGCTGCGGGTGCGCGAGCTTCATCACCGCCTTGTTCGTAGGATGCTTGTAGCCGAGGCTGGGCGTGCCGCGCTGGCTCGCGTCGCCGCCGTGGCAGTCGGTGCAGCCGAGCTTCACCGCCGGGGTCGCATGCATCGACGGCTGGTCGGTACGCGTGTGGCAGCTGTAACAGCCCTCCGACTTCGCGCTTACATCGGCGTCGCTCTGCTCGCGCGGCGCGGGCGGGGTGAAGCGATATTCGATCTTGAGCGGCTTCTCTTCCTCTGCCGCGCGCACGACGCTCGCGCCGAAGGCGGCGCACATCGTGACGAAAGCGAGCAGGGCGAAGAGTTTGCGCAGCAACATCAGAAGCTCAAAGTCACGTTGGCGAGGATAGATACGTAAGCGTCATTCTTCTTCTTGTTGTCGAACAGATCCTTGAAGCCCTTGCCGGGAAGCAGCACCGCCGCGCTGAGGCGTCCGACGATGTTCTGCGTCGCTTTCGGACGCCAGATCGTCGCGACCGACAGATCGAAACCGATATCCTTCGGGATCGACCCTTCGGTGCGCAGCGCCTGCAGGCTGGAGGTGTTTTCGAACCACAGATGGTTGAAATTGGTGCTGACGCGGAATTCGGGGGTCAGGTCGAAATCGGCGCCGGCGCCGATGAAGACGGTGCCAGGGTTGTTAAAGTTCGACTGCCCCTCTTCCTTCGACGAGCGCAGCGAGTTCAAAATGCCATTGCGGCCGTTGATCGAAATGACGCGCCCGCCGCCCGCGAAGGGAATCGTCTGGCGGATCCAGTAGCTGGTGTCGGCGCCGCCGAAGATCGGATTTTCGAAGATCGCGTCGAAGCCGCCCTCGGTGTTATTATACGGATCGCCGTCGCCGGTCGCATAAAGCCCCGACAGGCGGAAGCGCATCCAGTCGTGGTCGTAGCTCAGTTCCACCGCGCCGAAGCCCGCGCGAATTTCAGCTTTCTTGCTGGTGAAGAAGCTGTTCCGGTCCTCGCCGAGCGCGGCATAGAAACTCGCGGTGAGGTTGAACCGCCCGATCCGCCCGTCGGCGCTGTAACCGAGATAAACGACATCATATTCGCGCCCGCGCAAATCGCCGAGCAGCGCGGGCCGCACTGGGAAACCATTATGGTCGATCTGCACGTCATTCTTTTCGCGGTTCATATTGTACGTCACGCTGATCTGGCTGGTCAGCCCGACGACCGGGAAATCCTGACGATAGAGATTGCCGGTGAAGATGAAGTCGCTGCGCGGCGTCTGGGTGATGTCGTTGAGACCCGAATTGGTGTCCTTTTCCAGCCGCCAGAAGGCCGCGAGATTATATTGGAAGCGGTTGTTGTCGCGGTTGCCGAACAGGCGGATGCCGAGCTGGCTGTCGTTGAACAGGAAACCACGGAAATCGCTCTGGAACGGCTGAATCCCGACACGGACTGAATAAAAATCGTAGCGGTCCGACGTGTTGCCAAGATGTTTGTCGACGAACAACTCCTGCACGCCGAGGAACGAGTCGTAACGATGGCTCGCCTTCGACGGGCGCACGTCGAGCACGCGCCGTTCGGGCACGTCGACATAATTGGCCTGATAAGCGAGCGTGACGCGATATTCGAGGTCGGGCGGCTTGAACGCGGTCGAGCCCTTGATCAGCGCGGCGCCGGCGATGAAGGTCTGCGCAAAGACGAAGCTGCGATCCTTGCCGAACACGTCGAGGCTGCCGGGCCGCTCGGTCGTCTGGACGCCGACGGGGATCGGGAAGGTGCGCGGTTCGAACACGGTGTCGGACACGGCATTGGCGACGAAGAACCAGTCGTCGCCCTTGATCGGCAGCCATTTGACCTTGCTGCGGTCGATCGCGCGGTCGCCCTTGTAGGTGTTCTGGTGATAGGGATCGAACCAGCGTTCCTTGACCACGCCCAATGTTTCGATGAGGCGCCAGCGGTCGGGAACGGGCAGCTGATCCTCCATCCCCGGAAAGGCCTGCGGCGGCGGCGGGCGCAGCGCGCCGACATTGTCCTGGCTAAGCGCGTCGGGAAGATCGGGCCGGTAGCCCGGACGGCGGCGGCCCTCGATGAGGTCGGTGACGAGGTCGTCCTTGACCATTTCCTGCCAGTCGACCGGCGGCGGGGGCGGGATCAGTTCTTCGGCAGGCTGCTCGGCGGGTGCGGCGTCGCCGGCGACCGGCGGTCCCTCGGGCGCGGGTGGCGGCGGCGTGACATCGGCTCCCGGCGCGCCCTGCGCCGCGAGTGTCGCGATGATCGGCCAAAGGCTGCCCCCCGTCATCATCGCCTATAGCCCGTCGCAGACATTCTGGTTCGCCGTGTCGAGGAACGGGGCGAAGGGACAGCTGATATAGCGGAGGCGAACCCCGGCACCGACATTGACGACGACATTGTCCGACCGGATCGCCTTTGGCGCATTGCCGATGCCGCCGACGCGGGCGCCCCCATTATGTGCGCCGAGGAAGCTGATCATGTCGTCCTGATCGATGCCGTCGCCCGACACGCCGATCGCGCCGACCAGCTGGTTGCCGCGATAGATGGGGACCGATCCGGGGAAAATCTGGATGCCGTTCTGGAGCCGGTTCTGCCCCGCCGCAACGTCGGGCAAGGTCGTGCAGCGCGCGGGCGTGTCGGTGGGGCTGGCGCCCGAGACGAAGCCCAGATGCGCGCCGAGATTGCCGATGATCAGCGCCGATTGCAGCCCGGTCGAGAAGGGATTGAACTGCGCGATCGGGCGCGACAGCGGACCCTGCGGACGACCAACCTCGCCGTCGGGAAAATAGGGGCGCGACAGATTGCCGTTCGCGCGATCCGAAAAGGCGATGGTGCCGGTCAGTGCGGCGGGATTGTTCAAAAATGTCCGCGTCGCAGTGACGAACTGGCGAACATCGGCGCTGGCATTGGCGCTGAGTTCGGTTCCCGCCTGCGCACCCGAAAAGAAAGCGGCGGTGCGCGCCTTTTGCAAACTCACGTCGGTGCCGAAGATCGGCGCGTCGGGCGAGCGCACGATGCCGAGCACCGCGCCATGCGTGTCGACGATGCTGATCGTCACCTGCGCGCGGCTGTCGAGCGGGCGGCGGATTTGCGCGCGCGCGCGGCTCATCACCGTGAAGGCTTCCTCCAGCACCGCGCGCGCCTCGGCCTGTGTCAGGGGCGCGCTGTTTGTCGCGCCGTCGGTGCCCGCGCGGAGCGGGTAACGGTTGGCGCCGCTGCCGTCGGTGAGGACGAACGCGTCGCGGTTCGAAAATTCGGCCGGCGTCGAGGCACGGATGCCCGAAGCTTCGCTACCATAGGCAATTCCTGCGGTGACCGCGGCATTGGCATAGCCGATGACGGCGACGAGATTGCCCGCGGTGCCGTTGAGGCTCGCGAAACTTGCGCCGCCGCTCGACATCACGCCCGCAAAGGTCGCATCGGAAAAGCGCAGCGACGTCCCGTCGACGGTGATCTTGTCGGCGGTGATCGTGCTCGGCGCCTCAAACCCGCGCGTACCCGCTAGTGCGATGAACTCCTCGGGGTCATTGTCGATGTCGAGGATGTTCGGATCGCTGCCATAGACGCCATCGCCCATCACGCCGATGCCGCCGACGAGCACGCCATTCTTGTAGAGCGGTAGCCCGCCCGGATCGGCGGCGAGGCCGAGCGGCGAGCGTTTGGGGCCGATCAGCGCCGCCGCGCCCGGCGCCCCGAAACGCGCCGATAGGTCGCTGCACGGCAACTGGCTGAACTGCACGCCGAACAGAGGCCCGCTTTCGAGGCCGACGGTCGTCGGCGCGGGCGGGAAATGTTCCTGCACGATCTGGCTCGCGGTGCGCGTCGAAAAGGCGTTGCCGCCGCTCGACAGGTAGGCGCCGGTCACCGCTTTCGCGATCGCGCCGCCCTCGGCGGGAAAGGTCACATTCTGCGCGTCGATATTGACGCCGTTCGGTGCGGCCGAGGTCGTCGCCGTCGCGCGCGCGCCGTTCATGCGGAAGACGCCGAGCACGTTGCCGACACGGTCGGTCACCGCGATCACCGACGGCAGGCTGCGCGCCTGCGCTTCGGATATCGCCTGCGCCAGGACGCGTTCGACGTCGGCGGTTGTGAGCGCTTCGGCGGCGGGCGGGGTGTAGACCGTCGTTGGCGTGGGAGTTGGCGTCGGCGTGGGTGTCGGCGTCGGCGTGCCGCCACCTCCGCCGCCCCCGCCGCACGAGGTGAGCAGCAAGGCGCCCATCGCAGCGAAGGCGGCCGAACGGAAAAGATGCGTTCTGCTTTGCATGGTCTTACCGCAGCGCCCCGATTGCGCGCACTGCGCTGCCGAATGACGCCTGGAATTCCGAGGGCTTATAGGCGTTGGGGTCCTTCACCGCGGCATAGGCGCGGTCGATGTCGCCGCGGATGCCCGCCGCGGCGCCGACGGTTACGCGCCCCGACGACACCATCGCATTAAGCAAAGTGTCGACCCCCATCACCGCCTGCTGCGACCCCGAATAGTCGGTGTAACGGTCGCTGATCGCCTTGGCCGAGATCGCGTCGACCATCGCGAAGGCGTCGGCGCCCGAAAAGCTGCGCGACGCGAACGCGCTCTTGAGCGCCGCGACGGTCTGCGACAGCTGCGCCGCGGCGGCGACCGCGCTTTGCCGGTCGGTCGCCATCGCCTTGTGGAAGGCCGCTGTACGCACCGCGAGTTGGTCGGCCAGCGCGGGGGCGGCCAGCCGCGCAGCGGCGGCGAGCATGATCAGATTTTCGTCATTATAGGCGGGCATGCCCTCGGGAAGATTACGGCCCGGATTGTCGAGCCCGGTGCGCACCGGCTTTGCCTGATCGAAGATGCGGCGATGGCAACTGTGGCAATCGAGGAAATAGAATTCGGGGAACATGCCCTCGGTCCCGCGCCGCGTCTGGAACAGCGCGAGGCTGCGTTCGATCGCCGTCGCCTGCCCCACCGCCCACATCTGGACATGGTCGGTGCGGCGGTTCGCGGCGCCGAACTTGCGCCAGCCGTAATCGGCGTCTTCCTGATGATGCGCCTGCAGCGACGAGAAGAGATCGAGCTCGAACGAAATGCGCGGGTGGCCGGCAGCCATGATGCGGTGGGTGACGAACTGGCCGTCGGCGGCCGCGCCGAAATGGCAGTCGACGCACACCCCGGCGCGCACGACCGGATCCTCGAGCTTCTTCAGCCCTGCCGACAAGTTGGCGAGATGCTTGTCGCGCATTTCCCGGTCGGGATCGGCGTTGGTTCCAACCCCGGCATAGTGGCTCGCAAGCCAGCCGCCCGCGGGGCCGTGGCAGGATTCGCAGCCGACGCCATCCTCGGCCGGAACCGCGTGCGCGGTACCCGCGGTGCTGTGACAGCCAAGGCACATCTGCGCCTTCGACGGATCGCCGATGCCGAGATTGCGCGCGATGAACTGGCTGCGATTGTTGTTGAGTACCGCCCAGGCGCGGCTGTGCGCGCCGCCCGGGGTCGAGGGCTCCTGCCATTTCATCAGCTCGTCCTGGCGTACGACGGTGCCGTCGCCCTCCATCCGGCCGTGGCAGGTCGAGCCCGCGCACGAGGCGACGCCGGTATAGCGCGCGCCGCTTTCGCCCTGCGAGCGGGCGGGGGGAGCGAAGATAAACGCCGCGATGGCAAGGACGAGCAGCATCAGGGCAGCAAACGCCGCCCATGGCCGAGCGCCGCGCTCCTTTCCAGCGTGCGTCATCATCCGCAGAACCCCTTTTCCCCAACCCGGCGCTTTTACGCCTTGGGCCGATTTACACCACTCCGAATGCCAGCATCGCATCGGCCACTTTCTTGAAGCCGGCGATGTTCGCGCCCTTCACATAATCGATATAACCGCCGCCGCGGTCGCCATAGGTCAGGCAGCTTTTGTGGATGCCGTCCATGATGTCCTTGAGCATCTGCTGCAATTCGGCTTCGCTCCAGCTGCGGCGCCCGCTGTTCTGGCTCATTTCGAGGCCCGACACCGCGACGCCGCCGGCATTCGCCGCCTTGCCCGGCGCGAACATGATCTTCGCATCCTTGAACACATGCACGCCCTCAAGGTTCGTCGGCATGTTGGCGCCCTCGCTGACCGCGATGCAACCGTTGGCGACGAGCGCCTTGGCATCGTCGCCAAGCAATTCATTCTGCGTCGCACAGGGCAAAGCGACGTCGCACTTCACGCCCCACGGCGTCTTGCCAGCGGTGAAACTCGCGCTCTTGAACTCGTCGCAATATTCCTCGATCCGGCCGCGGCGATGCGTCTTATGCGTCTTCACCCAGTCGATCTTTTCCTGCGTGATGCCGTCGGGATCGTGGATGAAGCCCCCCGAATCGGAGAGCGTCAGCACCTTGCCGCCGAGCTGGACGATCTTCTCTGCGGCGTGCGTCGCGACATTGCCCGATCCCGAAATGACCGCAGTCTTGCCAACGAGATCCTGCCCTTTCGCCGCGAGCATGTTGGCGAGGAAATAGACCGCGCCGTAACCCGTCGCCTCGGTGCGGATCAGCGAGCCGCCCCATTCGAGGCCCTTGCCGGTGAGCACACCGGTGAACTCGTTGGTGATGCGCTTGTACTGGCCGAACATGAAGCCGATCTCGCGGCCACCGACGCCGATGTCGCCCGCCGGCACGTCGATGTCGGCACCGATGTGGCGGTACAGTTCGGTCATGAAGCTCTGGCAGAAGCGCATGATCTCGCGCACGCTCTTGCCCTTGGGGTTGAAGTTCGAGCCGCCCTTGCCGCCTCCCATCGGCAGCCCGGTCAGCGCGTTCTTGAACGTCTGTTCGAACGCGAGGAACTTGAGCACGCTCTCGGTGACGCTCGGGTGGAAGCGGATGCCGCCCTTGTACGGGCCGATGGCATTGTTGTTCTGGACACGCCAGCCGCGCTGGACGCGGATGTTGCCGTTATCGTCTTCCCAGCAGACGCGGAAAGACACGACCCGATCGGGTTCGGCGATGCGCCGCAAGATCTGCTGCGCATGATATTCTTCCTTGTCGGCGATGAAATCGAAGATGTCTTCCGACACCTCCTGCACCGCCTGGACGAACTCGGGCTGCCCCGGGTTGCGCCGTTTTACGCCTTCCATGAACGTCGAAAAGTCGACGTGATCCGATACTGCCATGCACCCCTCCCCTGATGACTGGGAAAGCCGGTGCGACCCCTGACGATTTTATCGTTGACCGACCTTGTATGCCAAAGGCTACACCATCGCCAAGCAAAGGCAATATGACAGCGCGCACAGGCGGCATTTTTTCGCGGCACGCACAAGAGGGGCAAAAATGAGCGAGAGCAACGAGATGGACAAGACGGCGGGCCGGGGCATGACAGGCACGAACCGCACGATCCTGATCGCCGCCTTTATCTTGCTGGCGGCCGCTATCGGCTATGCCATCTGGCGCGATACCGGCCCTGCCGTCGCCGATCCGGCCGCGCAAGCATCCACGGCGCCGTCCGATCCGCTCGCCGAACTCGAGGCGCGCACGAAGCGCGAGCCCAACAGCGCCGACGCCTGGACCGCACTCGGCGCGGCGAAATTCGACATGGGCGATTTCGCCGGTGCGGCGGCCGCTTATGAAAAAGCCGTCGCGCTTTCGCCCGAATCGGCGGGCCTCTGGTCGGCGCTGGGCGAGGCGCGGGTGATGGGGAGCGACAGCGATCCGATGCCGGCGGCCGCGCTCTCGGCATTCGACAAGGCGATCGCGCTTGATGCGAAGGATCCGCGCGCACGCTATTTCCTTGCCGTGAAGAAGGACATCGGCGGCGATCACAAGGGCGCGATCGAGGACTGGTTCGCGCTGCTCGCCGACACGCCGCAGGGCGCTCCGTGGGAGGCCGACCTCCGCCGCACGATCGAGCAGGTCGGGCAGATTCACAAGATCGACGTCGCCGCGCGGCTTGCCAGCACGCAGGCGCGGCCGTTGACCGCGAACGAAATGCCCGTCGCCGCACGCGCGATCCCGGGGCCGAGCCGCGCCGACATGGAGGCCGCATCGCAGCTCCCCAAGGGCCAGCAGGACAAGATGATCGAGGGCATGGTGAGCGGGCTCGAAGCCAAGCTCAAGGCCAATCCCGCCGATGTCGACCGCTGGATCATGCTGATGCGCAGCCGGATGACGCTGGGCGAAACGGCGAAGGCAGCGCAGGCGCTGAAGGACGGAATTGCGGCCAACCCGGCGGCTGCCGGGCGGTTGAAAGCGCAGGCACAGCTGCTCGGCGTACCGGGTGCGTAAAATTACCCATTGGCGCACGATCGACGACGCGGTACGCCGTCAGGGCTGTGGGGGGCACCAAGAACATAAGGTCGCCGCGGCACAGTGCCGCGAGACGCTTTCGGACGTATTTGCCCGGGACAGTTGTCCACTCTGTATCGGGCCTCGTGGTCGCAGCTGACCGGCTGATGTGTGCCCGGCCTTAGCCACGCCACATCAGCCAGCGCAGAAACTTAACCCGCCATCAGTGCCGCATTGCCGCCGGCGGCGGTGATATCGGTCGAGATCGACTTTTCTTCGGCAAAGCGGTGCAGATAGTGCGGACCGCCGGCCTTGGGACCGGTTCCCGACAGGCCGCGCCCGCCGAACGGCTGCGAACCGACGATCGCGCCGATCTGGTTGCGGTTGACATAGACGTTGCCGACCTGCGCACGGGCAGCGATATGCGCGGCCACGCCGTCGATCCGCGTGTGGACGCCGAGCGTCAGGCCGTAACCCGAGGCGTTGATTGCATCGATGAGCTGGTCGAGCTCGCCGCCCTTCCACGTTGCGACGTGCAGCACCGGCCCGAAGATCTCGCGCTTGAGGTCGGTAACATGGTCTAGGCGGATCGCGACCGGCGCGACGAAATGGCCATCGGCGGGCAGGGCCGTGCGGCCCGCTTCGGCGATGACGCGGCCCGCGGCGCGCGCTTCGGCGACATGAGCGGCGATATTCGCCTGTGCCTCGTCGTCGATAATCGGGCCCACATCGGTCGCGAGGATCGACGGATCGCCGACATTGAGCTCGGCCATCGCGCCCGCGACCATCTCGATCATCGTGTCGGCGACATCTTCCTGTACGCAGAGCAGGCGAAGCGCCGAGCAGCGCTGGCCCGCCGACTGGAAGGCCGAGGCAACGGCGTCGCGCGCGACCTGTTCGGGCAGCGCGGTCGAATCGACGATCATTGCGTTCGCCCCGCCGGTTTCGGCGATCAGCGTCGCGATCGGGCCGTCGCGGCCCGCGAGGCTGCGGTTGATCATCCGCGCGACCTCGGTCGATCCGGTGAAGGCGACGCCGATGATATCCTTGTGGCTGGTCAGCGCCGCGCCGACGGTTTCGCCGCGGCCGGGGAGGTAATGGAGGACATCGCCGGGAATACCGGCTTCGAGCAACAACTCCACCGCAGCATGCGCGATCAGCGGGGTCTGCTCGGCGGGTTTCGCGAGCACGCTGTTGCCCGCGGCGAGCGCCGCCGACACCTGACCCAGGAAGATTGCGAGCGGGAAGTTCCACGGACTGATGCACACGAACACGCCCTTGCCCTCGAGCATCAGCTCATTGCGTTCGCCGGTCGGACCCGGGAGCGCGACGGGATAGGTGAAGTCGGCGCGCGCCTGCGCGGCATAATAGCGCAGGAAATCGACCGCCTCGCGCACTTCGGCGATTGCGTCGACGAGTGTCTTGCCCGCCTCGTCGATCGCGAGGCCGAGGAAGAGCGCATCATGCTCTTCGAGCAAGTCGGCAGCGCGTTCGAGCCGCTCGGCGCGGAACGCCCCGCCGGCAAGGCTCCAGTCGCCCTGCGCCTTGGTCGCCGCGGCGACGGCGTCGGCAACGGTGGCCGCGTCGGCCTCGATCACCTGCCCGACGACGGCGCCCGTCGCGGGATTGCGTACCGGTTCGGCTTTGCCCTTGCGCGCCGCGCCGCCTACGATCGGCGCCGCGACCAGATCGCCGCGCCGCGCCGCGCCGATCGCCGAAACCAGCGCTTCGGGCACGCCCGGCTCGCCGAGATCATAGCCGCGCGAATTGCGACGGACGGGATCGAAAAGGCCAAGACCCGTCGCAATGTTCGAGGTTGCAGCACTCGCCACACTACGCGGATCGACCGCAAGCTGCTCGGCGGTGACGCCCGGGTCCGAGAATTGATGAACGAAGCTGGAGTTCGCGCCATTTTCCAGCAAGCGGCGAACGAGATAGGCGAGCAGATCGCGGTGGGTACCGACCGGCGCATAGACGCGCACGGGACGCGGCGGCGGGAAGAGCGCGACGAGCGCATCATGTGCCCCCTCGCCCATGCCGTGCAGCCGCTGCAGTTCATAATCGGCGCCCGCGAACAGTTCGGACACAAAGGCCAGCGTCATCGCATTGTGGCTGGCAAAAGCCGGATAGATGCAGTCCTGGTAATCGCGGAGCAGCTGGGCGCAGCGCATGTAGTTGAGGTCGGTGTGCAACTTCGCCGTGAACACCGGGAAGTCACCGAGCCCCATCGTTTGCGCACGCTTGATCTCGGTATCCCAATAGGCACCCTTGACGAGGCGCATCGACAGCTTGACCCCGCGCGTCCGCGCGCGGTTGGCGAGCCAGTCGATCACCGCCGGGGCGCGCTTCTGATACGCCTGGATCACGATGCCGAGCCCGGTCCAGTTGTCGGCGATCCCCGCGTCGATCAGCGCCGCGAATACGTCCATATGCGGTTCGAGCCGATCGCTTTCCTCGGCATCGATCATCAGCGGGATGTTCACCGCGCGTGCCGCCTTGGCGAGCTCGATAACGTTCGGGATCAGCTCGTCGCGGACGCGCGCCGCCTGCAGATATTCGTAGCGCGGGTGGAGCGCCGAGAGCTTGATCGAAATGCCGTGGTTGGCGTGCGGGTCGCCCGGCCTCGCCGCCTTGCCGATCCGCGCGATCGCGTTCGCATAGCTCTCATAATAGCGCTGCGCATCCTCGGCGGTGCGCGCGGCCTCGCCGAGCATGTCGAAGCTGGCGAGCTCGGACTTTTCCTTGTCGGCGCGCTTGACCGCCGCGTCGATCGTTTCGCCCATCACGAACTGCTGGCCGAGCATCTTCATCGCCGCGAGCGCCGCCTGGCGAATCACGGGTTCGCCCGAGCGGCGGACCATCGACTTGATCAGGGTCAGCGGGTTCGCCTTGCTGCCCATCGCGTCGAGCATCAGCGTCGCCGAACCAAGCGACAGGCCGCGCGACGACAGCGCAACGATCAGCGGGCTGTCTTCATCCTCGCCATCCTTCCAGTGGCGTCCGGCGATCTTGTCGCGGATCAGCGCATTGGCGGTCGCGTTGTCAGGGACACGTAGCAGGGCTTCGGCGAGGCACATCAGCACGACGCCTTCCTCGGTCGACAGGCGATAGCGGTTCATCAGCTGCGCGACGAGCGTCTCGCGCTCGCCTTCTGCCTTCGCCTTGCGGATCAGTTCGAGCCCGCGCTGCGTTACGGCTTCGACGCTGGCCGAAGAGGTGGCAAGAGCGCTACGCAACTCGGCGACGATGTCGGATTCGCTGCGGCGGGCGAGGGCGCGGATCGGGGCGCGGTCGGGGCTTTGGGTCATGGCGCCTGATACCATATTGCCGGAAGTCGATCCGACTTGTTTTGGCGAGTTTCATATATGAATTGACCAAGTTTCGGATCGATCCTAGTCGATATGCATGAAAAATGCTCCATCGATAGTCGAACTGGACGAGTTCGATCGCAAGATCCTCGCGATTCTGGGCCGCGACGGACGCATCACCTTTACCGAGCTTGCGTTACAGGTCGGGTTGTCGAAAACGCCGTGCCAGCAGCGCGTGAAGCGCCTTGTCGACAGCGGGCTGATCACCGGTTTTCGCGCGATCGTCGATCCCGCCAAGGTCGGGCTCGACCATGTCGCCTTCACCGAGGTCAAACTGTCGGACACACGCGAGGAAGCGTTGAAGCAGTTCAACAATGCGGTGCGGCAGATTCCCGAGGTCGAGGAATGCCATATGATCGCGAGCAGCTTCGACTATCTGCTCAAGGTCCGTACCCCCGACATCCGTCGCTATCGCATCGTGCTCGGCGAGAAGATATCGAGCCTGCCGCATGTCGCGAGCACATCGACCTTTGTCGCGATGGAGACGATCTGCGAATCGGCGCGCTGACGCCAAGAGATTGACCGCCGCCCGCGCCTGTGCCAATCGCGCAGGCCACGCGGGTGTAGCTCAATGGTAGAGCAGAAGCTTCCCAAGCTTACGACGAGGGTTCGATTCCCTTCACCCGCTCCATCTTGCTGCCCACGCGCAGCCGCTGATGGTTGAAAAATACCTGAAAATCCGCTGTTTTTTGAGCATTCACTGGCTTCCGGTGAATGCCCATGATCGCACGTAGCTGGATGATTCGGGGGCATATCCGGGGGCCTTTCCAAAGCCCCCGATTTGCGAGGCCCCCAAATGGCGCTGACCGACACCGCGATCCGCAAAGCGAAGCCAAGAGATAAGCCCTATAAGGTCTCGGATTCGGGCGGCCTTTATCTTTTGGTCAATCCGATTGGCAGCAAGCTTTGGCGCGTCAAATATCGCCTTCATGGAGTGGAGCGTAAACTGGCGCTCGGCGCCTATCCTGCGATTACGCTCGCCGAAGCGCGAGCGGCAAGAGATGATGCCAAGAAGCAGCTCGCCCATGCCGTCGATCCCAACACTGCCAAGCGGCAGGCTCGGATCGCTGCGAGCATCAGCGCAGGCAATAGCTTCGCGGCGGTGGCCGAAGAGTTGATAGCGAAGCGCGAGAAGGAAGGTGTCGCACCCGCGACACTCGAAAAGCATCGCTGGCTTTTGCGCGTTTCAAACCGATCGCCTCGATATTGTCGACGATTTCTCGGTGCTGGCGCTTGTTGCGCCCGCGCGGGTTGAGAACATTGATCCGTGATAACGGGATCATCTCTATATGCTGTGCGCGTGAAACGTCGCTCATGCGACCTCGCTCAGCGGCACCGGAGCCGCGATATGGTATAGATAATCGAGACACTCGAACCGATAGGCATCGAGACCCAGTCCATTGTCTTCGGCCAGCCGCAGCCGTCGCGCCGCGAGATCGATGCGGGGAAACAGATAATAATCGAGCGGCCTCCGGTTCATCCGGTCCATGCGGACGACGATCGTGATGTCCGGGAGAAGGGCGGTGTCGAACCGAGGCTTCCAGCGCAGCAATCCCGTCGGCGTAGACGTGCAACGGGCGATGACTATGGACAGGCTGAACTCGCCGTTGACGAGAAGCCGCTCGCCTTTTTCGTCTTGGCCGACGACACTGCCCATCTCGACCAGACCCTCCAGAACATTTTTCACCACATCGGGGTGCAGACGTCGAAGGGCTCGGTTGATCTCAATGTAGCGGTAGTCGTGGTCTGGCCGATAACCCACTAAGCTGTAGGCTTGCAGCAGGCTCCCGAACCTTGACCCATAAGCACTGCTTGAGGCCATCCCGTCGGATTCGTCGATGATGAGGCCGGAGAGTAGTCCCCGGCGTTCGTAAAGATCGCGAAGTGCGCCTAGCATTTCTTCGTCGCTGAGACGGAATGAGCGCGCCCCGATAATGGATCGTGCAGCTTCGAATAAATCGCGCTCGACGATCGCATCAAAGGCGCCCTCCGCCCGGATCCAGATGCCCGGATCGTTTCGAACGCGCTTCTTCTTGAGCTTGAAGGATTGTCGGTTCCAGACATTGTCGCCGACATATTTCTCGTTGATCAGCACCTGGTGAACCGTGCCCCGAGTCCAAGGGCGATCGAGGTCGGTCCGGATTCCGCGGCGATTCAGCCTGTCCGCGATTTGCGCCTCACTTTGCCCTTCATGAACGAAGGCCCGATAGACATCGCGAACGACCTCCACTTCCTCGCTTGGGCCGAGAGTGAGAATAACGCGATCGGTTTGAATGCTTTTGTGCTCTCCGCGCCTCAGCACGGCCTTCACGTGACCTTGTTCGTCGACAAGTGTCCGCCGAAGCCCGAAACCCGCGCCGCCGCCTTGGCGGAACCCTTTTTCGATTAGCCTACCTTGACCGGCGAAAACCTTCGCCGATAGCTCGCGACTATACTCGCCAGCCATGGCGCGCTTGACGCCCTTTACGATCGTCGAGACCGGGCTGCCGTCATTGTCGAACTGCTCCGCGCAATATTCGACGGCGATCCCTGCCCGCTTACAGATGTATTCGTAATAGGCGCTCTCGTCAGCATCCTGGAACCGGCCCCAGCGACTGACATCATAGACCAAAACCATCGTAAAATCGGTTGTCCCGGCCTGAACATCCTCTATCAATTTTTTGAGGGCGTCCCGGCCGTCGATACTCAATCCGCTCTTTCCGGCGTCGGCGTAGGTCCTAACGATCTCAATTCCGCGCGCCACAGCGTACCGCCGGATTGCCTCACCTTGATTCTCGGTAGAGTAACGCTGGTGATCGGTCGACATCCGTACATATTCGGCAGCGCGAACCGTCGGCGACAGCGTTTCGCCTTCTTTTCGGAACTGATCGGACCATTCTGCCACTTCACCAGCCCCAAATCTAAAGAGGATGGCTCGCAGGGTCCGGCCGTATGCGATCCCCACGAGTCGATGACGCAACGCGGGGTGAGTATAGACGGCGAGGAGAGGTAAGATGTTGCCGAAAACGGGCAAGAGTTTACCGCAACGACAGGCCGACATCACCTTCGCTGAACTGGTTTCAGCCGCGCTCACGGAGGAAGTCGGAGAGACCCATCGGGGGGTTAAAACGCTGATGCGATGGACGGGCGCCAGCGAGCGATGCGTGAAACATTGGCTCGCTGGAACTCACGCCCCTAGTGGATCGCACCTACTCGCGCTGATGCGACATTCGGACGAACTTTTGCGTCACCTGCTTATCGCCGCCGGGCGGCGCGAGGCTACTGTTGGGCTCGAGCTCGCCAGCTTGCGCTTTAAGCTTCGTGAGCTGTTACTGTTAATGGACGAAGGAGGCGCGCCGGCAATACGTCACTGACGCGCCGTTTCCTCCGAAACTCTCATTCACCCGGCATCGTATTGGTGGATGCGTAATCCTTGAACTTGTCCGTGAAGTTCGCGTGATAGTCGTCGATCTGCATCTGAGCATTTTCCTCGGCATCGGCTTGCGAATCGCCGCCCGCCCGATTGGTCGCCGTAACGGCTGCCTTAAATGCCGATTGCTCTGTATCGCACGCCGACTTCACGGAAAGTTCAAATTCCGCCTCCGTCACTTTGGCCTCAAGCTGCTTCTTGAGATGCTCGCGGAGGCATTTCGTGAAGGCGGCTCGCGTCGCGTCGACATTGCCAGCCGGTGCTGGCGCCATTGCAGCCAAAAGAATTGAAGCGATAAGCATCCTGCGACTCCCCGTTTGCAGATGTTCTGTGGTTAGAAATTAGCGCAGCCCGAAAAAAAATGGGAGCGCCATTTTTGCGCCACCACGCGATCCGGTCGTTCTCCTATTTAGCCTCTGCAACCAACCCATGCGTCCGCGCGATATTGAATCAGAAGCCAAATGATGGAATTCGCCGCAAGCCGTCAGGCTAGCGCGATGGGTGCCCGGTTCTGGGCTCCCTTTCCCTTTCGGGACTGGGCCGGGCACCAATTCCTATTTCGCACGTCAGAGCGAGAAGGCGGTTTCCTACAATATTTTGCCGTGTCATGGTCGGCATATGGCAAAGCAAGCGAGGAAATGGCGGGACAGGGCGCTCGCGATCGAATATTGGATCGCGACCTGTGTAGTTGCCGGTTCGTTTGTCGTTGGCCTTCTCAGAGCGCTGGGTTATCTTTTCGATTAGAGGAGAAGTTGCGGGCCGAAGATGCTCAGCAAACTCCGTGGCCGGAATCGAACCTCCGGACTTTTAAGTCCAGTACTGACGGGGGCTTTTCAGGGGGCCTCCAAATTAGCATCGGGCCGAATGTCTAGGCTTCTCTTCGGTTTTCGCGATTATTCGATTCCCTTCACCCGCTCCACTCTCACCGATTGCTCGATCAACCTTATCTCGCGGTAAGCCGTGAGGAAGGCGATGTCCGCGGCGTCGCGGCCGACGCAGATGCGGGCGCAGTCGGTCGGACGCGTCATGCCGGTCGCGTCGACCATGTGCCAGTCGCCATCCAGATAGACCTCGGCGACCGCGTGGAAATCCTGCGGCTTCACACCGAGCGCATAGACGCTGGCCATGCGCGCGGGGATGTGCGCCGAGCGCGCGAGCGCGATCATGACATGCGCATAGTCGCGGCACACACCGCGGCGCTCGACAAAACTGTCCAGCGCGCCCGTCTCCGACGTGCTGGTGCCCGCGACATAGGTGAAACGGCTTTCGATCCAGTCGCGCATCCGGCCGATCTTCTCGCCGCCCTCGAGCTCGCCGAAGCGCCGCTCGACGAAGGCGTGGAACTTGTTCGACGGGCAGTAGCGCGACTCGTTCAGATAGGGGACGGCTGCTGCGGGAAGGCGGTGCAGCGGGACGGCAGCCAACGTACGGAAATCGACGGCGGGCCGCTCGATTTCAACCAGCGCCCGATATTCGGCACGAAGCTGGCCTTCGGCGCGAAGCCAGATCGGGTCGCAAATTCCGTCCGCCGTCGGAACGCGCGACACTTTTTCCGGAGTACCGAGGTCGAGCGAGGCATCGAGCACCCGCTGGCCGTGCCCGTTCGCCGCCTCGACCTGGAGCATCAGGTCGACCGGTTCGGGCAGGCGGTAATTCAGGGAGGCGGAGATTTCGAGTTTCATCTATCGGCAACGCATAGCAAGGGGATCGGTGCCGCTAATGACTGTTGGGAAAAAGAACAAGTGACACCAGGGCGTACCATCCCGTTCATCGTCGCGACCATCTTCATGGATGCGGTCGGTTTCGGCATCATCATGCCGGTGCTGCCGCAGCTCGTGATGGAGGTCGGCAAGATCGACCTGCCCCACGCGATCGAGGTCGGGGCGTGGATCGGCCTTGTCATGGCAGTCGCAACCTTCCTCGCCTCGCCCGTGCTCGGCAATCTGTCGGACCATTTCGGGCGACGGCGCGTGCTGCTGCTCGCGCTTGGCGGGCTCGCGGTCGATTATGCGCTGCTGACGATTGTCGAGACCTTGCCCTGGCTGTTCGTCGCGCGGGCGTTGTCGGGTATTTTCGGCGGCAGCTATGCGGCGGCGCAGGCCGCAATTGCCGACATCACTGCGCCCGAGGAGCGCGCGCGCAATTTCGGCTTCGTCGGCGCGGCGTTCGGCATCGGCTTCGTCGCCGGGCCAGCAATCGGCGGCTTCCTCGGCGAGATCAGCCCGCGCGCGCCCTTTGTCGCCGCCGCCATCCTCGCGGCCGCGAACATGCTCTACGGCTATTTCATTTTCCCCGAAACGCTGCCCGCCGATCGCCGCCGCGCGTTCGACTGGTGCCGCGCAAACCCGCTCGGCGCGTGGAAGACGATGCGTGCCCTGCCCGGCATGGACGGCGTCGCGGGAGTGCTCGTGCTCTGGCAGATCGCGAGCCTCGTCTATCCGATGACGTGGAGCTTCTATTGCATCGCGCAGCTCGGCTGGACGCCCGGCATGATCGGCGCAAGCCTCGCCGCGGTCGGCGTGATGATCGCACTCGGTCAAGTTTTCGTTGTCGGGCCAGCGGTCGCGCGCTTCGGCGAGCGCGACGCGGCAACGCTCGGCATCCTCGTCGCGGTGGCGGTTTATGTCGGCTACGCCTTCACCACCTCGACGATCGGCGCCTTCCTACTGCTGATTCCCGTCGCCTTGCAGGCTCCTGTGCAGCCGTCGCTGATGGCGATGATGTCGCGCCGCGCGACCGCAGAGACGCAGGGCGAGGTGCAGGGGATTTCGGCGATGGCGATGGGGCTCGGCCAGCTCTTTGCCCCATTATTGCTCACCGGAACGATGGCCTATTTCACCGCGGACGGCGCGGCGGTGCATTTTCCGGGCGCGGCTTTTGTCGTCGCAGCAATATTTGGCCTGCTCGCGATCCTGATGCTCCGCCGCCTGCCCCGCGCGCAGGCGAGCGATCAGATACCGCCGTCGGTCACCGCATAGCCGAGCGCTTCGAAGCCGGCGGTGAGCATCGCGACGCACGCCGCGACCTGCTCGCCATCGGTCGAACGGATGACGAAATTGGCGCCGGTCTTGCCCTCGCGGAAGAAGGGGTAGCTGCCGATCGCGACGCCCGGATAATCCTTCTCGCCCTGCCGCAGCAGGTCGGCGATCTCGCTTTCGGGCGCCCAGGCGCCGATCGTATGCGCGACGAGCGGCGCGCCGCCCTCGAGCTCGCCGGTCAGTGCGTCGAGCATCCCTGCGGTGATGTGCGGCACGCCCGCCATCACGAACAGGTTGCCGATACGGATCCCCGGCGCGCCCGACATGCGGTTGGGGATCAACTCGGCGCCGTCGGGAACGCGCGCCATGCGCAGCCGCGCCTCGGTCAGCTCGGCGCCGCGGGCGGTATAATAGCGTTCGAGGATCGCGCGCGCCGCCGGATGGATCACGACGCCGACGCCAAGCGCCTTCGCCACCGCGTCGACCGTGATGTCGTCGTGCGTCGGCCCGATGCCGCCGGTGGTGAAGACATAATCATAGCGCGCGCGGATCGCGTTCAGCGCATCGACGATTTCATCCTGAACATCGGGGACGATGCGCACTTCGCGCAGGCGAATCCCCTGCACTTCGAGCCAGGTCGCGATCTGCGACACATTCTTGTCCTGCGTGCGGCCCGAAAGAATCTCGTCGCCGATCACCAGCACGGCGGCGGTCCATATGCGTTCGTCGCTCATGCCTTTGCCTTAGCCCGGAACGATGACAAAACAAGCCCGATGGATCATGAAGATTGTTCCTGTTATGTTCCAGCCCGAATCGAATCGATATGGGAGAAGCGCGATGGCCGAAGACCTGATTTTCTATACCAACCCGATGTCGCGCGGACAGATCGTTCGCTGGATGCTCGAAGAGGTCGGCGCGCCCTATGAGCCGCGCATCCTCGATTATGGGACGACGATGAAGGACGACGCCTATCTTGCGGTGAACCCGATGGGCAAGGTCCCTGCCATCGTCCACGAAGGCAAGGCCGTCACCGAATGCGCCGCGATCTGCGCCTATCTCGCTGATGCCTTCCCCGAAGCCGGCCTCGCGCCCGATCCCGCCGACCGCGCCGATTATTATCGCTGGCTCTTCTTCACCTCGGGGCCCGTCGAACAGGCGATCACCGCCAAACATTTCGGGGTCGAGCCCGATGCCGACCAACAGCGCATGGCCGGCTTTGGTTCGCTCCCCGCCGCGCTCGACGCGCTCGAAAGCGCGGTTGCGGGCAAGGCGTTCGTCGCGGGCGACCGCTTCAGCGCCGCCGACGTCTATGTCGGCAGCCAGATCGACTGGGGGCTGCAATTCGGCACGATCCCGTCGCGCCCGGCGTTCGAAGCCTATGTCGCGCCACTGCGCGAACGCCCGGCGTACAAGCGCGCCAAGGAGATCGACAACGGCCTGATCGCCGAAATGCAGGCGGCGGGAACCGCGCCCGCCTAGGGCAGCGCCTTCAACAATCCGGCGGCGAGCGGCGCGAGCCGCCGGACCTGCGCATCCTGCGATTCGCTCGCGGCGACATAGATGGCATCGCCGAATGCGCTGCTGTTGTGGACGGCCGCCAAGCCCGCTTCGCTGGTATAGGGCGCCTGCCAACGCGCCGCGTTGTCGGGATGAAGCGCCTGAAACCACGCCGCCCATGCCGCATCATCGATATCGGTGCGTTTGGCGAGGAAGAGGATGGGCCGCGCGAGCCGCCGCGCCTCGCCATGGACATAGGCGTGCGATCCGGGCGGCGCGACCTGCGCCGCGACGGCGCCGAGGATGAGGTCGGCATCGGCGCGCGACAGGCGCGGATTGAGCGCCAGTTGCAGCATCACATCGGCGCCATGCGCGACGCCATGCCGCCAGCCCTCGCCGGCAATGAAACCGCGATAATCTTGCACGCCGCGCAGATAAGCTGCGGCCGTTTCGGTGAGTGCGTGGAGTTCGGCCTCGGTCAAAAACGCCTCGACGCGGTCGGCGCGCGCGATCTCGGAAAGCGTCAGCGCGGCGAAGGGACGGCGAAAACCCGCGGCATCGTCGGGCGCCGCGACCATCCTGGTCAACAGGCCGAGCGTGTAGCGCATCTGCACGGGCGTCAGATATTTGCCGCGCAGCCCTTCGGACCACAGGGTGAAGGCAAAATCGTCGCGCATTGCTGGATCGGGATCGCCGAGGCAGGCGGCGAGGGCATCGAGATCGGCATCGCTCGCTTTCGGGAAGAAGGATGCGGCATGGCTCTTCAACTCGCCGACAGGCCGCGCGACGGTACAGACGTCCTTGCCCTCCCCCGCCGCCGGCACCGTCAGCATCAGACCAACCGACGCCAGCACCGCAAACCGCTTCATCCCTATCCCCCAAAAAGAAAGAGCCCGGCGAATTGCTCCGCCGGGCTCCGTTTTTCGTTCGTGTCCGTCCGCTTAGTCGCGGCTGCCCAGAAGGTTGAGCAGGAAGGTGAACATGTTGACGAAGTCGAGATAGAGCGTCAGCGCGCCCATGATCACCGACTTGCCGACAAAGTCGGTCCCGCGGACATAGAAATACATGCTCTTGATCTTCTGCGTGTCATAGGCGGTGAGACCTGCGAACAGCAGCACGCCGATCACGCTGATCGCGAGGCTGAGCGCGCTCGACTGCACGAACAGGTTGATCAGCATCGCGACGAGGATACCAACCACGCCCATGATCAGGAAAGTGCCGAAGCCCGACAGATCCTTCTTGGTCGTGTAGCCGTAAAGGCTGAGGCCGAGGAAGGCCGCGGCGGTCGCGAAGAAGGTCGTGGCGATCGACGACGCCGTAAAGGCGAGGAAGATCGTCGACATCGACAGACCCATCACCGCCGCATAGACCCAGAACAAAGCCTGGGCGGCACCGGTCGAGAGCTTGTTAATGCCAAAGCTCAGCACCAGCACGAACGCCAGCGGTGCGAGCGCCACCACCCACATCAGCGGGCTGCCGATCAGCGAGGCGGTAAAGCCGCTGTTATAAGCCAGCATCGCGACGATGCCGGTCAGCAGCACGCCCGAGCCCATATAGTTGTAAACCGACAGCATGTACGACCGCAGGCCGGCATCGACGGCCTGGTCCATTGCGTTCGCGCCGGCGCCAAAACCGGAAGCCGCCATATTGGGGTCGTTCCAATTCGCCATTGTCTTTACTCCATCACCGGCCAGCCCATACCGGCCGTAGGGTGCAATATCGGGGGTTTGTCCTCTTGTTTCAAGCGAAACCGGACATCAGCAATATTCCGGCAACATGATTGCTTCGTCATGCAGTTAGGAATCGCGGTTCCGGTCAGCGTCGCTATGCTGCCCGCCATGTCCACGCACCGCCTGTTCGTCGCGCTGCGCCCGCCGCGCCCGATCCGCAACCTGTTGCTCGCGGCGATGCACGGCATTTCGGGCGCACGCTGGCAGAATGACGAGCAACTCCACCTGACCTTGCGCTTCATCGGCGAGGTCGATCGCCATATGGCCGAGGACATCGCTGCGGCGCTCGGCGCATTATACGCGCCGGCGGTGACGGCACGGATCGCGGGGGTCGGCCTGTTCGAACGGCAGGGCCGACCGCATATGGTCTGGGCCGGAGTCGAGCCGCACGAGCCGCTGGCGGCGCTCCATCGCAAGGTCGACCAATTGCTCGCGCGCGTCGGCGTGCTGCCCGAGACGCGCGCTTTCATTCCGCATGTCACGCTGGCGCGGCTCAATCGCGGATCGGGCCCGGTCGCGCCCTTTCTGGCACTGAACAGCGATCTTGCCAGCCCGCCATTCGAATTCGGGCATGTCACGCTGTACGAAAGCGAACTCGGACATGGCGGTTCGCGTTATCATCCGGTAGCGCGTTATCCGCTCGACGGCGAAAATTCGGCGACGAGCGCGGCCGCGACCGCGTCGACATCGTCCCACGTCGCGGCAAAGCCGTCGTCCGCGCCATAATAGGGGTCGGTGACGCCCTCGCCGCGGCGACCGGGGAGCAGGTCGAGCATCAGCCTGAGTTCGGCGGTGGCGTCGGACGGGCGGATCGCGCGCGCATCGCGCAGGTTCGTCGCGTCGGCGGCGAGGATCAGGTCGAAATCGTAGAAATCCTTGCGGCGGAGTTGGCGGCCACGCAGCGACGAAATATCGACACCTCGGCGGCGCGCTTCGGCCTGTGCGCGGGCATCGGGGGCGTGGCCGATATGCCAGTCGCCGGTGCCGGCCGAATCGATGGTCGCGTCGATGCCGGCCTTGGCGAAAGCGGCGCGGGCGGCGCCCTCCGCCAGCGGCGAGCGGCAGATGTTGCCGAGGCAGAGGAAGAGGATCGCGGGCTTCGCAATTGTTCGATCGTCGCGCATGCCGCCTATCTTCTCCATAAAGTTGAACCGACTTTCAACTTGCGCCTTGGTCCGGCTCTGCTAGCCATGAGGCATAAGAGATAACGGGTCAGGGAGAGGGTTGCCAGATGGCGGAAGACGACATGAGCGGTGCGCCGGCGGCGTCCGAACCGAAAGCTACGGGATACAGCTGGTACGTCCTGTCGGTGCTCGTCGTCGTCTATATCCTGAATTTCATCGACCGGCAGATCATCAGCATCCTTGCAGTCGACATCAAGGCCGACCTTGGCCTGACCGACGGCGACATGGGGTTCCTCGGCGGCGCGGCCTTCGCCGTCTTCTATGCCTTGTTCGGTATCCCGCTCGGCCGCCTTGCCGATAATTGGAGCCGAGTAAAATTGCTGTCGATCGGCCTGACGCTGTGGTCGGCGATGACCGCGGCTTCGGGCTTCGCTTATAACCAGCTGACGCTGACCTTCGCGCGCATGGGCGTCGGTGTCGGCGAGGCGACCGCGAGCCCGACCGCTTACTCGCTGATCTCCGACTATTTCCCGAAGCGGCAAAAGGCGACCGCGCTCGCCATCTATTCGTCGGGGCTCTACCTCGGCGGCGGCGTGTCGCTGTTTATCGGCGCGATGATCGTCGAGGCATGGAACAAGGCCTATCCCGGCGGCGGACCGATGGGACTGGTCGGCTGGCAGGCGGCCTTCCTCGCGGTCGGCATCCCGGGGCTGCTCCTCGCGCTCTGGGTCGCAAGGCTCCGCGAGCCCGTGCGCGGCGCGATGGACGGCGTCGCGAGCCCGAGCGCGCCGAGCCCCTTTCGCGAGTTCGGCAAGGATCTGTCGATGATCGTGCCGCCGCTGACCTTGTGGGGCGCCGCGAAGCGCGGCCCCGCGGCGCTGGCGATCAATATCGGCTTTGCCGCCGCGATCGCCGCCTTCGCCTGGTGGATGATCCGCCTGACGGGCAATTTCCCGCAGTGGACCGCGGTCGCGCTCGGCTATTATGCGGTCTTTTCGTGGGCGAGCGCGCTCCGCGCGCACGATCCCGCGACCTTCCGGCTGATCTGGGGCACCCCGGCGTTCATCTGCACGACATTGGGTTACGGCCTTGTCAGCCTCGCCGCTTATGCGCTCGCCTTCTGGTCGGCGCCCTATGCCGAAATCGTGCTCGGCCTGCCCAAGCAGGAACTCGCCTTCATCCTCGGCGCGAACGGCGCGGTCGCCGGTTTCGTCGGCGTGATCCTCGGCGGGCGGCTCGCCGATCATCTTCGCGCGAAGAATCCGGCGGGCCGCGTCCTGATGATCATCTTCGGCGTCGTCGCGCCGATCATCCCGATCTGGGTCGGCTACACGACCGAGAATTCGACGCTCTTTTACGTCATGAACTTCCTCGCCGGGATGCTCGGCGCCGCCGCGCTCGGCGCCGCCGCGGCAACGACGCAGGATCTGGTGCTGCCGCGGATGCGCGGGACTGCAACCGCCGCCTTCTTCCTCGGCACCACGCTCGTCGGTCTGTCGTTCGGCCCCTATATGGTCGGGCAGATTTCGGACCTCGCGGGCACGATCGTCGACGGCAAGCCGGTCGGCGACCTGCGCACCGGCATATTGTCGCTGATCGGCGTCGCGCCGATCGCGCTCGGCCTGCTGCTTTACGCCTATCGCGCGGTGCCGGAGGCCGAAGCGACGATCGCCGAACGCGCGGCGGGCGCCTGACCTTTCAGCCAGACGCCCGCGCAAATCTTTCAATCGAGGTTCGAGGCCGCTCCGTCACCCCGCGTTGGGCGAGCGACGAAGCCGAAACCGTTTTACTTCGTGCCCTCTTTGACGATCACG
This sequence comes from Sphingopyxis sp. OAS728, assembly GCF_014873485.1. NCBI lineage: Bacteria > Pseudomonadati > Pseudomonadota > Alphaproteobacteria > Sphingomonadales > Sphingopyxidaceae > Sphingopyxis > Sphingopyxis sp. OAS728. The sequence goes on along the minus strand of NZ_JADBDT010000001.1, from coordinate 3,107,025 downwards.
CCGCACGCGACGCGGCCGCCGCTGTTGCCGCTGGGGTCGGTCTTGTAATCGTCGGGCCCGGCATGGATTACGAAGGCCGCGCCGTCTGCGTCGAGCAGGCCGCCATCACCCTCGAAGCGCGAACCGACGAGGCGCAGCGTCGCGCGGCCGATCTGGTCGGGCTCGATCACGAGGTTGGGCAGGTCGCCATGATGCGCCCCCATCGGATTGTCGCGGCCGTGCTGGACGCCGGTCGGGTTCCAGTGCGGACCCGCGCTCGCGAAATCGGGCGCATTGCACTGGCCGACGGCATGGACATGCATGCCGTATGTGCCCGGCGCAAAGCCACGCGCGACGAGCTCGATGCGCAGGCCCGTGGTGTCACGATAGATATCGGCGCGGCCGCGGTCGGCGCCCTTGTTATCGTAAAGCTGGGCATAGGCGTCGGCGGCGGGCAGCGTCGTCGTCGACTTCTTTCCCATCCCGGCGCAGCCGGCGAGCGCGAGCGCCCCGATCACGACGGCCCCTTGCGCCATGATAAATTTGCGGTGCGAACCCATCGTCATCTTGCTGCTCCCTTTGATCCGGACTGGAATCAGAACGTCGTCACGGCGCGTTTCGATCCCGGTTCGCCGGTGATGCCCGCAAACACCGCCAGTTCCAAGGGGATAAGTAGGTTTTGAAGTGCGATGCGGACTCGATCCGCTTTTCTTTCCAGAAGCCAACCGGTCCCGGCCCACTCAGGCCGAGGCTGGCCCCAGTGTCTCGATGATCCGGCAATCCTCGATCGTGCCTTGCTTACAGGTCGTCAGCATACGATTCAGTTCGGCGCGCATCTTGCCGAGATCGGCGATCTTCGCATCGATTTCTTCCAGATGGCGCGTCGTGATCTTGTCGACCGCGCCGCACGGGCGGGACCGGTCGTCGGCAAGCGTCAGGAGTTCGCGGACGTCGTCGAGGCGAAAGCCCAAGTCCCGGGCCCGACGGATGAACGACAGGCGCTGCCCATGCTCCTTGCCATAGGTTCGATAATTGGCTGCCGTCCGCGTCGCGCCGGGCAGAAGGCCTTCCTTCTCGTAAAAGCGTATCGTTTCCGTCTTCGTTTGGGTGATACGTGCAAGCTCGCCGATGCGCATGATGCCAACCCTATAGTTTCTGCAAGGCCGGCATAGCTCCGTCGAGCAGCGCGCTCAATGCGCACCGCCGAATTTGAGCCGAATGCCGCCATTTACGACGAAGCCGTCGGTCGGCGCCCAGGCATCGACCGTCCAGCTTCCTTCGGGCGCGCGTTGCGGCAGCAGCAGCGAGTCATATTTGGTCTGACGGATGTTCAGGATATTTTCGGCGTTCACGAACAGGCTGATCTTGCCGAGGGCGATTTCGCCGAGCGCTCCAAGTTCGAAATAGGGGCGGCTGCGCGTGCGATAGGGATTATCGTCGAGCTGCTGGCGGCCGGTATAATAGGCCTCGATCCCGATGCGGCCCTTGCCATGTTCTTCCCACATCCCGACGAGCCCCGCGGCGTGGCGCGGGGTGCGCGGCGTGGTGCGGCGGCCAGTGCCGGCGGGGTCGGATTCGCTGGCGTCGACGAAAACATAGCTGCCGGTGATCGAGAAACCCTGCCAGCGATAGCGTAGCATCAGTTCGCCGCCCCGCGTTCGCGTGGTGCCGGCGGCGTTGACGAGGCGAACGCTGCCAGCGTCGACATCCTGCAATTGTACCGCGTTGTCGATGTCGGAAGCGAAGAGGGTGAAGCTCGCCTCGATCGGTCCTTTGGCATAGCCAAAGTCGAGCGAGGCGGTCTTGGCAGTCTCGGCCTTCAGTGTGCCGATCGGCTCGAGGCGCGAGAGGCCCGCCGCCTCGATCTCGTCGACGAAAGGCGTAGGGGCATAGAAGCCTTTGCCGAGCGAGGCGCGGATCGTCCACGGACCGGGGCGGTAGAGCGCCGAGAGCCGCGGGCTGAAACGCGTGCCATAGTCGCTGTGAAAATCGACGCGTGCGCTGCCGGCGAGCAACAGTTCGTCAGTCAGTTCCTGTTCGACCTGTCCGAACAGGCCGGGGACAGTATAGCTGTAGTCGAAGCCCGGGAAGGCGCGCGAGCGGTAGAGGTCGGCCTGAAACGCTGCGCCCGCCAGCCAGTTCGTCGGCCCGCTTTCCCCGGCGAGCGAGGTTTCGGCGAAGAAGGTGTGCTGCTTGTCGGTTTCGACGCTGGTGCCGAAGAGCTGGCGATGGCGCTGGGTCATCGCCGATGCGCGCACGCCAAGCTTGCCGAGATTTTCGACCGGAAATTCAGCGACGAGACCGGCGTCGAGGCGACTGCTGTCCTGCGTCAAAGGGAAGGCTTGGCCATCGGGCGCGGTGCGGCCAGCGAGCGTGCCGCCGCGGCGGTCCTCTTCCGTCGCCCCAACGGTGATCAGAGCTGTGGCGCCCTCATCGCCTTCCCAGAAAAGGCGCGGCCGGACCGTCCAGCGGTCGAAACCCGGCATGTCGATCCAGCCGTCATCGTCGAGATCCTTGCGCGTCTGGCGATGATAGCCGCCGGTGAGCGAATAGCTCCAGTTCGCGCCGAGCGGCGCAGATGTATAGCCGGTGACATCCTGTCCGTCGCGGGTCGTCGCGTTGAGCAGCAATTCGGATTCCGCATCGGCTTTGGGGCGGCGCGACACAAGGTTGATGACGCCGCCGAGCGCCGAGGGCCCGTAAAGCGCCGACGCCGAGCCCTTGATCACCTCGACCTGGCCGAGGTCGGTCGGCGGAATCTGGAGGAGGCCGATCGACGAGGGCTGGCCGCCGTAGAGCGGCAGGCCGTCGGAGAGAAGCTGCGTGTATCGCCCCGACATGCCCTGCATGCGGATGTTCGACGATCCGAGCGCGGGCGAGGTGACCTGCACGCGCACGCCAGGCGTTTCGGCGACGAGCATCGAGACATTGCCCGGCGTCATCAGCAATTTTTCTTCGATTTCCTCGCGGCCGATGACTTCGACGCGGATCGCCTCGTCCTGCACGCGGCGCCCCGAGCGGGTCGCCTGTACGACAATGTCCTCCTCGCCTTCCTCGGCCTCGTCTTCGTGCTGCTCTTGCGCATGAGCAACGGGCGACCAGGACAATGGGCCCGGCGTCATTGCGGTCGCGGCGACGAGCAGAATGGTCGGGGATTTCACTTCGCTATCTCCGGCTGGATATTCTCCGGCCGCGCATCGGGCGGCCAACCGGTAGCGCCATAAAGGTTGAAGTGGCTACAAGGTCAAGCGCCGTTTGCCTTGCGGATTTTCCGGGCGGGAGCGGACGGTCTGCAGGTGGTCATGAGCTCCGCGGCGCCGGCCGCGGCAGGGCACAAAAAAAGGGCCGCGGATTGCTCCGCGGCCCCATATTTTTGCCTGACGGCCCTGATCGAGGATCAGAAGACGCGGGCGTATTGCTCGTTGCCGACGAAGCCCAGCTTGCCGACGCCGCTGCGCTTGATCACCGCCATGACATTGTCGACGACGATATAGCGCGCATAGGGGTCGGGCTGGACCTGCAGTTCGGGTTCGACCGGCAGCGCCTTGGTCTGTTCCAGATACTGCGCCAGCTGGGCGAGATCGACCGGCGAACCGTTCCAGGTGATCGTCCCGGCGGGATCGATCATCACCTTGTTCTTTTCCGGGTCGACGTTGCTGGCCGCATCGGTCGGAACCGGCAGGTCGATCTTCACCGCGTGGGTCTGGACCGGGATGGTGATGATGAACATGATGAGGAGCACGAGCATGACGTCGATCAACGGCGTCGTGTTCATGTCCATCATCGGTTCATTTTCGTCCCGATCTCCAACTGCCATGGACATGCGATTATTCCTTCGTTCCTAAACGGAGCGCGCCCTTACAGGCGGCCCATCGTGCCCGAGCCAGGAGCCGGTTCCGAAATGAACCCGATCTTCTGGAAGCCGGCATATTGCATGGTGTAGATCACACCACCGATGCACTGGTACGGCGTGTTGACGTCGCCGCGGATGTGCACTTCGGGGAAATTTTCCTCGGTGATATTCTGCGGACCGCCGATATCTTCGAGCAACTGCTCGAGCTTCTTTTGTCCACGTTCCAGCAACTGCTTCGAATCGACCGGGGTCTGGCCCCAATATACTTCACACGCCGTGCTCTCGGGGTTGGGCTCGCCGTCGCCGTCGGTATCAGCCGAACGGATCGAAAGCAGCACATTCTCAGGCTTGGTCGTCGTCACCTCAAACGCCACGTCGGGCAGCTTCAGGTTCACCGTCTCCAACACCACGGGAACCGTGATGAGGAAGATGATGAGCAACACAAGCATGATGTCCACGAGCGGAGTCGTGTTGATTTCGGACATCGGGGCGTCTTCGCCCCCCTTGTCGCCTACACTCATCGCCATAGGATTAGCATCCTGTCACAAAATTTCTGTCACGGACATCGGGACGGCGTGCCTGGAGCCCGCCTTCCCCGTCCAACGGACCCCGCCTTTCGCCACACGGCGACAAGGCGGGGGTCCAAAAGACCGATTAGGCCTTCTTCGGTGCCGCGGCCGGGGCAGCAGCCTTTGCCGGACCGATCGAAGCCGGCTTCACCTGGCCGTTCGACATGATCGAACCGAGAACGTCGTTCGAGAAGGTCGACAGACGGCGGGCGATCGCCTTGTTGCGGCTCTGGAGCCAGTTGAAGGCGAGAACCGCGGGAACGGCGACGATCAGACCGATGGCGGTCATGATCAGAGCTTCACCGACCGGACCGGCGACGGTGTCGATCGACGCCTGACCCGATGCACCGATCTTCACGAGAGCGCGAAGAATACCGATAACGGTACCGAACAGACCGACGAACGGAGCGGTCGAACCGACGGTCGCGAGGAACGCGAGGCCCGAGTTCAGCTTCGAGTTGATGTGGTTCTGCGAACGCTCGAGCGTGCCGTGCATCCAGTCATGGGCTTCGACGGGGTCGGTCAGCTTGTTATGCTCTTCGTTGGCGCGCAGACCGTCTTCGACGACCTGGCGGTACGCGCTGTTCTTTTCGAGCTTCGCTGCGCCGTCGGCGAGCGTCGGAGCGCGCCAGAAGTTGGCGTCGACGGCCTTGCCCTGGTTCATCACCTTGTTCTGTTCGAACAGCTTGGTGAACAGGATGTAGAGCGTGCCGACGAACATGATCAGCAGGACGAGGAAAGTGACCTGCGAGACGATGCCGCCTTCGCACAGCGCGGGAACGAGACCGTAGGGGCTCGCGCCTTCTTCCTTCACGCACATCGCGGCGGGCATCAGGCTGAGCCCCGCGTCGTGGGCCGGTGCTGCCGCAGCGGCGGCATTTGCGATCAGATTAAACATACTGGAAAATCCCTCTCAAAATATTCGATAAGTTCGAAACACAGATCCGGTCGCGCGATCAGCGCGGGATCTGCCAACGGATACGGTTGCTGTACGTGCCGCCCACGGGGTTACCCGCGCGATCCTTGCCCGGGTTGAACCGGCCACGGCGCTGGATAAGCTTGCAGGTTTCGGCATCGAGATCGGCATGGCCGCTCGACGCGGTCACGTCACACGAAGTGATACGGCCATCGGCGCCATAGGTGACGCGGAACCCGGTGGTGCCTTCACGCTCTTCGCGCATCGCACGGGCCGGATAGTCGTCGTTCGTCGCCCAGCGGCCCGGGTTGCCCTTCGGCGTACCGGCGGCACTGAGGTCGGGCGTCGGCGGCGGCGCCGGGGGTGCCGGCGGCGTATAGACGGGCGGGGGCGGCGTCGGCGGCGCCTTCGGCACCGACTGGACCGTATTGGTCGTTACCGGCGGCGGAATCGGCGACGGCGGCGTCACAACCGGCGGCGGCGGCGGCAGCTTGTTGTCTGGCGGCGGCGGCGGCGGGGGCTCCTCCGGCGGCGGCGGCTCTTCAACGTCCACCACATCCAATTTTTCGGCGAGTTTCTTGACGATACTGATATTCAAGCCGTTAACCAGGCCATAGCCTAGAACCGCAGTGAGCAGACCAACCAAGACAATCGCCACTACCCTATTTTTAGGGTCGACATTATCACCATAAGCCATTCAGGGACGACGCTCCTTGCTAGATCATCCTGACACCAATTCCCTGCCGACGGGTTCGGTTGCCAAATGCCCGGATGATTTCCGATGCGTTGTGCGAGACCCGACGGCGCTACGTTCGGCTTGTTATGTTTTTGCCGGACGCTTCGCGGCCCGTCCTATCGCGGTGGCGGCACATTCGCAAACCCTTTATCAGCGGTTAATGTGCCTTGTCCCATGATGGGGATTTCAACGCCGATACCGGTGTCATAAATGACGGAAAGTGGATCGATCATGCGCCTCCCCCACCCGGCTGCCATCGCCGGCATTCTTGCCTTAACTATTGGAATCCCGAGTGTTTCGGCGATGCAGGCGCCGACCCCGGCGCCTGCCGCCAGTCCGTATAGCTATGCCGACATCGCCGATCTGGCGAGCGCCGCACCGATCGCGCTCCACGCACGTATATATAAGGCCGCGGTGCTCAAACCGGCGCAGGCGCCCGGAGTCGCGGCGGGCTATGCCCGATTCTATGTCGAGTCCGACGTTGTAAGCCTGATTCGCGGCGCAGGGCCGCTGGCGGCGCGAATCTCCTATCTCGTCGACCTGCCGCTCGACGCGAAGGGCAAACCGCCGAAGCTCAAGAAAAAACAGCCCGTCCTGCTGTTCGCCCGCCCCGTCGCCGGCGCGACGGCGGGCAGCAGCAACACGGGCAGCATCCGGCTGATCGCGCCCGATGCGCAATTGCCCTGGGATCCGGCGACCGAGGCGCAGCTGCGCGCGGTGCTGACCGAACTCGTCAAGCCGGGGGCCCCGCCCGCGATCACCGGCATCGCCAACGGTTTCCACGTCCCCGGCACGCTGCCCGGCGAGGGCGAGACGCAGCTGTTCCTCAACACCAGCACCGGCGAACCCGTGTCGCTGACCATATTGACCGCAGCCGACGGATCGCGGCGCTGGGCCGCGGCGTTCGGCGAGATCGTCGACGGGTCGGCCGCCGTACCCGCGCGCAATACGCTCGCCTGGTACCGGCTCGCCTGCGGGCTGCCGCGCCAGCTGCCGCTGAACAAGCTCGCGGGCACCGCGCCCGCGGATCGCCGCAAGGCGGCGTCGGACTATGGCGTCATCCTCGGCGCGCTCGGCGAATGCACGCGTACGCGCAAGCCGGTGGGATAAAGATTTGCTTCGGCGCGCCTAAGGCGCGCCGGACTTGTTTCCGTCCAAAAAGCCGATAGGGCGCTCGCAACGGCGGGGCGCAGCTCCGCGCTTTATCGGAGTCCCCGCATGTCGCCCTATTCCGCCCCGACCGCCCCCCGTCCGCCGCTGCGTGTCGCGCTGGCCGGCATCGGCGTCGTCGGTGGCGGGGTGGTGCGGCTGCTCGAGGCGAATCGCGAGCTGATCGCACGCCGCGCCGGACGGCCGATCGAGATCGTCGCGCTGTCCGCGCGCGACCGCCACAAGGATCGCGGCGTCAACCTTTCGCCCTATCGCTGGGAAGACGATATGGATGCGCTGGTCGCGGCCGACGATGTCGATGTCGTCGTCGAGATGATCGGCGGCGCCGACGGCCCGGCGCTGACGCTGGCGCGCCACACGCTCGGCGCGGGCAAGGCGCTGGTCACCGCGAACAAGGCGATGATTGCGCATCATGGTCTGGATCTCGCGCGGCTCGCCGAAGAGAAAGACACACCGCTAAAATATGAAGCCGCGGTCGCGGGCGGGATTCCCGTCATCAAGGCGATCCGCGAGGGCGCGTCGGCGAACGAGATCGCGCGCGTCTATGGCATCCTCAACGGCACGTGCAATTATATCCTGACGCAGATGGAGCGGAACGGCGCGAGCTTCGCCGATGCGCTCGCCGCCGCGCAGGCCGAAGGCTATGCCGAGGCGGACCCGACCTTCGACGTCGACGGCATCGACGCCGCGCATAAATTGTCGATCCTCGCCGCGCTCTGCTTCGGGACACGGCTCGATATCGGCGCGGTGACCGCCGACGGCATCCGCGGGTTGATCGCCGCCGACATTCGCGAGGCCGAGGCGCTGGGGCATCGCGTCCGCCTGATCGGCATGGCCGAGCGCGACGGAAACGGGCTGTATCAGCACGTCCAGCCGTGCCTTGTCCCCGCCGACCATCCGCTCGCCTACGTGCCGGGCGCATTGAATGCCGTCGTCGCCGAAGGCAATTTCGTCGGCCGCCTCTTCTTCGAAGGCGCCGGCGCGGGCGCGGGGCCGACGGCGTCGGCGATCGTCGCCGACATCATCGACATCGCGCGCGACGAATATGGGCCCGCCTTTGCGATGCCGGTCGATTCGCTCGACGCGGCGCCCGTCGCCGACGCGGGGGCGCGTATCGGCAAACATTATGTGCGCCTGATCGTCGAGGACCGGATCGGCGTGCTCGCCGAAATTGCGACGGCGATGCGCGATGCCGGCGTGTCGATCGAGAGCCTGATCCAGCGCGGCAGCGACGACGAAAGCGGCGCCGTGATCGTGCTCGTGACCCACGAGGGCCCGGCCAGCACGATCCACGCTGCACTCGAGACCCTCGCCGCGTCGGACCATGTCGTCGGCACGCCGATGCATATGCCCATATTGGCGCTTTGACCCGCTTGTAATCGCCCGCCCCACTGGTAAGCCTGATGTCGGGGAACGGGGGCATCATGGATATTTCAATCGGACGCGGGCTGGCCGAGGCGCGGGCGCTGGCTGTCGAGCATCGCAATATGTTGGCCGCCTATGTCCTGCTGGGCGTCGTGGTGCCTTTTCTTTTGCTGTCGAGCGAACCGATCTTCAGCTTGCGCACGGCGATGGCGATCCTGTCCGATCCCTGGTCGTATCGCGTCGGCGGCTCGATCACCGGACCGCTCTATCTACTCGGAATCGTCGCCGCGATCGTCGCGGGGGCGATGCTCGCGGCGTGGAACGGCATTCTCGCCGAAATGCGCGAGGGCTATATTTCGGAAATCATGTACGGGATGGTTGCCGGCTTCGCCTATCTGCTCGCCAACCTGTTGCTCGGCATCGGATTCGGCCTTCTGACCACGCTTCCGATCCTGCTTCTGGTCGGCCTCGACGGCTTCGGCCAGATATATGGCACGCCCTTGTTCGAGGCGCATCGCTTGCTGACGGCGCTCGCCGGATCGTGGATCGGTACGAGATTTTGCCTGGCCGGAGCGATCATGGGCGAACGCGGGACGCTCGAGCCGGTATCGGCTTTCGCCGAATCGTGGCGGCGCACACGCACGGCGCAATGGCGCCTCTTCGGCTTTTACCTTCTATATGGCGCGGTCTTCGGGATTCTCGGCGCGGGGTTGCTGGTCGCGCACGGCGCGGTGATCATCGCGAGCGCGCCCGGCGGGCTCGCCGAAACGGTGATGAGCCTCGGCTGGGTCCTGCTCTTCGCGCTCTATTTCCTGGGCCAGATATTGATCCCGGCCGGCCTCTATCGCGCAAGCGCACCCGCAGCGACGGTGGCCGAGGTCTTTGCCTAGGGCTCCTCTTCGGGCGCCGCCGGGGTGCCCGTTTCGGGGTCGGTCGCGCGCTTCATGGCTTCGAACTGCTCATTATATTCGGGGCCGGGTTTCGCCCGGCCGCCGAGCGACATCCAACTATAGGGGAGCTTGTCGAGGCTCATCGCCTTCGCCTCGGCGCGCGGCAGTTTCGGCGGCGCCTCGCGGCCCTCGTTCGCGATCGCGCGCAGTTCGGGCGACAGCCGATGGCGTTCGGTGTCGGTGCCACACACATTGATCGAGCCGTCGTCGGCGGGTTTGCAGCGCTTGATCGGGTCGACCATTTCCTTGGCCTTTGCGGCCGCCTCGTCGGCTTTGGACTTGGGGGGCGGGGGTGCTGGTGGCCCAACCATCTGCGCGCCGGCCGAGGGCGCCGTCATGCCAATGACACAGGCCGTCGCGAGAGCGGCTCCGAATCGGGCGAAGTATCCTCGACAAGCGGGGCGTGCGACCATATGGCGCCCACCATGCCCGACCGGGGCGCCAAGGCAAGACCAAAGACGGAGAGCAGCAGACATGACGGATACCGGCAGCAACCTAGACCGGGTGCTCGTACTCGAAATGGTGCGCGTCACCGAAGCCGCGGCGATCGCTGCCGCGAAGCTGATCGGACGTGGCGACGAGAAGGCCGCCGATGCCGCCGCGGTCGAGGCGATGCGCACCGCGTTCAACACGCTCTATATGGACGGCACGATCGTCATCGGCGAAGGCGAACGCGACGAGGCGCCGATGCTCTATATCGGCGAGAAGGTCGGGATGGCTCCCGGCAAAGGCCCCAAGATCGACATCGCGGTCGACCCGCTGGAAGGCACGACGATCACCGCGAAGGCGGGCCCCAACGCGCTCGCGGTGCTCGCGATCGCCGAAGAGGGATGCCTCCTCAACGCCCCCGACGTCTATATGGACAAGCTCGCGGTTGGCCCCGGCTATTCGGCCAATGTGGTCAATTTCGACAATAGCGTGCGCCAGAATGTCGAAGCCGTCGCGCGCGAAAAGGGCTGCAAGCCCGAACAGATTATCGTCTGTGTGCTCGACCGCCCGCGCCACGAGACGATCATCAGCGAGTTGCGCGCGATCGGCTGCGGCGTCGCGCTGATCCCCGACGGCGACGTCGCAGGCGTGATCGCGACGACCAACCCCGAGACTAATATCGACATTTATATGGGATCGGGCGGCGCCCCCGAGGGCGTGCTTGCCGCGGCGGCGCTGCGCTGCGTCGGCGGCCAGTTCAAGGGCCGCCTGCTGTTCCGCAACGACGACGAACGGCTGCGCGCGAAAAAATGGGGCATCGACGATCTCGACCGCGTCTATGACCTCGAGGACCTCGCCAGCGGCGATGTCATCTTCGCCGCGACCGGCGTCACCGACGGATCGCTGCTGCGCGGCGTCAAGCGCCGCCGCGACGGCATGATGACGACCGAAACGGTCGTGATGCGCGCCTCGTCGGGCACCGTGCGCTGGGTTAAGGGCGAGCATCGCGCGCACTGACCACCGGGTTGACGGACCTGTCCCAACTGTATTAATTTCATAATACAGTTGGGAGCCCGTGATGTTGAGCCTGCTGATCGCCGCGAGCCTCGCCGGGCCGGACATGCGTCCGTTGCATCATTATCGCCGCACCAACGGCGACGGCAGCGAGGCCGAGGATATCCATGTCTTTGTCGAGGCGCCGGACCGCGTCGCGGTGATGAAGGAAAAGTCGCGTTGCACCAACGCGGCTTATGTGACGGCGGCCCTCGATCCCGCGACGGGGCAGGCGACCGCGCTGGTCGGTGGACGGCTGACGCGCGATTTGCGGCAGCAACCGTTCGCCTGGCTCACGGCGAGCGGCGACGGCACGAAGCTGGCCGCGCGGATCGGGTCGGCCGACGCGCCGCCGAGTTTCGAGATCGCGGCACGGCCGCCGTGGCGCATCTATGATTTCGACTTCGCCGATATGGCCGCGCATCCGCCCAAGGCGGTGGGGGCGCTGGCGGATTTCTCGTTTGACCTGCCGCTGATCCTGAGCCGCGGCGACGGGTTCGATTTCAGCAATCGCGGGCGGATGTTTCTGAAAGGCGGCGCGCGGGTGCGCCATTTCGGCGGGCCAGCGATCCGCTATCGCGCGTCGGGCGCGGCGGGGCGCGGGACGATGTGGTTCGATGCGCGATCAGGGGTGCTGCTCGAGGTGCGGCTGCCGCTGGCCAACCATAGCGAGTATCGCGATTTCCGCCTCCGGCTGATCCGCACCCATTATGGCGAAGCGGCGTGGAAGGCGACGCTTGCCGATCATTGGCGCGGGTGCCCGGCGGCCGATGGCTGAGGCGTCAGAAGATTCCGGCGGCGAGGCCCTCGGCCAGCGCGGCGCCAAGGTCGTGCGCTTCGGCAAGACGGTTGGGGGCAATCATCTTCGGCGCAAGGATCGCTTCGGGGGTCTGCGCAGCGGTGTTCACGATGATGGGATCGGCGACGCGCTTCAACCGCCAGCCGGTGGCGATGCGGTCGAGCTGGCGCTGGGCGTTCTCGCCGTCCGACCCCGCGCAGATGATCGTCGCATAGGGGCGCCCTTCGAGCTTGCCGAGACAGGGGTAGTAACAGCGGTCGAACATCTCCTTCATCGCGCCCGAGAGCGCGGCGAGATTTTCGGGGCCGACGAAAAGATAGCCGCCCGCAGCCAGCAGCATCTCCGGCGTTACATCCGCCACCGCGACGAGCGCCGCGGTTTGCGCGCCTTCGGCGGCCGCCCGCGCGAGCGCTTCGCTGCCGCCGGTACGGCTGTGCCAGGCGATCAGCAGGTGCGGCGCGTCGGTCATGCGCCGATGCTTGCCAAGCCCCGGCACGCGGCGCAAGCTGCCCCGACAAATGGGGGAGATATGACATGCGCCGACTGACCGCCCTGCTGCTCGCGAGCAGCCTGCCCTTAGCCGCGACCGCGCAGGACGCCGCGAGCGACCAGACGCGGACCGCACAGGCCGAGATCGCGGGGCGCCTGCCGCTGAACGATCCACGCGACGAAGCCAATGTGATGCGCGGCAAGCTCGCCGAAATTCCGGGTGGGGTCATTCTCGACGCGAATGGCAAAACGGTTTGGGACCGGCGCCCCTACGAGTTCCTGAGCAAGGCCGAGGCGCCCGATACGGTGAACCCGTCGCTGTGGCGGCAGGCGCGGCTCGACGCGGTGCACGGGTTGTTCGAGGTCGTTCCGGGCAAGATCTGGCAGGTCCGCGGCTACGATATTTCGGTAATGACGATCATCCGCGGCAAGTCGGGCTGGATCATCGTCGACCCGCTGCTGTCGGAGGAAGCCGCGGCGGCAAGCTGGAAACTGTTCACCGATACGGTCGAGGCGAAGGCGGGCAAGTTGCCGATCAGGGCGGTGATCTTTTCGCACAGCCATAGCGACCATTTCGGCGGCGTCGGCGGCATCGTCACCCCCGAACAGGTCAGGGCGCAGAAAATCCGCATCATCGCGCCGCACGGCTTTTCGGAAGAAGCGACGTCGGAGAATGTGCTGGCGGGCGGTGCGATGGGGCGCCGCGCGCTCTATATGTTCGGTGCGATCCTGCCGCCGGGCGAAAAGGGGCAGGTCGACACCGGGCTGGGGCCGAAGCTGTCGTCGGGCACCGTTGGCTATATGGAGCCGACCGAGACCGTCGGCGAAAAGGGCGGGACGCTGACGATCGACGGGCTGGCGTTCGACTTCCTCGACGCGGGAAGCACCGAGGCGCCGTCGGAGTTCGTCTTCTACATCCCCGCTTACAAGGCTTTGCACACGACCGAGGTCGTTACGCACACGCTGCACAATGTTCTGACCCTTCGCGGGGCGCAGGTGCGCGACGCGCTGCACTGGTCGAAGGTGATCGACGCGATGCTGCTGAAATGGGGCGGCATCGCCGAGGTCGCGATGGCGTCGCACCATTGGCCGACATGGGGCTCGGGCGAAGTGTCGTCGCTGCTGGCGAACCAGCGCGATGCCTATCGTTACGTCCACGACCGCACGCTGTTCCTCGCGAACCGCGGCGCGACCCTGCACGAGCTCGCCGACCAGACCGCCGAGGCACCGGTGCAGGGCCGGGATTTTTCGACGCGCGGCTATTATGGCACGCTCAACCACGACATGAAGGCGGTGTATCAGCGCTATTTCGGCTGGTGGGACGGCAATCCCGCCAACTTCAACCCGCTGCCGCCCGAACAATCGGCGCCCAAATATGTTGCGCTCGCGGGCGGGGCCGACAAGCTGCTCGCGGCGGGGCGCGAGGCGCTGAAGGCGGGCGATTATCGCTGGGCGGCCGAGCTGCTCAACAAGCTCGTCTTTGCGCAGCCGGACAATAAGGAGGCGCGCGCGGCGCTGGCGTCGGCGTACGACCAGATGGGCTATCAGGCCGAATCGGGTGCCTGGCGAAACTATTATCTCGCCGGTGCGGCGAGCCTGCGCGGCAATGCCGTCGAGGCGTCGACCGGCAACGGGCAGAGCCGCAGCTTTGTGAGCGCGATCCCGACCGCGGTGTTTTTCGATGCGCTCGCGACGCGGTTCGATGCCGCGAAGGGGAGCGCCATCAAAGGGACGTTCCAGTTCGTGCTGCCCGACAGCAAGGAGACGGTCGCGGTGGTCGTCGGAGGCGGGGTCGAATTCCCGCGCTATGGCGTGACCGACGCCGCGCCGACCGCGACGGTGACGATCGACCGCACGATCCTCGACGAGGCGATGATGGGCCGCGCGCAATTCCCCGCGCTGATCCAGTCGGGCGCGATCAGGATCGACGGCGACCGCATGGCGTTCCTGTCGTGGTTCGCGCTGCACCCGCCCGTCGACCCGCGCTTCAATGTGGTTGTGCCCTGATGGCCCGAACGACTAACGGAGGAACATGACCGACATCCCTGCCGCGGCCCCGACCGATCCCTTCGCCCCCGATGCGCTCAATGCCGCCGAGGGGCTCGACCCGGTCGCGCCCGCCTATGCGCAGGTTTTGCGCGTCGCCACCGCGCTCAACCTGATCCCGCTCGCGATTGGCGCGAGCGTGTTCGACGCGCTGCTGATCCGGCAAATCGAGGGGCCGTACGGGCTGATCACCGCGGCGGCGTGGCTGATCGCGATCGTGGTGATCGTCTCCTTCCCGTCGCGGCGCGTGTCGCGCTGGGGCTACAAGATCGGCGAGGGGCAGCTCCGCGTCGCGCGCGGCTGGCTGTTCCGCACCGACACGATCGTTCCCTTTGTGCGCGTCCAGCACATCGACGTCGGGCAGGGGCCCATCGAACGCTGGTTCGGGCTGTCGCACCTGATCGTCCACACGTCGGGCACGCACAACAGCACGGTGACGCTGCCGGGGCTGCACAGCGACCTTGCCGCCGCGATGCGCGAGACGATCCGCCGCCATATCCAGACCGATTTCGCATGAGCGACGCCGTCGCCATGACGACCGAAGCCGAACCCGACTGGCAGCGGCTGCACCCCGCAACGCTGGCGCTGGCGGTCGTCAAGCTGGGGCCGCGGTCGTTGCAGTTCCTTCCCGCGGTCGCCGCCCTCGGCTTTACGGGCAATTGGCTGTGGATCGTCCCCGCGATCGGCGCCTTTCTGCTCATCTCGCTGGCGGCTGCGTGGTTCCAGTGGCTGCGCTTCCGCTTCCTCGTCGGCGACGACGAGGTGGTGATCGAAAGCGGCGTCTTTTCCCGCCAGCACCGCACCATCCCCTTCGACCGCATCCAGGACGTCAGTATCGAACAGGGGCTCGTCTCGCGCGCGCTCGGCATCGCCAAGGTCGGGTTCGAAACGGGCGCGGGCGGCAAGGAGAATGACGCGAGCCTCGACGCGATCGCGCTGGGTTCGGCGCAGGCGCTGCGCACGACGATCCGCGCGCATCGCAGCGGCGAGGTGCCGGCACCCGTTGCAACCGCCGATGCGCCCGAGGCGCCTCCCGCAACTGAGGACCGGCTGCTGTTCGCGATGACGCCGCGCCAGTTGCTGATCGCCGGCCTGTTCAACTTCTCGCTCGCCGCGCTAGCCGTCGTCGGTGCAGGCATGCAGTTTTTCGACGGACTGTTGCCGTTCGATTTCAACGTCTTCAACCCGATGGACTGGATCGATATCGCCGAGGATTACGGGCTCGACCAGTGGTTGCTCGCGCATCGCTGGATTGCGGGGGTCGGTGCGGCGCTGTCGCTGCTGCTGATCGGATTCGCGAGCGGGATCGCGACGATGTTTTTCGCGAACTGGGATTTCCGGCTGACGCGCGAGCCCCGCACGCTGCGCCGTACCCGCGGGCTCACGACGCGCACCGACGTCGCGGTGCCGGTGAAGCGCGTGCAGGCGGCGATCCTCGTCACCGGCTGGCTGCGCCAGCGCTTCGGCTGGCACGAACTGCGCCTGCAGAGCCTCGCCAGCGACGGCGAGAAGGAACGCGACCATCAGGTCGTACCCTTCGCCAAGCTGGGCGAGATCGACCCGGTGCTCGCCGAGGTCGCCATAAGGCGCCCCGGCGCCGGCCAAGCGTGGCAGCATAGTCACCGCATCGTCGCGCTCGGGCCGATCATCGGCGCTGTGTGCGCGACGATCGGCGGCGGGGTCGCGCTCTATCTGGGCAATGCGGTCGGCTGGCTCGGGCTGGTCGCGGCGCCGTTGATCGCGCTCATCGCCTTCTGGGCGGCGCGCTTCCATCGCTGGGCCGACCTTGGCGAACAGGTCGCGATCCGGCGCGGGGCGTGGAAACCCAAGATGACCTTGCTGCCGCACGCGTCGGTGCAGAGCGTCGACCTCAAGAGCGATTTCATCCTGCGCCCGCTCGGCCTCGCGACTTTGGTGTTCGGCGTGCCCGGCGGTAGTTCGCTCGCAACGCACGAGATTCCCGCGATCCCGCTCGCCGCCGCGCAGGACCTTCGTACCCGCATCCTCGCCGCGAGGGCGCGGTCATGAGCGAGACGGCACTCGGGATTACGCACTCGATCAAGGGCCAGCCGTGGCATTGGCGCCGCGCGAGCGCCGACATGGCGTCCGAAAATCTCGCGCCCGACGACCTGGTCACGCAATTGCTGCTCGCGCGCGGGGTGGCGCGCGACGACCTCGACCGCCAGCGCACGCCGACCTTGCGCGGTTTCATGCCCGACCCGTCGCTGTTCCGCGACATGGACGCCGCCGCCGCGCGGCTCGCCGATGCGGTCGAGCGCAGGGAGGCGGTGACGATCTTCGGCGATTATGACGTCGACGGCGCGACCTCGGCCGCCTTGCTCGTGCGGCTGCTGCGCGGGCTGGGGCTGCCTGCGGGGGCGTATATCCCCGACCGGCTGATGGAAGGATACGGCCCGTCGGGCGCGGCGCTGGTCAAGATCGGCGAGGCGGGATCGAAGCTGGTCGTGACCGTCGATTGCGGCGCGCAGGCGTTCGATGCGATCGCCGAAGCCAAGGCGGCGGGGGTCGAGGTGATCGTCGTCGACCATCACCAGTGCGCGACCACCCTGCCCGACGCGCTGGCGCTGGTGAACCCGAACCGGCTCGATGAGGAACCCGATGCGGCCATCCACGGCAATCTTGCCGCGGTCGGGGTCGCCTTCCTGCTCGGCGCCGCGCTGCTGCGCACACTGCGTGCGCGCGGTTTCTTCGCGACGCGCGACGAGCCCGCGCTGATCGACCTGCTCGATCTGGTCGCGCTCGGCACGGTCGCGGACGTCGCGGGGCTCACCGGCTTCAACCGCGCGCTCGTGACGCAAGGGCTGAAGGTGATGGCGCGGCGCGGCAACACCGGGCTGGCGGCGCTGATGGACGCGGCGCGGCTCACCAAGCCGCCGAGCGCGAGCGACATGGGCTTTGCGCTGGGGCCGCGGATCAATGCCGGCGGCCGCGTCGGCAAGTCCGACCTTGGCGTGCGCCTGCTCACCACGAGCGACCCGCAGGAGGCGGCCGATATCGCCGTCGAACTCAACCGGCTGAACGAAGAGCGGCGCGCGATCGAAGCGGCGGTGCTCGACCAGGCGATCGAGGCGAGCGCGGCGTGCGGCAACGCCCCCGTCGCGATCGTCGCCGGACAGGGCTGGCACCCGGGGGTGATCGGGATCGTCGCGGGGCGCCTCAAGGAGCGGTTACACCGCCCCGCAATCGTCATCGCGGTCGACGAGGATGGCGTCGGCAAGGGATCGGGGCGCTCGATCAATGGCGTCGACCTCGGCGCCGCAATCCTCGCCGCAAAAGAAACCGGCCTGCTCGTCGCGGGCGGCGGGCATGCGATGGCCGCCGGCCTCACCGTTGCCGCCGACAAGGTCGACGCGCTCGGCGCGTACCTCAACGACCGGCTCGCCACCGATGTCGAGCGCGCAAGCGGCGACAAGTCGCTGCTGATCGACGCGGTGCTCGCGCCGCGCGGTATCAACCCGCTCTGGTGCGACGCGATCGAGAGCGCGGGCCCCTATGGCGCCGGCTGGCCCGCACCGCGCGTTGCGACCGGCCCGGTGCGGATCGTCGAATCGGGGATCGTCGGCACCGACCATGTCCGCCTGATCGTGTCGGGCGACGACGGCGCACGGTTCAAGGCGGTCGCGTTTCGCAGCGCCGAGAGCGAATTGGGACAGGCGCTGCTGCACGCGCGCGGGCGTAAATTATGGCTCGCGGGCCGTGCAAAACGCGACGATTGGGGCAGCCGGCCGGCCGCCGAACTCCATTTGGAGGATGCCGCCTGGGCCGATTAGCAGTTGGCCGATCCGCCGCGGCGCAATATTTTTGCGCAGGTCCGCTTGACCGTTCCGGAAGGCCCGTCTAAGGCGCCGCTTCACCGATCAGACGGCCCCTTCGTCTAGCGGTCTAGGACGTCGCCCTTTCACGGCGAAAACACGGGTTCGAGTCCCGTAGGGGTCACCATCGGTTCCGGGAGCGGTCGGCTCCCTTTTCCGCAAATTTCCGACCCACACGGCCCCTTCGTCTAGCGGTCAGGACGCGGCCCTC
The DNA here is from genome assembly GCF_014873485.1 of Sphingopyxis sp. OAS728. Taxonomy (NCBI): domain Bacteria; kingdom Pseudomonadati; phylum Pseudomonadota; class Alphaproteobacteria; order Sphingomonadales; family Sphingopyxidaceae; genus Sphingopyxis; species Sphingopyxis sp. OAS728. The sequence goes on along the minus strand of NZ_JADBDT010000001.1, from coordinate 3,088,627 downwards.
TCACGGCTGAAACACGGGTTCGATTCCCGTAGGGGTCACCAGCAGGCGGGCTAGCGCTCGCGCCCCGCTTCGTCGGCCATTTGCGCGATCGGCGACAGCAGATACTGGATGATCCGCCGCTCGCCCGTCTTGATCTCCGCCTGTACCGCGAGCCCCGGACCGATGCGCTGGTCGCGGCTCCCGACGCGGATCGTCCGCTGCGCGAGCCGGATGCGCGCCGAATAGACGAGGCCCTGCGGTGGCGGCGGGCCGCTCGGCCGTTCGCCCTTCGCCTCGCCGCCCTGCGCGGGCATGTCGATCGCATCGCGGCTGATGCTCTCGACGGTGCCGGGGACGATCCCGTAATCGGTGAACGGGAACGCCTCGAGCTTGACGCGCACCGCCTGCCCCTCGCGGATGAAGCCGATGTCGCGGTTGAGGATATGCGCCTCGACGACCGCCTCGGCATCGTCGGGGACGATAATCATCAGCGGCTGCGCGGGCTGGACGACCCCGCCGATCGTATTGAGGACCAGCTGCTGCACCGTGCCCGACACCGGCGCGCGGAGTTGCTGGAACGCCGCGCGCCGCGCCGATTTGGTGACTTCCTCGCGCGCCAGCCCCGATTTCTCCTGGCTTTCGGACAGCTCGGCGACCGCAAGCTTGCCGAAGCTGCCGCGCAGCCGCATCAGCTGCGCGTCGATATTGCCGATTGCGGCGCGCGCCTGCGCCGCCTGCGCGCGCTGGACCTCGATATTCTGTTCATGCTCGACCTTGAGCTGCTCATATTCGAGCAGACGGATCTTCGAGAAATAGCCCTTCTCGGACAGTTCCTGCCGTGCCGCGAGCTGCTGGTCGACGAGCGGCAGCGTACGTTCGAGCTTGGCGATCTCGGCCAGCGATCCGGCGAGCTCGGCACTGCGTTCGGCGCGCTGCTGGACGAGGCTGGCGCGTTCGCCTTCATATTCGGCGATGGCGCTGCGGACATATTGCTGCTGGGTGCGGACAACTTCGGCGCTCGTCCCCGCCGGCGCCGCAAAGGCCCCCTTGCCGCCGCCGAGATGTCCGAGCAAGGCCGCGTTGCGCGCCGCGACCACTTCCGAGGTCAGCAGATTGCTCGACGCCTGTGCCGCGTCGGCGCCGGCGAGCGTCGGATCGAGCTCGACGAGCAGGTCACCGGCGTTCACATGCTGGCCGTTCTTCACATGGATCGCGCGCACATAGCCGATCTCGATCGGCTGGATCACCTTCACATTGCCCGACGGCACGACCTTGCCGGTCGCGGTCGCGATGACGTCGACCTTGCCGACGAACGACCAGATGAGCCCGATCGTGAACAGGCCGGCGAGCGACAGCATCAGCCAGCGCCACCCCGGGCTCGGCGGCTTTTCCATGATCTCGAGCGCGGCGGGCAGGAATTCATGGTCGGTCCGCGGCCGCGCGTTCGCCTCGGCCGCATCCTGCATCCGCCAACTCGCCCTGAAAATCGCGACATGCCGGGCGATCGCCGGAAAGCGGGTCGCAAAACGTTCGCCAAGGCTCATGGCTGGGTCACTCCCATCTGCTTGGCATAAAGCTGGGCATAACGGCCCCGCGCACGCAGCAGCTCCTCATGCGTTCCTTCCTCGGTCACTTCGCCGGCTTCGACGGTGACGATGCGGTCGCACTGGCGGACCGCCGACAGCCGGTGCGCGATGATGATCACGGTGCGTCCCTTGGCGATGCTCGCAAGGTTCGTCTGGATGATCTCCTCGCTCTCGGCATCGAGCGCCGAGGTCGCTTCGTCGAGGATCAGGATGCGCGGATCGTTCACGAGCGCGCGCGCGATCGCGATACGCTGGCGCTGGCCGCCCGACAGATTGCCGCCGCGTTCGTCGAGGACCGTATCATAGCCGTGGTTCATCGCGAGGATGAACTCATGGGCGCCCGCGAGCTCTGCCGCCGCGATCACCGCGGTCATCGGCAGCGTCGGATCGCCGAGCGCAATATTCTCGCGCACCGTGCGGTTGAACAGGATATTTTCCTGGAGCACGACACCGATCTGGCGGCGTAGCCACGGCGGATCGACGAGCGCGAGGTCGACGCCATCGACGAGCACGCGGCCCTGTTCGGGGACATAGAGGCGCTGGACGAGCTTGGTCAGCGTCGACTTACCCGACCCCGACGGGCCGACGATGCCGATCATCTCGCCCGCCGCCATGTCGAGGCTGACCCCGCGCAGCGCCTCGGGCGCATCGGGACGATAGCGAAAGCGCACCTTGTCGAAGCTCACATGCCCCGCGATCGGCGGCAGGCTGGCGCGGTTCGGATTATATTCGGGCTCGGCGGGCGTGTTGAGCACATCGGCGAGGCGATCCACCGAAATGCGCACCTGCTGGAAATCCTGCCACAGCTGCGACAGGCGCAGCACCGGCGCCGCGACGCGTCCCGACAGCATGTTGAACGCGACGAGCGACCCCACCGACAGATCGCCCGCGATCACCGCCTTCGCGCCGAAATAGAGGATCGCGACCGTCGTCAGCTTCGAGACGACCTGGATCAGATGGCTGCCGAGATTGGCGAGCTTTGCGACGTCGAATCCGGTGTTGGTGTAGCCCGAAAACAGCTTCTCCCAGCGGTCGCGCATCTGCGGTTCGACCGCCATCGATTTCAGCGTGCCGATGCCGGTCACGCTTTCGACGAGGAACGACTGATTCTCCGCCCCACGGCGGAATTTCTCTTCGAGCAGCGCGCGGAGCGGCGGCGAGATGACGACCGATATCAGGATATAGCAGGGGATCGAGAGCAGCACGATCATCGTCAGGAACGGCGAATAGACGAACATTACCGCAAAGAAGACGATGGTGAAAAACAGGTCGATCACCACCGTAACGGCATTCGATGTCAGAAATTCACGGATGCTTTCGAGTTCGCGCACGCGGGCGATGCTGTCACCGACGCGCCGCGCCTCGAAATAACCAAGCGGCAGGTTGAGCAGGTGGCGGAACATCTTCGACGACAGTTCGCTGTCGACGCGGTTCGTCGTGTGCGCGAACAGCCAGTTGCGCAGCCCCGACATGAGCGTTTCGAACAGCAGGATAACGGTAAGACCGAAGGCCAGCACGTCGAGCGTCGTCATGGATTGGTGGACGAGCACCTTGTCGATCACGAGCTGGAAAAAGATCGGCGAGACGAGCCCCATCAGCTGAAGGAAGAAGGAGCCGATCAGCACGTCGCGCAACGGTTTGCGATATTTTACCAGCGCGGGAATGAACCAAGCGATGTCGAAGGGCCGCTTCTCGCCCGCCATCGCTTCACGCGAGGTCAGCAGCAGCAGCCGCCCCGAAAAATTCTGCGCGGCCGCTTCGGCGGTCCAGATTTCAGGCCGCTCGGCATCGCCGCGCTGGACAAGATAACGCGGCGTGAGGCTCGCGTCCTCGATCTTGAGCAGGATGACGCTGCTACCGTCGCGGCATTCGGCGAGCGCGGGGAGCGGAAGCTTGGGCAGGTCGCCGATCGGCGCGGTACGGATCCGGGCGATCAGCGCGAGCCGCTTCGCCAGCCGCACAAGGTCCTCGACCGTCCATGGATCGTCGCCGCGACCCCGATCGTGGATGATCTGGCTGGGGTCCGCCGCCGTGCCGAGAAATTTGGCCAGCAGCACGAAGCAGGCGAGCGACGGGCTCAATGCCGGCGCGGCAGCCACGCCGGCATCGGCGGGGGAGCCGGTAGGCGCGGCCTCATCCTTTATCGAAAAACCGGACATTCGTTTGCGACCCTCGCAATCCTATCAATCGACGGCGATCGCGTGGGGGACGGGCAACAGGAACCGCGCCACTCAAAACCAGTCGTTCGGGCTGATTCCACCATCTAGACTGCGGTACAGTTTCAATGTTTTCATGGAACCCCCGGCTATTAGCTTGGCTCTGAATATCCGCCAAGCGCGGCAGCGGCTAGATGGAATCTAATCTAAACTGGCGGCGCCGCGCCGCCGCGCGGCAAAGCCGGCCACAGCGACAAGCGACGGATAGCTTTCACCACGGAAATACTGGCCGTTCCAATAACCGAAATCGACCGGCGGGCCGTGCGATCAGTAATATTTGATTTTTTCAACGACTTGGGGAAAGTAACCGCCGACGATATACTGTCGATCTTTCGGGGGGAGGATGCGTTGCGGATTGGGAGCGAGCGGAAGCGGGGCAGGACACGCGCGCCGTGGGGTGTCTGTCTGTTGGCAGCGGCGGCGCTGCTTGGGCCTTGGGGCGCGCTGGCCGCGGAGGATTCCAAATCGCCCCCCGTCGCGCCGGCTTTTACCCAGCTGCCGACCAGCGCCTTTGCCGAGCTTCCTTTCGTCGAAGATGTCGACCTGTCGCCCGACGGCACGCATATCGCGGGGCTGTTCGGGGTCGGAGGCGAGCAGCGTATCCTGATGATGCCCGTGCGCGGCGACCGGTCGAAGCCCGTCATCGTCGCGGTTCCCGACCAGACGCAGGTCGCGTGGATCCGCTGGGTCGGAAACGACAATATCATCGTCGGCCTATATGCGCTGATGCCCGTCGAGGGCGATCGCTGGTATATTTCGCGCGCGATCGGCATCCATCGCGGCACGGGCAAGATCACCAAGCTGCTGTGGGACAGCGGCGGGCAGAATGCGTCCGACATATTATGGATTCCGGCCGACGGCGGGACCGAAATCCTCATTGCCGCGCAAAACTCGATCTATAGCAATCAGGCCGATTTCTGGCCGACGGTCTATCGCGTCGATGTGGCGACCGGACGCAAGCGGATCGCAGAAAGGCCGCGTGCAAACATCTTCGATTGGGGCGCCGATCATCTCGGCCAGGTTCGCTTCGGCATCGGCTATCGCGATGCAAGCACCCAATCGACCCTGTTGTTCCGATCGAACGGCGAGGGATCGTTGCGCGTCATCGACAGCGCGAAGCTCGGCGACGAAGAAGAACTGACGGTGCCCTTCCACTTCGTGCCCGGCAGCAACAATGGTTTCGTCATCACCGAAAGCGAAGGCGGACGGTCGGCGGTCGTCGAAGTCGACATTCCGACCGGCAAGCCCGTGCGGACAGTCTATGCCGCCGACGGCGTCGATGTCGAAAGCGTTTTGATGGCGTCGAACGGGGCGAAGCTGCTCGGGGTCCGGACGAGTGACCGCGACACCCCGCTGCGCTGGCTCGATCCGGCGATGGCGGCGCATCAAAAGACGCTCGAAGAGGCATCGCCGCAATCAGCCGTGCGAATCGAGAGTATCAGCGCCGATCAAAGCAAGATGCTCGTCCGCTTCAGCACCCCCGACAATCCGGGCCTGCTCTTCTATTTCGATGCCGCGACCGGCGACCTCGTCAAGCTCGCGGCGATGAACGACACGATCGGCGGCAAGCGCCTGTCGCGCGGGCGGATGGTCCGGTACAAGGCGCGCGACGGGCTGGAGATCGAGGGCGTGTTGACGATGCCGCGCGGCCGGCGCGACAAGAACCTGCCCTTCATCGTCATGCCCCACGGCGGACCTTGGGGGCATGACGAACTGACCTATGACTATTGGGCGCAGTTCCTTGCCGAGCGCGGCTATGCGGTGCTCCAGCCCAATTTTCGCGGCTCGACCGGCTATGGCGCGGCGTTCGAAAAGGCGGGCCAGGGGCAGCTCGGCTTCGCGATGCAGGACGATGTTAGCGACGGCGTGCATTGGGCGGTGAAGGAGGGGATCGCCGACCCGAAACGCGTCTGCATCGTCGGCGGCTCGTACGGCGGCTATGCCGCGATGTGGGGAACCGTCAAGGATCCCGACCTCTATCGCTGCGCGATTTCGGTCAACGGCGTCGCCAATTTGCGCCGCGAGGTCAATGATTTCGGCGGGTTGATGCGCGAGCGCCTCTATCGCGGCCAATGGCAGCGGATGACTCCCGATTTTGCCGCCGTGTCGCCGATCAATGCGATCGCCCGGATCAAGGCCCCGCTGCTGCTGATCCACGGCAAGAAGGACGTCACGGTCGATCATGGCCAGTCGGCGCGCATGTATGCGGCGATGACGAAGGCCGGCAAGACGGTCGAGTTCGTCTCGGTCCCGCTTGCCGACCATTATTTCACGCGTCAGGCCGATCGCATGACCTTGCTGACCTCGATCGAAACCTTCCTCGCAAAGCATAACCCCGCCGACTGACGCGCGCGCGGCGGCTCACCGATCCGCCGCCGCCGACGGATTTGCGGGCGAGGGGTCGGACCGCCCTCCGAAATGGCGCCGCCGCCGATATGTCCATGCTGTCCGCGAACGCGCTTCGCGGGCAGCATGGCCGGGTGACCGAAAACGGGGGCCATATCCATTTGATCCTGCCCGACCCGACCGAGCGGGCGGCGTGTTTCCGCGTGCTTGCGGCGGGATCCGAACGCATCGTCCGCAGCTTTGCCAGCGCCGATGCGTGGATCGAGGCCGAAGGCAGCGATTCCTGCGCAATCCTGCTCTTTCACTGGCGGCAGCCGGGCGCGACCGATGGCGCGGCGCTGCTCGACCATATCGCGGGGCGCGGCGGGACCGCCGCCTTCGTCGCCGCCGAACAGCTGAGTATCGCCGAATCGCGTGCGATCCTGCGCGGCGGGGCGCAGGATCTGTTACCCGCGCCGCTCGACCCGCGCCTCGTCCGCCGCACGATCGATGCGGCACTGGCCGACTGGCGCGCACGGCAGGGTGTGCTCGACCGGCACCGCGAAGCCGAAACGCGGCTGGCGGCACTGACCCCGCGCGAGCGCGACATTTTGGACGCCATCGCCGCGGGCCTTGGCAACAAGGCGATTGCGCGGCAGCTGGAACTCAGCCCGCGCACGGTCGAGGTTCATCGCGCCAACATCATGCGCCGGGCGGGCGCCGGAAATGTCGCCGAACTGCTGCGGTTGCAGTTCATCGCCGAGTTCGCGCGCGCCGCACCGATCGATTCGGTCCGTTTTGGTGTATGATCGCGGTGGAACCCGGCCGAAAGCCGCGCGTAGCGCCTATAAGGGAAATGAACGGTGCACCGCCCATGAGTTGGTCCCCACGGGCGCTGCCGTTCATTCGCATGGGATCAACCCCACCTGATCCCGTGCAACAAACGGCCGGCCGAGGAAATCCCTCCTCTGCCGGCCTTATTCTTGTCCGGTCACGCGCGCGCGTTGTTCGGCGCGGCCCATCGACAGCAGGATCGGGTCGGCCGCCTGCCGCGCCGCGAAATCGCCCTTGCTCGAAATACCCTGCCAACCAATGCCGATCAGCGATTGCGCGATCGCGCCGCCAAGCGTGTCGCCGGGTCCGGGCAGGATGATGACGTCGGGGGCATATTCCTTCACCGCGACCTGCACCGAAAGCGCGAAATCATAGGGCGCAAGGATCTGATGGCCGAACGTATAATCCCACATCATCGCCGGATCGCTCGCATGGCGGCGCCAGATATGGCCGCGCCCGTCGATCAGCGGCAGCGCCGGGCGATGGAACAGCGAGTGCGGCAATTCGGCCATCGCCTTGTCCGAACTGCCGAACATCAGCGGGGTGTGGAACGGCCCGTGGCCCGCGAGACGGAGCGGGTCGCGCCCGGGGGTCGGCGGCGCTTCGGCAAGCAGGGCGGCGAGGCCCTCCTCATTGCCCGCGAGCACGAGCATGCCGGCAAGATCGATCGAGAGCGCCAGCGCGTGGCCGGGGCGCGAGCCGATATCGGCGACGAGTGCTAGCAGGCTTTCGCGGAGGCCGGGGACGGCGCGCCAATCCTCATCGACAACCTGCAGCAAGATCTGCCCGCCGGGCCCGTGCGTCTGGCTGTTGAGCCCCATCGCATTGCTGATGCGGAAACCATCCTCGACCGACACCGCGCCGCCGAGCGCGAGCGCGCTATACCAGCCCATCGAATTGCCGGCGACCGCGACGATGTCATAGGCGTCGCGATCGATGCTGAGAAAGTCGAGCGCGGTCGCGGCGTAGATCAGCGGCGCCGCGACATCGCCGCGCATGTGCGTCGCGACGCTGAAGCGGTCGGCGCCGTCGAGTTCGCTCACCGTCGGCTGGCCGCGCTCGCGGCGCTGGGCGTCGAAATTGGCGATGAGGTCGCCGAAGCGCGCGCCGTGCAGCCGCGCGATGCTGCCAAGCTCGCCCTTGCCATAGGTACCGCGGCCCGGCGCCACGACGAGCGCGGTCTTGCGCGCGCTCATGCCAGAAGCTCCTTCGCGGCGGCATAGATCGAATCGCGGCTCGGCAAGGTCAGCGTCGCGGCTTTGCCTAGCGGGATGAAGCTGTCGTCGGCGGCGATGCGCTTCAATTTCTTGTCCGGCGTGCGCTCGACGAAGGTCGCCATCAGCGCCTCGCTCTGCGATCCGGTGATGCGGCATTCGTCGACGATCAGGATGCGCCCCGCATCGCCCACCGCGGCGACGAGCTTGTCCTCGTCGACCGGGCCGAGCCAGCGCAGGTCGATGACGCGCGCTTTGACGCCATCGGCGGCGAGCAATTTTTCGGCCTGCCGTGAGTAGTAATAGCCGTTGCCATAGGTGACGATCGCGAGGTCGGTGCCATTGCCATGCACCCCAACGTCGCCGAAGTGGATCGGTGCGCCGTCGCCGGGGGCTTCATAGACGCTCGTCCACAGGCCATCGCCCTCTTCGTGCAGGTCGCGGGTCATGTAGAGCGCGATCGGCTCGACGAAGACGACGACGCGCTGTTCCTCGCGCGCGAGCCGCACGCATTCGCGGAGCATCGCGACCGCATCGCGCCCATTCGACGGCACCGCGAGGATGACGCCCGGAATGTCGCGAAAGACGGCGAGGCTGTTATCGTTGTGGAAATGCCCGCCGAAGCCCTTTTGATAGCCGAGACCCGCGATGCGGAGCACCATCGGGTTGGTATATTGCCCGTCCGAGAAGAAGCTCAATGTCGCCGCCTCGCCGCGGATCTGGTCCTCGGCATTGTGGACATAGGCGAGGAACTGGATTTCGGGCATCGGCAGAAAGCCGTTATGCGCCATGCCGATCGCGAGCCCGAGGATCGCCTGTTCGTCGAGTAGCGTGTTCACGACGCGCGCCGAACCGAAGCGCTGATGGAGCTTGGCGGTGACGTTGTAGACGCCGCCCTTTGGCCCGACATCCTCGCCCGCGACGACGATTTCCTTGTACGCGAGCATCAGGTCGGCGAGCGCCCAGCTCAAGAGCCGCGCCATATGCTGTGGCTTGTCCATGGCGCCGGCGTCGCTGCCGAACATCGCCTTGCGATCCTCGTCGGTCGGGGTGTTGGGGCGCGCCACCTCGCGCTTCGGCGGGATCAGGCTGTCCATCACATGCGCGGGCGTCGTGATCTTCGGCCGCTGGATCGCCGCCTCGGCCTGCCGCGCCAGGGTCGCACCGATATCTTCATAGGTTTCGGCGATTTCGGCGGGCGACATCCAGCCATGCTCCGCCATCAGCGCCGCGCCGGCGAGCAACGGGTCGCGCGCCTCGTCGGCCTCGATCAGCGCCTTGGGCAAATAGGCGCCCTGCACGTCCGAGCCCGCGTGACCATAAAGCCGCACAGTCGCCATATGGAGGAAGACGGGCTTGCGGTACCGGCGCGCATAGTCGGCCGCTTCGGCGGCGCCGGCATAGGCCGACACCAGATCGGTCCCGTCGCATTTGATATAATGCAGCCCCGCGCGGTGACGGAACTGTGCCTCGATCCACCCCGTCGGAGTGCGCGTCGAAATGCCGATGCCATTGTCTTCGCAGAGGAAGATAAGCGGCATCGGTGACCCCTGAAACGCCGCCCAGCCCGCGGTGTTGAACGCGCCCTGCGCGGTCGAATGGTTCGCCGAGGCGTCGCCGAAGCTGGTCAAAACAACGGCATCCTCGGGGAGTGGCAGCCCGGTCATGCCGAGGCGACGCGCGATACCGATCGAGAAGGCGGCACCAACGGCCTTCGGCAGATGCGAGGCGATCGTCGAGGTTTGCGGCGGAATATTGAGCGGCTTCGACCCGATCACCTTGTGCCGGCCGCCCGAGATCGGGTCTTCGCTCGACGCCGCGAAGCTCAGCAGCATGTCCCAAGTCGGCGTCCCGCCCGGAAGCTGGCGCGACCGATGGAGCTGGAACGCATTCGAGCGATAGTGGAGGAACGCCATGTCGGTGACGCGCAGCGCTGCGGCGACCGCGGCATTCCCCTCATGCCCCGACGATCCGATCGTATAGAAGCCCTCGCCGCGCGCCTGCAGGTGGCGCGACAATCGGTCCATCTGACGACTGGTGAGCTGCGACAGGAAGATGTCGGTCGCCTCTGCGCGCGACAGGCCGGCCATCGCCGGATCGGGCGCGTCGGCGCGATCGGGCAGTCGTCCTTCGGCCAGCGCCGCAAGGAATTTTTCATGTACCGCCTGCGCCGCGTCCACCTTGGTCCTCCGTCAAAACTCTTCGCGCGCTAGAACGGGGCAGTTTTGCGCGCAAGCTTGTCTTGCCTTCCCGATGAGGCTCGCGCTACCACTTAACGCGATGATCGACCGGGGCGGGACCAATATTTCAACATGATATCCTTGTGGATCGCCCAGACATCGGCCGCGGCCGACGCGTCGAGCCCCCAGGGATATGAGGGCTGGCTGCTCGATCCCGAACTTGTCGATCCCGGCTATAGCCAGACGATCGCGGGCGGCGAGATCCAGACCGCCTTTCCGCCGCCGCCACCCCCGCCACCACCTACACCCGAGTGGCTGAAATCGCTCTTCAACGGGATCGGCAATTTTTTCGAGTGGAGCGCTCCCGCCGCCAAGCCGCTGATGTGGATCGCGGTCGCGGCGCTGGCGCTGGTCCTCCTCTATCATTTCGTTCCGGCCTTTGCGCAGTGGGTCGACAATCTGCGCTTCGGCCGCAAGGCACGCGACGACGAAGCCGATCACATTGGACAGGCCGAGGCCGGCGCGGCGCGCGCGCTGCTCGCCGAGGCCGACGCGCTCGCCGCCGAGGGCCGCTATGCCGAAGCGGTCCACCTTCTCCTCTATCGCAGCGTCGAGGATATCGAGGGCCGCCGTCCGGGGCTGGTCAAACCCGCGATGACGTCGCGCGATCTCGCCGAGGCAGAAGGGCTGCCTGCGGTCGCGCGCGATGCATTCAGCCGTATCGCGCGCGCGGTCGAGATCAGCCTGTTCGGCGGGCGGTCGATCGACGCGGGCGCGTGGCAGACGTGTCGCGGCGCCTATGCCGAGATGACCGTGCCGAAGAATTGGGCGCGCGCATGAGCGGCGCGGCGGCGGCCAACGACGGCTTCAACCCGCGCCTGATCGCCGGCGTTGTGATCATCGGCATCGTCGCTTTCGTCGCGCTGTGGGCGCTGATCGCGCTCGGGCCGCAGATCAGCAGCGGCAATGATGGCGGCGGCCATGCGCTGTCGAAGGCGGCGCCGGGCTATGCCGGCATCGTCGACCTTGTCGAGCGTGCCGGCGGCCATGTCGAATTGCGGCGGCGGGTCGAACCGACCCAATATGACGATTATACCCAGCTCACCATCCTGACCCCGACCGCGCGCACGCGGTCCGACGAGATGAAGGAGCTGTTCGCGGCACAGGGCGACGCGCCGGTGCTGGTCGTGCTGCCCAAATGGGCGGCGGGCGGCATGCCCGGTCAGGCGCCGAAGCCCGGCTGGGTCAGCGGCGGTATCGCCGTCCTGCCCCCGGCGCGGCTGCTGCCCGAGGAATATTTCGGCAAAGTCCGGATCGGCCGCGCCAAATGGGCCAATAAAAATGCGCGCGGCCGGGTCGGTGGGCACGACATACGGCTGATCGACCCGGCGCAGCTCCACACGATCAGCGGCGACGGCCTCGACCCGCTGATCACCGCGGCGGACGGCAGCGCGATACTGGCGCGCGCGCGCGACCGTGATCTTTATGTCCTGTCCGACCCCGACCTCATCAACAATCTGGCCTTTTCGACGCGTGACAAGGCGGTGACGGCGGCAAGGCTGGTCGATGCGATTGCCGAGGATGCCAATGCCGATGGCCTCGCCTTTGACCTCACGCTCAACGGTTTCGGCGGGCAGCGCTCGTTGCTGCGCTTCGCCTTTGTCCCGCCCTTCATCGGGATCACGCTCTGCCTGATCGCTGCCGGACTGCTCGCGCTGTGGCAGGCGTGGGTGCGTTTTGGTCCGGCGCTGAAACTCGGCCGCGCGATCCCGGTGTCGAAGGCGGCGCTGATCGCGAACAGCGCCGACCTGATCCGGCAGGCGCGCCGCGAACTCGACGGCGCCGACGCCTTTGTGAAAAGCCAACGCAGCGCGATCGCGCGGCGGCTGCACGCCCCCGGCGGGCTCGACGACGAGGCGACCGACCGCTGGATCGACAAGCATCTGCGCGGCGGCAGCGACCTTTTCTCCTCGCTCGCGCGGCGCCTGCCGCTCGCGCGCAACACCCATGAGTTTCTGGCAGACGCGCAGGCGCTGCACGACATCAGGAAGGATTTACTCCGTGACAGCTAATCCCGTCGCCAAAAGCGTTGAGAGCGTCCAGGCGCTTGGTGCCGCGATCGAAGGCGAGGTCGCCAAGATCGTGTTCGGGCAGGGGCCGCTCACCCGCATGGTGACGATCGCGCTGCTCGCCGGCGGGCATGTGCTGCTCGAAGGCCCGCCGGGGACGGCGAAGACACTGCTTGCACAGGCCTTTGCCCGCGCGACGGGGCTCGATTTCGGGCGTATCCAGTTCACGCCGGACCTTATGCCCGGCGACATATTGGGATCGAACCTGTTCAACTTCCAGACGTCGAGCTTCACGCTGACCAAGGGGCCGATCTTTACCGAATTGCTGCTCGCCGACGAAATCAACCGCACGCCGCCCAAGACGCAGGCGGCGTTGCTCGAGGCGATGCAGGAACGCCGCGTCACGATCAATGGCGAGGCGCATGTCATGAGCCCGCGCTTCACCGTCCTCGCGACGCAGAATCCGATCGAGCAGCAGGGTGTCTATCCGCTTCCCGAGGCGCAGCTCGACCGCTTCCTGTTCAAGCTCGTCGTCGACTATCCCGCCGCCGACGAAGAACGGCGTATCGTCGCCGACCATGGCGGACGCTTCAAAAGCCCCGCGGTCGGCGATTTCGGCGTCACCCAAGTGGCCGATGCCAAGACGATCGAGGCGGCGATCGACACGATCGCGACCGTCCGCCTCGCCGACGAGATCGTCGACTATATCGTCCGCCTTGTCCGCGCAACGCGCGAGAGCGCTGACCTTGAATGCGGCGCGAGCCCGCGCGCCGCGACGTTGCTTGCGCGCGCGGCGTGCGCGGCGGCGGCGCTCGACGGACGCGACTATGTGATCCCCGACGATGTCCAGCGCCTCGCCGCGGGCGTGCTGCGCCATCGCGTCATCCTGTCGGCCGCAGCTGAGATCGAGGGCCGCAACGTCGAACAGGTCGTCGCAGCGCTGCTCGAACGCGAGGAAGTCCCGCGGTGATCTACCCGACCCGCCGCGCGATCTATTTGCTGCTCGCGGGCGCCCCGATGGCGCTCGCGCTCGGGCTGGTCCGGCCCGAGCTGTGGCTCGCCGCGCCCGGGTGGATCGGCGTGATTATCGCCTGCCTGATCCTCGACACCATCGCGGGCGCCAACCCCCGCCACCTGTCGCTCGACGCGCGCTTTCCGCATCAGGTCGGCGTCGGCGATCCCTTCGACCTGTCGCTCAGTGCGAGCGGGCGGGCGGTGCCGCCGCGCGCCGAACTCGCGCTCGCACTCGACGAACGGCTTGCCGGGGGTGGCCGACTGGCAGACGACATGCGCCGAACGAGCACGGGCGACGCCCTCGTCCGCACGCTTTCGCTCACTGCATCGCGGCGCGGACAGGCGCTGGTCGAGGCGCTGTGGATCCGCTGGGCCGGCCCCCTCGGCCTCGTCTGGAAACAGCGCAAATTTGCGATCGACGGCGCAATCCATGTCGTTCCTAGCCTGCGCGCGGTTACCGATGAAGGCAGCCGGCTGTTCCAGCGCAATAGCTGGTTCGGCCTTCGCCAGCAGAGGTTCCGCGGCGAGGGCACCGAATATGAGGCGCTCGCCGAATATCAGCCGGGGATGGACCGGCGCGCGATCGACTGGAACGCCTCGGCGCGCCACGTCAAATTGCTCGCAAAGGAATATCGCGTCGAACGCGACAACCGCGTCGTGCTCGCGATCGACAGCGGGCGGACGATGGCCGAGCCCGTCGGCGGCATGCCGCGCGTCGACCGCGCGGTCTCGGCGGCGCTGCTGCTCGCCTATGTCGGCCTGAAACTCAACGACCGGATCAGCTTCTTCTCCTTCGCCGCCAAGCCGCAGACGCTGACCCCCGCCTATATGCACACGCAGGATTTCCCCGCGCTCCAGCGCGCGGCGAGCCTGATCGACTATGCGCATGTCGAGAGCAATTTCACGCTCGCGCTCACCACGCTGAGCGCGCAGCTCAACCGCCGCTCGCTGATCATCCTGTTCACCGAATTCACCGACGCGACGAGCGCCGACCTGATGATCCGCGCCGCCGGACGGCTGGTGAAGAAGCACCGCCTACTGTTCGTCGTGATCAAGGACGAGGAGGTCGAAGCCGAGGAGCGCCGCCGCCCCGAAAGCGGCGCTGACGTCACGCGCGCCAACGTCGCCGCGGCGATGCTCCGCGACCGGCAGCTCGTCATCGCGCGGCTCCAGCGGCTGGGTGCCGACGTCCTCGAAGTACCCGCCGACGCAATGGGCGCGAGCGCGGTCGAGGCCTATCTCGGTATCAAAAGGCAGGGCAGCCTGTGATTCCCCCGGCCGCCCCCGCGCGTATGATCGACGCCCCCAGCTTTTCGACGAGCCGCTTTCGCGCCGAGCGCGAGGCCGACTGGATCGCGTTCGACCTGCTGCTCACCAAGCTCGAAAAGAAGGGCGCCGCGGCGCTGACCAGCGACGAGCTGCTGCAACTGCCCCTGCTCTATCGCGCCACCCTGTCGTCGCTGTCGATCGCGCGCGCGACGAGCCTCGACAAGGCACTGCTCGACCATCTCGAGGCGCTGTCGATCCGCGGCTATTTCCTCGTTTACGGCGTGCGCGAAAGCCGATGGAACCGCCTTCGCCGTTTCTTCCTCTACGACTGGCCCGCCGCGATCCGATCGGTGTGGAAGGAAACGGTGATCATATCGCTGATCATCCTGCTCGGCGCGATCACCAGCTACTCGCTCGTATCGAATAACCCCGAATGGTATTTCAACTTCGTCGACGAAGAGATGTCGGGCGGGCGCGACCCGCGCGCGACCGCCGAATATCTCCAGTCGACGCTAGGCCATGGCAAGGCGGCGAACGAGAGCGAAAGCGAGAGCGGGCTGCATATCTTCGCGACCTATTTGTTCACGCACAACAGCCGCGTCTCGATCCTGTCCTTTGCACTGGGCTTTGCCTTCGGCGTGCCGACGATGATGCTCGAATATTATCAGGGGATCGGGCTCGGCGCGATGATGGCGGTCTTTGCGGGCAAGGGCCTCGGATATGATTTCGGCGGCTGGCTCTTCATCCACGGCACGACCGAGCTGTTCGCCGCGGCGTTGTCGGGCGCCGCTGGGCTGCGCATCGGCGCCGCGGTCGTCTTTCCGGGCGCGCGCGGGCGGTTGCAGGCAGCATCGGACGCTGGACGCACCGCGGGCAAGGTGATGGTGGGCGTCATCATCATGCTGTTCGCCGCAGGACTGCTCGAGGGATTCGGGCGCCAGCTGAT
This sequence comes from Sphingopyxis sp. OAS728, assembly GCF_014873485.1. Taxonomy (NCBI): domain Bacteria; kingdom Pseudomonadati; phylum Pseudomonadota; class Alphaproteobacteria; order Sphingomonadales; family Sphingopyxidaceae; genus Sphingopyxis; species Sphingopyxis sp. OAS728. The sequence goes on along the minus strand of NZ_JADBDT010000001.1, from coordinate 3,072,995 downwards.
CACCGACACGGTGCTGCGCTATGCGATCGGGTCGTTGATGCTGCTCTTCTGGCTCGGCTATTATTACATCCCGCGCCGCGAGGATGTGACATGACCGCCGCCGCCGCCAACGCCAAGTCGCGCGCCGCGCGGGCGAAGAAGATCCGCCAGTTCATCACGCCCGAGGGGGTCGATCTCGAGCTCAAGATCGCGAGTTCGGGGCTGCGCTTCGGCGCGCTGCTGGTCGACCTGATGCTGATCGTGCTCGCGCTGTTCCTGTTTTCACTCGTCATGCTGTGGATCGGGCTTGCCTCGCAATCGGATGTCACGGTCGTCGTGTGGATGCTCGGCGCCTTCATACTCCGCACCTTCTGGTTCGTCGGCTTCGAACTGGGGTCGCGCGCGGCGACGCCGGGAAAAAGGATCATGGGCATCCGCGTCGTCGCACGCGACGGGGGGCGGCTGACCGCCGATGCGGTCGTCGCGCGCAACCTGATCCGCGAGCTCGAACTGTTCCTGCCGCTGATGATGCTGGGGGTCGGCGCGTCCGAGGATATGGTGTCGGGGTGGACGGTGGCCGCAGGCATCTTATGGTCGCTGACGCTCAGCCTGTTCCTGCTGTTCAACCGCGACCGGATGCGGATGGGCGACCTGATCGCGGGCACCTGGGTCGTGATGGCGCAGCGCGCGAAGCTCGACGCCGATATCGCGACGAGCAGCGCGGGCGAGACAATGGCGTTCAGCGAAAGCGAACTCGCGGTCTATGGCATTTTCGAGCTGCAGGAACTCGAGCGCGTGCTTCGCGGCAACGATCCGCGCGCGATGCGCGAGGTCGCCGACGCGATCCGCGCCAAGATCGGGCGGCCCGTCGCCGAAGAGGATGACGTCTTCCTGCTTTCCTACTACCGCCAGTTGAAGGCCCGGCTCGAACGCAAATTGCTGTTCGGCAAGCGGCGAGAGGATAAATATGCCAGCGACTGACACGAGCGTCACCCAAGCCCTGCATGCCCGCCGTTCGGTGCGCGCCTTCACCGGCCAGCCGGTCGATCCGGCGCTGTTGAAAGAGGTATTTGCGGCGGCGCAGCGTGCGCCGTCGGGCGGCAATCTCCAGCCGTGGCAAGCGACGCTGGTGACCGGCGAGCGGTGGCAGGCGGTGAAGGACGCCGTCGCCGCGCGGACCGCAATGGGGCGCGAGGGTTATGAGCCCGAATATGATATCTATCCCAAGGGGCTGACCGAGCCTTGGGAAGCGCGCCGCTTCGGCGTCGGCGAGGCGCTGTACGCTTCGCTCGGCATCCCGCGCGAGGACAAGCGCGGCCGCCTCGCTCAGTTCATGGACAATTACCGGGGTTTCGGCGCACCCGTGATGCTTTTCCTCCATTGCTCGCGCATCATGGGGCCACCGCAATGGTCGGACATGGGCATGTGGCTGCAATCGGTGATGCTGCTGCTCGTCGAACATGGCCTTGCGAGCTGCCCGCAGGAATGCTGGGCGATGTATGGCGCGACGATCCGCCGCACGCTCGGCCTCGACGACGGGCAGATTTTGTTCACCGGGCTCGCGATCGGCTATGCCGACACCGCAGCGGCGGTGAACCAGTGGCCGGTGCCGCGCGTACCGCTCGAAGACGTGATTGATTGGCAGGGATTTTGACGATGATCAGCAGGCAGCCGGGTATTCGCTATGGCATCGCGGGCGCGTTGATGCTCGTCGTCGCGGGCTGCGCGGCGATTCCGCAGCCCGAAGCCCCGCCCCCCGCGCCGCGCCCGATCGCTCCCGCGCCAACGCCGACGCCGCTCCCGACCCCAGTTGCGGGCTGGGAAGACCGCGCGGTCAACGCTGGCGCATGGCGCTATGACGCGGGCAGCCGCACGGCGGCGTTCGTTCCGACGGGCAGCGCGAACCCGCTGCTCAGCCTGACGTGCAGCGGCGGCGGCATCCGGATGACCTCGACGCTCGCGGGCAACGTCAGCCTGCGCACCAGCGCGGGGACCGACCAGATCCGCTTCGACGACGGCAGCGCGAACCTGACCAACCGCGACCCCCGCCTCGACCGCATCGCCTTCAGCCGCGGCCGCTTCGCACTCGAAACGCCGAGCGGCGGCGCGCTGACGCTGCCGGTCCAATCCGAAATCGGACGCGTGATCGAGGATTGCCGATAGTCGGGATGTCGGCCTTGGGGTAGGAAGCGGACGCGATGCGTTAAATGGACGCTGTCAATGGCGTCCTTTAGCTTTGTCAGCTTGATACTGGCCTGCCGCAACCGCGTTTATGCCGTCGGTCGCCGATTCCACTTCCTTGGAAAAAATACGCCATTGGCCTCGACGGCGCTCACAAACGTATCGAGCTTTTGCAACCGTATACTCGCCGGTGTATCGGCCATCCATATCGACGCGACGAACAATCTCTTTTACCCTGACGATTTGTCGGTTTTCAATGACATTGTATATCCGCCACTCTCGCGCAGTGGTGCTATATTTTGGGCACGGTCCGTTCAATTTTACCCCGTTCCAATTGTGGCGTGGTCTGGTGGGGTGTTTGGAGAAACCATCGGTCCAAGTCAGGGGCTCAACTGCTTCGCTAATCTGACAATCGACCGCCTCATTCCAGTATCGGATGGCGCTAGCGCAATTTGGAGCGGGCAGTTTCATTGCACCCGCCTCCGTCGAAAGAAGGGTGAGAACGGAAACAGTGAAGCAAATTGTCCGCATTACGCGAGATTTACAGATAAGATTGATGTCCGCAATCGGTCGATTTGCTGCCGTTGCATCTAGATCGAAACCGATTGGCCGCTTCGGGGTGGTGAGCTGTCATCGTCCAACACCCCTTCGTCATCCCGGGCTTGACCCGGGATCCCGCTTTTTTTGTATCGACCGGCGTAGATATCAAGCGGGACCCCGGATCAAGTCCGGGGTGACGATAAAAGGGAGTGTCCCCTACCGGTCGTTTCAAGACGAAAGAAAGAATGCTTTCCTACATTATTCGGCCGTGCCAGCCTCTACGCTGGCTCTTTGGATCGTCGAGACCTTCACCTACGCGCGAGCAATATCCGGCATGCCGCTAAAGCGACAAAGGAGACAGTTTCGGCGCGCTTGTCCGTATCCTTTGTCGCCTTAAGACCACCAAGGACATAAATCGAACAGGCGCATGCGGTGCTTTTGCGGCTTTAGCCGCCCAGCTGAACCGTTCCGCCCTTGATCCAGCCCCAGCGGCACGGACCCTGATATTCGCGGGCGTTCTGCACCGACTTGCCGACGCCGCACATGTCGGGATCGGTTCCGGGCGCAGCAAAAACCACACCGAACCAGGCGTCGTTCTCGGCCGCTTCGCACAGCGACACATTCGCGCCGCCCGCGAGCTTTGCCTTGACTGCGCGCGTCTCGTTCGGCGCCCAATAGACGTCGGTTCCGCCCGCCTTGACGCGGCTGATGCTCGAACAGGCGGGCAGGCTCGGCCCCTCGGTGCCGATCATCACCGCGCGCGTCGCGAGCGGCTCGCCCGCAACGGCGGGCGCGTTTTCGGCGGGCGGGGTCGGCTGGCTGCACGCAGCGAGCGAGGCAGTCAGAAGGGCGGCAGCGGGGATGAAGAGACGATGTTTCATGCCCCCGAAACTAGCCGCCACGGCGTCCCCGCGCAACGCTCGTCGCCACAGGACCAAGAGCCGCATTTTCGCTTGGGTTTTGCGCCCTTCGACCCTATATAATCGATATGACGGACACCCCAGAAAATACGGCGCCGGTCGCGCCCGCCAATCAGCCCAACACCAACGCCTATGGCGCCGATTCGATCAAGGTTCTCAAGGGCCTCGACGCGGTGCGCAAACGGCCGGGCATGTACATCGGCGACACCGACGACGGATCGGGCCTGCATCACATGGTGTTCGAAGTGTCGGACAATGCGATCGACGAAGCGCTCGCGGGGCATTGCGACCTTGTCCTGATCACGCTCAACAGCGACGGATCGGTCAGCGTCGAGGACAATGGCCGCGGTATCCCGACCGGCATCCATGCCGAAGAAGGCATTTCGGCGGCCGAGGTCATCATGACCCAGCTCCACGCCGGCGGGAAGTTCGAGAACACCAGCGACGACAATGCGTACAAGGTGTCGGGCGGCCTCCACGGTGTCGGCGTCTCGGTTGTCAACGCCCTGTCCGAATGGCTCGAACTCACGATCTGGCGCGACGGCGAAGAGCATTGGATGCGCTTCGAACATGGCGATTCGGTCGCACCGCTGAAGGTCAACGGCCCCGCGCCCGCAGGCAAGAAGGGCACGCGCGTGACCTTCATGGCCTCGACCGAGACGTTCAAGAATGTCACCGAATTCGATTTCGAGAAGCTCGAGCATCGGTACCGCGAGCTTGCCTTCCTCAATTCGGGCGTCCGCATCAAGCTCGTCGACGCGCGCCATGCCGAGCATGAAAGCCATGACCTGTTTTACGAGGGCGGGATCGCGGCGTTCGTCAAATATCTCGACCGCAACAAGAATGCGCTGCTGCCCGATCCGATCGCGATCAGCAGCGAACGCGACGGCATCGGCATCGACGTCGCGCTCGAGTGGAACGACAGCTATTACGAAAATGTCCTCTGTTTCACGAACAATATCCCGCAGCGCGACGGCGGCACACACCTTGCGGCCTTCCGCGCCGCGCTGACGCGCACGCTCAACGGCTATGGCGAAAAGTCGGGGATGCTGAAGAAGGAAAAGGTGTCGCTGACCGGCGAAGATATGCGCGAAGGGCTGACCGCGATCGTCTCGGTCAAGCTGCCCGATCCGAAGTTTTCGTCGCAGACCAAGGACAAGCTGGTCAGCTCCGAAGTCCGCCAGCCGCTCGAAAGCCTGATGGCCGACCGGATGACCGAATGGCTCGAGGAAAATCCCGCCAATGCCAAGGCGGTGATCCAGAAGGTGATCGATGCCGCCGCGGCGCGCGAAGCCGCGAAGAAGGCGCGCGAGCTGACGCGGCGCAAGGGCGCGATGGACATTGCGAGCCTGCCCGGCAAGCTCGCCGACTGTCAGGAACGCGACCCCAGCAAATGCGAACTCTTCCTCGTCGAGGGTGACTCGGCAGGCGGCAGCGCGAAGCAGGGCCGCGACCGGCATGTGCAGGCGATCCTGCCGCTGAAGGGCAAGATCCTGAACGTCGAGCGCGCGCGCTTCGACCGCATCATTTCGTCGAAGGAAGTCGGCACGCTGATCCAGGCGCTCGGCACCGGCATCCGCGACGAGTTCAACCTCGAAAAGCTGCGCTATCACAAGATCGTGATCATGACCGACGCCGACGTCGACGGCGCACATATCCGCACGCTTCTGCTCACCTTCTTCTATCGCCAGATGCCCGAGATCATCGAGGCGGGGCATCTCTACATCGCCCAGCCGCCGCTCTACAAAGTCGCGAAGGGGCGGAGCGAGGTTTATCTGAAGGACGATACCGCGCTCGAAAATTATCTCGTCGACGCCGGGATCGACGCGCTGCTGCTCGAAACCGCGGGCGGCGCGCGCTCGGGTGCCGACCTGCGCGGGTTGATCGACCATGGCCGGCGCCTGCGCGCACTGATGCGCTACGTGCCGCGCAACCTCAATCACGGGCTCGTCGAGGCGCTGGCGCTGACCGGCGCGCTCGATCCCGATCTCGACACGGCGGGCCGCCACAGTGCCGCCGCGACCGCCGCAACCTGGCTCAACGCCGCCGAACGCGCGCTGACCGGCGGCGCCGAGGCGGTATGGACCGTCGAAGCGGTCGAGGGCGGCGGCTACACGCTCGAACGCCGCTGGCGCGGGGTCAGCGACCATCATGCGATCGACGCCGGCTTCCTCGCCAGCCAGGAGGCGCGCCGGATGCACAAGCTCGCCGCCGAACAGGCCGACACCTATGCGCGTCCGGGCCGGCTGGTGAAAGCCACGGGCGCGGCGGCCGAAGTCGAAGCCGAGACGGCCGACGGCGAAGAGGGCGATGTGCCCGCGACGACGAACGCGAAGGCCAACCCGGTCACGCGCCCGTCCGAACTGCTCGAGGCGATCTTCGCGCACAGCCGCAAGGGTCTCGCGATCAGCCGCTACAAGGGGCTGGGCGAGATGAATGCCGAACAGCTTTGGGAAACCACGCTCGACCCCGCCAACCGTTCGCTGCTGCGTGTCGAGGCCGAACAGGCCGATGTGGCGCACGAAATCTTCGAACGACTGATGGGCGACGAGGTCGAACCGCGGCGCGACTTCATTCAGACGAACGCGCTTTCGGTGGCGAATCTGGACGTATAAATATGGTTATTGATCGGTTAAAACGGTCAAAATCGCACATCCGGACGCAAATATTGTTCCGTTTAACGCGCGGCGGCTTGTTTTGGCAGGCCGCCGCTGCTTTTGGCGCCTCCTCTGACAAGGGGATGATGTCATGCGGGCCTTTTCAGCCATGCTGCTTCCGCTTTTGCTGACGGCCTCAGCCACGGCGCAGGAAGTCGAAGTCACCGACAATCCGATCGCCGAGATCGTCCAGCCGACCGACGATGAAACCGAAATCGACGGCGGAATGGCGAGCTATTACGGCAACGAGCTTGCCGGCAATCGCACCGCAAGCGGCGAACGTTTCGACCCCGGCCAGCTCACCGCGGCGCACCGCACCCTGCCCTTCGGCAGCATGGTGCGCGTCACCAACACGTCGAACGGCGACAGCGTGGTCGTCCGCATCAACGACCGCGGCCCCTTCTCGCGCGGCCGCGTGATCGACGTCAGCCAGGCCGCGGCGCGCGAAATCGGCATGCACCGCAGCGGCACCGCGCGCGTGAAGCTGGCGCTGCTCGACAACGACTGAGGATCAGTCGAACACCGACCACCCCGCCGCATAGGCAAAATGTTCGAGCGCGACCGCACCCGCCAATGACGTTCCCGCGTCGTTGAGTGCGGGCGACCAGACCGCGATCGATCCCTGCCCCGGCGCAATGCAGAGAATGCCGCCGCCTACCCCGCTCTTGCCCGGCAGGCCGACGCGGAAGGCGAATTCGCCCGAATTGTCGTAGTGGCCGCAGAGCATCATGATCGCGTTGATACGCCGCGCGCGGTGCGGTTCGATCAGTTGCTCGCCGCTGAGCAGGTCGCGGCCCTCCATCGCAAGGAACAGCCCCGCACGCGCAAGCTGGCGGCACGACATGGCGATCGCGCACTGACGGAAATAGACGCCGACGACCGACTCGACAGGATGCGTCAGATTGCCGAAGGCGTCCATGAAATGCGCAAGACTGCGGTTGCGCGCCCCGGTTTCGGATTCAGAGAAAGCGACGTCGAAATCGATCCCGACGCTGTCGTCGCCGGCGCGGGCGCGCATGAAGTCGACAATCTCGTCGATGGTCGCATCGCCGCTGCGCCCGTCGATCAGCCGGTCGGTCGTCGCGATCGCCCCCGCGTTGATCAGCGGATTGCGCGGGATGCCCTGCTCGCTTTCGAGCTGGACGATCGAGTTGAACGCGCTGCCCGACGGCTCGCGCCCCACGCTGTCCCACAAAGAACTACCGACGCGGCGAAGCGCCAGCGCCAGCGTGAAGACCTTCGACACCGACTGGATCGAGAAGGGCTCGTCGGCATCGCCCGAGGTGTGGACGGTGCCATCGGGGAGCGCGAGCGCGAAGCCGAGCTTGTTCGGGTCGACGTTGGCGAGCGCGGGAATATAGTCGGCGACGCGCCCCTGGCCGAGATGCGCCGCGGCGAGCTTCATCGCTTCTTCGATATGGCTTCCGAGATTGTCGGTCATCGGCTCCGCCTAGCATAATCGCCGCGCAAAGCATGTATTTTCATTTTTCTAGAAATATTCTATGCAGAAGAAATCATATAGCCGAATCGGGAGACGAGACATGGCCGACCACCCGCGTTCCAAAGGGCTTTCGAGCGCCGTCTGCTACAAGGATGCCAAAGCCGCGTTCCGCTGGCTGGAGGAAGCTTTCGGGTTCGAACCGACCTTCGTGCTGCTCGATGCCGACGGCAATCTCGCGCACAGCGAGATGGAATATGGCCATTCGTCGATCATGATCGGCAATGAATGGTCCGACGATCACCGCAGCCCCGCGAACCTCGGCGGAAAGAATACGCAAACGGTGCATGTCCAGCTGGGCCAGGGCGAGGATATCGACGCGCATTGCGAGAGGGCGCGCGCAGCGGGCGCCGACATCATCGCCGAACCCGAAACGCAATTCTACGGCGACCGCACCTACCGCGCGAAGGATTCCGAAGGGCATATCTGGACCTTTGGCGTGACGGTCGCGGAAAAGACGTCGGACGAATGGGACGCCGAGGGCGGTTTCACGACCAAGACGCGGCTCGACGATTGAGCGCCGCGGTCGACCGCACGCTCGCCGCGCTCGCCGATCCGGTCCGGCGGCGCGCGGTCGAGCTGCTGGGTGAGCGGCCGCGCAGCGCGGGCGAGCTGGCGGGCGCACTCGGGCTCGCGCCGCCGGCGATGAGCCGCCACCTGCGCGCGCTCAAGGAAGGCGGGCTGGTCGAGGACGGGCACCCGGCGTTCGATGCGCGCGTGCGCATCTATAGCCTCAGGGACGGCGCAACCGACGGTCTGAAGCGATGGCTCGCCGAGACCGAGGCGCTGTGGATGCACCAGCTTGCCGCGTTCAAGGCCCATGTCGAGAGCGGCGTCGAGGGCGAGGAATGAGCGCGGCGGCGATCGTTGCGCTCCGCGTCGCGGCAACGCCCGACGTGGCCTTCACCGCCTTCACACGCGACATCGGCACATGGTGGAAAAGCCACCCGCTTTTCCAGTTTTCGCGAAAAGGCGACGGGCTGCTGCGTTTCGATCCCGCTGGGCCTGACGGCCGCCTCGTCACGCGCTTCGACGACGGCAAGGAGTGGGAGATCGGACCCGTTCGCCACTGGCTTCCCGGCGAGCGACTGGCATTCGGATGGCGGCTACCGAGCTTCAAGCCCGAACAGACGACCGAGGTCGATGTGCGTTTCGAGGCGGTGGGCGCCGAGACGCGCGTGACGGTCGAGCATCGCGGCTGGGATGCCATCCCGCAGAAACATGTTGCGCGGCACGGCTTCGAATTGATGCTGTTCCAGCGGCGGCTGGGAGAGCATTGGCGAGGGTTGCTGAAGGGGATGGCGGCGGGGCTTTGAAGGAAGGCCAGTTTGGGGTGGAGAGCGGACGTCCGCTGCTCATATGTGAACCCCGGCGAAGGCCGGGGCCCATCTCCCTACGGCGCAACTAGGCCCCGGCTTTCGCCGGGGTTCACAACTCTATTGGCTGCTCCTCTCCCTACGTCATCCCGGACTTGATCCGGGATCCCGCTTTTTGACGCATCCATTGCCTTCGATCTCAAGCGGGACCCCGGATCAAGTCCGGGGTGACGATGCAGGATAGGTCAGCTTCCGGTCGAAAGCCGACGATCAGAGAAACATTGCGTGCGCACCGCCCGCGCCCCAAATTGACTGTATGTCCCTCCCCGCCCCCTTTGCCGACTGGTTCGCCGCGCGCGGGTGGCGTCTCAGGCGGCATCAGGCCGATATGCTGGCGGCGGGGCAGCGCGGCGAACATGCCTTGCTCGTCGCGGCAACGGGCGCGGGCAAGACGCTCTCCGGGTTCCTGCCGAGCCTTGTCGATCTCGCCGAATACCCTTCGGACCGGTTGCACACGCTCTATGTGTCGCCGCTGAAGGCGCTCGCGGCCGACGTCGAGCGCAACCTCCTCGGCCCGATCGCCGAGATGGGGCTCGACATCAGCGTCGAGAGCCGCAGCGGCGATACCAGTTCGGACAAGAAGGCGCGGCAGCGGAGCCGGCCGCCGAACATCTTGCTGACCACGCCCGAATCGCTGTCGCTATTGCTGTCCTACCCCGACAGCTTCACGATGTTCGCCGACCTCAAAACCGTGGTGATCGATGAAATTCACGCATTTGCACCGGGCAAGCGCGGCGATTTGCTGAGCCTCGCGATGGCGCGGCTGCAGGCGATCGCGCCGGCGCTGCGCCGCGTCGGGCTGTCGGCGACCATCGCCGATCCGGTGCAATATGCCGGCTGGCTCGCGCCCGACGCCGATGCGCGCGCGGTGACATTGGTCGAGGGCGAGGCGGGCGCCGATCCCGATATCGAGATTTTGCTGCCCGAAGGCGCGGTACCCTGGGCGGGGCATTCGGGGCGCTATGCCGTGCATCAGGTGATGGAGGTGGTCGCGGCGAACCGCACGACGATCATCTTCTGCAACACGCGCGGGCTTGCCGAGTTGATCTTTCAGGAGCTGTGGAAGGTCAACGATCTCGGCCTGCCGATCGCGATCCACCACGGCAGCCTCGACCGCGAGGCGCGCCAACGCGCCGAAGCGGCGATGGCCGAAGGGCGGCTGCGCGCGCTTGTCGCCACATCGAGCCTCGACCTCGGGCTCGACTGGGGCGATGTCGATTGCGTGATCCAGATGGGCGCGCCCAAGGGATCGTCGCGGCTGCTCCAGCGGATCGGGCGCGCGAACCACCGGCTCGACGAGCCGAGCAAGGCGCTGATCGTGCCGGGCAACCGCTTCGAATATCTGGAGGCGCAGGCGGCGCTTGACGCCGTCGATGCGGGCGAGCGCGACGCCGACCGCTTCCGCCCCGGCGCGCTCGACGTGCTCGCGCAGCATGTGATGGCGCTCGCCTGCGCGGCGCCGTTCCGCGAGGAGGCCCTGCTTGCGGAAATCCGCAGCGCCGCGCCCTACCAATGGATCGACGCCGAGACCTTTGCCCGACTGCTCGGGTTCGTGCGCGACGGCGGCTATGCGCTCAAAAGCTATGACCGCTTCCGCCGTCTCGCCCCCGACGGGCAGGGTGGATGGCGGATCGCGCATCCGAAGTTCGCGGCGCAGCACCGGCTGAACGCGGGGATCATCGTCGATGCCCCGACACTCGACGTGCGCTTCAAGAACGGGCGGCGGCTCGGCACGGTCGAGGAATATTTCGCGAGCACATTGGTGACGGGCGACACCTTTGCCTTCGCGGGGCTCAGCCTCGAGGTCGAAAGCATCCGCGACACCGACCTGATCGTGCGCGCGACAACGCGCCCCGCGCGCATCCCATCCTATGTCGGCGCGCGCATGGCGCTGACGACGCGGCTCGCCGACCGCGTGCGCGGTTTCCTCGCCGATCCGGAAAGCTGGCAGCGTTTTCCCGAGGATGTGCGCTTCTGGCTGGAAATGCAGCAGTTGCGGTCGGTGCTGCCGCGCCCCGGCGAGCTGCTGGTCGAGACTTTCCCGCACGAAGGCCATCATTATCTCGTCGCATATCCCTTCGAGGGATGGAACGCGCACCAGTCGCTCGGCATGCTGATCACCAAGCGTATGGAGCGTGCGGGGATGCAGCCGCTGGGCTTCGTCGCGTCCGACTATGCGCTGGCGATCTGGTCGCTCAAGCCCGTCACCAATCCCGAAACGCTGTTCGACGCCGAGATATTGTCGGACGAGTTCGTCGAATGGGTCGAGAATTCGCACCTTTTGAAGCGCGCCTTTCGTGAGGTCGCGGTGATCGGGGGGCTGATCGAGCGTCAGCACCCCGGCAAGCGCAAGACGGGCAAGCAGGTGACCTTTTCGACCGACCTGATTTTCGACGTGCTGCGCAAATATGAGCCCGATCATCTGTTGCTCGAGGCGGCCTGGGCCGACGCGCGCGAGCGGCTGACCGACGTCGCGCGGCTCGGCGACCTGCTCGATCGCGCCGCCGGAACGATGGTGCACCAATCCCTACCGCGCATCAGCCCGCTCGCCATCCCGGTGCTGGTGTTGATCGGGCGCGAAAACGTCGCCGCCTCGGATCTCGACGACATGCTACTCGGCGAATTGGCCGATACTCTCGCCGAACAGGCGATGCACCTCGACGAGTGACCGGCGTTTCGCTTGCTGCGACGCCCGATGAGGCGTAGATTGCGCCAAGATATACAGAGGATGCCAGCGATGACCCATGCTTCGAAGCGGTCCGTCCTTTTGGCGCTGCTGCTCGCCGCCCCGGCCTTGATCGGGGCGACGCCGGCTCCGGCCGATCCGCCTGTTCCTGCAGCCTCCACCCCGCCCGGCGAGACCGTCGCCCCGCCGGTTACGCTCGTTCCCTTTATCGAGCCCTTCGATCTCGATGCATCGCGGCGCATGTCGGTGAAGGTGATGGTCGGCGGGAAAGGTCCCTTTTCCTTCCTTGTCGACACCGGCGCCGAGCGCACGGTCATCGCGCGCGAGCTCGCCGAGCGACTGGGACTGGTGCAGGGCGAAAAGCTCAGGCTGGCAACGATCGGCGGCTCGACGATGGTGCCGAGCTACCGTGTCGCGGCGCTCCAGATGCAAAAGCTGCACCTCGCCGCCGTCGATGCGCCCGCCTTTTTCGGCCGACATATCGGCGCGGCGGGGCTGATCGGGGTCGACATGCTCGAAGAGCGCCGCGTCCTGATCGATTTCCGCAAGGAGACGATGCAGATTCTGGAAACGCGGCGCCGCGCGACGCCGCTGATCAGGGACGATGACGCAATCGTCGTCACCGCGCGCAATTCGGCGGGGCGGTTGATCCTGTCCGACGCGCGGCTGAACGGCAAGCGAATCGACGTGATCGTCGACACCGGCGCGCAGACGAGCGTCGGCAATATGGCGTTGCAGCGGCTGGTCGCGGGCAAGCGCGCCAACCGCCTTCCGTTCGTCCCGACGACGCTCGCGGCCGTGACCGGCGAAGACGTCCCCGCGCTGCGCAGCGCGATCAAGCGCATCGTCATCAACGGCATGGACGTCAACGACCTGCCCGTGGCCTTTGCCGACGGCCAAGCGTTCCGCGCACTTGGCCTCCACGAACGCCCCGCGTTGCTGCTCGGCATGGACAGCCTCGCGCTGTTCGACCGGGTCGAGATCGATTTCCCGAACAAGCGCGTCGTGTTCGACCTGCCCGACGAAGTCAGCCATATGCCCAAGTTGCGCTTCGCCGCGAATATGGCGCCGCGGGGTTAGGACGCTTGCGGCGGGCGAGCCGCGCCGCCATAGCGGGCGGATGTCCGCCGCCGTCAATTTCGATTTTGCGGGCCAGCAATTCCACATGCTGGCGGACCGAGCGCTGTTCTGGCCGCGCCACGGCGCGCTGATCGTCGCCGACCTGCACCTCGAGAAAGCAAGTTGGTATGCGGCGCTCGGCCAGCCCTTGCCGCCCTATGACAGCCACGACACGCTCGACCGGCTCGCGGCGCTCGCGGCCGAAACCGGCGCGCGCGCAATCTGGTGCCTCGGCGACAGTTTTCACGACCGCGACGCGGCGGAGCGGATCGTGCCTGCGGTGGCCGAACGCCTGAACGGACAGGCCGCGTCGGCCAAGCTGCTGTGGATCGCCGGCAATCACGACGGGCTGACCGGCGGCGCCTGGGGCGGCGAGGTCGCCGACGAGCTGGTCGTCGACGGCATCGTCTTTCGCCACCAGAGCCTTGCCCGGGAAACACGCCCCGAAATTTCGGGGCATTTTCATCCGAAGCTGCGGCTCAACATTCGCGGACGACATGTGTCGCGCCCCTGCTTCGCGGGCGATGCACGCCGCTTGATCCTCCCGGCATTCGGCGCGCTCACCGGGGGATTGGCAGCCGAAGACCCCGTAATCGCCGCAAATTTTTCCGGTTCCTATGAAGCGATGCTCGTCGCGCGCGGCCGACATCTTCGCTTCCCCTGCCCCGGCCGGCCGGCCGATGACGCTACGGCAAGCCGCGCAGTCGCCGCCGGCCGACGCTAAGCCCCGCCGAATAGGCGCTTTTCCGGCTGTGGCCAAAAAGCATCACCCAGCCAAAAACGACGGTAATACGTGCCTCCGGCTGGATCGGCCGCGCAATTGAGTTATGCTCCGCCCGCAACAAAAATAAATAAATGTTGAGAGGAGTGCCCGATATGAAATCATCTTCCCTTCGTGCTGCCCGATTCATGCGCACCAGCGCGCTCGGCGTATCGCTTGCCATCGCTGCGGTATCGGTACCGGCCTTCGCGCAAGATGCGCCCGCCGACACCGCGACCGACGACAGCGATAACACCCCGATCATCGTGACCGCGCAGGGCCGCGCCCAGCTTCTGTCCGACGTGCCGGTCGCCATCTCGGCGGTCAGCGCCGAAACGCTGCAGAACAGCGGCGCGAACGACATCCGCCAGCTGAACCAGGTCGCGCCGTCGCTACTCGTCTCGTCGACCGGCTCGGAAGCGAACGGCTCGGCGCGTATTCGCGGCATCGGCACCGTCGGCGACAACCCCGGCCTCGAAAGCTCGGTCCCGGTCTTCATCGACGGCGTCTATCGCTCGCGTTCGGGTATCGGCCTCAACGAGCTGGGCGAAATCGACCGCATCGAAGTCCAGCGCGGCCCGCAGGGCACGCTCGGCGGCCGCAACTCTTCGGCGGGCCTGATCAGCATTTATTCGAAAAAGCCCGATTTCAACTTCGGCGCCACGGGTGAAGTCACCTATGGCAACTATGATTATTGGCGCCTCGGCGGCAGTGTCACCGGCCCGATCACCGACACGATCGCCGCGCGCCTCGACGGCGTGTGGGTCAAGCGCGACGGTTTCTACAACGACACGGCGAACGACCGCGACATCAACAACCGCGACCGTTATTTCCTGCGCGGGCAATTGCTGTTCGAGCCGACCGACGCGCTGTCGGTGCGCCTGATCGCCGACTATACCTATCGCAACGAGGAATGCTGCGCGGCGACCTATGTCGGGCCGTCAGTCAACCAATATATCGGCAATCTCAACACGCCGACGGCCGTCGGCGCGGGCGCGACCGCGACGTCGAACAACATCATCAACGTGTTGCGCGACCTCGGCCAGTCGGTCGGCGCCTTCAATCAGGGCTATAGCCGCGACATTTCGGTCTCACCCGGGCGCAGCTTCGCGGGCAAGACCAAGGATTACGGCTTCTCGGGCCAGATCGACTATGACTTCGGCGGCGCGACGCTCACCTCAATCACCGCGTATCGCGAATATCGGTCGGGTCAGGCAGGCGACGTCGATTATGGCACGGTCGATATCCTTTATCGTGCCCCCGACGCCGATGCCTATCGCCAGTTCCACACCTTCACGCAGGAACTGCGGCTGCAGGGTGAAGCGTTCGACGGCAAGCTCGACTGGCTCGTCGGCGGCTTCTACGCCAACGAAAAGCTGCGCGTCCGCGACAATCTTCGTTTCGGCACACAATATGGCCGCTTCGCCGCCTGCCGCCTGATCACTGGCACGGCGCTCTCCGGCCTCTATTCGCCGACCAACCCGTCGTGCATCATTCCGGGCGTGGGCCCGGCAACGCTGCTCGGCGCCTTCGGCGCTTCGGGCCCCGACATCGTCGCGAGCCTGACGGCGCTCGACGGGATCAGCGACAAGGGCAGCATCAACGACGTCTATCGTCAGAATGGCAAGAACTGGGCGCTGTTCACGCACAATATCTTCCACATCACCGACAAGCTCGATTTCACCTTCGGCGTCCGTTACACGAACGACAAGAAGAAGTTCTCGGCGACTTTCACCAACGACAACACGGCCTGTCAGGTGATCCAGGGCCGGTTGCTCGACGATCTGCAGAGCCCGAATGCCACGATCCGCGCTGTTGCCGGCGGCCTGATCGGGCTGGGCTGTCAGGGCAATTCGACCGCCGAGCTCAACAATGTGTCGATCAACGACAAGCGCAGCGAGGACGAATGGACCGGCACCGCGATCCTGTCGTACAAGCCGGTCGACGACCTGATGGTCTATGCGAGCTATTCGCGCGGTTACAAGGCGGGCGGGTTCAACCTCGACCGCTCGGCGCTGAAATCGCCGATCCTGCCCTTCGCGGCGACGCCGGGCGGAGCGCAGGCGTTGGTCGGCGCGCTGCAGTTCGACCCCGAAAAGGTCGACAGCTATGAAATCGGGGCCAAATATTCGACCGGTCCGTTCGGCCTCGGCCTGACGCTCTTCCGGTCGGATTTCTCGAGCTTCCAGCTCAACACGTTCAACGGCACGGTGTTTCTGGTCCAGAATATCAACGGGTGCGACAGCGACCTGAACGGCGGCGATCGCGACCAGAGCAAGTTCACCGGCGCGCCGAACTTCAATGCCGCGGCGGCGACCACCGGCGCCTGCCCCAGCGACGACGTCAGCCACGGCGTCCGCTCGGAAGGCTTCGAACTCGAAGCTTCGCTCGTCCCGGCGCGCAGCTTCCGCATGACGGCGGGCCTGACCTATGCCAGCACGAAATATCGCGGCCAGTTGGTGGGGAACAATTCGGGGGCCCCGCTCGACCAGGCGCTGCGCCTGTTGCCGGGCAACAATCTGTCGAACGCGCCCGAACTGGTCGCGACCGGCAGCGTCGCCTGGACCCCCGATATCGGCAGCAGCGGCCTGACCGGCCTCGTCTATATCGATGGCCGCATGACCAGCGATTACAACACCGGGTCGGACCTGTTCCCGCAAAAGGAACAGAATGGCTATGCGCTGTTCAACGCACGTATCGGCATTCGCGGCCCCGACGAGAAATGGGGCATCGAATTCTGGGGCCAGAATATCTTCAATAAGCAATATGCCCAGGTCGCGTTCAACTCGCCCTTCCAGGAAGGCGGCACGTCGGCGACGACCGCTTTTGCCGACCCGCAATATCCGGGCGGTCGCCAGATTTTCTCGCAGTTCCTCGCCGAACCGCGGACCTATGGCGTGACCCTGCGCGGCAAGTTCTAAACCATAGCATATTTGGGACTACCGGGGGCGGGGCCAGTGGCCTTGCCCCCTTTTCTTTTGGCCAGCCACGTCAACCCGTCACATCTGACAGCTGTGGCACAAAAGCCGCGCCTGCGGCGCAATGACGTTACGGCATGTGCCGCGCACTGGCTTGCCGCCGCCCACTCATGTTACGCTCGCGCAACAACAGAAAAGACTGCCCTCCCCACATCGATAAATCTTGTGAGAGGAGGGCCATTTCCGATGAAAAACCGTTCCTGCCGTGCTGCCAGCCTGCGCACCAGCGCCGCCGGTCTGTCGCTTGTCCTGGGCCTGTTGGCGACGCCTGCCACGGCGCAGGAGGCCGGTGCCGAAACCGACGACAGCACGATCATCGTCACCGCGACACGCCGCAGCGAAGCGCTGTCCGACGTGCCGATCGCGGTCTCGGCCGTCACCGGCGACACGCTCGAAAAGACGGGCGCGACCGACGTCCGCGCGCTGGGGCAGGTCGCCCCGTCGCTGCTGGTGTCCGGCGCGACGAGCGAGGTCAATTTTTCGGCGCGCATTCGCGGCATCGGTACGGTCGGCGAGAACCCGGGCCTCGAATCCTCGGTCGGCCTGTTCATCGACGGCGTCTATCGCAGCCGCACCGGCGTCGGCCTGTCCGAACTCGGCGATATCGAGCGCGTCGAGGTGCTGCGCGGGCCGCAAGGTACCTTGTTCGGCCGCAACTCGACCGCGGGGCTGATCAACATTGTCACCAAGGGGCCCGAACTCGGGACCTTCGCAGGCAAGGGTTCGGTATCTTACGGCAATTATGATTATTGGCGCGTCGACGGCATGCTCAACGCGCCGCTCGGCGACAAGGCCGCGGTGCGGCTCGACGGCGTCTGGCAGAAACGCGACGGCTTTATCGAGAATGTCACGGCGGGCGAGCCCGACATCAACGACCGCGACCGCTGGCTGGTCAAGGGCCAGTTGATGTTCGAGCCGAGCGAGACGATGAGTTTCCGCCTGATCGCCGATTACAGCAAGCGCGAGGAGAATTGTTGCGGCGGGGTGCTGCTGAACCCCGTGCGCAACCTGACGCGCGGCGCCGACGGCTTCCCGGTGGCATCGCCGAACACATTGCTGCCGCTGCTCCAACTGCTCGGCTCCAACCACCAAGTTCCGCCGACGGGCGAGAGCTTCGTGCGCCGCCAGTCGACGACACCGGGGGTTACCTACCGCTCCGACACCAAGGATTGGGGGGTGTCGGGCGAACTCGACTGGGACTTGGGCCTCGGCACGCTGACGTCGATCACCGCCTATCGCGACTATAAGAACGCACAGGGACAGGACGCAGATTTCAGCGCGCTCGACATTTTACGCCGTACCGACCTTGATCGCCGCTTCCGGCTGTTCACGCAGGAACTGCGCTTGCAGGGCGAAGCGTTCGACGGCCGGCTCGACTGGCTGGTCGGCGGCTATTATGCGAACGAGAAACTCGATGTCGACGACGACATCGTTTATGGCGCCAATTACGAACGTTTCGCCAACTGCATTGCCGCCGCGACCTTGTCGCCGGCCAACGTCAATCCCGCCTCGGCGACCTGCTCGAACCTTCCTGCCGCAAGCTTCCCCGGTTTTCAGGGTTTTGCGGCCTTGCTCGGTGCGGCGCGGCTGAACGGCACCGGCAACAACGGGTCGACCTTTCACCAGCGCAGCACCAATTATGCGCTGTTCACCCACAACAGCTTCGACATTATCGAAGATGCGCTGACGCTGACCGTAGGCGCGCGTTACACGCATGAGAAGAAGACGCTGACGGGCGATGCCAATTTCACCAACACGCTCTGCCCGGCGATCGTCAACTCGCCCTTCCAGGCGCTCGCGAGCCTCGCCTGCGTGATCAACGGCACCGCGCCCGACATCGTCAAGGGCGCGCCGGGGACAAAGTTCAGCGAGGGGCAATGGACGGGCACGGCGGTTTTGAGCTGGAAACCCGCGCCCGAATGGCTCGTCTACGCATCCGCGTCGAAGGGCTATAAGGCGGGCGGCTTCAATCTCGACTATTCGGCGCTCGACCGGCCGTGCAGCACGACGGCAGGGTCGGCGGCGCAGAATGCTGCCTGCACCACCGCGCTCGCGCGGCCCGCGAACACGCCGGGCAACGGGCGGCCCGAGGCGAGCGACCTGCAATTCGCGAGCGAAAAGGTCGACGCCTATGAGCTCGGGGTCAAATGGGACGGCCCCGGGATCGACGTCAACCTCGCCGCTTTTTGGCAGGAATATAGCAATTATCAGCTGAACACCTTCAACGGCGTGAATTTCGAAGTCACCAATATCCAGGCGTGCAAGGACGATCTGGGGACCGGTCCGACCGACAATAATGCGACGACGGGGGCCTGCGCATCCGACCGGCTGAAGCCGGGGGTCGTCGCCAAGGGCTTCGAGATCGAGACCTTCCTGCGCCCCGCGCGCTATGTGTCGGTCAATATGGGGCTCACCTATGTCGACACCCTCTATCGCCGCAATCTGGTGGGCACGGGCGGACGTCCGCTATCGCCGGTGCTGTTCCAGCTGCCCGGACGCGGGGTGTCGAACGCCGCCAAATATGTGGCGACTGCGGGGATCAGTTGGACGCCGCCAATCGGCTCGTCGGGGATGAGCGCGCTTATCTATCTCGATACGCGCATGCAGAGCGACACCAACACCGGCTCAAACCTCGACATCGAGAAGGAACAGGATGCCTTCGCGGTATTCAACGGCCGTATCGGGCTGTTCGGACGTGATCGCCGCTGGGGCATCGAGCTGTGGGGGCAAAATCTGTTCAACAAGCAATATTATCAGATCGGCGCCGACATGCCGCTGCAGGGGTCGGGATCGTTCCGCGCCGTCGCGACGCCCGCCGCGAGCGGGCATCCCGGCACCGCGAACAAATTGTTCGTCGGCTTTCCCGGCGAACCCCGCACCTATGGTGTGACGTTGCGCGGGCAGTTCTGATCACTCTCTCCCCCTCCCCGCATCGGGGAGGGTGTCGGGAGGGCCTGCCGCGGCCGGGCACTGTCGCGTCAGGCCCTTTCCTTTGGTGATAGCCGGTTTCGGTCGCCAGCAACCTAGCGCGCCCGCGCCGCCTGATGCGCAATGTCGGTCATCAGCTTACGGAACAACACGCCGCCTGCGGTGCCCGACGCCTTCAGCGCGCGTTCGCAGTCGAGCAGGCGGCTCATCAGCCGCGCGATGCGCACCGAATCCCAGATGTGGAGCTGCGCGGTCACCGCGTCGCGCTCCTTCCAGAAGATGCCGCTCGTGCGCGCCGACACGACGGTCGCGGGGTGCGCACCGCCGTCGACCTCGGCGCGGAGGCGCGCGAGCGCCATCGCGCGGATCGCGAGCGCGCGGATGATCCGGATCTCTGCGACGCCGACCGCCGCAGCGGTCGCGAGCATGTCGGGCAATTCGCGCACCTTGCCGCCGAGCGCGACGTTGATGCACTCGCTCACATCTTCCTCGTGTGTCGCGGCGCCGAGTGCCGCGATATCGGCTGCGGTAACCTGTCGCTGCCGATCCGATCCGGCGTCGAGGTAGAGCGCCATCTTCTCGATCTCGCGCCGCATCAACGCCTGATCGCCCGAGACGAGGTCGACGAGCAATTGCGCCTCGGCATTGGCGAGCCGCAGCCCCTGTTCCTGCCCCGCCGCCATTGCAATGCCGACAAGCGCGCGGCGGTCGGGCTGGTAGCAGATCGCGGCGACAGCGTGATCCGAGCCCTCGACGAGCTTGACGAGCTTCGACTTGGCGGTGACCGACGCACCCGTCGCGATGACCGGATTGATCGCGGTTTCGGCAGCGAGCAGCGCTTCGACCGCCGCAAGGCCGTCGTCGCCGCTACCCGACAGTTCGACCTTGATCACGCGCGCCGATGAAAAAAGCGACATAGACGCAGCTTCGGCGGCGAGCAGCGACGGGTCTTGCGACAGCTGCGTGCCTGTTAGGTCGAGCCGTTCGGCATCCTTGCCCGCGAGGGCGAGCAAATGGCTCGCGACGGCTTCCATCGTCGCTTCGTCGGGGCCGGTGAGGAGTGCGAAACGAACCGCGGGGTCGAGGCGCGACAGGCGTTCGAGTTCGTTCGGCTTGACCGTCTTCATTGCCCGGCGGGCGCGGTAGCCGCTTGTCCGCCGCCGCGGTTCGCATAGACCGCGAGCCGCGCGACGATCTGGTCGGCGACCGCCGAAGAGAGCCGCTCAAGCGCCGAGGATTCGGCGGCGATCGTCGCATATTCGCTGCCCACGACGTCGATGCCCGCATCGGAAAAGGCCGTCGCGTCGAGCAGCACTTCGCCGCTCGCAGCATTCACAAGCTGATAGCGTGCGCGCAGCGTGCGGCGTTCGCGCGTCACCGCATCATCGGCGCGCACGCCGAAACCGGTGATCGAATCCTCAAGCCGGACATCGAGGCGGAGGCGCTTGCCCGCGCCCTCGCCGCCCTGCGTCGCCTGCAGCCGGTCGCGCAACGCGTTGCGGACGAGCCAACCGCTATGCCCCTCGATCGCCGCGACATCGACGTCGGCGAGGATCTGCGCCACCGCCCCCTTGCTGCCATTTGCGTACAGAGGACGCAGCCCGCAGCCGCCGAGCATCAGCGAAGCGGCGACAAGCGAGGAGGTGAGCAGGGTTCGCATCAGGGAACGATATTCACCAAACGGTCGGGGACCACAATCACCTTCTTCGGCGCGGCGCCGGCGAGCAGTTCGACGATACGCGGGCGCGCGAGCGCCGCGGCTTCGGTCGCATGCTTGTCGAGGCCCTTGGCGATCGTCATCGTATCGCGCAGCTTACCCGCCATCTGGATCGCGATTGTCACCTCATCATCGACGAGCAGTGCCGGATCGGCGGCAGGCCATGCGGCATCCGCGATCATAGCGGTCGTGCGCTGGCTTGTCGGCAGCGCCGACCAGGCTTCCTCGGCAAGGTGCGGCATCATCGGCGCGACGAGCAGGATCAGCGTCCGGCATGCCTCGGCGCGCGTCGCCGAGGGTTTCGCTTTCTCGATCTCGTTCGCCAGCGCGTGGATCTTCGCCACCGCCTTGTTGAAACCGAGCGATTCGATATCGGCGGCGACGCCGGCGATCGCCTGGTGCAGCTTGCGCGCGAGCGCCTTGTCCTCTCCGCCGTCGCCGACATTCTCGGTGTCGCCGAACAGGCGCCACAGGCGCTGGACGAAGCGCCACGCGCCTTCGATGCCCGCTTCGCTCCACGGCAGGTCGCGCTCGGGCGGGCTGTCGGACAGCATGAACCAGCGCGCGGCGTCGGCGCCATATTGGTCGAGGATGAAGTCAGGATCGACGACATTCTTCTTCGACTTCGACATCTTGATCACGCGGCCGATGTCGACCGAATAGCCGTCGGCAATCAGCATCGCGCCATCGGGTTTGCGCTCGATTTCGTCGGGCGTGAAATAGAGCGGCGGCAGGCCTTCGCCCTGCACGCGACTGTAGGTTTCGTGCGTCACCATGCCCTGCGTGAACAGGCTCGCGAAGGGCTCCTTGATGTCGATCATCCCCATCTTGTTCAACGCGCGCGTCCAGAAACGCGCATAGAGCAGGTGGAGAATCGCATGCTCGATGCCGCCGATATATTGGTCGACGGGCAGCCAGCGGCGGATCACGTCGGGATCGAAGGGCTTGTCCGACGGCGAGCTGGCAAAGCGCAGGAAATACCACGACGAATCGACGAATGTGTCGAGCGTGTCGGTCTCACGCACCGCTTCGCCGCCGCAGGTCGGGCAGGCGACATGCTTCCACGTCGGATGGCGGTCGAGCGGATTGCCGGGGACCGAGAAATCGACATCCTCGGGCAAGATCACCGGGAGCTGGTTCTTGGGAACCGGCACGGTGCCGCATGCATCGCAATGGATGAACGGGATCGGCGTGCCCCAATAACGCTGGCGCGAGAC
Organism: Sphingopyxis sp. OAS728; assembly: GCF_014873485.1. Taxonomy (NCBI): domain Bacteria; kingdom Pseudomonadati; phylum Pseudomonadota; class Alphaproteobacteria; order Sphingomonadales; family Sphingopyxidaceae; genus Sphingopyxis; species Sphingopyxis sp. OAS728. The sequence continues at coordinate 3,050,439 of NZ_JADBDT010000001.1, read as the reverse complement.
GCCCCAGTCGCGGAGGCGCCACACGGTGGTGCCCTTGCCCCAGCCCTCATGCTCCGACCGCGCGATGACGGCGGCTTTCGCCTCGTCGATCGTCATGCCGTCGAGGAAATGGCTGTTCACCAGCTTGCCGGGGCCCGTGTAGGCCTCGGTCCCGGTGAAATGCTGGGCGGTTTCGTCGCCGTCGGCGATCACGCGGTGGACCTGCAGCCCATATTTATGGGCGAAATCGAGGTCGCGCTGATCGTGCGCCGGGCAGCCGAAGATCGCGCCGGTGCCATAGTCCATCAGCACATAATTCACGACCCAGACGGGCAGGTGCCAGTCCGGATCGAGCGGATGCTCGACCGCGATGCCGGTGTCGAAGCCCATCTTTTCGGCGGTGTCGATCTGCTCGGCGGCGGTGCCCTGACGGCGGCATTCCTCGATGAACGCGGCGAGTTCGGGCGAATCCTTCGCGAGCTTCTCGGCCAGCGGATGGTCGGGCGAGATCGCGGCGAAGCTCGCGCCATACAGCGTGTCGGGGCGCGTCGTGAAGACGTCGAAACCGGGCGCGCCGCCCGCCAGTTTGAAGCTGAACTCCAGCCCCTGCGACTTGCCGATCCAGTTTTCCTGCATCAGCCGAACCTTGTCGGGCCAGCTTTCGAGGCTGCCCAACCCTTCGAGCAGTTCGTCGGCGAAGTCGGTGATCTTCAAAAACCACTGCGACAATTTCTTCTTTTCGACGAGCGCGCCCGAGCGCCAGCCGAGGCCGTCGATCACCTGCTCGTTCGCGAGCACGGTCATGTCGACGGGGTCCCAGTTGACGTAGCTGTGCTTGCGCGTGACGAGGCCTGCGGCGAACAGGTCGAGGAATAAGGCCTGCTCCTGCCCGTAATAGTCGGGCTCGCACGTCGCGAGTTCGCGGCTCCAGTCGATCGCGAGGCCGAGACGCTTCAGCTGGCCGCGCATCGCGGCGATATTGTCGCGCGTCCAGCCGCCGGGGTGGACGCCCTTTTCCATCGCGGCATTTTCGGCGGGCATACCGAACGCGTCCCAGCCCATCGGGTGGAGCACGTCGTGCCCGGTCATGCGCTTGAAGCGCGCGAGGACGTCGCCCATCGCATAGTTGCGGACATGCCCCATGTGGATCCGCCCCGAAGGATAGGGGAACATCTCGAGGATATAGGCCTTCGGCTTGTCGGCCGTATCGGTCGTGGCAAAGCTGTTCGCCGCCTCCCACGCCTTTTGCCAGCGGGCGTCGGCGGCGAGGGCGCCAAAGCGCGGTTCGCGGGTCATTCGTCGGTTACCCCGTTAGTCTGTCTGGGCGGGCGCGAGAGGCGCGCCGCCGGGTTAGTCCCTGATGGCGCTGCGACGCAGGTCGCGGGCGCGGGTGAGGATGATTTCCTCGAGCTTCTGAACCGTCGCGGCCTGGACCGGCGCATCGACCCAGGTGCCGCCCTGTGACACCTGGCGCGAGGCCGCGATGCGCAGCGCGTCGGCGCGCAGGTCGCGGTCGAGGATCGACACGGTGACCTTCATCCGCTCGCCCGGATTCGCCGGGTTCGCATACCAGTCGGTGATCACGACACCGCCCGACGAATCGGCCTGCAGCAGCGGCATGAACGACAGCGCATCGAGCGAGGCGCGCCACAAATAGCTGTTCACGCCGATCGTCGTCACCTGGCTGGCGGCGAGGTCGGCGCGCGGCCGTTCCTTGTTCGCGCACGCCGAAAGGCCAAGCACCGCGAGCCCGAGCAACGCGAGCGCGGCCGGACGGCGACCGAGCGTGGCGCCAAACCGGGCAGGGACGGAAAGCTGGGACATGCGGTACACCTTATCTCTTGAAGCCCGTCCGACGTCGAAATCGGCCGCGCGCAACGGAATTGCCAGCGTCTCTATCGCCCTTGCCGCCACCCTGCAAGCGCGGCAATTTCTGCGAGTCGGCCGTTCAGATTCTGGTCAGATTCGAAACGCACTGTGCTGATCGGGCAACAATTCGGGTGAAAATCGGAATCGTTGCAACAATTTGGCTGGATTCACTGGCAATGTTGCGCAGGGAGTCCTATTTGAAGAATCCGATTGGGGTTGGAGTCGCAGAGCAATGGCGCGGACGTCGCGACATTTTTGGAAGGGAAGCCTCACCGCTTTGGCGGTGGTTTCGCTTGCGCTTCCGCCAGCCCTTGCCGCGATGTCGAACAGCGACCGCATCCGCGACACGACGCTTTCGGAAACCTTGCTTGGCCAGTTTACCCCGGCATCGGGCGATGAGCGGCTGATCGCGCGCTACAACAAGATGTCGGCCGAACAGCGCGGCAGCTTCAGCTTCACCCCCGCGCTGACCGACGACAATCGCAAGAACCGTGCGATCACCGTCGTGATTCGCGCTCGCGACGACGCATCGAGCGCCGCGCGCACTTCCGCGCTGGCCGCGGGCCGGACCGCGCCGATCGCCATCACCCCCGTCGCCTATAATCTGGGCGCATCGGTGGGCTTCGAGAAATTCGTCACGCCGGCGCTGCCGCGCGGCACCGACCTTCGCAACCTGCCGGTCGCGAAGGCCCCGGAACAGGACGAGAAGAAGTCGCGCTTCGCCACGCGTATGGTCAACCGCCCAAGCGACCCGAGCGGGGCAACCGATCGCGTCACAGCTCCCGGCGAAGCGTCGGCCGTCGATGTCGTCAGCAGCTATCGCCTGACCAAGAATATCGACGTCACCGCAGGCGTCCGGTACAAGAGCGACGACCGCGTCGAACCGCTGACCGATACGCGCCGCGACAGCCAGGCAGTCTATATCGGAACCGCGTTCCGCTTCTGACGACTCCGGCGCTTCGTCGCCTGTTTCTCCCAAGCATCAATCGCTGCCCAACCGGACTTTCGTCCGCTCGCGCGGGTTAGCGCGCGGGCGCGCGCCGCCGTCATCCCACCGAGCGCGATCGGTTGCGCGCACGACAGACGCGCGAGCCGTAGCCATGCGGCGCGCCCAAGCGCAGCAGCGTCGGGATGCGAACGCGTCGGATGGAGCGGCGAGATGAAGACACCATGTGGCCCGGTCCGACGCGCACGGCGCGCCTCGCGCGCGTCATGGACGGGCATCGTCAGCAACAGGCCGAGCCGATGCGCCTGCCCTGCCCGCTTTATGTCGTGCTGGCGAAGATGGACGCCGTGAGCACCCCAGCGGCGCGCCGTTGCTGGGGATCCAGCGAGCACCACAGTTAAGCCGCGTACGCGCGCGAAGCGCATCAGGCTCCGAAGCAGCCGCCACCGCGCCCCCTGTGGCAGGCTGTCGTGGCGGAGGACGATGCCGCTACCGGGCGGAAGCGAAGCGGCAAGTTTGGCGATGTCCGCCGCGATCCGCTCGTCGCTGAACAGCCATGCGTTCGGCAGGGGGTGGCGCCCGGTCATCGCCCTTTCTATAGGCGCGTCGCGAGCGCGCGCAACGCGCGGGATGGAAATGAGACGATGAGCGAAGCAGCAGACCGGCTGGCCGAGGTGCAGGCCCATATCGCGAGTGCGGCGAAGCGCGCACAGCGGAAGGTGGAGGATATCTGTTTGATCGCGGTGTCGAAGACGCATGACGCCGACGCCGTCCGCCCGCTGATCGCTGCGGGCCAGCGCCATTTCGGCGAGAATCGGGTGCAGGAAGCGGCGGCGAAATGGCCCGAGCTGCGCGCCGAGGCGCCCGATGTCGTGCTGCACCTGATCGGCCAGCTGCAATCGAACAAGGCCGAGGAAGCCGTGGCACTGTTCGATACAATCCATTCGATCGATCGCAGCTCGCTGGTGCAGGCGATTGCCAAGGCTTGCCAAAAGGCAGGCAAGCAGCCGCAATTGTTCGTCCAGGTCAATATCGGCGACGAGGAGCAAAAGGGCGGCTGCGCGACCCGCGACCTGCCCGCGCTGCTGGCGGAAGCGAAGGACGCCGGGTTGACGATCGACGGGCTGATGGCGATCCCGCCGGCCGATATCGAACCCGCGCCCTTTTTCGCGCTGCTCGACGAACTCGCCGAACGCCACGGCCTCCCGCTGCGCTCGATGGGGATGAGCGGCGACTATGAGACGGCGGTGATGCTGGGCGCGACGCATGTGCGCGTCGGGACTGCGTTGTTCGGTGCACGCGACTAGCGCCGCAGGCGGACAGTCACTCTATTGATATTCGACCGTCACCGGGATTCGCCCGCGATAGTCGCCGTCGTCGAGGCCGGCGATTTGGAGGCGGCCGCCGAAGCGGAACTGAAGCCGCCCGTCGGCGCCTAGACGCGGTGCGGCCGACAGGTCGGTCACGAGGCCGGTGACACGCGCAGTGCGGCCGTGGCCGCTTTCGAGATCAACGCTGGCAGGCAGGATCACGCGGACTTCGGCGCCGGGTTCGCCGCGCACGGTGACGGTGCCGGTCAGCGCAAACCCGCCGAGATCGACGACGTCGCCGCGCACGCGGCGAACGCCCGAGGCGGGATCGAGCTCGACCTCGCCGCCCATTGCGCCGACCGCGACGCGGCCCATGTCGAGCTGGGTTTCGACATCAACGCGCAGCGGCACCTCGGTCTTGCGCGCCGTCGTGCCCGCCACCTTGTCCTGCGCACAGAGCAGGCATTGCGCGCCCGCGGAGGGCGCGCCGCCGAACGCGAGCAAAAAACCAAGGAAAAGACGCAATTTCACGCCCACCAGGATAGCGCCAACATGGTTAAGCTGCGGTAAAGCCGGCGCAGCGCTAATCGCTGGCCAGTTTCCCGCTTTTCGGCCACATGTGCGCGATGACCACACCCCCGCCGTCCCCCCGGCTCAACGCCCTCGCCACCGCGGTGCCGGGGCACGATATCCATCAATCCTTTATCGACTGGGCGACGCCGCGACTGACCGACGATCGCGTGCGCGCGATCTTCACGCGGATGACCGCGCGGTCGGGGATCAACCATCGCTGGTCGGTGCTGCCGCCGACGGAAAATGGGGGATCGCCGGTCGAGGCGGGCGGGTTTTACGACGTCCCCGACCTGCCGCCGACCTCGGCGCGGATGGCGGCTTATGCGCAGCACGCGCCCGAGCTTGCGATGCAGGCGATTGCGAACCTCGGCGATGCGCTCGATCCGGCGCGCGTCACGCATATCGTCGTCGCGAGCTGCACCGGCTTCGTTGCGCCCGGGATCGACCAGATCCTGGCGCGGCGGCTGGGGCTTGCACCGACCGTCGAGCGCGTGCTGATCGGCTTTATGGGCTGCTATGCCGGGGTCACCGCGCTGCGCACCGCGCGGCATATCGTGCGATCCGAACCCGACGCCGTGGTGCTGGTGGTCAGCGTCGAGCTGTCGACACTCCACCTCAGCCTCGCCGACGAGCCTGAGCCCTTGCTCGCGATGCTCCAGTTCAGCGACGGCGCGGCGGCGGGGATCGTTTCGGCGGCGGCGCACGGACTTGAACTGGGTGAAGGGCGCAGCCTCGCGCTGGGCGACAGCGAGGAGCTGATCCGCTGGGACATCGGCGACAAGGGTTTCGAGATGACGCTGTCGGGCGAGGTGCCCGGACGGCTCCGCGAAACGCTCGCCGATCCGGCCGTCCAGCGCGAGCTGTTCGGCGATGGCGGCACACCGCCTTTGCTCGCGGTCCATGCCGGCGGCCGCTCGGTGCTCGATGCGGTCGAACATGCGTTGGAAGTACCGCCCGAGGCCTTGGCCGACAGCCGCGCAGTGCTTGCGCGCTTCGGCAATATGTCGTCGGCGACGATATTGTTCGTGCTCGCCGACATGATGGCGCGCGGCGCGACGGGCGAGGGGATTGCGATCGCCTTCGGGCCCGGGCTCGCTGCCGAAGCGATCCGCTTTGCCGCCCCCGGTCGTCAGGGGTGAACCCCTTCGCCAGCCTTCGTGTGCCGATCGACCGCGACGAGGAAATGGACGCCGCCGAGCTTTCGCCCGAACGCTATGCCCGCGTCCTCGCCGACCTGTCGCGGGTGAATGGCCTAACAATGGCGCCGCGTCCGACGCTCGGCTTTCTCGACCGGGTGCGCGCACGGGGCGTCGGCGATCGTCCGTGGCGCGTTCTCGATGTGGGCTTCGGCGCGGGCGACATGCTCGCGCGGATCGCGCGCTGGGGCGACAAGCGCGGGGTCGCGCTCGACCTCGTCGGCGTCGACCTCAATCGCAAGAGCGAGGCGGTGGCGGCTATGCGGCTCGGTGCGCGCGCACGGCTGATCACCGGCGATTACCGTGCGCTCGCGGGGCAGGGGTGGGACATCATCCTCTCCAGCCTCGTCACCCATCATATGACGCCAAGGCAGCGCACGGAATTCCTGCACTTTATGGAAGGCGAGGCGGCGCGCGGCTGGCTGGTCAACGACCTCCACCGCCAGCGCCTGCCCTTCGCCGGCTTCCCCTTGCTGGCGACGCTGGCGTGGGCCGACCCGATCGTGCGGCGCGACGGCCAGCTTTCGGTCGGACGCAGCTTTCGCCGCGCCGAATGGCAAGCGATGCTGGCCGACGCGTTGCCCGATACGGCGGGCGACTGCCGCATCTTCCGCAGCTTCCCCTATCGCCTCTGCGTCGAGCATATCCGGTGACCGATGCGATCGTCGTCGGCGCCGGCCCCGCCGGGTCGGCCGCGGCGATCGGACTGGCGCGCGCGGGCGCGAAGGCGCTGCTGCTCGAACGCGCGCGCGAAACGGGCGATGCGCTCTGCGGCGGCTTTCTGAGCTGGCAGACATTGCAGCGGCTGGACGCACTCGGGATCGATCGCGCGGCGCTCGACGGGCAGGCGGTGCGCTGCGTACGTTTGTTCGCGGGCCAGCGGCAGAGCGAGACGGCGCTACCCGGCGAAGCGATGGGGGTGTCGCGCCGCAGGCTCGATAGCGTGCTGCAAGCCGTAGCCGTGGCGGCAGGCGCCGGTTTCGAGCGCGGCGTTCACGCAACGACGCTCGAAGACGGTACGGTGCAGACACGCGATGGCCAAGTGCTGACGGCGCAAGCCATCTTCCTCGCCGCGGGCAAGCACGGCTTTCGCGGCTTTCCGCGCGAGCCCGCCCCGTGGCAGTGCGCCGATCCCGTAATGGGGCTGCGATTGCGGCTTCCGCCGCATCCGGCGCTCGGTCGGCTGGTCGGCGACGCGGTCGAGCTGCATCTCTTCGATCGCGGTTATGCCGGGATGGTGCGGCAGGAGGATGGCAGCGGCAATCTCTGTCTTGCGGTCCATAAATCGCGGCTCGACGAAGCGGACGGCGATCCTTCGATGCTGCTTCGCGCGCTGGGCGACGCGCTGCCGCATCTCGGCGCGCGGCTGGCGCATGCCGACTGGTCGCGCAACGTCGATGCGATCGGGCATGTCCCCTATGGCTGGCGCACGCGCGAGACCGCGCCGGGACTGTTCCGGCTCGGCGATCAGGCGGGGGTGATCCCGAGTCTCGCTGGCGAGGGCATGGGCCTTGCGCTGGCGAGCGCCGATGCGGCGGTGGCGGCGTGGCGTCACGGAGGCGGGGTGGCGGCACCCGCCTTTCAGCAACGGCTCGCGGCGCGAATGACGCGCCCCTTCGCGCTCGCCAATCTCGTCTGGCGGATGGGCGAAAATCGGCGCAGCGCCGGATTGTTGACCGGCGCGGCGTCCATTTTTCCGTCGATGGTGCAAATGATGTCGCAGGCGACGCGGATCGACCCGTCCTGACCGCTCCTCGCTTGCGATCAGCCATGCCTTCCCCGATGACCCCGGACCGACGGGGCCGCGTTATTGCATCAACAGCGCGGCGCTTGACTTCGAAGGTCGCGGGCAGGATGAGGCGTCAACCGGCAAGGACTGAAAACCTCCTTCCCGGACTGACGCATCAGGGGCGCAGTGAGGGAAGGAACACCGGCTTTGCGCCGTGAAAGACAGCAGGCTTCGTCGAATAAATCGCCATCGTCCAGCAAGCGCAGCGGCACGCCCGGTGGCGAGCCGCCGCGTTGGCGCGTGTGGGTGCGCCGGATCTTTCGCTGGGGCCTCGGCCTCGCGGTCGTCGGGCTCGTCGCGCTGGCAGTGGCGGTCGGCATCGCGGTGCAGCGCATGCCGAGCTTCGAGGAGCTCAAAAAATCGCCGGCGGGGCAGACGATCCGCGTCCGCGCCGCCGACGGCACGGTCTTCCTGTCGCTCGGTCCCAACTACGGCCGCTGGCTGACGCTGCGCGAAACGCCGCAGGTGATGCAGGACGCGATGGTCGCGGTCGAGGACCGCCGCTTTCGCTATCACCCGGGGCTCGACCCCGTCGGCATGGCACGCGCGGCGGCGGTCGCGCTGCAGAATCGCGGCAGCGGCCGGCGCCTGCAGGGCGCGTCGACGATCACGCAGCAGCTCGCGCGCAATATCTTCCTGTCGAACAGCTATGATTTCAAGCGCAAGGCACGCGAGATGATCCTCGCGCTCGCGCTCGAATGGAAATTCTCGAAGGACGAGATCCTCGAACTCTATCTGAACAAGGTCTATTTCGGCGGTGGCAGCTATGGCATCGACGCCGCGTCGAACAGCTTTTTCGGCCATAGCGCGACCCAAATGTCGTTGTCCGAAGCCGCCGTGGTCGCGGGGCTGGTCAAAGCGCCGTCGCGCTATTCACCAACCGCCGATGCACAGGCAGCGTTGGGCCGCGCAGGCGTCGTGCTCGACGTCATGGTCGACGCCGGGGTCATCACACAGGCACAGGCCGACAGCGCCGAGCCCGCCAATGTCCAGCTCGCGAAGGAAACGGGGCAGAACAGCGCACGCTATTTCAGCGACTGGGCGCTACCACAGCTCGACATGCTGATCGACGAGGGCAGCGAGGCGCTCGACGTTTACACCACGATCGACCTTGGCATGCAGCGCGCCGCGACTGCGGCAATCCAGGCCGATACGCCGAAGGGCGTGCAGGGCGCGCTGGTCTCGCTCGATCGCGACGGCGCGGTGCGTGCAATGGTCGGCGGCAAGGATTATGTGACGTCGAACTATAACCGCGCGACGCAGGCGCTGCGTCAGCCGGGATCGGCGTGGAAGCTGTTCGTTTATATGGCGGCGCTCGAGGCGGGTTATAAGGTCAGCGACCAGGTCGTCGACGAACCGGTAACGATCAACGGCTGGTCGCCGCGCAACTCGTCGGGGCGTTTTTCGGGCACGATGGACCTGCGCAGCGCCTTTGCTTATTCGGTCAACACCGTCGCGGCGAAGCTCGGCGACGAAGTCGGCTTTTCGGCGGTGGCCAATATGGCGCGGCGGTTCGGGATCACGACGCCGGTCAACACGCATCCCTCGATGGTTCTCGGCAGCGCCGAAGTCCGTGTGATCGACATGACCGCCGCCTTTGCGGCCGTGTCGCGCGGCGGCGTGTCGGTGCAGCCCTATGGCATCACCAAGGTGACGACAGCGAGCGGCGAATTGCTGTACCAGCGCCCCGCCGAACGCGGGAACACTTTGGTCGACCATTGGGTCGCGGCGGGCATCACCGATTTGCTCCAGACCGCCGTCAACACCGGAACGGGCAAGGCGGCGCAGATCGGTCGCCCCGTCGCGGGCAAGACCGGGACGACGTCGAGCAACAAGGACGGCTGGTTCCTCGGCTTTTCGAGCGGGATCACGACGGGCGTCTGGATGGGCCGCGACGATGCGAAGCCCGTCGGCGGGCTGCAGGGCGGCCGCGCACCCGCCAAGGCCTTTGCCGATTATATGCGCGTCGCGGTCGCGCGGCGCCCGGTCGAACAGTTCGACACCGAAGTCGTGCTGCCCGAATGGCAGCTCGAGGACGAAGGCGAGGCCTATATGGGCGAGCCCGGTGAAGAAGGCTTCGTCGACGAGAATGGCATGCCGATCGAGCTGCCCTATGACAGCCGCCCACCCGAAACCACGGGACCGACGCCGCCACCGACCGAGGATGGGCCGGTGCTCGACCAGCAATGGATCGAGGAGCAGACCGGCCGGCGCGCCCCGGGAGACAATGGCGCGGCGCCAAAAAATGGCGGCCAGCCGAAGATCATTACGGTCCCCAAGGCACCGCCATCCGCAACCCGGCCATCGCAGCAGCCGCGACCGCCTTCGGATAGCGCGAACGATTAATCAGGCAGCGAAGCGGTAGCGGTGGAGCGAGCGTCCCTCGCGGCGCAGCCAGCCGCGCGCTGCGGCGACGTCGCCGTCGTGCAGTTCGTCGACGAGCGCGTGAAAGGCGGGGCCATGGTCCATATGCCGGAGGTGCGCGACTTCGTGCGCGACGGTCGCGCGGCGGACATGGTCGGGCGCCATCACGAGCCGCCAGCTGTAGCGGAGGTCGCCGTCATGCGTGCAGCTGCCCCATCGGCTGCGCGGATCGCCGACACCGACGCGGCCGACCGATAGGCCCACCGCACCTGCGATCTCGCGGCTTTCGCGCTCCATGAGGTCGAGAGCCTGGCCTTTGAGCCAGCGTTCGATACGCCGGCCGACCGTTTCGACCGGGCCGCCGACGTGGAGCCTGTCGCCGTCGAGCCGGATCGCGCGCGGGGCGGTCGCAGTCCAGTCGATATGGCGGTCGATACCGCGGAACGGAACCGATGCACCCGGACCGACGATCACCGGCAGCGCCGCCTTGCCGACCTGCTCGACCAGCCACGCCTGCTGTTCGCTGGCCCATTTGAGCGCCGCGCGCTCGTTGGTGCGGCGCGGAACCGTCAGCCGGAGTTCGCCGCGCGCGCCGTCGAAAACGAGGCGATAGCGCCGCGATTGGGCATGGCGCACCACGCGCACCGGCCAGACTTCGTCGCCGACCCAGATGTGCGGCCCCTCGGGCGCGAAGTCAGACGACGCGTTCGACAAGATGATTTTCCAAGGGTCCGGCCATATCCTCGCCGACGGTCCAGCCGACGATCGATTCGCCCGCGCGGTGCACCGCATCGCGGTCGCCGCAAACCAGATAATGCCAGTCGGGCAGTGGCTCGCCTTCGGCGCGCAGGCGATAAGCGCAGGTCTGCGGTAGCCATTCGATGTCGGCGACCTTGGCCTTGGTCAGCGTCAGGCAGTCGGGGACGTGGCGGCGACGGTGCTTGTAATCGCCGCAGCGCGCGGTGGTGAGGTCGAGCAGGCGGCACGCGACATTGGTCGGATAGATGCGGCCCGTGTCCTCATCCTCTAGCTTGTGCAGGCAACATTTGCCGCAGCCATCGCACAGGGCTTCCCATTGGCCCGCGTCGAGAGAGGCAAGCGGCGCTTCCCAGAAGGGGCGCTTCGATGTCGCCCCCGCCGCCATCACTTGACCCATTTCGCCAGCTCGGCGGCGACCGCCGCGGGCGCGCCTTCGTCGATATTGGACGACGGATCGTCGAGCGGCAGCAGCGCGACGGGCTTTCCCGCGGGATCCATCAGGAAGGCGAGTTGGCTGTGCGCCATCAGGTAGCGGTCGGGCGCCGAACCCGGGACCTTGTTGTAGGTGACGACATAGGCTTTCGCGACCGCGGCGATCTGTTCGGGGGTGCCGGTGAGGCCGAGCAGCCGCGGATGATAGCGCGCGACGAAGGGTTTGAGCGCCTCGGGCGTATCGCGCGCCGGATCGACGGTGATGAACAGCGGCGCGACCTTGGCGCCGCGCGCGGCATCGGCCTTTTCGAACTGCGACAGCCCGCGCATCAGTTTTTGCAGGTCGACCGGACAGATGTCGGGGCAGAAGCTGTAGCCGAAATAGACGAGACGATATTTGCCCGCAAAATCGGTGTCGCGGACGGTCTTGCCGTTCTGATCGGTGAGCGTGAAGGGGCCGCCGATGCGCGCACCTTCTAGCGGCGGCTTCGCTGCCGGCGCGTCGCCGCCGCCGCTGCAACCCGCGAGCGCAGCGCCGAAAGCAATCATCAGGCTTGCGCGGACGAGCCTTTGTCCCATATTTGCGATATTCATCATTTGGCCAGCCTTGGTCGGCTAGCCGCGGAAAATCAACCATTGTCGTCGCGCCAGCGGCGGACAAATTGCCCCAGGGATCGCCCAGACATGTTCCGACGCGCGGAATTCCGCCTCGCCTCTTTCCTCGCCCTCATGGTTGCAGCGACGGGCCTTATGCTCAGCCCCGCTCAGGCACAGTTCCGCGGCGGCTACGCCTTTTTGCAGGCGGTCGAAAGCCGCGACGGGACCAAGGCAACCGAGGCGCTGAAGGATGACCCGTCGTTCATCAACACGCGCAATCCCGACAATGGGCAGACGGCGCTGATCATCGTCACCAAGCGCCGCGATATCAGCTGGCTGCGCTTCCTGCTTGGCAAGGACGCCGATCCGTCGATCGGCGATCGCCAGGGGGTTACCCCGCTGATGCACGCCGCGCTGATCAATTTCACCGACGGCGCCGACGTGCTGCTCAACGAAAAGGCGCCTGTTGATCAGACCAACCGGCGTGGCGAAACCGCACTGATTCTGGCGGTGCAGTCAAAGAATGTCGCGATGGTGCGCTTGCTCGTGAAGCGCGGCGCCAATCCGGACAAGGCCGACCATGTCGCGGGCATGTCGGCGCGCGCCTATGCCAAGCGCGACGACCGCACGGGTCAGATCGTTGCATTGCTGGACGCCAAGCCCGACGGCCCGGTTCGCGACCTCGGGCCGACATTCGGACCGAACTAATCAGTAGAATGTGACATATGGATTGACAATCACATTATGATGTGAGACATGGCGTTCATGTCTACACAGCTCATCGATCGCATCCGCGCCATCGTCGACGACGGGGCAATGTCCCGCTCGGGCCTCGCCCGTGCCGCGGGTCTTCACGCCAACAGCCTGCGCGACCTCGACTCGCCTGGCTGGAACCCCACTGCCGAGACGCTGCGCAAGCTCGAGAACTGGCTCGCAAACGGCAGCGACCTGTCGCCGATGGCGAGCCCCGAAGAGATCATTGCCGAGGCGCGCAACGGCCGCATGTTCATCCTCGTCGACGACGAGGATCGCGAGAATGAGGGCGACCTGGTCATCCCCGCGCAGATGGCGACCCCCGACGCGATCAACTTCATGGCGACGCACGGCCGCGGACTGATCTGCCTGACGCTCACCAAGTCACGCGTCGACACGCTCGGGCTCGAACTGATGAGCCGCCAGAACGGCACGCGGCACGAAACCGCCTTCACCACCTCGATCGAGGCGCGCGAAGGCGTCACCACGGGCATTTCGGCGGGCGACCGCGCGCGCACCGTCGCGGTGGCGATCGATGCCGGCAAGAGCCGCGACGATATCGTCACCCCCGGCCATATTTTCCCACTGATCGCGCGCGACGGCGGCGTGCTCGTGCGCGCCGGCCATACCGAGGCGTCGGTCGACATCGCGCGCCTCGCCGGGCTCAACCCGTCAGGGGTGATCTGCGAGATCATGAACGACGACGGCACGATGGCGCGCCTCGACGACCTGGTTCCCTTTGCGCGGCGCCACGGGCTTAAGATCGGGACGATCGCCGATCTGATCGCTTACCGCAATCGCAGCGACCGGCTGGTCGAATGCGTCGCCGACGATCCGTTCGAATCGGATTATGGCGGCGACTGGCGGCTCAAATCCTATCGCAACAAGATCGACGGCAGCGTCAATCTGGTGCTGCAAAAGGGACCGGTCGACCCCGAGGGCGTGACTTTGGTCCGCATGCATCCGGTGTCGATCTTCGACGATATCATGGGCCGTCCGGGGCCGAAGAAGCGCCGCCTGCAGCGCTCGATGGACGCGATCGGCGAAGCGGGTTCGGGCGTCATCGTGATGCTGATGCGTCCGCTCCCGGGATCGGCCGATGCCGAGGCGACCCCGACACCGAGCGGCGGCATGGACCTTCGCACTTACGGGATCGGCGCCCAGATCCTCGCCGACCTTGGCGTCCATGCGATGGAATTGCTCACCCCGACCCACAGCAATATCGTCGGCCTCGAAGGCTATGGCCTGTCGGTCGTCGGCGAACGCCCCATTCCCGGAGAAGCCTGATGGCGCATGTCCTGATCGTCGAAGCCCGTTTCTATAGCCACCTCAACGACATGCTGCTCGACGGCGTGCGCAGCGCGCTCGAGGCCGACGGGCACAGCCATGAAACCGTGACCGTCCCGGGAGCGCTCGAAGTCCCCGCAGCGATTTCGCTAGGCGCCGACACCGGGCGTTTCGACGCTTATGTCGGGCTTGGTGTCGTGATCCGCGGCGAGACCTATCATTTCGAGGTCGTGTCGAACGAGAGCGCGCGCGGCATCATGGCGCTGACGCTCGACGGTCTTGCCATCGGCAACGGCATCCTGACGGTCGAGAATGAAGAACAGGCGCTTGCGCGCGCCGACAAGACGCGCAAGGATAAGGGCGGCGAAGCGGCAAAGGCCGCGATTGCCATGCTGGCCCTGAAGGAACAATTCGGCATTGGTTGATCGCCCGCCCCCCAGCCGTTTTTCCGTCGTCGAGCGCGGCGGGCGGCTGGTGGTCATCGACAGGGAAACCGGGCAGACGCCACTGAGTGCGGCCGAGCGGATGGACTTGCACGATCGCAAGATGGGCATCGAACCGATCCGGCCAGCGGCGCGTCAGGCGGCGCCCGAACCCGCGCCGGCCGCACGAACGGAACCGGCACCGCAGCGCGAGCCACCGCGTCCGCCGAATGACCGGATGGCCGCGGCGGTCGCCGAAATGAACCGGAAACAGCCGTGGAGCCAGCAGGCAAAGGCGACGGTTCAACCGCAACCTGCCCGCATCCCGCAGCGACCTGCACCCCAGCCGCAAGCCGGTGGCCGCAAGATGATCGTCACCGCCAAATGGTGGGATGCAAAGGGACCACGCACAATCGAGCTGGGCCCCAAGGGTCAGCAAAAATTGAGCAGCGGCTTCGTCACGCTGTTCTTTGCGCTTGTCATCGCCGTGATCGTTGCCGGCTTTATCGAGCCCTTGCTGCTCTTCGCCGGGGCTTTCGTGCTGTTCCGTTTCGGCGGCAATTTTCTCGGGCCGATCGGCGCCGGGATCATCGACAAGGCGCTCGCCGAAAAAGGATGATCCGGACGGCGCGGAGCCGCCCGGATCATCGATTCCTTACCTACCTTACGCCGTTTGCAGCGCGGGATAGTCGGTATAACCCTCAGCACCCGGCGAATACCAGGTCTGCGGATTGTCCGCCGCCCATTCGGCGCCGTTCTGGATCCGCTCGACGAGGTCGGGATTGCCGATGAACGGACGCCCAAAGGCGATCGCATCGGCAGAGCCATTCTCAAGCGCCGCTTCGGCCAGCGCGACATCATAGTCGCTGTTGAGGATCAGCGGACCCTTGAAGGCGGCTCGGATTGCTGGCGACTGCTTGGGCACGTCAGTGCGCCCAAAAGTGCCCTCGGGACCCGGCTCGCGCAATTCGAGGAAGGCGATGCCGAGCGCATCGAGCGCCGCGGCGGCGGCGGGGAACAGCTTTTCGGGGGCGCTGTCGTTGACGCCCTGCGTCTCACCGTTCGGCGACAGGCGCACCGCGACGCGGTCCTTGCCCCAGACACCGATCAAGGCTTCGGTGACTTCGCGTAGCAGGCGGATGCGGTTTTCGACCGAACCGCCATAATCATCGTCGCGCAGATTCGACCCGTCACGCAGGAACTGGTCGATCAGATAGCCGTTGGCGCCGTGCAGCTGGACGCCGTCGAAGCCGGCCTTCTTCGCATTTTCGGCCGCCTTCACATAATCGGCGATGACGCGCGGAATCTCGTCGAGGCGCAGCGGGCGCGCTTCTTCCAGATCGAGGCGGCCGACCGGCGTATGCGCGCGCCCGGTGCCCGTCGTCGCCGACGCCGAAACCGGCTGCTTGCCATCGTTGAACACCGAATGGACGAGCCGGCCCATATGCCAGAGCTGCGCGACGATGCGCCCGCCGGCGGCGTGGACCGCGTCGGTCACCGGCTTCCAGCCCTCGACCTGCGCGTCGGTCCACAGGCCCGGCGCGCTCGGCCAACCAAGGCCTTCCTGCGAAATGCCGGTGGCTTCGGAGATGATGAGCCCCGCCGAGGCGCGTTGGCGATAATAGTCGCGTGCGAGTTCATTGGGCACGAAGCCCGGTCCGGCGCGGCCGCGCGTCAGCGGCGCCATGATGATGCGGTTCGGGGCGTCGATCGCGCCCAATTTAATCGGATCGAATAGTGATACGGCCATGGTTCCTCCACGTTTCACTTTCTTCGCGACGGCCCCATCGGTCGCCGCTATGGCCCGCGAAGCTATGGACGCAGCGGTGCCGGCACAATGGTACGTAGCAAAAGAAAATCTAAATGACAGCGAAGATGGACAGTATCGACGACGTAGAGGCGGCCGGCACGGGACCCGGCCGCTGGGCCTTTGCCGCGCTGATCGGCGGCAATATCGCGCTGTCGCTCGGCGCAATGCTTGTGCGCATGGCCGACACCGGCCCGACCGCATCGGCCTTCTGGCGGATGACGCTCGCGCTGCCCCTGCTGCTGGTCTTCGCGTGGCGGGAGACGGGCGGGCGGATGCCGCCGCGCCCGGCGGTGCTGATCGCCGCCGCCGCGGGCATCTTCTTCGCGCTCGACCTCGCCGCGTGGCATCTCGGCATCCTGCAGACCAAGGTCGCCAATGCGACGCTGTTCGGCAATTGCGCCAGCCTGCTGCTCGTCATCTGGGGCATTTTCCTGACCCGCGAAATGCCGCGCGGATGGCAGGCGGCGGCGATCATCCTCGCCTTCGCCGGATCGGCCTTGCTGATGGGGCAAAGCTATGAGCTGTCGCCCGACTATCTTGTCGGCGATCTCTTGAGCCTGCTCGCCGGAGTCCTCTACACCTTCTATGTCATCCTGATGCAGCGTGTGCGCGACACGCTCGCGCCGTGGAGCGCTCTCGCCATCGCATCGGCGGTGTGCGTGCCGATCCTGCTCGGCACCGCGCTCGCGCTCGGCGAAACGGTAATGCCGCAGAACTGGACGCCGCTGATCCTGCTCGCGCTGACCAGCCAGATCGTCGGGCAGGGGCTGATGATCTGGTCGCTGCCGCGCTTCTCGCCGCTGGTGATCGGGCTCACCCTGCTGATCCAGCCCGCGGTCGCGGCGCTGACCGGCTGGATCGGCTTTGGCGAGACGCTGTCGGCGATCGATATTTTCGGCGGGATGATGGTCGGTGCCGCGCTAGTGCTGATCCGGTTGCCGAACCGCACAGCGCGGCCTATCTGAAGCCTATGGCTTCGATCCTTCCCGCCGACCCGACCCTAGACGAGATTCGCGCCGCGCTCGCGCCGCTGATCGCGGCGTCGGCGGCGTTCGACGGCTTCGGCGATGCCGCGCTCGATGACGCCGCGGCGCGCGTCGGCGTCGACCCCGACGTCGCGCGTCTCGCCTTTCCCGGCGGCGGCCGCGACATGGTCGACGCCTGGTTCGCCGATGTGGACGCGGCGATGGAACTGCGCTGGCCCGCCGAAAAGCTCGCCGCGCTGAAAATCCGCGAGCGCATCACGACGCTGGTCGAGACGCGCATCGACTTGCTTGCGCCGAACCGCGAATCGCTGCGGCGTGCGCTCGCTTTGCTGGCGCTGCCAACCAACGCCCCGCACGCCGCGAAGCTCGGCTGGCGCGCCGCCGATCATATGTGGCGGCTCGCGGGCGATACCGCGACCGACTATAATCATTACAGCAAGCGCGCGATCCTCGGCGCCGTCTATGGCTCAACGATGGCCGTGTTCCTGAATGACGAAAGCGAAGGCTTAGCCGACACACGCGCCTTCCTCGCGCGCCGCATCGATCAGGTGATGCGATTCGAAAGCTGGAAGCATCGCCGCGCCGCACGCAGCATCGAACGGCCCAGCCTGGCGCGCTTCGTCGGGCGGCTACGCTATCCGGGGCGTTGACCGGTTTCGATAAAGGACTGGCGTAAAGCGATTGTTATTGATAATCGCTCGCAAATGACTGCTTTGCTCGACAAATCGCCACTCGGAGTGGCGGTGCGGATCGCCCGTATCGACTGGAATGCCATGTCCGACGACGAAGGACGCCGCCTGCGCGAATTCGGCTTGATGGAGGGATGCGAAGTCGTCCCGCATCACCGCGGCAGCATTTTTTCGCGCGATCCGCTGGCGCTGACGATCGGGCGGATGAAGGTCATCATCCGCAGCAGCCAGGCCGCAGCGATCGAGGTCGAGCCGGCATGACCGCCGCGATTCCCTCCATCGCCCTCGTCGGCAATCCCAACGCCGGCAAATCGAGCCTGTTCAATGCGCTGACCGGCGCGCGACAAAAGATCGCCAACTATCCCGGCGTCACCGTCGAGCGGAAGGCGGGGCATGCGAGCTTTGTCGACGGCCGCCCACTGTCGCTGATCGACCTGCCCGGCACCTACAGCCTCACCCCTGCGAGCCTCGACGAGGCGGTGACGCGCGACGTGATCCTCGGCAAGCAGGCTGGCGAGACGCGGCCCGATGCGCTGATCATCGTGCTCGACGCAGCGAACCTCGACAATCATCTCTGCTTCGCGCTCGAACTTCTCGCGCTCGGCCTGCCGACCGTCGTCGCGCTCAACATGCTCGACCTCGCGGAACGCGACGGGCTGACGCTCGACGCCGAACGGCTGTCGAAAGAGCTGGGCGTGCCCGTCGTCCCGACGGTCGCGGTGCGCAAGCGCGGGCTTATCGAATTGCTCGCCGCGGTCGACGGCGCGATCCAGTCGCACCAGCCGCGAGCCGCGTTCGCCGCGCCGCAGAGCGACGCCTCGCTCCATCAGCGCGCCCGCGCGATTGCGCGCGTTGCAACGGTCGACGAAACGCCGGTGCGCCGCTGGACCCAGCGCGTCGACAATATCGTGCTCCACCCGGTCGGCGGGCTCATTCTCCTTGTCGCGCTAATGTTTGTGATGTTCCAGGCGGTCTTTTCGTGGGCGACGCCGTTCGCCGACGCGCTCGAAGGCGTAATCGGTGTGGTTCAGACGTGGGTCGTCGGCACCTTCCCCGACAATTTTCTGCGCGGACTCGTTGTCGAAGGGCTGCTCGCGGGGGTCGGCGCGGTCGTCGTCTTCCTGCCGCAGATCCTGATCCTCTTCCTCTTCATCCTGCTGCTCGAGGCGTCGGGCTATATGACGCGCGCCGCCTTCCTGATGGACGGGCTGATGGGCAAAGTCGGACTGTCGGGGCGCGGTTTCATCCCGCTGCTCTCAAGCTTCGCCTGCGCCGTCCCCGGTATCATGGCGACGCGCTCGATCCCCGACGAAAAGGACCGGCTGACGACGATCCTGATCGCACCGCTGATGACCTGCTCGGCGCGCATGCCCGTTTATACGCTGATCATCGGCGCCTTCATCCCGGCGCAAAAGGTCGGTGGGACGCCGATCGGGCTGCAGGGACTCGTGCTGTTCGGCCTGTTCATCAGCGGCATCGTCGGCGCGCTGCTCGTCGCCTTCGTGCTGCGGCGATCGGTGACCAAGGGCAACGCCACGGGCTTCATGATGGAAATGCCGCGCTATCAATGGCCGCGGCTCAACGACATCGCGATCGCGCTGTGGCAGCGCGCGTGGATCTTCCTCCGCCGCGCCGGGACGATCATCGCCGCGACGACGGTGGTCCTGTGGCTGCTGCTGACCTTTCCGCAAGCGCCCGCGGGCCAGAGCCAGGTCGAATATAGCGCCGGCGGCCGCATCGCGAGCGCGCTCGAGGTTGTCGTCAAGCCGATCGGCTTCAACCACGACATCGCGCTCGCGCTGATCCCCGCGATGGCGGCGCGCGAGGTCGCGGTGTCAGCGATGGCGACCGCGAATGCGATCGACGCCGAGGGCGACGAGGACGCGATGGCCGAGGCGCTCGGTGACCGGATCGCCGGCCGCTGGAGCATCGCCACCGCGCTCGCCTTCCTCGCCTGGTTCGTCTTTGCGCCGCAGTGCATTTCGACGATCGCGATCACCAAGCGCGAGACCAATGGGTGGAAATGGCCCATGTTCATGGTTGGCTATTTGTTCCTGCTCGCCTATGCCGCTGCTGGTATCACTTACTGGACGGCCGTCGCCTTCGGACTCGGCTGATCCTCCCAACTTAAAGAGCGGAGCGGAGCGGCGGATGGCTGGCAGCGTCAACAAGGTAATTCTCATCGGCAACCTCGGTGCCGACCCCGAAATCAAGTCGTTCCAGAACGGCGGCAAAGTCGCGAATCTCCGCATCGCGACGTCCGAGCAGTGGAAGGACCGGATGACGGGCGAGCGCAAGGAGCGCACCGAGTGGCATCAGGTCGTGATCAACGGCGAAGGCCTGATCGGCGTCGTCGAGCGCTATCTGAAAAAGGGCTCGAAGGTTTATATCGAGGGCTCGCTGCGCACCCGCAAATGGCAGGACCGCGACGGCAACGACAAATATACGACCGAGATCGTGATCGCGGGCATGGGCGGCACGCTGACCATGCTCGACGGCGCGCCGGGCGGCGGTGGCGGCTCGCGCGGCGGCGACAGCTGGGCGCAGGGCGGCGGTTCGTCGGGTGGCGGCTCCGGCGGTGGCTGGGATCAGGGTGGCGGTTCGGGCGGTGGCTCGGGCGGCGGCTGGAACCAGGGCGGCGGCGGCAGCTCGGGCGGCGGACGCCCACCGTTCGACGACGATCTGGACGACGACGTTCCGTTCTGAGGACGGGTTTTTAAGCGATGACCGACCCGATCGCCGCCGCGGACGTCGCGCGCGGGGTGTGCCGCCTGTTCGCGCAGGCGGGGTTGGTCGCGATTCCGGAGGTTCCGCTGCCGAACGGGCGGCGCACCGACCTCACCGCGATCGACGCCAAGGGCAATATCACCATCGTCGAGATCAAGGTCAGCCGCGCCGACCTGCACGGCGACGGCAAATGGCCCGACTATTGCGACTGGTGCGACCGATTCTATTGGGCGCTCGCGTCGGGGCTCGACCCCGCGATCCTCGAAACCGAGGGCTATCGCCGCGAGACATCGGGGCTGATCGTCGCCGACCGCTATGGCGCGGCGGTCGTACGCGAGGCGGCAAGCTGCAACCTCGCACCCGCACGCCGCAAGGCCGAATTGCTGCGGATCGGGCGGCTCGCGATGCGGCGATCGATGCTCGCGGCCGATCCTGAGCTGGCCGCAAGCTGGCTGGAGGGCTAGGCGCCGCGCGCCTGCATCCGCGCCAGATAACGCGCGAGGATATCGATCTCGAGATTGACCGGACGGTTCGCGGCGGCCTCGTTCAGCGTCGTCATTTCCTGGGTGTGCGGGATGATGTTGAGCGTGAAATGCGCGTCGCCGTTCGGCTGGTCGGTCACCTCGTTGACCGTCAGCGAGACCCCGTCGACGGTGACCGAGCCCTTCGCGGCAATATGCGGGGCGAGCGACGCGGGGGCGGCAACGGTGACGGTGACGCTGTCGCCGACCGGCTCGACCGACACGATGCGGCCGATATCGTCGACATGGCCGGTGACGATATGCCCGCCAAGTTCGTCGCCGATCTTGAGCGCGCGCTCGAGGTTGAGACGACGCCCTTGGTCCCACATCCCCGGCGCGGTGCGCGCGAGCGTTTCGGCGCTGGCATCGATCGCGAACCAGTGGCCTTCGCCATCGGCGCCCTTGTCGACGACGGTGAGGCACGCCCCCGAACAGGCGATCGACGCACCGAGATCGATCGTATCGGTATCATAGGCGGTGGCGATGACGAGCCGCGTGTCGCCGCGATCTTCGCGCGAACGAACGGTGCCGATGTCGGTGATAATGCCGGTGAACATGGGATGGTTATCCTTCTCTGACGCGCTCGTAGACGTCGAGCCGGTCGCTGCCAAGCACGCGGCTGTCGGAAAGGCGCCAGCGTCCGTGTGCGTCGGCCAGATCGGTCAGCCCGATGTCGCCCAGCGCGGGTTTGCCGCCACCGATCAGGATCGGCGCGCGATAGAGCAAGAGCCGGTCGACGCGATCGGCGGCGAGGAAGGCCGATGCGGCGCCCGCACCGCCCTCGACGAGGACCGAATCGACGTCATCGATCGCTTGCGGAGAGGCGACGGCGATCCAGCCATCGGGCGCTTCGCCACTGGTGAGCAGCAGCCTTTTCGGGCTGCGGTCCTCGAGCCCCGGTAGCCGCACGTCGAGTTGCGGCGCATCGGCCGCGAGCGTTCCGCGTCCGACGAGGATCGCCTGATGGCTGGCGCGTTCAAGATGCCCGTGCGCACGGGCGCGGTCGCCGGTGATCCAGCGGCTCGATCCGTCGGCGCGCGCGATGCAGCCGTCGAGCGAGGTCGCGAGCTTGAGCGTCACGAACGGCCGTCCGTCGGCCCGGCGCGTCCACCAGGGTGCCATCGCGGCGCGCGCTTCGGCGGGAAGCATATTGAAGACGACCTCGACGCCCGCCGCCTGCAACCGCGCGATGCCCTTGCCGTCAGTCCGGGCGTCAGGGTCCTGCGCCGCGATCACCACGCGCGCGACCCCCGCAGCGATCAGCAGGTCGCTGCACGCCGGCCCGCGCGGGCTCGTGTGCGCGCAGGGTTCGAGCGTGACATAAGCGGTCGCGCCGCGCGCCGCGTCACCCGCCGCCGTCAGCGCCACCGCCTCGGCATGCGGGCGCCCGCCCGATTGCGTCCAGCCGCGCGCGATCACCCTGCCCTGCTTGACGATCAGGCAGCCGACATTGGGATTGGGCGCCGACGCCGGGCGGCCACGCCGCGACAGGGCGACGGCGGCCGCCATCCAGTCGGCATCGGCGGGGCCTCGCTGCATCCGGTCAGTCGGCGGCTTTGGGCTGCGCGCCGCGCGCCGCGCGTTCGGCGAGCGTCGAGCGAAGCTGCACGGGCTCGGGCTTCTTCTTTGCCGCCGCGGCCGCCTCTTCGCCCAGCGTTTCGCGCGTCACCTTGTCGGCCTCGGTCGAATCATATTCGATGCCGAGGCTGTCGGCGAAACGCTGATATTCGGCGCGCTTCTGGGCGTTGTGCAGCGTCGTTTCCTTGGCGCGTGCCACCCAGTCGGCGCGGATATCGGCCGCGCTGCGGTTCGCGGTCCAATTCTCGAAATAG
Source organism: Sphingopyxis sp. OAS728 (assembly GCF_014873485.1). Classification (NCBI taxonomy): domain Bacteria; kingdom Pseudomonadati; phylum Pseudomonadota; class Alphaproteobacteria; order Sphingomonadales; family Sphingopyxidaceae; genus Sphingopyxis; species Sphingopyxis sp. OAS728. The sequence continues at coordinate 3,027,598 of NZ_JADBDT010000001.1, read as the reverse complement.
ATGATCTGTTCCTTGGGCTTTTCATAAGGGATCAGATATTTCTCGACCCCGGTGAAAATGAGCCAGGTCAGCGCCAGCGCGACGCCCCAGATCGCCCAACGGTGCGGGCGCGGTTCGCGGACATAGGCCCAGAAATCGGACAGGCCGCCGCCGACATCCATTTTGTTGAACATTCCCATCAGCCCAATTTAGGCGATGTCGCGTCATTTTGCGAGGGGGAGCGGAATGGCGGGCGATTGCGTCAAATGGTCGCTGATAACGTTCTCGATTGCAAAAAATGCAACAGCAGATGTTCTTTTCGCAGTTGCAACATTCATTGTGCACTGCAATATCACACTTGCCTTTTAGGCATCCTCTCCCAAAACTTTCACGGGCCACCTTCGGGTGGCCCTTTTTTTGCCTTTTTGCCGAGAAAAGCTGACTTCTTTGGTCGAGAAATACAATCCGGTTCGAATCGGCAAGTCCGCGAATCACTCCTGAGTCGGCGTCCGCGATTCGAATCGCCGCACTTCGGCGATGAAACTGCCCGGAAGCGGCGTGGGTTTCCCGCTGTCGGTATCGAGGTGGGCGTAGTTGATCTCGATATCCGTGAGCCGTTCATTCCCACGGAAAATTCCGCAATGAAGCGTGAAACTCGCCCGCCCGAAACGGCTGATGCGTGCCGCGATCGTGATCAGCTCGTCGAGTCGCGCGGGTGCGTGATAGTCGATCTCGCAATGCGTCTCGCGAATGTCTGTACCATATTGGTGAAAATAGGGGCCGGGCTGCCCCTCCCCGAGCGCGCGAAAATATTCGGTCACCCCGATATCGGCATAGACCAGATAATTGGCATTGAAGACGATATTCTGCCCGTCGATCTCGTTGAAGCGCACGCGGACGCGTTCCTGTACGCGGAAATCGGCGAGCGGCACGGCGCTGCGATGGTCGGTCATCGGGGCCTCAGGCGGCAAGCGCAGCGGGGGTACGGTCGAGCGGCCCGCAGGCGGCTTCGAGCCATTTGCGCTCCTCGCCTTCCATCCCCGCGCCGAGCTTTGCCAGCACCTCGGCATGATAAGCGTCGAGCCAGTCGGCCTCGGCGGGGGATAGCAGCGCGACGTCGACGAGGTTCTGCGCGATCGGCGCGAAGGTGATCGTCTCGAACCCCAGCATATCCTCTTCGGCGCCCGCGATGCGTTGCGGCGTGACGACGACGAGATTCTCGATCCGGATACCGAAGGCGCCGGCCTTGTAATAGCCGGGCTCGTTCGAGAGGATCATGCCCGCGTGCAGCGGCTCCTCGGTCCCCGCCTGTCCGCCTGCGGGCTTGGCGATGCGCTGCGGCCCCTCATGCACCGCGAGATAGGTGCCGACGCCGTGCCCGGTGCCATGCGCATAATCGACCCCGTCGGCCCACAGATATTGCCGCGCGAGGATGTCGAGCTGGCTGCCGCGCGTCCCCTTGGGGAAGCGCGCGACCGCGAGCGCGATATGGCCCTTCAAGACCTGCGTGAAGCGGCGGCGCATCTCGGCGGTAGGCGCGCCGATCGCGATCGTGCGCGTGATATCGGTCGTGCCATCGTCATATTGGCCGCCCGAGTCGACGAGATAGAGCGTGCCCGTCTCGATCGCGCGGTTGGTCGTCTCGTCGACCTTGTAATGCGGGAGCGCGCCATTGGGGCCCGCGGCCGAGATGGTGTCGAACGAAAGGTCGCGAAGCGCGCCATTTTCGTCCCGGAATTCGCGGAGCTTCGCCGCAGCGCCGAGTTCGTCGAGCCCGCCCTGCGGCGCGACTTCTTCCATCCATTTGAGGAAACGTGCGACCGCGACACCGTCGCGGACGTGCGCGACGCGCGTGCCATTGAGCTCAGTGTCATTCTTGATCGCCTTGGGCAGCACCGCCGGGTCGCGGTGGCGTTCGATCTTCGCGCCCGCAGCCTCGAGCGCGGTGAAGATCGCCGCGACAGCACGGTCGGGATCGACCGCAACTTGTCTGCCCGCAAGGTCGGCAAGCGCCGCCTCGAACGCGGTGCGATCATGGATGCGGACGCTGTTGCCGAGGTGCGCGCGCACCGCGTCGGTGATCTTTTCGGGCGCGATAAACAGGTCTGCGGTCGCATCGGCGTGGAGCAGCGCGAAGGCGAGGCCGACCGGGGTGTGGCTGACGTCAGTCCCACGAATGTTGAAGGTCCAGGCGATCGAATCGAGCGCGGTCATCACCGTCGTATCGAGACCCTTGGCCTTCAGCCAGTCGGCGATGATCTCGCGTTTCTCGACCGCGCTTTGGCCTGCAAGCGCGGCATCGTGGACCGTCACCACCGCGTCGCTCGGCGCCGGCTGATCGTCCCACGCGGCGTCGAGCGGGTTGGTGTCGACCGCCACGAGGCTCGCGCCCTTCGCTGCCAGCGCCTTTTCCAAGCCGCGCGCCCAGTCGATGCTGTGCAGCCAGGGGTCGTAGCCGACCTTCTGCCCCGCGCTGACATTGGCGCCGAGCCATTCGGCGACGCTCGACTGCGGCACACCGACATAGTCGAACAGCGCGCCATCGACCTGATCGCGCACCTGCACCGTATAGCGCCCGTCGACGAACACCGCAGCCTTCGCCGGCAGCACCGCCGCGGTCCCGGCCGAGCCGCCGAAGCCCGTCAGCCACGCCATGCGCTGGGCATAGGCACCGACATATTCGCTCATATGCTCGTCGCTGATCGGCACGACAAAGCCGTCGAGGCCGCGCGCGGCGAGGGTGGCGCGGACGCGGGCGAGGCGTTCTGCGTGGACGGGGCTGGACATGACGCGTTCCTTATTCCTACATCGCGGCAATCCCGCCCAATCGGGGCGACACCGCGGGGGATTTTTCGATGCGCGCTATTTGGATGTTTCTGGCAGCAATTGCCACCCCGCTTGTCGCATCGCCGCCCCTGTTCGCCAAAGAGAAAGACGCCGCATTGACCAGCCCGACCCCTGCCCTGCCCGCCGCTCCCGTCGCGGAAAAGCGACCGCACGAGATGACGCTGCACGGCAAGACGCTGTCCGACCCCTATCACTGGCTGAAGGACGAGAGTTATCCGACGATCGATGACAAGGATGTGCTCGACTATGTGAAGGCCGAGAACGCCTATTTCGACGCCGCGATGAAGCCCCACGCCGAGCTCGTCGAGACGCTGTTTCAGGAAATGAAGGGCCGGATCAAGGAAGCCGATTCGAGCGTGCCGCAGAAGGACGGCGACTGGGTTTACTGGGTCGAATATGAGGAAGGCGCCGAGTACAAGAAATGGTACCGGAAACCTGTCGCGGGCGGTGATACCCAGCTGATCCTCGATGAGGTCGCGATGGCCGCGGGCAAGGATTATTTCCGCCTCGCCGAACTGTCGGTCAGCCCGAACGGCAAGCTGATGGCCTATTCGTTCGACGACAATGGCTCCGAGCGATTCGAGGCGCGCATCCGCAACCTCGAAACGGGCGAACTGCTGCCCGACACGATTCCCGGCACGCTCTCGTCGCTCGTCTGGACCTCGGGCAATGACGCGATCCTCTATGGCCTCGCGAACGAGAATTGGCGCACCGACAATGTCCGGCTGCACAAGCTCGGTACCCCCGTCGCCGAGGACAAGTTGCTCTACAAGGAGGCCGACATCGGCTTCGGCGTCGGGATCGGCAAGACCGCTGCCGACAATTATATCGTGATCGCGACGGGCGATAACGAGACGAGCGAAGTCTATCTGCTCCCCGCCGACAATCCCGAGGCGAAGATGCAGCTCGTCTCGGCGCGCAAGAAGGGGCGCGAGTACAGCGTCGATGAGCGGAACGGCACGCTCTACGTCTACACCAACGACGAACATCCCAATTTCCGCATCGCCACCGCCGACATCAAGGCGCCCGGGACGTGGAAGACCTTGATCCCCGGATCGGACACGAATTACATCACCGGCCTCTCGATCTTCCGCGACTATTTCGTGCTCGAATCGCGTGAGAAGGGCGTCGATCAGGTCGATATCCGCAAATATGACACGCCGCGGACCCCCGGTCGGATCAAATTCCCCGAGGCGACCTATGTGGCGGGGCTCGGCGACAATCCCGAATATCATCAGGACAAGCTGCGCCTCGACTATGAATCGATGGTCACCCCCGACACGGTGTTCGACTATGATCTCGCAAGCGCGAAGCTCGAGACGCTGAAGGTGCAGGAAATTCCGTCCGGTTATAATCACAATGATTATATAACCGAATTGGTAAACATGCCGTCGCGCGACGGGACGCCGGTTCCGGTGTCGCTCGTCTACAAGAAAGGCACGCCGCGCGATGGCAGCGCGCCGATGCACCTCTATGTCTATGGCAGCTATGGCTACCGCGTCCCGCCGGGCTTTTCGACGACGCGGCTCAGCCTCGTCGATCGCGGCATGATCTATGCCATTGCGCATGTGCGCGGCGGCGACGACCTCGGCCGCGCCTGGTATCTCGCGGGCAAGACGACCGAGCGCAAGAACACGTTCAACGACTTCATCGACGTCGCCAAGGGGCTGATCGCCGCCAAATATACGAGCGCGGGCAAGATCTCGATCGAGGGCCGCTCGGCGGGCGGGCAGGTGATGGGAGCCGTCTATAATCAGGCGCCCGAGCTATGGGGTGCGGTACTCGCCGGCGTGCCCTTCGTCGATGTGATCAACACGATGGTCGACGAGACGCTGCCGCTGACCCCCGGCGAATGGCCCGAATGGGGCAATCCGATCACCGACAAGGCGGCATTCGATTACATGCTGAGCTACAGCCCCTACGACAATGTGACGGCGAAGGCCTATCCGCCGATGCTCGTGTCGGCGGGGCTCAACGACCCGCGCGTGACCTATTGGGAACCCGCCAAATGGGTCGCCAAGCTCCGCGCGACGCGCACTAATGACGCGACCTTGCTGCTCCGCACCAACATGGGCGCGGGGCATGCGGGCAAGTCGGGCCGCTGGGGCGCGCTGCGCGAAGATGCCGAGGAATTCGCGTTCGTGCTGACGCAGCTGGGAGTTGAGAAATAGGCCGCCAGCCTGGCACTATGGGAGAAATGCATACCAGCTTGAGCGCCGACTTGCTCTGCGAAGCATTTCCTCAGTCGCTACATATGTTCGCGACTGAAGCCGCAATCTATGGCTCTGTTCAACTTCAGGCTAGTCAATGGACTGAGCAGTTTGAAGTCTCACTCGGTGGCGAGACAATTCGAATTCCCGCGCGACTGCGTTTTCGTAACAATCACACCGATGAAGCATTGCGCGGCGATATTCGCTTGATGGTGCGATGCCTGCGATCACGCAGTAGCGACGGGTTTGAACGACAGCGCGCGGTCCGTGACCTCTTGCGGGAAATTCAGCCTTGGGCTGCACCATTCATTGTGGCCCTGATCGGCGAATATTTGGTCGAGATCTTGGATGACATCGCTGGTGCGTTCGGCGAATCGGTTCCCGATCCAATCATTCGGTTTCTGAGAGATAATCCAGCTTACTGGTTTCTGATGAAGCAACGCGTTTCCAGCTATTGGAATGTCTACTATCGCCGCTCAACGCGAAAAAATGATTATGTCGGCTTCAAATTGACGAGCCAGATCGATCGGCATCTACGTCAAGTAGACAGATAACCCCGCGCCACCAACTCGTGCTCCAGCGTTGCCGCATCGACAAAATGGTGCCCCGCAATACCAACCGATTCGGCGCCTTCGACATTGGCCGCATTGTCGTCGATGAAAAGCGCCCCCGCCGGGTCGATGCCGAATCGCTCGATGGCGAGATGGTAGATCACGGGGTCGGGCTTCATCAATTTCTCGGTCCCCGACACGACTATATCGCTGAAGCGGTCGAAGACCGGCTGGGTCGGGCGGAAAGCTTCCCAGAATTCATGGCCGAAATTGGTGATCGCGAAGAGCGGCACGCCCGCCGCATCGAGTCGCTCGACCAGTTCGAGGCTGCCGGGCATCGGCCCCGGGATCGTCTCGTTAAAGCGCGTCGCATAGGCGTCGATCAGCAACGCATGATCGGGAAACTCGGCCTTCAGCTCGGGAAGCATCTCGGCGAGCGGGCGGCCCGCATCGTGCTGGAAATGCCACTCGGGCGTGACGACGTGCGTCACGAACCATTCGAGCTCGTCCTTCTCGGCGATCAGCTTGGTGAACAGATAGCGCAGGTCCCAGTCGAAGAGGACGCGGCCGACGTCGAAGATCACGCTACGGCGAATCATAACTGCTCCAGACACGCGAAAGCGCCGCCGGAAGGCTCCGACGGCGTAACGCTGTTCATCAAAAGCAAACGGGGCGAAATCACCCCGCGCAGGGGCATTAGCCCTGGCGCGCCTTGAAGCGGCGGTTGGTCTTGTTGATCACATAGGTGCGGCCACGGCGGCGGATAACGCGGTTATCCCGGTGGCGGTCCTTCAGCGACTTCAGGCTGTTGCGAATCTTCATGATCTCTGTCCGTAAATCTTGGCGTTGCTACGCGAAGCGGCGCAACTATGGGGATAAGGCCGAAAAGTCAACCGGCTCTCCGCACCAAATCCCCATATTTCCGCTCGCATCGAGCGAAGTCGAGATGCCCCTCGGCATGGCGGGTGTCTCGACTTCGCTCGACACGAACGGAATCAGGAGAATATCCTAACCCGCCAGCGCCTTTTGCCGCCGCCGCTGCACCGACGAGCCATAACCCATCGCCTCGCGATATTTGACCACCGTGCGCCGCGCAATGTCGTGCCCTTCGGCCGAGAGTTTCTGCGCGATCGTCTCGTCGGAGAGAATCGCCTTGGCGTCCTCGCCCTCGATCATCGCCTTGATCCGGCTCTTCACCGCCTCGGCGGACACCGCGCCGTCGCCCTCGGTCGCCGAAATGCCTGACGAGAAGAAATATTTGAGCTCGAACAGTCCGCGCGCGCAGCTGAGATATTTGTTGCTGGTCACACGGCTGACGGTCGATTCGTGCATGCCGATTTCCTCGGCGACCTGGCGCAGGGTCAGCGGGCGCATGTGCGCGACGCCGTGGAGAAAAAAGCCTTCCTGCTGCTTCACGATCGCGCTCGCGACCTTGACGATCGTGCGCTGGCGCTGGTCGAGCGCGCGGACGAGCCAGTTGGCGCCCGCGAGCTGCTCGGACAGCCAAGCCTTGCTCTTCGCCGCCGCGCCTTGCGCGAGTTCGGTATAGTAGCGGCGGTTGACGAGCAGTCGCGGCAAGGTGCCGCTGTTGATCTCGACCGCCCATCCCTTCGCGGTCTGGCGGATATAGAGATCGGGCACGACCGCGGGCGCGCCTTCGCCCCCGAATCTCAGCCCTGGCCGCGGGTCATAACCGCGCAGTTCGCGAATCATGTCGGCCAGATCCTCGTCGTCGACGCCGCAGATGCGTTTCAGCTGCGGGAACGCACCCTTGGCGACGAGATCGAGATGCGCAATCATCGTGGCCATCGCGGGATCATAACGATCGGCTTCGCGCGCCTGGATCGCGATGCATTCGGCAAGGTCGCGCCCACCAACGCCCGACGGGTCGAAGCACTGGATTCCAGCGAGCACCTCTTCGATCAGCGCGAGCGGGACGCCCAGTTGCGCGGCGAGTTCGGCAAGATCGGCGCGCAGATATCCCGCCTCGTCGATGAGCGCGACGAGCTGACCCGCGACGATCGCCTCGATGCCGCTGAAGCGCTCGCCGACCTGCGCGAGCAGATGGTCGTGGAGCGTACCCTCATGCTCGGCGAAGCTGTCGAAATCGATATCCTCGCCCGATCCCGACAGCCCCACATTGTCGCTCGTGCTGTCGTGATGGAAGCTGTCGGCGGCGAAGTCGACATCGAGATCGTTCGCGCTCCCACCGTCCGCCGCGAGCGCCTGATCGGCGTCGAGCGAGGCGGCTTCGGCTGTCGGCGCCTCGTTACCCGGTGTGAATTCGGGATCTCCCGCGCTGCCGTCACTGTCCGCCGAGGCGGTATCGAGCAGCGGATTGCCTTCGAGCGCTTCGGCCAGATAGGCTTCGAGTTCGAGGTTCGACAACGCCAGCAGCTTGATCGCTTGCTGCAGCTGCGGCGTCATCACCAGCGATTGCGACTGGCGGAGATCGAGGCGCGGACCCAACGCCATCGGCGGCTAGTCGATCACAAAGAGAAGCCCTCGCCGAGATAGAGGCGGCGCACCTCGGGGTCGGCGACGAGCTCTTCGGGCGAGCCGGCAAGCAGCACCTTGCCGTCGTAGATGATGCAGGCACGGTCGACGAGGTCGAGCGTCTCGCGCACATTATGGTCGGTGATCAACACGCCGATCCCGCGCGTCTTGAGGTCCGCGACGAGATCACGGATGTCGCTGATCGACAGGGGGTCGATGCCCGCAAAAGGTTCGTCGAGCAGCATGATCGACGGGTTCGCCGCGAGCGCGCGCGCGATTTCGGCGCGGCGCCGTTCGCCGCCCGACAGCGCCATCGCCGCCGAATCACGGAGGCGCGTGAGACCGAATTCGTCGAGCAATTCTTCCATGCGCCGCTCACGCGACACCTTGTCGGGCTCGCTGAGTTCGAGCACCGCGCCGATATTCTGTTCGACCGTCATCCCGCGAAAGATTGAGGTTTCCTGCGGCAGGTAACCGAGACCGAGGATCGCGCGGCGATACATCGGCAGCGCGGTGATGTCGGCGCCATCGAGCATGATGCGCCCGGCGTCAGGCTTCACCAGCCCCATAATCGAATAGAAACAGGTCGTCTTGCCGGCACCGTTCGGGCCGAGCAGGCCGACGACCTCGCCCTTGCCGACCGACAGCGAGACATCCGAGAGCACGACGCGCTTGTCATAGCTTTTGGCGATCGAGATGACCGCCAGACCATTGCCCGTCGCGGCATCCTCGCGGACATGCGCCCTGTGCTCGGTGACGCCATGATCACCCTCGGTCAGCGTGCCCGCGTTGGATTCGTCGTCGGTCATAGGTCGGTCGGTTCCAGTTCTAGCCCCACGAGCGCGTTACCCCAGCGACGCGGCGAACGTCAATCTGGCAAGATTTTTGCAGGGCCTCTCCCCTCCCCTGAAAGGGAGGGGAGAGAAGAGACTAGTGTGCCGCCTGCGGCCCGCGGACGATCCCCGACAGCGCGAGCTGTTCGTCGATCGCGGCGAGCAGGCGCGCCAGCGCCGCCTCGTCCTTTGCCTCGGCGCGCGCGACGAGCACGTCCTGCGTGTTCGAGGCGCGGAGCAGCCACCAGCCGTCGTCGGTGAGCACGCGCGCGCCGTCGGTGCGGTCGACTTTCGCGCCCGACGTCGCGAGGCGGTCGAGGACTTCGTCCACAATGGCGAATTTGCGGGTCTCGTCGACCTGGAAACGCATTTCGGGGGTGTTGACCATCGGCGCCATGTTGCCGCGAAGCTGCGTGACGCTCTGCCCGAGCTTCGTCGCCGCCTCGATCAGGCGGATCGCCGCATAGGGCGCATCGTCATAGCCATAATAGCGGTCGGCGAAGAAGATATGCCCGCTCATCTCGCCCGCGAGCGGGCTGCCGGTTTCCTTCATTTTCGCCTTGATCAGGCTGTGGCCGGTCTTCCACATGAGCGGCTGGCCGCCGAGTTCGGCGACGCGGTCGAACAGCGCCTGGCTCGCCTTCACGTCGGCGATGACAGTCGCGCCGGGCAGGTCCTTTAGCACCGCGGCGGCATAGATTTGCAGCAACTGGTCGCCCCAGATCACGCGGCCCTCGCCGTCGATCGCGCCGATGCGGTCGCCGTCTCCATCGAAAGCGACGCCGAAATCGAGGCTCTTCTCCGCGACGAGCTTGCGCAGGTCTGCGAGATTCTTCTCCTCGGTCGGATCGGGATGGTGGTTCGGAAAATGGCCGTCGATGTCGGTAAACAGCAGGTGATGCTCACCCGGAAGGCGCGCAGTCAGCTTCTCGATGACGGTGCCCGCGGCCCCGTTGCCGGCATCCCAGCCGATACGGAAGGCGCCGCCCGCGAACCCTTCGACCAGCCGATCGACATAGGCGTCGACGATATCGATGCTCTCAGACGTGCCTTCGCCCCCCACATCGACGGACTCCCAGTCACCCGCGGCGGCCATTTTGCCGATCCCGAGGATATCGGCGCCGTAGAAAGGGCGCCCCTGCATTACAAATTTGAAGCCGTTATAGTCGGGGGGATTGTGGCTGCCGGTTATCTGTATGCCGCCGTCCACATCCTCGGTTGACGCGGCATAATAGAGCATCGGCGTCGGCCCGAGCCCGACGTTGAGCGCATCGACGCCCGCGGCGTTGATCCCGGTGATCAGCGCCTCGGCGAGCATGGGCGACGACAGGCGGCCGTCATAGCCCACGGCAACGCGCTTGCCGCCCGCGCGGCGGACCAATGTCGCGAAGCTGCGGCCGATAGCATAGGCGTCCTTGTCCGACAGCGTCTCGCCGACGACGCCGCGGATATCATATTCACGCAGCATCGTTGGATGGAAATTATGCGTCATTTTTGAACCTCTTGGGGAGAGAGAAGGGTCAGGCGGCGGCGAACAGATCCCCGTCCGGATGCAATCTTTCGCGCGCCGGCAGGTTCAGTCCACCCATCGCCTCGCGGAGTTCCTGCCGCGCGACGACGTGGCCGATTCCCATGCCGCCGAGATGCGCCTTGTCGAGCAGGGTGAGGCCAGCCGGGAAAAGCTCGCGATAGATGACGCGCTCGCCGAGCCCGGGGATGACGCGGAAGCCGACGCGGCGTGACAGCTGGGTCAGCGCCTCGCCGACGCGGCGCATATTGTGGGCGTCGACATGCTGGAGGCGGTTGCGCAGGATGATCCAGTCGATCGTCCGCCCGTCGGTCTTCGCGCGCGCCTTGCGCGTGTCCCAGATCAGTTCGGAGTAGAAGCTGGGGCGGGTGACCTGAAAGGTTTCGGGATCGACCTGGCCGATGAGGTCAAAGTCGATGAAGCTGTCGTTGATCGGTGTGACCAGCGTGTCGGCGCTCGTTGCGAGGTGCCGCGCGAAGACATCGTCGCGCCCCGGCGTGTCGGCGATGATATAATCGGCATCTTCGGACAGCCGCGCGACCTGCTCGTCGAGTTCCTCGATCGTCGAACCGGTGAAGACCTCGAAGCGCGGCGTCGGCAACGTGACCTCGCGGCGCTTCGCGGTCTGTTCGCGGTTCTCGAGATAGCGGTGAAAGGTGCGCTGGCGCGGATCGAGATCGATGCCCGCGACGCGCCAGCCCTGGCTCGCCAGCGCGACCGCGAAATGCACGGCGCAGGTCGATTTGCCCGTCCCACCCTTTTCATTGGCGAAGATGATGCGGTGCGGTGCGGGCTTCGTCATGAGCGTTGCGATTTTCCTGTTTGCGCGGCATGGGCGGCCAGCGCGCGAAGTGATATAGTCGCGCCAATATCGAAGGGCGACCGGGCGTGCAAATCATCCGTGACATCGCAATGCTGCACCGTGCCGTTACGGCACTAAAGCAGGGCGGCAAGAGCGTCGCACTCGTGCCGACGATGGGCGCGCTACACGACGGCCATATCTCACTCGTCCGCATGGCAAGGCGTGTCGCCGACCATGCCGTCGTGTCGATCTTCGTCAATCCGACCCAGTTCGGCCCCAATGAGGATTTCGCCGCCTATCCCCGCGACGAGGCACGCGACGCCGCGATGCTCGCGCAGGAAGGCACGGGGCTGCTCTGGGCGCCCGACGTCGCGACGATGTACCCCGGCGGACACAGCACGCATATCGAGGTCGCCGAGCTTGGCGCCGATTACTGCGGCGCGGCGCGCCCCGGCCATTTCGACGGGGTTGCGACCGTCGTCGCCAAATTGTTCAACCAGGTGCGGCCCGACGTCGCGATCTTTGGCGAGAAGGACTGGCAGCAGCTCGCGATCATCCGCCGCATGGCGCGCGACCTCGATTTCGGTATCGACATTTTGGGCGCGCCGATCGCGCGCGACACCGACGGTCTCGCGCTGTCGTCGCGCAACGCCTATTTGTCGAAGGATCAGCGCGTCGCTGCGACCGTCTTTCCCGCGACATTGAAGGCGGCGGCAAAAGCGATCGCGGGAGGCGCCGATGTTGCCGAGGCACTCGCCAAGGCCGAGGCGGCGATCGTCAAGGGCGGGTTCGACAGCGTCGATTATGTCGCGCTCGCCGACGCTGACAGTCTGGAAAGATTGAGCGCTTTCCGGAAGCCCGCACGCCTGCTTGCGGCGGCGCGGATCGGTAAAACACGGCTGATCGATAATTTGCCGGTCGGTTAGTTAACGTCGAAACCCGCCAATTTTCGCCGACTTTTGACGATATCCACAAAAATTCGGATCATCGTTAACGCTTTGTTGACCATAAGTCGCAAATTTGGCCCCGAGGTCTCCATGTGGGGTGGAGGCAAAGGGGGTTATCATGGCGAATAGTCTGAAGTCTGCCCAATATCTGATCGAGAGCCGTCTGCTCGACGCCGCACGCGGCGACGCCAACGCCTATTTCGATCTCGGTATCGCTTTTTCTACCGGCACCGGCGGGGTCGATGTCGACCTGATCCAGGCGCATAAATGGTTCAACCTGGCAGCACTCGGCGGCAATATCGAAGGCCAGCAATGCCGCGCTGACCTGTCCGACGAAATGTCGCGCGATGAAATTGCCGAAGCGCAGCGCCAGGCGCGCGCCTGGCTCGACGAGACGGCGCGCCGTCCCGCCGCACGCCGCTTCGCGGCCTAACCCTTCCACTTGAAGGGCGTGTGCCCTTCGAGCCATTCCATCTCTACAGCCTCCGCCTGCCGTTCCTGCTCGAGATAGTCGGCAACGGCGCGGCGAAATCCCGGATCGGCGATGAAATGTGCCGACCAGGTCGCGACGGGGCCATAGCCGCGCGCGAGCTTGTGCCCGCCCTGCGCGCCGGCCTCGACGCGGGCCAGCCCGCGCTCGATCGCAATGTCGATCGCGCGGTAATAGCAGAGTTCGAAATGCAGATAGGGGATGTCCATCTGGCACCCCCAATAACGGCCGTATAAAGTGTCGGCGCCGAGGAAATGCAGCGCGCCCGCTACCGGTCGTTCTTCGCCGTCATAGGCGATCAGCAGGATGATCTGCTCCGCCATCCTATCGCCCATCAGGTCGAAGGCCTCGCGCGTGAGGTACGGATGTCCCCATTTGCGCGCGCCGGTGTCCTGATAGAAAAGCCACATCGCGTCCCAATGCTCGGGACGGATCGCATCGCCGGTCAGTTCGTCGATCCGCAGCCCCTCGACCGCGCGCGCGCGCTCCTTGCGAAGCTGTTTGCGCTTCGCCGAAGTCAGCGTGGCGAGGAAATCGTCGAAGCTGCGATAGCCTGCATTCGCGAAATGAAACTGGATATCGCGGCGGACGAGCCAGCCTGCTTCCTCGAACAAGGGCATCTGATCGGGCGCAACGAAGGTTGCGTGCGCCGACGACAGCTGATTCTGCCGTACCACCGCTTCGGCGGCGCGGAGCAACAGCTGTGCGTCACCTCCATCATTCGAGAGCAAGCGCGGCCCCGGTACCGGCGTGAACGGCGCCGCGATCTGCAGCTTGGGATAATAGTCGCCCCCCGCGCGCGCCCACGCATCGGCCCAGGCATGGTCGAAGACATATTCGCCCTGGCTGTGCGACTTGAGGTATGCGGGCGCGGCGGCGACGAGCGCGCCGCCCGCATCCTCGACCAGCAACGGCGCAGCCTGCCAGCCGGTGCCCGCCCCGACGCTACCCGATTCTTCGAGCAGCGACAGGAAGGCGTGGCCGACGAACGGATTGCCGCCATCGTGAAGCGCGTCCCACGCCGCCGCGTCGGTCGCGGCGACGCCGCTACCGAGCGATATCGTGCGTGCCGGCGGGTCGGCCTCGGCCATGGCTTACGCCGGGCGCACCGCGACGATCGCGTCGGCCTCGACCGCCGCGCCAAGCGGCAGCACCGCGACGCCGACCGCGGCGCGCGCGTGACGGCCCGCTTCGCCGAACAGTGTTTCGAACAGCTCCGACGCGCCATTGGCGACCTTCGCCTGATCGGTGAAGTCGGGGGTGCTGTTGACGAACACGCCGAGCTTGACGACGCGCTCGATGCGCGACCAGTCGCCGCCGAGCGCCTGTCCGATCTGTGCGACGAGCATCAGCGCAACGCGCTGTGCGGCATCCTGTCCGCCCGCAACATCGACGTCTTCGCCAAGGCGGCCGGTCACGACCTGTCCGTCACGGAACGGCAGCTGGCCGCTCACATAGAGCAGGCCGCCATGTTCAACGACGGGCACATAGGCAGCGACCGGCGCGGCGGGCTTGGGAAGTTCGAGGCCGAGTTCGGCGATTTTGGCGGCGATATCCATGGGGCGTTTCCTTGATTAGACCGGTTCGGGGGCCGGGGCGGGGATGTTTTCGGCAAGGCGCGCCAATATCCAGCGCTGCGCCTCTTTCCAATCGTCGATTCGCGCATGGGCAAAGGGCGACGGCGCAATCTTGTCCGCGATCGCGGGCTCGCCGACGAGATGCAACCGCCACACGTCGGGCGCCTCATGCGCGACCGATTGATGATGACCGGCCAGATCGTCGATGAACACCGCGACCGACGGTTGATATTCTTCGATCAGGCGACGCACCGGCTCGCCCTTGCCGCCGCGGCTACCAATGACGGGCGCGTGAAAATCGTGGAGCGCGAGTTGCTCGATCCGTGCCTGCTGGTGCTCGGGGCCGACATTGGTCAGCACGACGATATCGGCCTCGGCGCCAATCGCCGCCATCGCCGCGAGCGCGCCGGCGATCGGATATTGCCGCGTCATTTCCTTGCGGAAAAAGCCGTCGAGCAACGGCCATACCTCGGCCGCTTCGAGCGGCGTGCCGCATTCCTTGCGCTTCAGCGCATTGGCGAAGCTCGCATCCTCGATGCGGAAAATCACACCATGTTCGGCGTCGACCCATTCGGCGAAGGGCACGACCATGTGCATCAGCACCTCGTCGCAATCGGTTATGACGAGCGGTCGGTTCATGCGGTGGTTCCTTCGAGTCTCTGCGCCGCGGCGGCGATGCTGGCAGGCGGCACCTGCAACGCATCGGCGCAGGCGACAAGGTCGTTTTCATGGCCCGTGAGGAACGACAGGATCGCCGCAAGCGTCGCCTGCTCGCCGAGCGAAGCGCGCAGTTCGTCGGGCGCGAGCCCGGTCAGGCCGAGCAGCCTTTCGGCGCGCGGTTCGTCGCTCAAGATCCAGCCGAGCGCCTGAAGCGCCAGCGCGGCATCGCCGTCCTTCAAGTCGTAAGTCCCTTCATCGCGATGCAATTGTGTCGTGCGGCCGATTCGCCTAAACGGTGCGCGGATGCAAGGTGGGGAAGACAAGCAACATGGGCAAGACCATCCTGGTCGTTGAAGATAATGAGCTTAACCTGCGCCTGTTCTGCGATCTGCTCAACGCCCACGGATATAGTGCGCATCCCGTGCGCGACGGCCGCGAGGCGCTGGCGAAGGCGCACGAGGTGTCGCCCGACCTGATCATCATGGATATCCAGTTGCCGCATGTCAGCGGACTCGAACTGATCGGCCAGATGAAGGCCGACCTGACCTTGCGCGCGGTACCGATCATGGCGGTCACCGCCTATGCGGGGAAGGGCGACGAGGAGCAGATCAAGGCGGCGGGTGCCGAAGCCTATGTCTCGAAGCCGATTTCCGTGATCAAGTTTATCGAGAGCGTCGGGGCGTTTGCTTGACGATCGGCGAAAGCGCTTGAGCAGCTTTTCGGAATTGCGATCAATGCACGCCGCAATTGGAGCGGCCCGCTTCTGGGCCATCGCCGTGGGCACGATCGTCCTGATCTTCGCCTTCGTGGGAATCGAAACGTGGCTTTCCGGTAAAATCGGTTGGCCCGAGGCCTATGGCTTTCAATGCCATAGGCGCTGCCTTTACACCAAATTGGGTCATAGCCTCCAATTGCTCGGTGGCGACGGCTACGCTTGGTCGCTCTTCGCTCTTTATTGGTCGGCGCCTGCGCTGGTGCTCGGCAGTCTATGCATCGGATTCTGGCGAAGGCGACGCCGCAATCCGATTCTTCCTATGGAGAAAAACGATTTTTGACGTCCATGCCCGGAATGAAAGGCAAGCCTGAGACGCGCACGCAAAAAGGGCGGCGCAATCGCCGCCCTTCGGGATCCCAGCCTTCGCCGGGATGACGCATTTCCGTCCCACGCGCTTTCAGCGCACGGGGAAATGCATCACTTGATCTTGGCTTCCTTGAACTCGACGTGCTTGCGGACACGCGGATCGTACTTACGCACCGACATCTTCTCGGTCATCGTGCGCGGGTTCTTTTTCGTGACATAGAAAAAGCCCGTGTCGGCGGTGCTCACCAGCTTGATCTTGACGGTCGTCGGCTTGGCCATGGCCCTGTTCCTCGAAATAACTGCACATCCACCGGAGGTCCGAAGGATGCGGCGGGACTAGGGCCCCGACGTGGTGTGAAAAACATGAAAGGGCCGCGCGACGCCGCGCCGCCCTTCAATATCCGGGCGCCTTTGGCGGGATTCGGCCTTTCTGTCAAGCAAAAGGAAGGACGGGCGGCACATCGGCCGCCCGTCCGGGAGGGGTCGGGTTATGCCCTAGGCGTTCTTGATCTCGAAGCGGACGCGCATTTCCTTCCAGCTTTCCTCGGGCACCCCACCGCGCGTCGCCGCCTTGAAGCGCCACTTGGTCAGCGCCCGCCGTTTCGTCGCCTCGAAAAATGCCGGATCGTCGGCGCTGACAAGCTCGACCGCCTTCACCCGTCCGTCCGTGCCGATCAGCACACGGACGACCGCGACGCCCTCGATTCCTTCGCGCTGCGCGCGCGCCGGATAATCGGGCTGGAAGAGACCCGCATAACGCTCGTCGAGCCGCGCGAGCACCAGCTTGGGGGGCTGCACGGGCGGATCGATGATTTGGGGCACGGTCATTCCCGTGCCGGTGCCTGCCGGCAGGATATAGGGCTCGTCGGTACGGCCGACAGGCGGATCCTGACTGACCGGCGGCAGGGGCGACTTGGTCGCTGCGATCACGGTTTTCGTCGGCTGGTCCTGTGGTTTGGCATCGGGTTGCGGTTCGGGGGGCTTGGGCTTCTCAAGCGTGATCGGCTTCCAGACCTGTGGTTCGGATTCGGGAATCGTCTGAACGATCATCGGCGACAGCGCGACGGCGACAACCAACGCGGCGGGCAGCCCCACCGCAAACAGCGCCGCGACCGGGTGGTGACGATTATCGCTTCCATAGCTGGTGCGGGACAGCGGCGCCGCCGATCCGGCCGGCGCGATGGTCGCCTCGGGCGCGGCTACGATAGCCGAAATCAGGGGTATCAGGGTCATGGCCTCTCTCCTTGCCTCGATGACCCGGCCCCGCCGCGTTCCGACCGCTGCTATCGGCCAGGTCAGACTGACGTGATATTATAACATTACGTCTCATGTCAAGCGAATCAGTAAGCAAGCTCACAACGGCTCGTTAAGTGGCGGAAAGCCGTGCCACCGCCTGATCCTTGTCGATCAGCGGCAGCAGTTCGGCCATGTCAGGCCCATGGTCGCGCCCCGTCAGCGCGCGGCGCAGCGGCAGGAACAGCGCACGGCCCTTCGCCCCCGTTGTCTCTTTCACGGCGCTGGTCAGCGCGTGCCAGGGATCGGCGGCCCAATCGACGCCGGGCGCCGCGGCCGCCGCCGCTGCGAGCACTGCGCGGTCGGCCTCTTCAACCGCGGGAGCGATGAAAGGCCCGTCGAACACCGGCACCCACTCGGCTGCCTCGGTCACCGTCATCAGGTTCGGTCGAATCGCATGCCAGCGCGCTTCGCCGATCGCAGCGGGCAGGCGGTCCGCAACCGCCCCGTGATCGGTGTGGTGCAATATCTTCTGGTTGAGCAGCGCGAGCTCGGCCTCGTCAAAACGCGCCGGGGCGCGGCCGAAACGCGCGAAATCGATGCTTTCGATCAGCGGGGCGACGTGCGTCACCGGCTCGACCGGATCGCTCGTCCCGAGCCGCGCGAGCAATGCGACGAGCGCGATCGGTTCGATGCCCTCGTCGCGCAGGCTGGCCATTCCGAGCGAACCCAGCCGCTTCGACAATTTGCCCTCGGTCCCGACGAGCAGAGCCTCATGCGCAAAGGCCGGCGGCGCCGCGCCAAGCGCTTCGAACATCTGGATCTGCGAAGCGGTGTTCGACACATGGTCCTCGCCGCGCACGACATGCGTGATCCCCATCGCGATATCGTCGATCACGCTCGGCAGCAGATAGAGCCAGCTGCCGTCGGCGCGGCGAACCACCGGGTCGGACATCGTCTTCGGTTCGAAATGCTGCGGCCCGCGGACCATGTCGACCCACTCGATCGCGGCGTCATGATCGAGGCGAAAGCGCCAGTGCGGCGCGACGCCCTCGGGGACCGGCGCATCGGCGGGCTTGCGCTCATAAACCGGCGGCAGCCCGCGCGAGAGCAATATCTTGCGGCGAATATCGAGTTCTTCGGGCGTCTCGTAACAGGCGTAGACGCGCCCCGCCGCCTTCAGCTTTTCGAACTCGGCCTCATAGAGCGCGAATCGCGCCGACTGGCGCTCCTCGCCGTCGATGTCGAACCCGAGCCAGGCGAGGTCGGCGCGGATGCCATCGACATATTCCTCTTTCGACCGTTCGAGATCGGTGTCGTCGATGCGCAGCAGGAAGCGCCCGCCATGCTTCCGCGCCCACAGCCAATTGTGGAGCGCGGTGCGGACATTGCCGACATGCAGGGTGCCGGTCGGCGACGGAGCGAAACGGGTAACGACGGTCATGACGCGCGCCTATAACCGCATATTCCGCTGCCGTCAGTCGTCTTCGGCAATCCTGCGGTTCTGGACGATGTGCGCGGCCCAGCGCAGCGCCATGCCGACGACCGACAGCGCGGCCCCCGCGATCACCGCGCCCACCAGCGCGCGATCCTCTTCGGGCGCGGGCCACGCGACCCACGCGAGCAACGCCACGCTGACGATCGACAGCACATAGCCGATCCCGGTGAGCCAGTTCGCCACGCGGTCAGCCCGGCCCGCGCCGCGGCGGCCAATAGGCCCAAGCGATCGCGAGCAGCGAAACGATCAACAGGACGCTATATTCCATCCCGTTGCGTCCGCCGCCGACGACGAACCAGCCCGCGGGCAGGTGGACGAGGATCATGCCGAGCGTCAGGATGAAAGCATGGCCGAGCGCGGCGAGGCTCGTCCAGCGGCGCGCCAGCATCAGCGCCGGGCCGACGAGTTCGTACAGCGTCACCGCCATCGCCCAGCCATAACCGAAGGGAAAGCCAAGGCCGTCCAGCCAGAGACCAAACGGTGCAACGAGGCCCGCCGCGAGCCGGTACACGCCGTGGATCAGGATGAGCAGCGCGACGGTGACGCGCAAGATATCGAGCACCTGCCCCGCCCTTTCCGGCGGCGCCTTTCGACCCAACAGACCCATCCGCCTCTCCCCCTATCCCGTCCGGAACCCATGCGTGATCGGATAGCGCCGGTCGCGTCCGAAATTGCGCGTCGACAGCTTGACCCCCGGCGGCGCCTGACGGCGCTTATATTCGGCAAGCATCAGCAGCCGCTCGATCCGCACCACCGCATCGCGGTCGAAGCCATATCGTGCGACGACGTCGTCGACGCTCGCCTCCTCCTCGACGAGCATGTGGAGCATGCGGTCGAGCTCGGCGTAGGGCGGCAGGCTGTCCTCGTCCTTCTGGTCGGGGCGCAGTTCGGCGCTCGGCGGCTTGGTAATGATCGTATCGGGCATCACCGGCGCCACCGGGTTGCGCGACAATCGCGGCACATTCTCATTGCGCCACTTCGCGACGGCAAACACCGTCATTTTATAGGCATCCTTCAGCGGGTTATAGCCGCCCGCCATGTCGCCATAGATCGTCGCATAGCCGACGCTCATCTCGCTCTTGTTGCCCGTCGTCAGCAGCATCGGCCCGAATTTGTTGCTGAGCGCCATCAGCGTCACGCCGCGGATGCGCGACTGGACATTCTCCTCGGTGATGTCGACGTCTTTGTCGGCAAAGCTGCCCGCGAGCATCTGGTCGAACGCCTCGACAGCGGGCACGATCGGGATCGTGTCGAGCCGGCACCCGATCATCGCCGCGCAGCCCGCGGCATCGTCGAGGCTCGACTGGCTGGTGAAACGGCTCGGCAGCATCACGCACCAGACCTTGTCCGGCCCCAGCGCGTCGGCGGCGATCGCGGCGCAGATCGCCGAATCGATCCCGCCCGACAGCCCGAGCACGACGCCGGGGAAGCGGTTGCGCTCGACATAGTCGCGTAAGGAAACGATCATCGCGCTATAAATGTCCGCCGGATGCGCCTCCCATTCGGCGATCGCGCCCGCCTCGCACGTCCAGCCGCCCCCCTCGACATTTGGGGCGCCCTTCGTCCAGCGCGTCACCCGCTCCTCGGGCTTCCAGTCGATCAGCCGGTGCGCGGTCGTCCCGTCGCCGTTGAGCACGAACGAGCAGCCGTCGAAGACGATCTCGTCCTGCCCGCCGATGCGGTTGAGGAAAAGGACCGGCAGTGAGGTTTCGGCAACGCGGCTCGCGAACACCTGCGTCAGACGCCGCTCGTCCTTGTCGATCTCATAGGGGCTGCCGTTGACCGAAATCAGCAGCTCGGCGCCCTGCTCCGCCAGATGCCGGCAAACCTTCGGCAACCAGCCATCCTCGCAGATCGGCAGGCCCAGCTTCACCCCGCGCCATTCGACGACATCGGGAAGCGGGCCGGGCACGAACACACGCTTCTCGTCGAAGGTGCCGTAATTTGGCAGCTCATGCTTGCGCCGCGTCGCGACGATTTTGCCGCCGTCGAGCAAGGCGACGATATTATAGAGCGCGTCGCCGCCATTCTCATCCTTCGTGCGCTGGACCGAACCGACGAGCATCGCCGGGCCGCCGTCGGCGGTATCGGCCGCCAGCTCTTCAAGCAGCTTCGCGGCACGTTCGGCGAGGGCGGGTTTCAGCACCAGATCCTCGGGTGGATAGCCGATCAGCTGGAACTCGGGGTAGAGGATCAGGTCGGCATCGGGGTGCCGCGCGCGCACGTCGCGCATCGCCTGCGCATTGGCGGCAAGGTCGCCGACCGACTGGGTCATTTGCGAAAGGACGATGGTCAGCTCTTGTGTCATGCGCGCGGGTTTAGGCCCAACCGCCCCGTCCATTCAACCGAAGAGAAGCGCCCACAGCGTGCGGCCGGGGGCCATCGCGAAAAAGCCCGCCGCGATCAGCCCGAAAAAGACGCCGCGCATGATCCGCTGGTGGCGCTCGATCTGCCCCGTTTTCGCGAACCAGATCGCGCGCGGCAGCTGGACGATCGTCACCACCGAAAAGATATGGATCGGGCCGATGCCGCCGGTGATCGTGCGGATCCAGAAACTGTCGATCGCGGTGACGATCATCAGCAGCACCCAGATGCGCCCGCCGATCCGGTGTGCGCTATCGCCCTTGCGCGGACGCCAGAGCAGCCAGGCACCGAGCGGCAGTGCCGGGACGACCGTCGCGAGGTGGACCCATATCGCCCACGCCGGGGTTCGATAGTCCGACGGGCCGGTGACGGAGCGGGCAAGGATCGCAAGGATGATCGCGCCGAGGACGAGCAGGGCCATCAGGCCGATGCGGCGAAGGGAGTTGGCGGGGGCGGCAGTCATGGGAAATCCTGTTGTGGCTATCGATGCGCCTCCCCTGCCCGCCGGCCGTTCACGCGCAATCGCCCCTTCGCAAAAACGGCGGATTTCTTCGCGAAACAGGCCGCTTCGCCAATTGACGCTTCGTGAAATGGCACGCACAAGACGCGGCATGGCAAAGCGGCTGACGATCGAAATATTGGTGATGGTCGCGCTCGGCCTGCTCGTCGGGCTGCTCGGCCCATTCGGCACTTTCGCCGCGCCACCTGCGCAGCGCATGCTGAGCTGGGTGATCTGGCTGCTCGCGGGTTATGCGCTTTTCCGCCCGACCAACATCGTGGCGGGCTGGCTGTGCGAGGCGACCGGGCTGCCGCATTTTGCCGGCAAGCTGCTGGCGCTCGTCGTCGCCAGCGTGCCGCTCACGCTGATCGTGACGATGATGGTGACGCGCCTGCCCTTTGCCGAGGTGCTGCGCTGGCGCGGCTTCTGGACGATGTACCTCTATATCGTCGTCATCGCGGTCGTCGCATCGGTGGTGATGGCCTCGGTTTTCGGCCGCACCGTTCCGGCCGCCGCCATGTCGGAACGCGCGCCTTCCCCTCTACCCGCACCCGCGCCGCCCACGCTTCCGCTACCTCCGGGCTTTGGGCCGGTGCTCGCGCTGAAGGGCGAGGATCATTATGTCCGCGTCATCGGCGCGGTCCGCGAGGAACTGGTCCTGATGCGGATGCGCGACGCGATCGAACGCCTTGGCGAAGCCGACGGGCTGCGTATCCATCGGAGCTGGTGGGTCGCACGCGACGCGGTCGTCGCGGTGCGCCGCGACGGCCGTACCGCGATCATCACGCTGACCGGAAATCACGAAGCGCCCGTCGCGCGCGACATGATGCCGCAGTTACGCGCGGCGGGATGGCTTTAACCCCTTCCCCTATCGGCCCGCGCTGGCTAAGGGGGCGCGCAATCCCACCCGCGCGAAAGGGCCTTGCACCCCATGAAACTCATCTCCGGCAACAGCAACCTGCCGCTGGCCCGTGCGATCGCGGACTATCTGGAACTGCCGCTGACCGACACCAGCGTGCGCCGCTTCGCCGACGAAGAGGTCTTCGTCGAGATCCATGAGAATGTCCGCGGTCAGGACGTCTTCGTCGTGCAGCCGACAAACTTCCCCGCGAACGACAATCTGATGGAACTGCTCATCATCAACGACGCGCTGCGCCGTGCCTCGGCCAAGCGCATCACTGCGGTCGTCCCCTATTTCGGCTATGCCCGTCAGGACCGGAAACCCGGCCCGCGCACGCCGATCTCGGCGAAGCTCGTCGCGAACCTGATCACCACCTCGGGCGCCGACCGCGTCCTCGCCATCGACCTGCACGCCGGGCAGATCCAGGGCTTCTTCGATATCCCGACCGATAACCTCTACGCCGCGCCAGTGATGAGCGCCGACATCCAGGCGCGCTTCGCGGGCAAGAATCTGATGGTCGTGTCGCCCGACGTCGGCGGCGTGGTCCGCGCGCGCGCGCTCGCCAAGCGCCTCGACAACGCGCCGCTCGCGATCGTCGACAAGCGCCGCGAACGCGCCGGCGAATCCGAAGTCATGAACATCATCGGCGACGTGAAGGGCCGCTTCTGCATCCTGATCGACGACATCGTCGATTCGGCGGGCACGCTGTGCAACGCCGCCGCGGCGCTGAAGGCCGCGGGTGCCGAGGGCGTCGTCGCTTATTGTACGCACGGCGTCTTGTCGGGCGGCGCGGTCGCGCGCGTCGATGCGAGCGAGCTGACCGAACTGGTGATCACCGATTCGATCCAGCCGACCGATGCCGTCAACGACAGCAGCAAGGTCCGCGCGCTCACCGTCGCGCCGCTGCTCGGCGAAGCGATCAAGCGCATCGCCGACGAATCGAGCGTTTCCTCGCTCTTCGACTGAGGCTTTAAACGCGTCAGCGCGCGAGCAGCGTGCCGACGATCAGTTCCAGCTCGCGGTGAAAACTCGCATGGTCGGGCGCGGCGTGGACGAGGCCCTTTGCGGTCCAGCATAGCGCCTGCGCCATACTGCCCGCGCGCGGCACCGCCGAACCGGGGCCGCTGAGCCGGATCGTGTTGGCCATCGCGGCGATCAGCTTGCGTTCGGCGGCGCGCACCGCCTCGGCCGGATCGGGCGCCACCGTCACCGCGACCTCGATCCCGTGCGGCGACGCGCGCAGCATCGCCATATGCTGTCCCGCCCAGGCATCAAGCGCGGCGAGGAGGCGTACCACCAGCGTCGCGCCTGGGCTGTCGAGGCAACGCAGCGCCTCGGCGAGCGATCGCTCGATCATCGCGGTCATCGTCCATTCGATCAGCGCTGCCTTCGACCCGAAGCGATTGTAGAGCGCCTGACGCGACACGCCCGTGGCGCGCGCCAGATCATCCATCGATGCCTTGCGAAATCCGACACGGGCAAAAATACCCATGAAGGAATCGGCGGATATCCGATCATCCATGAACGCAATTGTACAAATTATACTTGATTTGTACAATTTATATATCGGACGAATATGACAGCTTTACCGATGCCGGGGTGGCGGCGAGCCCATCTCTCGGCTAGCGCTACCCCTATGACCCTCACCTCCGACCTCGCCCTCGCCAATCGCCTCGCCGACGCGGCCGGCGAAGCAATCCGTCCGCTCTTCCGGGCCGCGTTTTCGCATGAAGCGAAGGCCGATGCTTCGCCTGTCACCGACGCTGACCGCGCCGCCGAAGCCGCGATGCGCCGCTTGCTCGATGCCGAGGCGCCGCGCGACGGAATCATCGGCGAGGAATATGGCGCCGAGCGCACCGACGCGTCGCGCCAATGGGTGCTCGACCCGATCGACGGCACCGTCAGTTTCATGGCGGGCCGTCCGATCTTCGGGACGCTGATCGCACTGCTTCAGGACGGCTGGCCCGTCCTCGGGATCATCGACCAGCCCATCAATGGCGAGCGCTGGGTCGGCGCGTTGGGGCAGCCGACCTTGTTCAACGGCGCCCCCGCACGAACGCGGACCTGTCGCGATCTCGCCGACGCAGTACTCGCGACGACGGGCCCACAATATTTCAGCGATCATGACGGCGAGCATTTCATGGCGCTGGCGGCCAAAACCTCACACAAGCGCATGGTCTTCGGCGGCGACTGTTATAATTACGGCCTGCTCGCGAGCGGCCATATCGACCTTGTCGTCGAGGCAGGACTGAAGCTCCACGACTTCGCAGCTCTGGCGCCGATCGTCGAGGGCGCGGGCGGGACGATGTGCGACTGGAACGGCGACCCGCTCAATGCCGACAGCACGGGCCATGTCATCGCGCTCGGCGATCCGGCGCGGCTCGAGGATGTGATCGAAGGGCTCGCCTGCCACCATTGAGAGGAGCGTAACGGACATGGCATTCGAAGGCAGCTGCCACTGCGGCGCGGTGACCTATTCGGTCGAGGGCGATATTCCCGACACGGCGATGAGCTGCAACTGCTCGCATTGCCGGCGCAAGGGCTTTCTGCTTGCCTTCGTGCCGCTCGATCAATTCAGGCTGACCGGCGGGAGCGACAAGCTCGAATCCTACCAGTTCAACAAGCATAATATCGACCATCAATTCTGCACCGATTGCGGATGTCAGGGCTTCTCGGTGGGGACCGGTCCCGACGGATCGAAGATGGCCGCGGTCAATCTGCGCTGTGTGCCCGACGCCGATCTCGATACGCTCACGATCCACAAGGTTGACGGCGCGAGCTTCTAATCCCCGCAACGCTTGCATTTCGGCGCGAATCCTCCTAAGCGCCCCGCTTCCGATTGTGTCGGCTGGCTGAAAGGGCTGCCAGGCCGATACGCAAACGGACTTCCAAAGGAGACCAAAATGCCCAAAATGAAGACCAAGAGCGGTGTGAAGAAACGCTTCAAATTCACCGCCTCGGGCAAGGTGAAGCACGGCGTCGTCGGCAAGCGTCACCGCCTGAGCAGCCACAATGCAAAATATATCCGCACCAACCGCGGCACCAGCGTGCTGAGCGATTCGGATGTGGCCCATGTGCGCCTCTGGGCGCCCTACGGCCTGAAGTAAGGAGCGCTAAGGCATGTCACGCATCAAACGCGGCGTCACCACGCGCGCCAAGCACAAGCGGATTTTGGAACAGGCGAAGGGCTATTACGGTCGTCGCAAGAACACCATCCGCGTCGCCAAGCAGGCCGTCGAAAAGGCCGGCCAATACGCCTATCGCGACCGCAAGGTTAAGAAGCGGAATTTCCGCGGTCTGTGGATCCAGCGCATCAACGCCGCGGTCCGCGCCGAAGGTCTGACCTATTCGCAGTTCATGCACGGCGTGAAGCTGGCCGGGATCGAACTCGACCGCAAGGTCATGGCCGACCTCGCGATGAACGAAGGCACGGTCTTCACCGCGATCATCGCCCAGGCGAAGGCGGCGCTGCCCAAGGCAGCCTGACGCTTTCCAGCCAGGCGAAACGAACAAGGGCGGTCCCGACGGGGCCGCCCTTTTTCTTTGGGTTTGCGCGCCGGAACGACGGCAGACGGCCACCGCCGCCCCCAAACGGAAGAGGCGGCGCGAAGCTCCCGCTCCGCACCGCCTCGACAATGGTTCCAGTGGAAACCATCGCCCCCCCGCCCGTTCCGAATAGCCGTGGGTCGCAGAAAGCTGCCGGCCGGGACGAAGCTCGGAAAATCGGTTCGTTATTTCAGGTCCCCGCCAGGCCCCACCCTGTTGGCGTCTCGTCCCGATCTTCCGCACACCCCCTTTCGGAGCGGGCCACGCAACTATGACGCAGTCGCGGCGTATAAAATTGTAAGAACCCGACACCCGCCGGTGTCGGGGCATTGTTATTCATGCTCTTTTAGCTCAAAATGGGACAGCATGGCGCAACGCGACGCATCTCATGACCTTCCGGCGGGCGCGCGGGTCGCCACGCGCTTCTTTCCCTTGTCTCCGCCTCTCCGCCCCTATGTCAGCACGATCTACCTCAGCGAAGTCACGGTTCCCGGCGGCGCCCGGGTCGAGGATTATCTGCACCCCGAATGGGCGAACCTGCGATTTGTCGAGGGCGACCCGCCGCACGCGGCGATCGGCGCCAGCCCGGTGGCCGAAACGCCGCGCTTCATCGCCACCGGCCCGACGAGCACCGCAACCTATTTTGCGGCGGGCAATATGCGCACCTGGGGGATCGGCATCCTGCCGATGGGCTGGGCCAAATTCATTCCGCTGCCCGCCGAGGAACTGGCCGACCGGATGACCGACGGCAACGCCCATCCGGCCTTCGCCCCCTTCGCGCCCCTGCTCGACGCCTTGCGCCAAGTGAACGACGTCGACGCCGCCGCGGCGCTGATCGACGCGCATGTCTGCGCGCTCCTCGCCGATGCGCCGCCCGACGATCCGGCCATCCTCGCCGCGCATCAGGCGCTGGTCGACGACGAGGTGACGAGCGTCGCCGACCTGTCGGCGAAACTCGCGCTCTCCGAACGCTCGATCGAGCGCCTCAGCCACCGCGCCTTCGGCTTTTCACCGAAACTGCTTTTGCTGCGGCAACGCTTCCTGCGCAGCCTCGCACGCTTCATGCTCGACCCGTCGATGGCGTGGATCGATACGATGGATCACCATTATTACGATCAGGCGCAGTTTACGCGCGACTTCCAGCGTTTCATGGGGATGAGCCCGCGCGATTATGCGGCTAGGCCCAAGCCGATCCTCGGTGCCGCAGCCTTCGCACGCGCCGCCGCGGCAGGCGCGCCCGTTCAAGGCCTGCACAAGCCTGCCGGATAGGCCCGTTTTCGGCCGCGCGGGGCGTCGCCGGACTTGACCCACGCCGCGTGTTCGGTGCAAGCGGCAAGCGACGCACGCGCGGGAAGCCGCCGTATCCATAACAAACAAAAATGTAGGCCGGCAGCGCCAGCGCCGCCGGAACAGGACGAATGACGATGAGCGATATCGAGGCCATCCAGAGCCAATTGTTGGGCGACATCGAAGCGGCGGCCGACGCGAACGCGGTCGAGGCGCTGCGCGTGTCGGCGCTGGGCAAGGCGGGCACCATCACTGCACTGCTCAAGACGCTGGGCGGCATGACCCCCGACGAGCGCCAGGCGCAGGGTCCGGCGATCCATGCGCTGCGCGAAACAATCACCGCCGCGCTCGCCGCGCGCAAGGCCGCGCTCGATGCCGCGGCGCTCGACGTGAAGCTCGCCGCCGAGGCGATCGACATGTCGCTGCCCGCCGACGCAACGCCGCGCGGCAGCGTCCATCCGGTCAGCCAGGTGATGGACGAGCTCGCCGAAATCTTCGCCGACATGGGCTTCGCCGTCGCAACGGGCCCCGAGATCGAGGACGACTGGCGCAACTTCACCGCGCTCAACATTCCCGAAACGCATCCCGCGCGCGCGATGCACGACACTTTCTATTTCGCCGACACCGACGCCGAAGGGCGCGCGATGCTGTTGCGCACGCACACCTCGCCGGTGCAGATCCGCACGATGATGAGCCAAGAACCGCCGATCCGCATCATCGCGCCCGGCCGCGTCTATCGCAGCGACAGCGACGCGACGCATACGCCGATGTTCCATCAGGTCGAAGGGCTCGTGATCGATCGCGGCATCCATATGGGCCACCTCAAATGGACGCTCGAAACCTTCCTCAAGGCCTATTTCGAGCGCGACGACATCGTGCTGCGCCTGCGCCCGAGCTATTTCCCCTTCACCGAGCCCTCGGCCGAGGTCGATGTCGGTTACAAGCAAGAGAAAGGCCGGCGCATCGTCGGTGGCAATGGCGACGACGAAGGCCATGCGTGGATGGAATTGCTCGGCAGCGGCATGGTCAATCGCCGCGTGATCGCCAACTGCGGGCTCGACCCCGACGAGTGGCAGGGCTTTGCCTTCGGGGTCGGCGTCGACCGGCTCGCGATGCTGAAATATGGCATGGATGACCTCCGCGCCTTCTTCGACGGCGACCTGCGCTGGCTGGCGCATTATGGATTCAACGCGCTGTCGGTCCCGACACTCAGCGGGGGGATTTCGGCATGAAGATCACCCTCGACTGGCTCCGCGAACATCTGGATGGCGACTATGCGGTCGCCGATGTCGTCGCGACATTGAACCGCATCGGCCATGAGGTCGAAGGCGTCGAGAATCCGGCCGAGAAACTCGCCGGCTTCCGCGTCGCCAGGGTACTGACCGCCGAGAAACATCCGCAGGCCGACAAGCTGCAAGTGCTGACCGTCGACACCGGCGACGGCGGCGCGCCGCTCACCGTCGTCTGCGGCGCGCCCAATGCGCGCGCGGGCCTCGTCGGCGTGCTCGGCCTGCCCGGCGCGGTTGTGCCCGCGAACGGCATGGAGCTGAAGGTCGCGGCGGTGCGCGGGGTCGAATCGAACGGCATGATGTGCTCGACGCGCGAGCTCGAACTGGGCGACGATCATGACGGGATCATCGAACTGCCCGTCGACGCGCCGATCGGCACGCCCTTCGCCGACTATAGCGGAGCAGGCGATCCGGTGGTCGACATTTCGATCACCCCGAACCGGCAGGATTGCATGGGCGTGCGCGGGATCGCGCGCGACCTCGCCGCCGCCGGACTCGGCACGCTGAAGCCGCTCGACGTCCCGACCATCATCGGCGAGGGCGCGCCCGCGACCGAAATCCGGACCGACGACGTCGAGGGCTGCCCCGCCTTCTTCGGCCGCACGATCAGCGGCGTCACCAACGGCACCGCGCCCGAATGGATGCGCCGCCGCCTCGAAGCCGTCGGGCAGCGCTCGATCTCGGCGCTCGTCGACATCAGCAACTATGTGATGTTCGACCTCGGTCGCCCGAGCCATATCTATGACCGCGCCAAGCTGACCGGCGCGCTCGTTGCGCGCCGCGCAAACGCCGGCGAAACCGTCACCGCGCTCAACGGCAAGGACTATGTCCTCACCGACACGATGACGGTGATCGCCGACGACAGCGGCGTCCATGACATCGCGGGCATCATGGGCGGCGAGCATAGCGGGTGCAGCGAGACGACGACCGACGTGCTGATCGAAGTCGCCTATTTCACCCCCGAACGCATCGCGCTCACCGGGCAGGCGCTCGCGCTGACCAGCGACGCGCGCAGCCGCTTCGAACGCGGGGTCGACCCGGCCTTCCTCGACGACGCGACCGCGATCGTCACCGCGCATGTGCTCGCAATCTGCGGCGGCTCGCCGTCGCTCGTCACGCGCGCGGGCACCCCGCCCGCCGAGGTGAAGACGGTCGATTACGACCCGGCGCTATCGGCAACGCTCGGCGGCATCGCGATCGCCCCCGAACGGCAGCAGGAAATTCTGGCCGCGCTCGGTTTTTCGGTGATCGAACAGGCCGGCCGCTGGCAGGTCGCGGTGCCGAGCTGGCGCCGCGACGTCGATGCCGCCCCCGACATCGTCGAGGAAGTCACGCGCATCACCGGCTTCGACGCGATCGCGTCGGTGGCCTTGCCGCGCGTTGACGGCGTGGCGAAACCGACCGCGACCGCCGAACAGCTTACCGAACGCCGCCTGCGCCGCGCCGCGGCCGCCGCGGGGTTCGACGAAGCGGTGACCTGGTCGTTCATCAGCGAGGCCGACGCCACGCCCTTCGGCGGCGGCACCTGGTCGCTCGCCAACCCGATCAGCGAGGACCTCAAGGTCATGCGCCCGTCGCTGCTCCCCGGCCTGCTCGCCGCGGCGCAGCGCAACCAGAACCGCGGCGCCGACAGCATTCGCCTGTTCGAGATCGGGCGGCGCTATCTGGCCGACGCCGAGCATCCGACGCTCGCCGTGCTGATGGCGGGCGACAAGCGCGCGCGCGGCTGGCAGGCGGGCAAGGCCGCGCCCTTCGACGCGTTCGACGCCAAAGCTGCCGCACTCGCCTTGCTCGAAGCCGCGGGCGCGCCCGCCGACCGGTTGCAGGTGATGGACGCCGTGACCGAGGGCGCAATCTGGCATCCCGGCCAGTCGGCGACGCTGCGCCTCGGCCCCAAGGCAGTGCTCGCCGAATTCGGCGCGCTCCACCCGCTGCTCACCCGCGCCTTCGACGTCGACGGACCGGTGATGGCGGTGCAGATTTTCCTCGATGCGATCCCGGCCAAGCGCGCGAGCGGCCCCGCCCGCGCGGCGTTCACGCCGCCCGCGCTGCAATCGGTGCGCCGCGACTTCGCCTTCCTCGCGCCGACGAGCCTGACCGCGGCCGATCTGATGCGCGCGGTCCGCAGCGCCGACAAGGCGGCCATCGTCGACGCGCGGCTGTTCGACCGCTTCGCCGGCCAGGGCGTGCCCGAAGGTCAGGTGAGCCTTGCGGTCGAGGTCGAGCTGCAACCGCTCGAGAAGAGCTTCACCGACGCCGAGCTGAAAGCGATTGCCGACAAGGTGGTCGCCGCCGCGGCGAAAGTCGGAGCGACGCTGCGCGGCTGATCCTCGCGACGGCGAGGGCATGAAAGGGAGAGTTTGATATGGACACCCGCCACCTCGTCGACCGCGAGATCGCCCCGATCATCGACCTGTTCCCGCGCGTCGATCTCGATTCGGCACCGATCGCCCAGATCCGGGCGAAGGCGGCGGAGACTTATTCGATCCTGCCGCCGCCGGTGATCGCGCCCGAACGACTGCTGGTGCCGTCGGCCCATGGCGGGCCCGACATCCCGGTTTTCCTGTACCGTCCGGCGGAAACGCGCGAGGGCGGCGGCGCAATCCTGCACATTCATGGCGGCGGCATGGTGATGGGATCGGTCGAGCAGATGCAGGCGGGGCCCGCGATGCTCGCTGCCACAACGGGAGTGCCCGTCGCGTCGGTCGAATATCGTCTCGCCCCCGAAAACCCTTTCCCCGTGCCGCAGGAAGATTGCCATTCGGCGCTGGTGTGGCTCGCGGGGCAAGCCGATGCGCTCGGCTTCGACGCTAGCCGGATGATCGTCGCGGGAGAAAGCGCGGGCGGTGGGCTGGCGGCGGCGCTCGCGATCATGGCGCGCGATCTCGGCGGCCCGGCGATCGCGGGCCAGCTTCTGACCTACCCGATGCTCGATCACCGCACCGGCAGCGATGCCTGTCCGTACAACAATCCCACGACGGGCGAGTTCATCTGGACGCGCGCGAGCAACCGCTTCGGCTGGCGCGCGCTGCAGGGCGATTACCGGATCGACGACGACCGGCGCGGCTGGTTTTCGCCGAGCCTCGCCGACGATCTGTCGAATCTCCCTCCCGCCTATATCGCGACGGGCAGCCTCGATCTCTTCTTCGACGAAAATCTCGACTATGCGCGCCGGCTCGTCGCCGCGGGGGTGCCGGTCGACCTGCACAGCTATGCCGGCGCGATCCACGCCTTCAACGCGATCCCCGACGCCGCGCTGTCGCAGCGGTTCAACGACGGGCTGCTCGCGGCGGCGGCGATGATGACGGGACCGGCGGCGGGCTGAGCCACGGCGGGCGATATGGTTTCGGCCCGATACAACCCTATATCCTATCAAGGTGAAGGACAGCGCATGGCCAGCCAGAACCAGTATCAGCTTTTCGAAACCGCCGCCGGCGTCGCGGCAATCGGCTGGACGAACAGCGGCATAGTGAGTTTCCGCCTGCCCGCGCCGACCGCAAATGAAGCCGAGCGCGCGGTCTTACGTCGCCTGCCCGACGCGATACGCAGCGAGCCTCCTGCCGAAACAGCGACGGTGATCGACGCGGCGATCCGTTATTTCAAAGGAGAACGGATCGAGTTTTCCGACGTTCCCATCGATCTGGGCGAGCAGCCCGCCTTTTTCGCCAAAGTCTATGCGCTGGTACGTCAGCTCGGCTGGGGCGAAACGACCACCTATGGCGCCGTAGCGCGGGCGCTGGACGCAGGGCCCGAGCATGCCCGCGCGGTCGGACAGGCGATGGCGACGAACCCCGTCCCGCTGATCATTCCCTGCCACCGCGTCATGGCCGCAGGCGGAAAGATTGGCGGGTTCTCGGCCCCGGGCGGATCGACGTCCAAGACCCGGATGCTTGAACTCGAAGGTGTACCAGTCGCGCCGGTTCAGCAGGGCTTCGACTTCTAGGCCGCGACGGCGTCCTCGCTGTGGCTCGTCGCCGCTTCGAGCAGGCGTTTCTCGAGGCTCTTCACGCGCGCGGCGCTGTCGATCTTGTCGCCGATCAGGTCGGTCACGTAAAAGGTGTCGACCGCGCGCTCGCCATAGGTCGCGACATGCGCGCTGTGCACGGTGACCTTCGACTGGAAGAGCGCATAGGCGAGCTGGTTGAGCAGCGCCGGGCGGTCCTGCGCATTTACCTCGATCACCGTGAAACGATTGGACGCCTTATTGTCGACGAAGACGTTCGGCGCGACGCGGAACGCCTCGGCGCGAGTGCGCGGCAGCGCGCGCGCTTCGAGTTTGGGCAATAATTTGTGGCGGTTGGCGAGCGCATCTTCGATCGCGCGGGTCAGCCGGCCGATCTGGCCCGCCTCGGCGAATGGCCGCCCCAGCGGATCCTGGACGAGGAAATTATCGAGCGCGAGCCCGTCGCGCGTCGTGTGGATGCGCGCGTCGATGATGTTGCCGCCGGCAAGGTGGATGCCCCCCGCGATGCGATAGAAGAGCCCGGGGTGGTCGGCGGCAAGGACCATCACCAGTGTCGCGCCGCGATCGTCGTCGGGAACCGCGGCGATATGCAACGGCGCATCGCCCGCCTGCCGGATATGGACGAGGTTCGCGGCGATGACCTCAACCGGTTCGGCAATCCAATAACTTTCGGGAAGGCGCTTCGCGACCTTGTCGAAGGTTTTGCGGTCGAAACCGAATTGC
The DNA here is from genome assembly GCF_014873485.1 of Sphingopyxis sp. OAS728. Taxonomy (NCBI): domain Bacteria; kingdom Pseudomonadati; phylum Pseudomonadota; class Alphaproteobacteria; order Sphingomonadales; family Sphingopyxidaceae; genus Sphingopyxis; species Sphingopyxis sp. OAS728. The sequence goes on along the minus strand of NZ_JADBDT010000001.1, from coordinate 2,994,293 downwards.
GCGGCGACGGCCTCCTTCTTGCTCTCGATCCGCGCTTCCCGGCCGCGCTGCTTGTGGCCGAGACGCAGCACTTCCTCGGCGGCATCGTAAAGCTCGGTCAGCAGCTGGCGTTTCCATCCGTTCCACACCCCGGGACCGACCGCGCGGATATCGACGACGGTGAGCACGAGCAGCAAGCGGAGGCGCTCGGGGCTTTGCACCACCTGCGCGAAATCGAGGATCGTCTTGAAATCGGCGAGGTCGCGCTTGAAAGCGGTCGCCGACATCAGCAGGTGATAGCGCACGAGCCACGACACCGTCTCGGTCTCGGCCTCGTTCAGCCCGAGCCGCGGGCACACGCGCAAAGCCAGCTCGGCGCCGAGAACGCTATGATCGCCGCCGCGCCCCTTGGCGATATCGTGGAGCAGCACCGCAACATAGATTACGCGCCGCGAATGGATCTGGTCCATGATCGCGGTCGACAGCGGATGATCCTCCTTGAGCCGGCTTTGCTCGATATCGGCGAGCAGCCCGATCGCGCGGATCGTATGTTCGTCGACGGTATAGTGGTGATACATATCGAACTGCATCTGCGCGACGACGCGTCCGAAATCGGGAACGAAACGGCCGAACACCCCCGCCTCGTTCATCCAGCGCAGCACCGTTTCGGGATCGCGCGGCGAGGTCAGCACATCGAGGAACAGTTCGTTCGCGCGCGCGATACGGCGCACGCCCTGCGTCTCGATCAGCTTCGCATCGTGGCGCGCCTGCCGCATCGCCTGCGGATGGATTTCGAGCCCATGCTTGTCGGCGAGCGCGAAAATCTCGACCAGCCGCACCGGATCCTGCTGGAAAAAATCGTCGCTCGGCAACGCCAACCGGCCGCGGTCGAGCACGAAGCCGTGAAGCTTGCCCGGACGCCGCCGGATCGTCGGCAGGAAGCGCCGCCCGCGCGCCGCCATCTGGTCGTCGAGATGCGCGAGGAAGGTGCCGGTGACGTCGCCGACCGCCTTCGCATGGATGAAATAGAGCTGCATGAAGCGCTCGACCGCGCTCTTGCCCGGGCGGTCCGCAAACTTCATCCGGGCGGCAATCTCGCGCTGAAAGTCGAAGGTCAGCCGATCCTCGGCGCGGCCGGCGAGTATATGCAGGTGGCAGCGGACGGCGAGAAGGAAATTCTCGGCGCGCTCGAACTGGCGCAGCTCACGCGCCGACATCAATCCCGCATCGACCAGTTCGGGAACGGTGCGCACGCGGTGGATGAACTTGCCGATCCAGAAGAGCGTGTGGAGATCGCGTAGTCCGCCCTTCCCTTCCTTCACATTGGGTTCGACGACATAGCGCGAATCGCCCATGCGCTTGTGGCGCTCGTCGCGTTCGGCGAGCTTCTCGGCAACGAACGCCCGCGCATTGCCCGCGACGACCTCGGCATCGAAGCGCGCCGACGCCTGATCGTAGAGGTCGCGGTCGCCCCAGATGAAGCGCCCTTCGAGCAGCGCGGTGCGAATCGTCAGATCCTCCTTCGCCGCGCGCACCATTTCGTCGAGCGAGCGTGACGAATGACCGACCTTCAACCCGAGGTCCCACAAAGTATAAAGCTGCGCCTCGATCACCTGTTCGGTCCAGCTCGTCTGCTTGAACGGGGTGAGGAAGCCGATGTCGATATCGCTGTGCGGCGCCATTTCGCCGCGGCCGTATCCGCCAACCGCGATCAGCGTGATGCGTTCGCCCGCCGAGCGGTTGGCCGACGGATAGAGATAGCCGATCGTGAAATCATGGCTGAGACGGATGATCTGGTCGATCAGAAAGGCCATCGCATTCGCCGCGACGCGTCCCGCCGAAGGGCGTTCGAGCAGTCGCCGCTCGATCTCGGCGCGTCCGTCATCGAGCGCCGCCTTGAGCAGCGCGACCATCGCGCGGCGGCGTGTTCCCGTATCGCCGCTTTCGGCGGCGATCGCATCGAGCTGCGCCGCGAGGTCGCGCCGGTCGATGATGGCACGGCGCTGATCGAGATTGTCAAACAGCTCGCTCATGGTTCGTCGGCCATCAGTCGCTTGAGCGTGTAGAGCGCATCGAGCGCCTCACGCGGCGCAAGCGCGTCGGGATCGATGTCCGCGAGCGCGTCGCGCAAAGCATCCTTCACCGCGGCCGGCGCCTCGGCGAGCGTCGCGGCGAAGAGCGGCAGATCGTCGAGCCCCGCGGCGAGGCCGCCGGTTTTCTCGCGCCCGGCCTCGAGCTTGGCGAGCACCGCCTCGGCGCGCTTGACGACGCCCGCCGGAACGCCCGCGAGGCGTGCGACGGCGAGGCCATAGCTGCGGTCGGCTGGACCATCGGCGAGTTCGTGGAGCAGCACCAGATCGCCCTGCCATTCGCGCGCGCGAACATGATGGAGCGACAGCGCGTTCAGCGTTTCGGCGAGCCGCGTCAGTTCGTGATAGTGGGTGGCGAAGAGGCAGCGGCATTTGTTGACCTCATGCACCGCCTCGACCACCGACCAAGCGAGCGCAAGCCCGTCATAGGTCGAGGTGCCGCGCCCGACCTCATCGAGGATGACGAAGCTTTGCGGGGTCGCCTGCGCAAGGATCGCCGCGGTTTCGACCATCTCGACCATGAAGGTCGAGCGCCCACGCGCGAGATTGTCGCTGGCGCCAACGCGGCTGAACAGGCGGTCGACGAGCCCGAGCTTTGCCGACGCGGCGGGGACGAAACCGCCCGCCTGCGCGAGCACCACGATCAGCGCATTCTGGCGGAGGAAGGTCGATTTACCACCCATGTTCGGCCCGGTGACGAGCCAGAGCCGGTCGCTTGTCGAGAGCGAGACATCGTTCGGGACGAAGCGCTCACCCGATTTCGCGAGCGCCGCTTCGACCACCGGATGCCGCCCGCCGCTGACGTCGAGGCACGGGGTATCGGCGAGGTCGGGACGGCACCAATTATGGCTCATCGCATGATCGGCGAGCGCGGCGGCGACGTCGATGCGCGCGAGTACGTCGCAGGATGCGGCGATCGCCTCGCGCCGCGCGATTGCGGCGTCGGTCAGCGATTCGAGATGCGCCGCCTCAGCGGCGACGGCATGAACCCCCGCCTGCGTCACTCGGCTCGCGGCCTCGTGGAGGTCGGACGAGTTGAAACGCACGACGCCCGCGAGCGTCTGGCGATGGGTAAAGCCCGATTCGGGTGCCATCAGCGCGTCGGCGTGCTTTGCGGGTACCTCGACATGATAGCCGAGCACGCCATTGTGGCGGATCTTGAGCGAGGCAATGCCCGTACGGTCGCGATAGTCGGCTTCGAGCGCGGCAATCGCCTTACGCCCGTCGCGCGCGGTTTCACGCAACGCGTCGAGCGCATGGTCATAGCCTTCGGCGACATAGCCGCCCTGCGCGGCGTCGACCGGTGGGGTTTCGATCAGCGCGCGGCTGAGTTCGTCAACGAGCGTGCCATGCCCGTCGAGGCCCGGAAGCAGGCGCGCGAGCAGGGGCGGCAGATCGGACCGGCGCGCGAGCCGCTCGCGCAGGAGCCGTGCGCCGCCGAGCGCATCGCGGAGCTGTGCCAGATCGCGCGGCCCGCCGCGCCCCGCGACGAGGCGGCCGAGCGCGCGGCCAGCATCGGGAAGCGCCCGCAGCGCCGCGCGCAGTTCGCCGCGCCACAAAGCATCGCGCGCGAGGCTGTCGACGAGATCGAGCCGGTCGAGGATTGCGTCCTTGTCGGTCAGCGGGCTCGCCAGATCGTCGGCGAGCAGCCGCGCGCCCGCCGCGGTGACGGTGCGGTCGATCGTGCCGAGCAGGCTGCCGTCGCGCGTGCCGGCCATCGTGCAGACAAGCTCGAGGCTCTCACGCGTCGCGGCGTCGATCGCCATACGGCCCGAAGCGAGGTGGCGCAGCGGCGGCTGGAGGAAGGTCGGCCCGCCGGTGCCAACATGGTCGAGATAGGCGACGAGCGCGCCCATCGCCGCAATCTCGCTGCGGCCGAACTGGCCGAAACCGTCGAGCGTCTGGACGCCGAAGAAAGTTTCGAGACGTTTTTGCGCGCTCGTACTGGAAAAATCCGCGGACGGCCGACGCACGATCTGCCGTGCCGACGAGATCGGCAACTCGTCGGCGCTCTCACTGAGCAGCAATTCGGATGGAGCGAGCCGCGCGAGTTCGGCATCGACCTGCTCGCTGCGCACCGCAACGACCTCGAAGCGCCCCGTAGAAATATCGGCGGCGGCAATCGCGACCTCACCATCGCTGCCGATCTGCGCGAGCGCCGCGAGACGGTTCGCGCTGCGCCCTTCGAGCAGGCTCTCCTCGGTGAGCGTCCCGGCGGTGACGAAGCGCACGATGTCGCGCGCGACGAGCGCCTTCGACCCGCCACGCGCCTTGGCCTCGGCCGGCGTTTCGATCTGTTCGGCGATCGCGACGCGGTGCCCGGCGCGGATCAGCCGCGCGAGATAGGATTCGGCGGCGTGGACGGGAACGCCGCACATTGCCACCGGCTGCCCGTCATGCTCGCCGCGCGACGTCAGCGCGATGTCGAGCGTCGAGGCCGCCGCCTTCGCGTCGTCGAAGAACAGCTCGAAAAAATCGCCCATGCGATAGAAGAGCAGGCAATCGCCCGCCTTCTCCTTCAGCGACCAATATTGCGCCATCATCGGCGTTGCGGCGGGCGCGGGACTATTCGAATTGGCAGCGGAGCGGGCGGTGACAGGCATAGGACATGCTTAGGGATGGATATGGGCCCGTGGCAAGATGCGCGCGCGATTCGCGGGTTCCATTTCCGCTTGGCGACGCTAGGGAATGGGCTCGGGCGCGCGCCTTGTGGATCAGTTGAGAGGATAAATGATGGACAGCGGCAGCAAGGTACAGTTTTCGGACCGCGAGGCCCTGCTTTACCACGCCTATGGCCGGCCCGGGAAAATCGAGATCGTCGCATCGAAACCGATGGCGACGCAGCGCGACCTGAGCCTAGCCTATTCGCCCGGCGTCGCGGTTCCCGTGAACGCGATCGCCGAGGATCCGGCAAAGGCCTATGATTATACGATCAAGGGCAATCTGGTCGCGGTGATCTCGAACGGCACCGCGATCCTCGGGCTCGGCAACCTCGGCGCGCTCGCATCGAAGCCGGTGATGGAAGGCAAGGCGGTGCTGTTCAAGCGCTTCGCCGACGTCGATTCGATCGATCTCGAGGTCGATACCGAAGATCCCCAGCGCTTCATCGAGGCGGTCGAACTGCTCGCGCCGAGCTTTGGCGGCATCAACCTTGAGGATATTGCCGCGCCCAATTGCTTCATCATCGAGGCGGCGCTGAAAGAACGTATGAACATTCCGGTGTTCCACGACGATCAGCATGGCACTGCAATCATCACGGCCGCGGGGCTGATCAACGCCTGCTACCTGACGGGCCGCGACCTTTCGACGGTGAAGGTTGTCGTCAACGGCGCGGGCGCTGCTGCGATCGCCTGCACCGCGCTGATCAAGGCGATGGGCGTGAAACATGAAAATGTCATCATGTGCGACCGCAAAGGCACCATCTATCAGGGCCGCACCGATGGCATGGACCAGTGGAAGTCGGCGCATGCGGTGCCGACCGAAGCGCGCGACCTGACCGAAGCGCTTGTCGGCGCCGACGTATTCCTCGGCCTGTCGGCCGCGGGCGCGCTGAAACCCGAGATGGTGAAGGATATGGCGCCAGCGCCGATCATCTTCGCGATGGCGAACCCCGATCCCGAAATCTCCCCGCCCGACGCCCGCGCGGCGCGCCCCGACGCGATCATCGCGACCGGACGTTCGGACTATCCGAACCAGGTCAACAATGTCCTCTGCTTCCCCTTCATCTTCCGCGGCGCGCTCGACGTCCATGCGACCGCGATCAACGAGGAAATGAAGATCGCGGCGGCCTATGCAATCGCCGATCTCGCACGCCAGCAGGTGCCCGAGGAAGTCGCCGCCGCTTATGGCGGGCGCGCGTCGAGCTTCGGCCCCGAATATATCATCCCCTCGCCTTTCGACCCGCGCCTGATGGAAATCGTGCCCGCGGCGGTGGCCGAGGCGGCGATGAAGACCGGCGTCGCGCAGCGGCCGATCGAGAATCTCGACGAATATCGCACCCAGCTCCGCGCCCGGCTCAACCCGACGACATCGGTGCTCACGCTCGCCTATGAAGCCGCGCGCAACAATCCGAAGCGTGTCGTCTTTGCCGAGGGCGAGGAAGAGGTCGTGCTGCGCGCGGCGATCCAGTTCCGCGACGGTGGATATGGCACGCCGGTGCTCGTCGGCCGCGAAGGACTGCACGACAAGCTCCGCGCGATGGGCGTCGCCGATCCCGAGAGCTATGAAGTGCATAACAGCGTCAATTCGCCGCATGTGCCACAGATGGTCGAGATGCTCTACGAGCGGCTGCAGCGCCGCGGCTATCTCCGCCGCGACGTCGAGCGCATGGTCAACCGCGACCGCAATATCTTCGGCTCACTGCTCCTGAAAATGGGGCTCGGCGATGCGATGATCACCGGGACGACGCGCACCTACTCGCAGTCGATGCGCGAAATTCGCCGCGTCATCGACCATGCCGAGGGCAAGACGCCGTTCGGCATCCATGTCCTCGTCGACCAGCATCACACAATCTTCATGGCCGACACGACGGTCAACGAGCGCCCGACCGCCGAGATGCTTGCCGATATCGCCGAACGCACCGCGCAGGTCGCGCGCCGCATGGGGCACGAACCGCGCGTCGCTTTCCTGTCCTATTCGACCTTCGGCAATCCCGAGGGGAGCTGGCTCGAAAGCATCCGCGAGGCGGTAGCAATCCTCGACCAGCGCAAACCCGCTTTCGAATATGAAGGCGAAATGGCCCCCGACGTCGCGCTCAATGAGAAGGTGATGAAAAACTATCCCTTCTGCCGCCTGTCGGGACCCGCGAACGTGCTGATCATGCCGGGGCTGCAATCGGCAAACCTGTCGGCGAAGCTGCTCCGTGAACTCGGCGGCGGCGCGGTGATCGGTCCGATGCTCGTCGGCATGGAAAACCCGGTGCAGGTCGCGACGATGGCGTCGACCGCATCGGACCTCGTCACCCTCGCCGTGCTCGCGGCAGGCGGGATCGCACAATAAGAAAAAGCGGCGGCGCCCCGGGGCGCCGCCGCTTTGCTGTCTTTACCGGTGCCTTCGGGCTTATTGCCCCGGAGCACCCGCACCCGGCGCGCCGACGGCGCCGATGTTGCCGAAGATATCCTCGAAGAAGCTGCGGTGACGCCCGAGCGTCGGCGTCTTGTCGCCTTCAGGGCTGAGTTTGCTCACCAGTTCGAGCCCGGTGCGGTCGACCGCGGCGACGTTGCCCGCGGGATCGAAGCGGACGCGCAGCACTTGCTGATCGACCGGGCGCGGCTTCGCGAAGGCAAGCTGGCGCGTTTCGCGCGACACATAATAATATTCATTGTTGCTGAACTGGCCGACGAAAGTCGGGCGGCCGAGCGTCTTTTCGACCGATTCGCGGTTGTCGACGCCGGGCGTGATCGCCTCGGTCAGCAGCGGGTCGACGACATAGCCCTGCCGGCCCTTCAGCTGCGCGCAGCCGCTGACGGTCAGCGCGAGCGCCAGCCCGGCGACGATCACACGCACGGGGCGGACGGGAAGTTTGGGCTCATGGGTCGGCATCAACATATCTCCGTTGCGCCCTTTTTCAGCGGGCGCTGGCAATCGCGCCTCTTAACCGCAAGCGGTCGGCGCGCACAAGCGGCTTATGCCGCGGCAAAGCTTGCGCCAAGCTGACTGGACTGAGGGTCCGGCACCGGCCCGCTCCCCCACCCGGCCTCCCCAACGATAGTAGCCTATGGGAGGCCGGGTGGGGGAGCGGGCCGGTGCCGTGCGTCTCAGCGACCCCTTTTCCGCCCAGCCGATTCGGCCTAAGCGAATCGCATGTTTTCTTCGCTCCGCAAATTCTTCGCATCCGAGCCCGACCCGCGTGAGGCGCGCCGCCCGCTGTGGAACGCCGTCGTCGCCGCCGCGCGCGCGCCGCACTGGTATGCCGAGGGCAATGTTCCCGACACGCTCGACGGTCGGTTCGACATGATCAGCCTGGTAATGGCGTTGGTCCTCCACCGCATCGATGACGAGCCGGCGCACGGGCTCGCGGGCGTCCAGCTCACCGAATTATTCGTGAACGACATGGACGGACAGATGCGCCAGATCGGTTTCGGCGACATGGTCGTCGGCAAGCAGGTCGGGCGAATGATGAGCGCGCTCGGCGGACGGCTTGGCGCCTATCGCGCCGCCGACGGATCGGATGAACTGCGCGCTGCGCTCGTCCGCAACCTGTGGCGCGGCCAGGAGCCCGCCGAAGCCGGGCTCGCGCATGTGATGACCGAGGTTGCGGCGCTGCGCTCGGCGCTGGCGGCGACGCCGGTATCCGACCTCGTCGTCGCCGACCGGCTGGACGGAGCAGGCCGATGAGCGCCCCCGAATTCTCGCTGATCGTGACGCTAGCCGATGCCGCACACGGCCGCACCCTTTCGGTCGAGGCCAATGCCGACGCGCGCGCGCAGATCGCCAAGCGACTGGCGCTGGTCTCGCTCGACCGCTTCGCCGTGACCGCCGAAGTGCGCGCGATCGCCGGCGGCATCGGCGCGAAGGGCGAGGTACAGGCCGATGTCGTCCAAGCCTGCGCCGCGACCGACCTGCCCGTCCCCGCGACGATTGCCGAGCCTTTCGACCTGCGCTTCCTGCGCGATGTCGATGCACCGGTCACCGAGGATGAAGAAATCGAGATTGGCAGCGACGATCTCGACCTGCTGCCGCTCGAGGGCGATCGCGTCGACCTTGGCGAAGCGGCGGTGCAGACGCTCTCGCTCGCGCTCGACCCCTTCCCGCGTCATCCCGATGCCGATCGTATTCTCGCCGAAAAAGGCGTGCTCAGCGAAGAGGCAGCAGGGCCGTTCGCCGCGCTCGCAAAGCTGCGCGGCAAGCCCGACGCTTAACGGCCTTCGGGGGCAGGCTTCGCCTCTTCCTCGACAAGATCGGCCACGGCGGCGTCGAGGCCGGGCTCGTCCTTCGCAGGCGGTGTATCGGCCTTCGGTTTGCCCGCGCCCTCACCCGCCGCCCTTTCGTCGCGCGTCGGCGGCAGCGCGCCGCCGAGCGCATTGGCGAGACCAAGCAATTGCTCGCCGATCACCTTGTCGACGGCAGGCGCGATGTCGGCGACCTTGAAGCGCATATAGCCGCCGACGACATAGTCGAAGCGCAGCGCGCTGCCCGTCGGCGTTTCCTTGATCTGGATCGTCAGCGTGCCCGTCAGCGCCTCGCCCTGCAGCGGTCCGAACGCACCCGACAGGCGAAGCATCTGGCCCGGTTTCGAAAAAAGGACGCGCGCATGCTGGACGCTGCCAACGCCGGAACCCGTGTCGGGCAGTTTCTCGCAGAAACAGCCGCCCGCCTGCGAATCGAGCCAGAAGTTCGCGGCGTCGCCCGACCAGCTATGATCTTTCGACCACCAGCTTTCGGGCATACGAAGCATCTTCCACGCATCGGCGGGCGTTGCGGCGACCTGCGCGGTGTGCGCGACGGTGAAACCGGCGTCGCTCTGATCGACGACCTTGGCGTTCGCGACCGGCACAAAAGCCAGCGCGCTGATCATCACCGCGCCTGCGAAATAACTGGAAATTGCCATCAGCCTGTCCCCCTTGGCGCCTCAATAACCGGCGCCAAGAGGACTGGCTAGCCTCAGCCCGCGAGGATGGTTTCGATCGCGTCGTTGACCTCGTCGATCGGCGCCATGCCGTCGACGTGCGTCACGATGCCGCGCGCTTCATAGATCGGCAGGATCGGCGCGGTCTTGGCGCGATATTCGGCCATGCGAGTGCGCACGGTTTCCTCATTATCGTCGGGACGGCGCTTGAACTCGTGATTGCCGCAGACGTCGCAGGTGTTTTCGACCTTGGGCAGCTTGTAGCGGTCATGATAACCCGCACCGCATTTGGCGCAGCTGAAGCGGCCGGTGATACGGTCGACAAGCGCGTCTTCCTCGACCTGCAGCTCGATCACATGGTCGAGCTTGCGACCACGAGCCGACAGGATGCCATCGAGCGCTTCGGCCTGTGCCGCGGTACGCGGATAGCCGTCGAAGATCACCGAAACGTCAGCACCGAGCTGGTCGAGCCGCTCGCCGATCAGGCCCGAGACGATTTCGTCGGAGACGAGTTCACCGGCGTCCATCACGGCTTTCGCCTGCACGCCGATCGGCGTTCCCGCCTTGACCGCCGCGCGGAGCATGTCGCCGGTCGAGAGCTGGACCATGCCATGCTCCTCTTCCAGGCGCACTGCCTGCGTACCCTTGCCCGCACCCGGCGGACCCAGCAAAATGATATTCAGCGTCATGGGGACCCCTGTTTGCCCTACCGTGTCGCAGTTGGCGTAGCGGGCGCTTTAGCGCCGCGCAACGCCCCCTTTCAATTTGGCCTTCTTGATGAGGTCGCCATATTGATGCGCGAGCATGTGGCTCTGGATCTGGCTGATCGTATCGATCGTCACGTTCACGATGATCAGCAGGCTGGTGCCGCCAAGCTGGAACGGCAGGCCCGACCCCGCGATGAAATATTCGGGGATCAGACATATCGCCGCCAGATAGGCCGCACCGAGCACGGTGATGCGCGTCAGCACAAAATCGAGATAGGCGGCGGTGTTCTTGCCCGGACGGATGCCGGGGATGAACCCGTTCTGACGCTTCAGATTATCGGCGGTTTCCTCGGGATTGAAGACGACCGCGACGTAGAAGAAGCAGAAGAAGATGATGCCCGCGGCATAGAGCACCATATAGAGCGGCTGGCCGTGCGCGAGATACTGGTTGAGCGTGATCAGGAAGTCGCCCGTCGCGGTGTCGCCCTGGACATTCTGGCCCATCATCTGCGTGACGGTCAGCGGCATCAGCAGCAGCGACGAGGCGAAGATCGGCGGGATCACGCCCGCGGTGTTGACCTTCAAGGGGAGGTGGCTGCGATCGGCCTGCATCACGCCGCGCTGCGTCGCGCGCTTCGGATATTGGACGAGGACGCGGCGCTGCGCGCGTTCCATGAAGCTGATGAAAGCGATGACGACGATCGCGCCGCCGACGACCGCGAGGATCGTGCCGCCGCCCATCGAGCCTTCGCGCACCTGCGTGAACATCTGTGCGAAGCTCCGCGGCAGCTGGGCGAGAATGCCCGCCATGATGATCAGCGACACGCCGTTGCCGATACCACGGCTGGTGATCTGTTCGCCGAGCCACATCAGGAAAAGCGTACCGCCGACGATCGAGATGACGGCGCCGATGCGGAACATCATGCCGGGGTCGACAACCGCCGCAATGCCCTGCGCCGCGCCGAGCGATTCGAGCCCGACGGCGATGAAATAGCCCTGGATCGCGGTCAGCGCGACCGTGCCATAGCGGGTGTATTGGTTAAGCTTCTTGCGCCCGCTTTCGCCCTCTTTCTTGAGTGCGGCGAGGCTCGGCGACAGCGCGGCCGCCAGCTGCACGACAATCGACGCCGTGATATAGGGCATGACGCCGAGCGCGATGATGCTCATGCGCTCTAGGCTGCCGCCCGAGAAAGTATTGAAGATGTCGAGGACGCCGCCCGAAGCGGCCTGGCTGTAGAGCGACGCCAGCGCAACGGGGTCGACCCCCGGCAGCGGCACGAACGACAGGAAACGGAAGACGATCAGCGCGCCGATCGTGAACCAGATGCGGTTCTTGAGTTCGGTCGCCTGGCCGAACTTCGAAAAGTTCAGGTTGGAAGCAAGCTGGTCGGCGCGAGAGGCCATGGGTGTTTTCCTCGGATATTCCGGACCGCGCCCCCCGCGACCCGGCGCCTATGTGCGTTCGACGGTCACGAAGCGCAAGGGGAAAGGCCTATTTTGCAACGCAGCTCGTCGATACCGGCTGCATCATCCGTCCGCATCGAACGGGAAAGTATAGATCGTCAAACGACAAAAGGGCGGCCCGTATCCGGAACCGCCCTTTCGCGTGATTATTCCGCCTTGGCCTTGGCGCGACGCTGGGCCTTCTTACCCTCAAGTGCCGCTTCCTTGACTTCGGGAAGTTCGACCTTGCCGCCGGCCTTTTCGACCGCTTCGATCGCGCCCTTCGACGCGCCGGCAACGGCAAAGGTCACCTTCGAGGTGAGTTCACCCTTGGCGAGGAGGCGGACGCCGTCCTTGCCACCACGAGCGAGGCCAACGGCCTTGAGCGCGGCGTGATCGATGGTCGCCTTCGTGTCGAGCTTCTTCGCGTCGATCAGCTTCTGGACCATGCCCAGGTTCACGATCGCGAAATCCTTCGCGAAGATGTTGTTGAAGCCGCGCTTCGGGATACGCATGTGGAGCGGCATCTGGCCGCCTTCGAAGCCATTGATCGCGACGCCGCTACGGGCCTTCTGGCCCTTCTGGCCGCGGCCGGCGGTCTTGCCCTTGCCCGAACCGATGCCGCGTCCAACGCGCATACGGCCCTTGCGGGCGCCATTGTTGTCACGAAGTTCGTTAAGCTTGATAGTCATTGCACTCGCTTTCGCTTTTGTCGCGCTGATAGGTTGAGGTCGGGTCGCGAGGGGCTCAGCCCTCGACGACTTCGACCATGTGCGGCAGCTTGCGGATCATGCCGCGCACTTCCGGCGTGTCGACCAGTTCGACCTCGCGGTGCATCTTGCCCAGGCCGAGGCCTGCCAGGATGGCGCGCTGGCCCTTGGGACGACGGATCGGCGAACCGATCTGGCGGATCTTGATCTTCTTGTCAGCCATCGTCTTACTCCGTCACCGCCGCGGCTTCCGCCTCGGCTGCGCGGTCGGATGCACCGCCACGCTTGATCAGGTCCGAAACCTTCTTGCCGCGGCGCTGCGCGACCGACTTCGGGCTGGTCTGTTCGCCGAGCGCCTCGAAGGTCGCACGGATCATGTTATAGGGGTTCGAGGTGCCGACCGACTTGGTCACCACATCGGCAACGCCCAGCGATTCGAACACGGCGCGCATCGGGCCACCGGCGATGATGCCGGTACCGGCGGGTGCCGAACGCAGCGTCACATTGCCCGCACCGAACACACCGCGACCGTCATGGTGCAGCGTGCGGCCGTCGCGCAGCGGAACGCGGATCATCGCCTTCTTCGCGGCAGCAGTCGCCTTCGAAATGGCTTCGGGCACTTCGCGCGCCTTGCCATGACCGAAACCGGCGCGGCCCTTGCCATCGCCGACAACGACGAGCGCAGCGAAACCGAAGCGCTTGCCGCCCTTCACGGTCTTCGAGACGCGGTTGATGTGAACGAGCTTTTCGATCAGCTCTTCGCCGCCCTCTTCGTCGCGCGGGCGACGGTCGTCGCGGCGGCCACGGCCACCTTCACGACCGCCACGGCCGCCGTCGCGGCCGCCACGGCCACGGCGGGGAGCGCCGGTGTTTTCGGTCGCTTCGACAGCGCCTTCGACGTTCTGTACTTCGTCAGCCATAATCAGAACTCCAATCCGCCTTCGCGAGCCGCGTCGGCCAGCGCCTTGATGCGCCCGTGGAACAGGAAGCCGCCGCGGTCGAAGACGACCTGCGTCACGCCGGCCTTCTTCGCGGCAGCGGCGAGGCGCTTGCCAACGTCAGCCGCAGCTGCCGTGGTTGCGCCGGTCTTGCCGCGGACATCCTTGTCCAGCGTCGAGGCCGAAGCGAGCGTCTGCCCGGCAGCGTCATCGATGAGCTGTGCGTAGATGTGGCGGCCCGAACGATGCACCGACAGGCGAGCGCGGCCACCCGCGCGCTGACGGAGGGCGGTACGGACGCGCTGGCGGCGTTTTTGGAAAGGGGTAAGATGTGCCATGGCTTACTTCTTCTTGCCTTCTTTGCGGAAGATGTACTCGCCGCGATATTTGATGCCCTTGCCCTTATAGGGTTCGGGCTTACGCCAACGGCGGATTTCCGCCGCGACCTGGCCGACCTTCTGCTTGTCGATGCCGCTGATCTCGATCGTCGTGTTGTCCGGCGTCTTGATCTCGATGCCTTCGGGCACCGCGAAATCGACATCGTGGCTGTAGCCGAGCTGCAGCTTCAGAGTCTTGCCCTGCGAGTTGGCGCGATAGCCGACACCGGTGATCTCGAGGACCTTGGTGAAGCCTTCGGTCACACCCGTGATCAGGTTCTGCACCAGCGTGCGCTGCATGCCCCAGAAAGCGCGAGCTTCGCGGGTGGCGTTCGCGGGCTGGACCGAGATGCTGCCTTCGGCGACTTCATAGTTGATGAGGTCGGAAAGCGGCATCGCGAGCGTGCCCTTCGGGCCCTTGACCGACAGCTGGCCGCCGTCGATCGCGGCGGTGACGCCGCCCGGGATTGCCACTGCCTTTTTACCAATGCGCGACATCAGAACACCTCCGCCAGCACTTCGCCGCCGACATTATGTTCGCGTGCTTCAGCGTCCGAGAGAACGCCGCGCGGGGTCGACACGATGGTGATACCCAGGCCGTTGCGCACGATCGGAAGTTCTTTCGAACCCGAATAGACGCGGCGGCCGGGCTTCGAAACGCGCGCCACATGGCGGATCGCCGGCTGCCCTTCGAAATATTTCAGTTCGATGCGGATGCCCTTGTGCTGGCCCTTGGCACCCAGCGCTTCTTCGCTGTAGCCGCGGATGTAGCCTTCGCGCTGGAGAACATCGAGAACACGGACGCGCAGGGTCGAAGCCGGCGTCAGGACGCTGTCCTTCTTCGCCGTCTGGCCGTTGCGGATGCGGGTGAGCATATCACCCAGAGGATCGGTCATTGCCATCTTGCGTCTTCCTTACCAGCTCGACTTCACAACGCCGGGGATCAGGCCCTTGTTGGCCAGATCGCGGAGCTGGATGCGGCAAAGCCGGAACTTGCGATAATATGCGCGCGGACGACCGGTCATCTCGCAGCGGTTGCGGATGCGGGTCGGGTTACCGTTGCGCGGGATTTCCGCCATCTTGAGGCGCGCGATCAGACGCTCGCCATCGTCGAGCGAGGTGTCCGCTGCAATCGCCTTCAGCTTCGCATAGCGGCCGGCGTACTTCTTCACCAGCTGCTTGCGACGCTCATTCTTGTTCGTCGAACTCAGTTTCGCCATGACTTAAGTTCTCTTTCCTTCTTGAAAGAGCCTGCCTGGTCCCAAAGGGATCAGGCGGCTTCCTTTTCCTGCGCTTCGATCGGGAAGGGGAAGCCGAACAGCTTGAGCAGTTCGCGGGCTTCTTCGTCCGTACGGGCGGTGGTGGTGACGATCACGTCCATGCCGCGCACCTGGTCGATGCGGTCATAGTTGATCTCGGGGAAGATGATCTGCTCTTTCAGGCCCATGGCATAGTTGCCACGGCCGTCGAAGCTCGTCGCCGACACGCCGCGAAAGTCGCGGATGCGCGGCATCGCGATCGTGATCAGGCGATCGAGGAATTCATACATGCGTTCGCGGCGCAGGGTCACCTTGCAGCCGATCGGCATGCCTTCGCGCAGCTTGAACTGTGCGATCGACTTCTTCGCCTTGGTCACGACGGGCTTCTGGCCGGCGATGAGTTCCATCTCGGCAGCGGCCGATTCGACCTTCTTCTTGTCCTGCGTGGCTTCGCCGACGCCCATGTTGAGCGTGATCTTTTCGATCTTCGGCACTTCCATCGCATTCTTGTAACCGAACTTGTCGGTCATCGCCTTGACGATCTTGTCGTCATAGAGCTTGCGCATGCGCGGGGTGTAGTTGTCAGCCATTGATCGTCTCCCCGGACTTCACGGCCACGCGGACCTTCTTGCCGTCCTTGGTTTCAAAACGAACGCGCGTCGGCTTGCCGGTCTTGGGATCGGCGAGCGCAACCTTGCTTGCGAACAGCGGCGCTTCCTTGCGCTCCAGACCGCCCTGCGGGTTGGTCTGGCTCGGCTTGCGGTGGCGCGTGATGATGTTGACGCCAGCGACGACGACCTTGCCATCTTTCGGCAGGCTCTGCGTCACTTCACCGGTCTTGCCCTTGTCCTTGCCGGACAGGATGACAACCGTGTCGCCCTTCTTGATCTTGTTCGCCATGGTTAGAGGACCTCCGGCGCCAGGCTGATGATCTTCATATAGCCGCGGCCGCGCAGTTCGCGGACGACGGGGCCGAAGATACGGGTGCCGATGGGCTCTTCGTTCTTGTTGACGAGCACGGCGGCGTTGCTGTCGAAACGGATAACCGAGCCATCGGCGCGGCGCACGTCCTTGGCGGTGCGAACGATAACGGCGCGATGCACGTCACCCTTCTTCACCTTGCCGCGCGGCTGTGCTTCCTTGATCGACACGACGATCACGTCGCCCACGCCGGCGGTACGACGCTTCGACCCGCCGAGCACCTTGATGCACTGGACGCGCTTGGCACCGCTGTTGTCAGCGACTTCCAATTGTGACTGCATCTGGATCATCGATGCATTTCCTTCTTGTTTGGCCTACCGGGATGCCCCGGCGGTTCCGTGAAACTCAGCTTAGGCGTCAGCAGCCGTTTTGGGCTTGCTGTGGGTGTCGACCTTGTCGAGCACCTTCCACGTCTTCAGCTTCGAAATCGGCTTCGTTTCCTCGATGCGGACGGTTTCGCCAGCCTTGATGGCGTTGTCCTCATCGTGGGCGTGATACTTTTTCGAGCGGCGGATGATCTTGCCGTACAGAGGGTGCTTCACCTTCCGTTCGACCTTCACCACGACGGTCTTGTCGCCCTTGTCGGACACCACCGTACCGGTCAGAATGCGCTTCGGCATCGATAGTCTCCTTACTTCGCGGCCGAGCGCGTGCGCTCGGTCTGCTGCGTCTTGATGCGGGCGATCGAGCGCCGCACTTCCTTGACGCGCGATGCTTTTTCAAGCTGGCCGGTGGCCGCCTGGAAACGGAGGTTGAAGGCCTCGCGCTTCAGTTCGCCAAGCTGTTCGGCGAGCTGGTCGTCGGTCTTGGCCTTGAAATCTTCGGTCTTGGCCATGTCCTTAGCCCTCCAGGTGCGAGGTGTCGCCGAGACGGGCGATCACCTTCGTCTTGATCGGCAGCTTCATCGCGGCGCGTTCGAACGCCAGCGCGGCCACGGGGCCGGGAACGCCGTCGAGTTCGAACAGGATGCGGCCTGGCTTCACACGCGCGGCCCAATATTCCGGCGAACCCTTGCCCTTACCCATACGGACTTCGGCAGGCTTCGACGACACGGGGACGTCGGGGAAGATGCGGATCCACAAACGGCCCTGACGCTTGATCGCGCGGCTGATCGCACGGCGAGCCGCTTCGATCTGGCGCGCGGTGATGCGCTCGGGTTCCATCGCCTTCAGCCCGTAGGAGCCGAAGTTCAGGCTGGTTCCGCCCTTGGCATTGCCATGGATGCGGCCCTTGAAAGCCTTGCGGAACTTGGTTTTTTTCGGTTGCAGCATGTCAGCAGTCCTTAGCGGCGATCTTCACGAGCCGGACGGACGCCGGTCGTCTGTGCGTCGAGCATCAGACGGTCGGTCGCCATCGGGTCGTGGCCGAGAATCTCGCCCTTGAAGATCCACACCTTGATCCCGCACACGCCATAGGCGGTGTGCGCGGTCGATTCGGCGTAGTCGACGTTGGCGCGCAGCGTGTGAAGCGGCACCCGGCCTTCGCGGTACCATTCGGTGCGCGCGATTTCCGCGCCGCCCAGACGGCCGGCGCAGTTGATGCGGATGCCTTCGGCGCCCAGACGCATCGCCGACTGAACCGCGCGCTTCATGGCGCGACGGAACGCGACGCGGCGTTCGAGCTGATCGGCAATGCCCTGGCCGACGAGCTTGGCGTCGACTTCGGGCTTGCGGATTTCGACGATGTTCAGCGACACGTCGGCACCGGTGAGTTCACCGAGCTTCTTGCGCAGCTTTTCGATGTCCGCGCCCTTCTTGCCGATGATGACGCCCGGACGGGCGGCATAGATCGAAACGCGGCACAGCTTGGCCGGACGTTCGATCACGACCTTCGAGATCGCGGCCTGCGGCAGGTTCTTGAACACATACTGGCGGATCTTCAGATCCTCGACCAGCATGCGGCCATAGTCCTGGCCTTCGGCGAACCAGCGGCTGTCCCAGGTGCGGTTGACCTGCAGGCGCAGGCCGATCGGATTGCTCTTCTGGCCCATCTTACGCCTCTTCTTCCTGTTCGCGCACGACAATGCGGATGCGGCTGAACGGCTTGACGATCCGGGTCGACTTGCCGCGGCCGCGTGCGTGCCAGCGCTTCATCGAGATCGACTTGCCAACGCTCGCTTCCTTGATGACGAGCGCATCAACGTCGAGGTTGTGGTTGTTTTCCGCGTTGGCGACGGCGCTGGCGAGAACCTTGCGCACGTCGACAGCCATCGCCTTCTTCGAGAAGGTGAGGATGTTCATCGCGTCTTCAACCTTGCGGCCGCGGATCAGCGCGGCAACGAGATTCAGCTTCTGCGCCGAACCGCGGATCTGCGTGCCGACCGAGAGTGCCTCGTTATCCGCAACGCGGCGGGGGGACTTTTCCTTGCCCATTAGCGTTTGCCCTTCTTGTCGGCAGCGTGACCGGGGAAGAAGCGCGTCGGCGCAAATTCACCCAGCTTCATGCCGACCATGTCTTCGTTCACCGACACCGGCACGAACTTGCGGCCGTTGTAGACGTTGAAGGTCAGCCCCACGAACTGCGGCAGGATGGTGGACCGACGCGACCAGGTCTTGATCGGGGCATTGCTGCCGCCGTCCTGGGCCGTTTCGGCTTTCTTGAGCAGATGGAGGTCCACGAAAGGACCCTTCCAGACCGAGCGAGCCATGGCTTACCTCTTCTTCTTCGCGTGACGCGACCGGATGATCATCTTGTCGGTCGACTTGTTGTGGCGCGTACGCGCACCCTTCGTCGGCTTGCCCCACGGGGTAACCGGGTGACGGCCGCCCGAGGTACGGCCTTCGCCGCCGCCATGCGGGTGATCGACCGGGTTCTTCGCGACACCGCGGGTCAGCGGGCGCTTGCCCAGCCAGCGACCACGACCGGCCTTGCCGAGGTTGGTGTTCTGGTTGTCGGGGTTCGACACCGCACCGACCGTGCCCATGCACTCGCCGCGAATGTAACGCTGCTCGCCCGAACCGAGACGCACGATGACGAGACCGCGGTCACGACCGACGACCTGTGCATAAGTGCCAGCCGAACGGGCGATCTGGCCACCCTTGCCCGGCTTCATCTCGATGTTGTGGACGATCGTGCCGACGGGCATCTGCGACAATTCCATCGCATTGCCCGGCTTCACGTCGGTCTTCTTGCCGGCAACGACGGTGTCGCCGACGGCCAGACGCTGCGGCGCCAGGATGTAGGTCTGCTCACCGTCTTCGTACTTGACGAGTGCGATGAACGCCGTGCGGTTGGGGTCATATTCCAGACGCTCGACGGTAGCCGGCATGTCCCACTTGCGACGCTTGAAGTCGATGAAGCGGTACTTCTGCTTGTGGCCACCAGCGATACCGCGCGAGGTCACATGACCCTTGTTGTTGCGGCCACCGGTCTTGCGCTTGCCTTCGGTCAAAGCCTTGACGGGCTTGCCCTTCCACAGCGACGACTTGTCGACGAGGATCAGGCCGCGCTGCGCGGGGCTGGTCGGATTATAGGATTTAAGTGCCATTTTCTCTGCCTCTTCCTACAATCAGACGCCGGTGGTGACGTCGATCGTCTGGCCTGCGGCCAGGCGAACGATCGCCTTCTTCACGTCGCTGCGGGTGTAGGGCTTGCCCTTCCAGCGCTTGGTCTTGCCCTTGGTGACGAGCGTGTTGACGCTGAGCACCTTGACATCGAACAGCGCCTCGACGGCGGCCTTGATCGCGGGCTTGGTTGCGTCGTTCGCAACCTTGAACACCACTGCGTCATTTTCGCTGAGCAGCGTCGACTTTTCGGTGATCACCGGAGCGAGGATCACGTCATAGTGACGCGCGTCGACTGTTTTTGCCTTAGCCATTGAAGCGTGCCTCCAGCTTTTCGAGGCCGGCGCGGGTCAGAACCAGCGTATCGGCGCGCAAAATGTCATAGACGTTGGCACCCATCGCCGGCATCGAGTCGATACCGATGAGGTTGGCCGACGCCATGGCGAAGCTTTCGTGCACTGCATCACCATCGATGAAGAGTGCGCGATTGCCGAGTTCGAGCTTGCCGAGCTGGCCGGCGAGTGCCTTGGTCTTGGCGTCCTTGAGCTCGAGCGTGTCGAGAACGAGGAGCTTGCCGCCCTTCGCCTTGTCGCTCAGCGCCATTTTCAGGCCGAGCGTGCGAATCTTCTTGTTCAGCGAGTGGCCGAAGGTGCGGGCACGCGGGCCATGCGCCTTGCCGCCGCCGATGAAGATCGGAGCTGCGCGATCGCCGTGACGAGCGGTACCGCCGCCCTTCTGGCGACCGAACTTCTTGCCCGTGCGCGACACATCGCTGCGTTCGCGGGCGGCGCGAGCCGGACCGCGGCGCTTTTCAAGCTGCCAGCTGACGACGCGATGGAGAATGTCGGCACGCGGATCGACGCCGAACACATCGTCGTTAAGATCGATGTCTGCGCCGGCCTTGCCGTCGATGGTGTGAACCTTGACCTTCATGATCAGGACTCCTGTGCGCCGTCGGTGGTGGCAGTGTCGACCACGGTTTCTTCAACCGGGGTTTCCACAGGCGCATCAGCCGGGGCTTCTTGATTGGCGTTCGCTGCGCTCTTGATGCCCGCCGGATAGGGAGCTTCGGGATGGCGCGGCAGCTTGACCGCATCGCGGACCATCAGCCAGCCGCCCTTCGAGCCAGGGACCGAGCCCTTGACGAAGATGAGGCCGCGCTCGACGTCGGTGCGAACGATTTCGAGATTCTGCTGGGTGCGGTTGCGCGCGCCCATGTGGCCGGCCATCTTCTTGTTCTTGAAGACGCGGCCCGGATCCTGGCGGTTACCGGTCGAACCATGCGCACGGTGGCTGATCGAAACACCATGGGTCGCGCGCATACCGCCGAAACCCCAGCGCTTCATCGCACCGGCAAAGCCCTTACCCTGGGTCACGCCCTGGATGTCGACAATCTGGCCAGCGACGAAATGGTCGGCCGACAGTTCGGCGCCGACATCGAGCGTCGCGTCGTCAGCGACGCGGAATTCGACGACCTTTGCCTTGGGCTCGACTTCGGCCTTGCCGAAAGCGCCACGCTGCGGCTTCGCAACATTCTTCGCCTTCGCCGAGCCGGCACCGAGTTGAACGGCCACATAGCCGTCGCGTTCTTGTTCGCGCACGGAGATAACCTGGCAGCCTTCGAGGCTCAGGACGGTGACGGGCACGTGGCGGCCGTCGTCCTGAAACAGGCGGGTCATCCCCATTTTTTTCGCGATCACGCCAGTACGCATGATCATACTCCTCAACAGAGGCCGGGCGGACCATTCCGCACGGCGTGTGGGACCCCATCAAGGCGAACCTCGACGAGAACCCTCCCAGCCCAAAATTTCGATGCATCGCCCCGTCCGGGCTGAGGTGCCACCTTCCCGAAGGAGGGCGGCGAGACGGGGGACGCAGCCCGGTCTGGATGTTTCCGAAGAAACGACCGGCGGTATCCACCCTATCGTCGGTCCGGATCGCGCCGGACAATGCAGTCACCGAAGTGTCCTGCCGATAGAGACCCCGGCTTTAGCCGGGGCTTCGCTGGCTTAGGCCAGCTTGATCTCAACGTTCACGCCCGCGGCGAGGTCGAGCTTCATCAGCGCGTCGACCGTCTGCGGGGTGGGCTGCACGATGTCGAGCAGCCGCTTGTGGGTGCGCACCTCGAACTGCTCGCGCGACTTTTTGTCGACATGCGGGCCGCGGTTCACGGTGAATTTTTCAATACGCGTCGGAAGCGGGATCGGGCCGCGAATAAGCGCTCCGGTACGACGTGCCGTGTCGGCAATGTCGGTGGTGGCCTGATCGAGCACGCGGTGATCAAAGGCCTTCAGGCGAATGCGAATATTCTGCGTTTCCATGACTGTTCCAGTCGAATCCCGTCTAACGATGCGAAAGAGCCGAAATGGCCTGCTCCGATTTCCGCATGGAAACCGGACCGGCCATCAAAATTCTTTAAGCTACGAGCCGCGCGAATCAGTTCCGAATCGCGCGGCTCGCGGCCCTATATTACTTTGTGACGGTTGCCACAACCCCTGCGCCGACCGTGCGGCCACCTTCGCGAATTGCGAAGCGGAGACCCGGGTCCATGGCGATCGGAGCGATCAGCTTGACCGACAGCTGGACGTTGTCGCCCGGCATGACCATCTCGGTGCCCTCGGGGAGGATGACCTCACCGGTGACGTCGGTGGTGCGGAAGTAGAACTGCGGACGGTAGTTCGCAAAGAACGGCGTGTGACGGCCGCCTTCGTCCTTCGACAGGACGTACACTTCCGAGGTGAACTCGGTGTGCGGCGTGATCGAGCCGGGCTTCGCCAGAACCTGGCCACGCTCGACTTCTTCACGGCCGACGCCGCGGATCAGCGCACCGACGTTGTCGCCAGCCTGGCCCTGGTCGAGCAGCTTGCGGAACATTTCGACGCCGGTCACGACGGTCTTCTTGGTGTCCTTGATACCGACGATTTCGACTTCTTCACCAACCTTGACGACGCCGGTTTCGATACGGCCGGTGACGACGGTACCGCGACCCGAGATCGAGAACACGTCTTCGATCGGCATCAGGAAGGGCTTGTCGAGCGGACGTTCCGGCTGCGGGATCCACGCGTCGACGGCAGCCATCAGCTTCAGGATCGCGTCCTTGCCGATGGCGTCGTCGCGACCTTCGAGAGCGGCGAGAGCCGAACCCGGGATGATCGGAATATTGTCGCCGTCGAAGTCGCGCTTCGACAGTTCTTCGCGGATTTCGAGCTCAACGAGTTCGAGCAGTTCGGGATCGTCCAGCTGGTCGACCTTGTTGAGGAAGACGACCATGGTGGGAACGCCAACCTGCTTCGCGAGCAGGATGTGCTCCTTGGTCTGCGGCATCGGGCCGTCAGCGGCCGACACAACGAGGATCGCGCCGTCCATCTGGGCAGCACCGGTGATCATGTTCTTCACATAGTCGGCGTGGCCCGGGCAGTCGACGTGCGCATAGTGGCGGCCGTCGGTTTCATATTCGACGTGTGCGGTCGAAATGGTGATGCCGCGCTCGCGCTCTTCGGGAGCCTTGTCGATGTTCGCGAAGTCGACGGCGGCGTTGCCGGCGACGTTTTCGGCGAGCACCTTGGTGATCGCTGCGGTCAGCGAGGTCTTGCCATGGTCGACGTGACCGATGGTGCCGATGTTGCAGTGCGGCTTCGTCCGCTCAAATTTAGCCTTGGCCATGATGGTAAAACCTTCTTGTTCAATGTTTGCGTTGATCAGTCCTGGACGAGCCTGCTGAATCAGGCGCCGCCCTTAGAGGGTCTTGCCGCGCGGTGCAAGCCCGCGCGGCTTTGACCCATCAGGCCATTCTGGCCTTCACTTCTTCGGCGACGTTGGTCGGCACTTCTTCATAATGCGAGAATTGCATCGAGTAGCTTGCGCGACCCTGGCTGAAGCTGCGCAGCTGGTTCACATAACCGAACATGTTCGCCAGCGGAACGATCGCCTCGACGACCTGGGCGATGCCCCGGCTGTCGGTGCCCTGGATCTGCCCGCGACGGCTGTTAAGGTCGCCGATCACGTCGCCCATGAATTCCTCAGGGGTAACGACTTCGACCTTCATCACCGGTTCGAGCAGCTTGATGCCGGCCTTTGCCGCCACTTCGCGCATCGCCGCACGGCCCGCGATTTCGAACGCCAGCGCCGACGAGTCGACGTCGTGGTACGCGCCGTCCGTGAGCCGGATTTCGAAGTCGATGATCGGGAAGCCGATCATGTGACCGTTTTCGGCCGACTCGCGCATGCCCTTTTCGACCGACGGGATATATTCGCGCGGAATGTTACCGCCCTTGATCTCGTCGATGAAGGTGATGCCCGCGCCGCGTTCGCCCGGAGAAACGGTGACCTTGACGCGGCCGAACTGGCCCGAGCCGCCCGACTGCTTCTTGTGGGTATAGTCGACGTCGACGGCCTTCGCGAGCGATTCGCGGTACGCCACCTGCGGCGCGCCGACGTTCGCTTCGACCTTGAACTCGCGCTTCATGCGATCGACGAGGATGTCGAGGTGAAGCTCGCCCATGCCCTTGATGATCGTCTGACCCGATTCATGGTCGGTCGACACGCGGAACGAGGGATCCTCGGCGGCCAGGCGGTTGAGCGCGATGCCCATACGTTCCTGGTCGGCCTTGGTCTTCGGTTCCACCGACAGCTCGATGACCGGCTCGGGGAATTCCATCCGCTCGAGGATGATCGGCGCGTTGGTCGCGCAAAGCGTGTCCCCGGTGGTGGTTTCCTTGAGGCCGGCAAGCGCAACGATGTCGCCCGCATAGGCTTCTTCGATGTCTTCGCGGCTGTTCGCATGCATCAGCAGCATACGACCGACCTTTTCCTTCTTGTCCTTCACCGAGTTCAGGTAGGTGCCCTTGTTCAGCGTACCCGAATAGATGCGAGCGAAGGTGAGCGAACCGACGAACGGGTCGTTCATGATCTTGAAGGCGAGCAGCGACAGCGGCGCCGAGTCCGACGTCTCGCGCGAGTCGGGCTGATCGTTCGCCGGGTTGATGCCCTGAACGTCAGGGATGTCGAGCGGCGAAGGCAGATAGTCGACAACCGCGTCGAGCAAGGTCTGGACGCCCTTGTTCTTGAACGCCGAACCGCAGAGGACCGGAACGAACGCCTGCGCCAGCGTACCCTTGCGGATCAGCTTCTTGAGCGTCGCGACGTCGGGGACGGTGCCTTCGAGATATGCTTCCATCGCATCGTCGTCCTGTTCGACGGCGAGTTCGACGAGCTTTTCGCGATATTCGGCCGCCTTGTCGGCGAGGTCGGCAGGGATTTCTTCATAGAAGAATTCGGCGCCGAGGCTTTCGTCCTTCCAGATGATCGCACGCTCGTTGACGAGGTCGACGAGGCCCTTGAAGCCGCCTTCCGAACCGATCGGCAGGTACAGAACCGCCGGGGTCGCGCCGAGGCGATCGATGATCGTCTGGACGCAATAATAGAAATCGGCGCCGGTGCGGTCGAGCTTGTTGATGAAGCACATGCGCGGCACGCGGTACTTGTCCGCCTGGCGCCACACGGTTTCCGACTGCGGCTCAACGCCGGCAACGCCGTCGAACGCGGTGATCGCGCCGTCGAGCACGCGCAGCGAACGCTCGACTTCGATCGTGAAGTCGACGTGTCCGGGGGTGTCGATGATGTTCAGGCGATGCTCGGGACCCTGGCCTTCTTCGGCCTTCCAGAGACAGGTCGTCGCAGCCGACGTGATCGTGATGCCGCGTTCCTGTTCCTGCTCCATCCAGTCCATCGTTGCGGCGCCGTCATGGACTTCGCCGATCTTGTAGGACTTGCCGGTGTAGTAAAGGATACGCTCGGTCGTCGTGGTCTTGCCGGCGTCGATGTGCGCCATGATCCCAAAGTTGCGATAGTGTTCGAGCGGATGGCTGCGTGCCATGGTCTTTTCCTTGGATTTGGGGGGAGGCCTTTGGAGCCACCCCCGATATAGGAACGATTGTTACGATTGCGAGACGCGCCGCCCGATGGGCACGCGTCCCGCGAGCGCTTACCAGCGGTAGTGGCTGAAGGCGCGGTTGGCTTCCGCCATGCGATGCGTGTCTTCACGCTTCTTCACGGCATTGCCACGGTTGTTCGACGCGTCGAGCAGTTCGCCCGACAGGCGTGCGGCCATCGTGGTTTCGCTGCGGTTGCGCGCAGCGGTGATCAGCCAGCGGATCGCGAGCGCCTGCGCACGTTCCGGACGGACTTCGACCGGAACCTGATAGGTCGCACCGCCGACGCGGCGGCTGCGGACTTCGATGTTCGGGCGGATGTTCGCCAGCGCTTCGTGGAACACGCCGAGCGGTTCCTTCTTGGCACGGGCTTCGACCGATTCGAGCGCACCATAAACGATGCTTTCGGCGACCGACTTCTTCCCGTCCAGCATGACGCTGTTCATGAATTTCGACAGCACCGTATCACCGAAACGGGGATCGGGCAGGATTTCGCGGCGTTCAGGACGACGACGACGAGCCATAGGTAATTCCTTTTACAACAGCATCCCGGCGCCAAGGCAGCCTGGGATGATCAAATAGCCGAAAAAGCGGTCCTTACTTCGGACGCTTCGCGCCGTACTTCGAACGGCTCTGCTTGCGGTCCTTCACGCCCTGCGTATCGAGCACGCCGCGCAGGACGTGGTAACGCACACCGGGAAGGTCGCGGACACGACCGCCGCGGATCAGCACAACGCTGTGTTCCTGGAGGTTGTGGCCTTCACCGGGGATGTAGGTGATGACTTCGCGCTGGTTGGTCAGGCGGACCTTCGCAACCTTGCGGAGCGCCGAGTTCGGCTTTTTCGGGGTCGTCGTATAGACACGGGTGCAAACGCCGCGCTTTTGCGGGTTTGCGTCCATCGCCGGGACCTTGGACTTCACCTTCTGGGGAGTCCGGCCCTTGCGGACCAGCTGGTTGATCGTGGGCATGAATGCTTCACCTTTAAATGTCCGCCCATCAAAGCGAACGGTTACTGTACCGCGGTGGATGAAGCTCCGGCCGATAACCCGCCAAAAATGGCGAAAAACGGCCGACCTGATAACAGCAAAAGACCCCGGCGGATCATGATGATCTTCCGGAGGCTCCATCCGCGCCAGCAATGTTCAAGCGCTGTTGCAACTGAAAGAGGCAGCAAACTGCCCTTTTCGGTCGAGCGGGCCCCTAGACCCGATTCCCTTCGCGGTCAAGGGGCGGGCAATATTGTTGCGCCGGTCGGCGCGGGGTATCGGTCGCCCATGACCGCTATTCGCCACGCCAGCTTCGCGCCGCATGTCGCCCCCGATACGCGGTTGTTGATTCTGGGAAGTCTGCCCGGCGTCCGCTCGCTCGCCGAACAGCAATATTATGCGCACCCCACGAACCAGTTCTGGCGCCTGCTCGGCGAAGTCGTCGACAAGCCGCTGGCGACTATGGACTACGACGACAGGCTGGCCGCGCTGCGCGAAGCAAAGGTCGGACTGTGGGACGTGATCCGCAGCGCCGAACGGCATACGAGCAGCGACAGCCAAATCCGCGAAGCCGAAGCGCACGACCTTGCGGCGCTGGTTGCCGACCTGCCCAACCTCCGCATGATCGCCTTCAACGGCGGGAAAGCTGCAGCGATCGGGCGAAAGCAATTGTCGCCTCTCGATGGAGTCGCGGTCGTCGACCTGCCGTCGAGCAGCGCCGCGCACACGATCGGCTTCGCGTCGAAACTCGACCGGTGGCGGACGCTGCGCGACGCGCTCTGATCAGTCGACGACTGTCCCGCGCGCCATCACGAAGTCGACCTTCTTCAGCACGCGCACATCGGCGACGGGATCGCTCGCCACCGCTATGATGTCGGCGCTCTTGCCCGGCGCGATCGTGCCGATCTCGTTCGACAGGCCGAGCAGGTCGGCGGCGTTGACGGTCGCGGCCTTCAGCGCCTCGACCGGCTTCATCCCATGCTGGACCATGAGCTCGAACTCATCGCCGTTACGCCCATGCTTCGACACGCCGGCGTCGGTGCCGAAGCCGATGCGCACACCTCTGGGTACGAGCTGTTCGAGACTCTTGCCCGTGATCGAAATGCGCCACTGGATCTTGGCGAGCACGTCAGGCTCATAGGCGTTGGCGTTCGCGGCGATGCGTTCCTTGTAGCCGTTCACCGTCGACAGTGTCGGGACATAATAGGTCTTCGATTTCGCCCAGGCGGCGATCGTCGCTTCGTCGAGGATCGTGCCATGTTCGATCGAGTCGGCACCCGCGTCGATCGCGAGGCGGATGCCGTCGGCGCCGTGCGCATGGACTGCGACCTTCTTGCCGAACAGGTGCGCGGTATCGACGATCGCCTTCGCCTCGTCGTCGAACATCTGTTTGCCAAGACCGGCGCCGATGCGGCTGTTGACCCCGCCGGTCGAGGCGAATTTGATGACGTCGGCCCCGCGCCCGATCTGCAGCCGCACCGCGCGGCGGCAGTCGTCGGCGCCGTTGCACGTATTGCCCGCGCCCGCGAAGAAGGGACGCAGCTCGTCGCGATAGCCGAGCGAACCATCCATATGCCCCGCGCTCCCCGAGATGCTGTTGCCGGCGTCGACGATGCGCGGCCCCTGCACCTTGCCCGCAAGGATCGCGTCGCGCAGCGCCAAGGTCGCGCCGTCGCCGTCGCCGAGATTGCGGACGGTGGTGAAGCCGGCGCGTAGCGTCTTCATCCCGTTCGCCTCGGCATTGAACGCCTGCGCCGCAGGGCTCAGCGCCACCTCTTCGAGCTGGCCGGCGATACCGCCCGCGTCGCTGGTGAGGTGGACGTGGCTGTCGATCAGGCCGGGGAGGACATATTTGTCCTTGAGGTCGATCAAGGTCGCGCCGGGGTCGGCGGGCTGATAGCCGTCGGCGATGCTGACAATCTTGCCGCCCTCGACAATGATCGTCGAGGCGCCGCGCGCGGGCTTGCCGGGTTCGGCGAGCAATTGGCCGGCATGGATCACCGTGCGCGTCGGCGCTTGTGCCGCGAGCGGCGAGGCGAGCGCCGCGCCGATCAGCGCGAGCGGAAGAATATGAATCGGCTTCATTCTGGCATCCCCTGTTTTTGAATTGAGGGGTTAAAGCCGATCAGAAGCCTATCGTAAAGCGGAGCGCCGCACCCTGATCGTCGGGCATCGCTGCAATGTGGCCAGGATCCTTCCGCCACCATGCATTGGCAATGAATTCGCCGCCGAACAGGGCCATCGCATAGCTTGCCTCGACGACAAGTTCGCGGCCTGTGGGTGCGAGATTATAGGTGCGGCGGCCGAAGTCGGCGCGACCGGTTGCATAGTCGTGCGTGACGGGAAGCATCAGATCGATGCCGCCGCGCGCGACGCGCAAGGGCTGTGCGAAACGGAGCGCCGCGCGGTCGCCGGCGCGAACCAAGTTGCCCTTGGCGATGTCGAAGGAGAAGGCGGTCGACCAGAGCGCGCCGCCTGCGACCAATCCGCGTTGGTCGGCGCGCGTCCACATCTGGCGCCAGTTGGCCGCAATTTGCCAATTGTCGCGCATATCGAGCACGACGCCGGCGTCGCCGACGAGGCTGGTCGCGCCGCCGGCGCCGAACATCGGGCCGAGGCGGGCGCCGAGGAGGCTGTCCGATTCGCGCAGCCAGCTGGCGCCGAGCGCGGTGCGGACGGCGCCGAAGCGGCCGTCCCAAGCGGCACCGATGCGCTGGTAGCGGCTGTCGTGGCGCGAACGGTAGCGGAGCAGCGGGTCGTCCTGCCAGCGCGCGCCCGAGACAGAGCCATTTTCCAGTATCAGATTAACATATTGATTATTAATGATATTGTGGCGAATTATCGTGCCAATTCCGGGGCTGGCGGCGAAACCGAGCCCCTCGTGCGCGGCGTCGCCGATCAGCATCGCGTGGCCGCTGTCGCCGCGCTCGCCCGCGAGCAGGCCGCCGGTACCGCGCCCGGCGGCGAAACCGACAAGGGTGCGCGCGTCGAGGCGCGTCATGACCGAGGCGGCGAGGGTGCGCGCGCGCTGCGCGTCGTGGAAGGACAGGCCCGCGAGCGCATCGGTGCCGCCTGTACCCGGCGCGGTGACGAGCGACAGCGCGAGCGAGCGACTGGCGGCGCTCTGCTGGCGAACGAGCCCGCCGATCGCGCCCGACAATTTGAAGTCAGGCCGCCGCGACGCGAGCGACCCGCCGAAATCGACGTTGAAGGCGCGGCCGAAACTATCGGTGACAAGGCCCCGCGTTCCAGCCCCGCCGGCATCGCCCATCGGGCCGCCGAGGATACCCAGCGGCGCGTTCAGCGCGACCGCGGTCGACGTGCCGGCGAGCGATGTCGCGCCCATCGGCTGGAAGGCGCGCGCAATGTCGAGGATGCCTTGCCCGTAGACGGCATCGTCGCCCGCCGCGCCGGCGTCGCGCGCCGACTGATAGAGAAGCGAGACGATCTGCTGGCTCGACAGGTTCGGGAAGGCCTGCGCGATCAGTGCGACGGCGCCCGCGACCTGCGGGGCCGCGAAGCTGGTCCCGTTCAAAACGAAGACGAAATTGCCCTGCGTCTGGATCGTGCCATTTTCATAGGCGCAGCACACACCCTCGCCGAGCGCGGTCAGATAGGAACCGGCATAGCCGCCCGCGCGGTTGCTGAACCCCGAGATCGCGCCGCTGTCGTTCACTGACCCCGCGATGACGACGAGACCGCCGCCGGCGTCGCGAAGTCCCTGCGCAAAGCGGTCGGGATTGTTCGGATCATTACCGTTCGCGGTCGTGTCGCCCTCGTTCCCCGCCGACACGATGACGATGATCCCCGCCGCGGTCGCGCGCGAGACCGCGGCGCGCAAAGTCGCGCCGGGCGGATCTTCGCCGCCGAGCGAGATGTTGACGACGCGCGCACCCGCGCTGACCGCGCGGTCGAGCCCCGCCGCGATCGCGGTTTCGGGAAAGCGGCAGCCGCTTTCGTCGTTCGACGGGTCTTCGGTCGCGCAACTGCCCGGCCGGTCGGCGCGCAGCACGAGCAGGTTCGCGTTGAACGCGATGCCGAAGGTGCCCACGTCATTCTTGCCGCCGAGCAGCAGCTGCGCGACGTTGGTGCCGTGCGTGCCTTCGCCGTTGATGCCGCGCGATCCCGCAAGGTCGGTCGATTGCGACGAGATGCGGCCGGCGAATTCGGGGCTGTCCTGATCGATCCCGTCATCGATGACACCCGCGAGGATATTCTGTCCCGTCGCGCCCGCCTGATAGGCCGTGATCGCACCGTGGAAATTGACCCCGTCGGACATGCGCGTTTCGGCGGTGTTGAAATTGCCCGTTGGCGGCGGGGTAGGGGTAGGGGTCGGCGTGGGAGTCGGGGTCGGGGTTGGCGCGGACGGCGGTGCGGGAGTCGGCGAGGGGCGGGGGGTACCGCCACCGCCGCCGCATGCGGCGAGCGAGAGCGCAGCAAGCGAGAGCAGAAGCGGCAAAGGCCGCGCGGCCACCCGCCGGATGCTGCTGCGTCGGTTCGCGTCGGCCATCGCCGTACCCCTTTTGCCCTGATGCCCGACTATTAGCGTGGCGGAGAGAAGACGGGTAGCATCATGCGGTTAATTGATCCTCGCCGAACATCTGTCGCCCACCTTGCCCCCACGCACCGCAGCCTTTATGCGGCCCGGCATGCCCGCCCCGCTCCACCATATCGACAGCTGGATCTTCGATCTCGACAACACGCTTTACGCGCCGTCGGCGAAGCTGTTCGACCTGATCGATGAACGCATGGGCGCCTTCATCATGCGGTTGCTGGACGTCGACGCGGTCGAGGCGCGGCGGGTGCAAAAGCAATATTTCCATGATCATGGCACGACGATGGCGGGGCTGATGCGCCACCATGGCGTCGAGCCCGAGGATTTTCTGGTCGATGTGCATGACATCGCGCTCGACCGGCTGAGCGTCGATGCGCGGCTGCGCGCCGGGCTCGAGCGGCTGCCCGGACGCAGGCTGATTTTTACCAACGCTGATGCCGATTATGCGGCGCGCGTGCTGGAGGCGCGCGGGATCGCCGATCTGTTCGACGGCATCTGCGACATACGGATCACGCGCTATACGCCGAAGCCCGACGCAGCCGCCTATGACATGATGATTGCGCACCTTGGCGTCGACCCGGCGAAGAGCGTCTTCGTCGAGGATATGGCGCGCAACCTGACCCCCGCCAAAGCGCTGGGGATGACGACTGTCTGGCTGGACAATGGCAGCGAAAGCGGCCATCGCGACCACCTGCCGGAGCATGTCGATTTCCACGCGACCGACATCGCCGACTGGCTCGATTCATTGCCTTTACCTAGGGGAATTTCATGACCACCGACCTGCAGAGCACGATCGAAGCCGCATGGGACGCGCGCGAGACGCTGGGGCTGACGACGACAGGCGCGGTGCGCGATGCGGTCGAGACCGCGATCGCCGGGCTCGACGACGGCAGCTATCGCGTCGCCGAGCGGGACGCCGGCGGGACGTGGCAGGTCAACCAGTGGCTGAAGAAAGCCGTGCTGCTGTCGTTCCGTCTCAACGACATGGAACTCATCGAGGGCGGCCCCGGCGGCGCGCGCTGGTGGGACAAGGTGCCGTCGAAATTCGCCGGATGGGGCGAAAACCGGTTTCGCGATGCGGGCTTCCGCGCCGTCCCCGGATCGATCGTCCGCCGCGGCGCCTTCATCAGCAAGGGCGCGGTGTTGCTGCCGAGCTTCGTCAATATCGGCGCCTATGTCGGCGAGGGTTCGATGGTCGACGCTTGGGCGACGGTCGGCAGCTGCGCGCAGATCGGCGCGAACGTCCATCTGTCGGGCGGCGCGGGGATCGGCGGCGTGCTCGAACCGTTGCAGGCCGGCCCGGTCGTGATCGAGGACGGCGCCTTCATCGGCGCGCGCGCCGAGGTTGCCGAGGGCGTGATCGTGCGCGAGGGCGCGGTGCTGTCGATGGGCGTCTATCTCGGCGCGTCGACCAAGATTGTCGACCGCGCGACGGGCGAGGTCTTCGTCGGCGAAGTGCCAGCTTACTCGGTCGTCGTGCCTGGGGCGCTGCCGGGCAAGCCGCTGCCCGATGGGACGCCGGGACCGTCGCTCTATTGCGCCGTGATCGTCAAGCGCGTCGACGCACAGACGCGCGCGAAGACCGGAATCAACGAGTTGCTCCGCGACTGATCGCAAAGCCGCAGGGGCGGAACGGAGGCGTCGGAACCGACGCTCGTCGACGGCTGCTGTCCGTTGGTAGACATGTAATGACAATATAATTGTTGCGAATTATTCGCGATTGGGGAGGGCTTCTGTTTCGATAGCGGCCGCGAGGGGGAAATATGTCGGCCGTTTTTCACGGGTCATCGCTGGCCATATTGGCTTTGCTGTCGGTCGCGCCTGCTGCCGCGCAGGAGCCCACCGGCGACGCACCGCCCGCGATCCCGGTCCCGGTGAATGGCGCCGAGCGTTACACGCCCGCCGATTTCACGCGCTTCGCGCCGCGCACCGCGCTCGACATGGTCGAGAAGGTCCCCGGCTTCCTGATCGTCACGGGCACCAATGGCGGCGAGCGCGGGCTGGGCGCGGCGACCGAGAATGTGCTGATCAACGGCGAGCGCATCGCGAACAAGTCGACCGACGCGCGCACCGCGCTGGCTCGGATCACCGCCGCCGAGGTCGCCTATATCGACATCGTCGACGGCGCGGGGCTGAATGTGCCGGGGCTGACCGGGCAGGTCGCCAACGTTGTGCTCGTCGCGGGCGCGGGGAGCGGCGGGTATAAGACGACGATCCGCTGGCAACCCGAATGGCGCCCGCGGCTCGACAAGAACTGGCTGAACGGCGAGATTTCGGCGACGGGCAAGCTTGGCGGCACGACTGTGACACTGAGCCTGAAGAATGAGGCGCGGCGTCAGGGACATTGGGGTCCCGAACAGCGGTTCGACAGCAATGGCGAGCTGTTGTTCGTCCGCGACGAGTTCGGCCGCTACAACGCCGACCAGCCGCGCCTGTCGGCGGCGCTCGCGCGCACCACCGCGAACGGCAACAAATGGAATTTCAATCTGGGCGGTCAGCTGGTCAAGCTCGACGAGCGGGTGGACGGAACCTCGGTTCAGCCCGGCGCCGGCACGGTGCGCGAGGCGTTCCGCTTCACCGAGGACGAGTATAATTTCGACATCGGCGGCGATTATGAGCTGGGGCTGGGCAAGGGCCGGCTGAAGCTGATCACCCTGTACCGGTTCGAGCACAGCCCCTTCGTCGACAGCTTCATCGTCGACCGCGAGATCGGCGGGCGCACCGGCGAGCGATTCAAGCAGAGTGCCGACGAGGGCGAGTCGATCCTGCGCGGCGAATATAGCTGGCGCACCGGCGGCGGTACCGACTGGCAGGTCGCACTCGAGGGCGCGTACAACACGCTCGACGTCGATTCCGAGTTCGCGACCTTGCAGGCCGATGGCAGTTTCCTGCCCGTCACCTTCGGCGGCGAGCGGACCAGGGTCGAGGAAAAGCGTGGCGAGGCGTCGCTGACCTGGGGCCGTGCGCTCGCGTCCAATCTGACCGCACAGGTCAATCTGGGGGCCGAATATAGCGAGCTGACCTCGTCGGGTCCGGACGGGCTGACGCGCCGCTTCGTCCGGCCGAAGGGCAAGGTCGCGCTGGCGTGGAAGGTTCGCGGCAGGACGACGATCAACTGGTTCCTCCAGCGCCGCGTCGACCAGCTCGACTTTTTCGATTTCGCGAGCTCGGTCGACGTCGCGAACGGGCAGGGCAATGGCGGCAACGGTAAGCTGGTGCCGCCGATCGTCAATCGTAGCGAACTGGAATTCGTGCAGGACATGGGCGCGTGGGGCAATGCGTCGGTCGCCTTCGCTTACGCCTATGCCGAGGATCTGGTCGATCAGGTGCCGCTGTCCCCGACGACCGAAGGGCGCGGCAATTTGCCGCCGTCGCATCTCTATCGCATCAGTTCGAAGGCGACCTTGCTGCTCGACCGGCTGGGGTGGAAGGGCGCGCGGATCAACAGCGACATTACCTGGCGCCGCAACCGCGTGCGCGATCCGCTGACCGGCGCGTGGCGCGACCAGAGCGAGGGGCAGGAATATGTCGTCGACCTCAGCCTTCGCCACGATATTCCCAAGACCGACCTCGCATGGGGCGCTGGCTATTTCGATGAACGCTACAGCCCGAATGTCCGGCTCGGCGCGATCGAGAAGGAATATACCGGCGGCCCCTTCGTCACCGCGTTCATCGAGCATAAGGATGTCGCGGGCTTCACCGTGAAGCTGTCGTACCGCAACCTTGCCGGGATGAAGGACGGGTTCGACCGGACGGTGTTCGTCGACCGGCGCGACGGGCCGCTGGCGTTCAGCGAGCGGAGGCTGCGCAAGTTCGGGCGGTTTTTCCAGCTGACGGTGACGGGGACGCTTTAGGTATCGCGTAGCCATGGGCCCCGGCTTTCGCCGGGGTACACGGTCTTACTTCTCGCTCAGATAATAGCGCTCGCGCGCCGTCAGATCGTCGTTCAGCTCATAGACGATCGGCTGGCCGGTCGGGATTTCGAGCCCGGTAATGTCGGCGTCCGAAATGCCCGAGAGATGCTTGACGAGAGCGCGCAGGCTGTTGCCATGCGCCGAGATCAGCACCGTCTTGCCCGCCGCGAGTTCGGGGACGATTGCGGTTTCATAATAGGGCAGCACGCGCTCGATCGTATCCTTCAGGCTTTCGGCCGACGGGATGGCGATGCCGGCGTAGCGCGGATCGGTCGACAGGTCCCACGGCGAGCCCGCTTCGAGCGGCGGCGGCGGGATGTCGAAGCTGCGACGCCAGATCTTGACCTGATCATCGCCATGCTTGGCCGCGGTCTCGGCCTTGTCGAGCCCGGTGAGCCCGCCATAATGACGCTCGTTGAGGCGCCAGTCCTTCGTGACGGGGAGCCAGAGGCGGCCCATCGCCTCGAGCGCGAGGTTCAGCGTCTTGATCGCGCGCGACTGGACCGAAGTGAAGCAGGTGTCGGGCGCGATGCCCTTCGCCTTCATCAATTCGCCCGCGGCGACCGCTTCGGCGACGCCCTTTTGGGTGACATCGACATCCCACCAGCCGGTGAAGCGGTTTTCGAGATTCCACTGCGACTGGCCGTGACGGATGAGGATGAGCTGGGGCATTTCGGATCCTTGCGCTGGAAGAGAGTCGCCGCCCTTTAGCGCGGCTTTTCGCCGAACGCCAACCGCCCTCTTGAAATGGTTTCGAGGGCTACCAGATTGTTTTCATCCGGCCGCCGACACGGGGCCGGGTGGCGATCGCGGCGGCCGCCGCGGTCCCTGACTTCGCTTTGTAAAAGGAAGAAAGATCCATGCGTAACAGTTTCGACTGGACCCCCTATCGCCGTTCGACCGTCGGTTTCGACCGCCTGTTCGATTTCCTCGAAACCGGCGGTTCGGGGGCCGAAAATTATCCGCCCTTCGACATCGAAAAGGTCGCCGACGACCATTTCCGCATCACCGTCGCGGTCGCCGGCTTCAAGTCCGACGAGATCGACATCACCGCGCAGCAGAATATGCTGACCGTCAGCGGCCGCAAGGCCCCGGTCGCCGAAGGCGAGGGGCGCCAGCTCCTCTATAGCGGCATCGCGACGCGCGCGTTCGAGCGCCGTTTCCAGCTCGCCGACTTCGTGCGGGTGGAAAAGGCCGACCTGTCGGACGGCCTGCTCGCGATCGACCTCGTGCGCGAGGTGCCCGAGGCGATGAAGCCGCACAAGATTGCGATCGGCGGCACGCAGCCGACCTTGTTCGATGCGGACAAGAAGGCCGCGTAAAGCGAGCTTAAAGATTGAACGAATTTGCGGGGTCCGGAGTCCCTTCCGGGCCCCGTTTTCGTTTCTAGAGCGCGCGCGTCATGAAGCGGCTGAATGGGTCGGGTTTATAGTCGGCGAAAGGCTCGCACTCGGTGAAACCGTAGCGCTGGTATAATGCGATCGCGGGTTCGAACGCCCCGCTCGAACCGGTTTCGAGGCTGAGGCGTTCGAGCCCCCGTTCGCGCGCGACGTCGATGATATGGTCGAGCATATGCGCGGCGACACCCTGCCGCAGGAAGCCCTCCGCGGTGCGCATCGATTTGATCTCGCCGTGCGCGCTACCCAGCATCTTGAGCGCGCCGCACCCCGCAAGCTCGTCGCCGCGGTGAATCGACCAGAAGGTCACGCCGTCGGCGCGCAGCCCGTCGAAATCTAGGAAGTGACAGCTTTCGGCCGGCGAGTTCGCCAGCATGCCCGCGAAATGCACTTCGAGCAGCGCGCGGATGGCGACGCCCGACAAATCATCCTCGACGATCCGCCAGGCGTCCACCTTTCGCATCAGAGCAGCTGGTCCAGCGTCGCGAGGCACGCGTGCGCGAGCAGCTTCGAGCGTTCGGGCGACCAGCCGGCAACGGGATCGGGCAGGTCGCGATTGTCCTTGAAGGGCATTTCGAGCGTCATCGACACCGCGCCGAAACGCTCGGCAAGCTGCGTCGTCGACATCGACAGATTTGCTTGCCCCGGCGCCGATTCGGCGTAACCAAGGTCGACCTGGAAATCGGGCGTGTTCGCGGCAAGCGCAGCTTCGAACGCCTTATATTTTTCGGTCTGCTCCGCCTTCAGCGACGGGATTCCCTCGAAGCCCGCGAGGAAGACCGCGGGGATCGCTTCGTCACCGTGGACGTCCATCGCCCAGTCGACGCCGGTCGCGTCCATCGCATTGCGCACAGCGAGCACTTCGGGGCTGCGTTCAGCGGTCGGATTGTCCCACTCGCGGTTGAGGTTCACGCCCGCGAAATTGGTGCGCAGGTGGCCGCGGCACGAACCGTCGGGATTCATGTTCGGGACGATATGGAAGCGGCATTTCTGGCGCAACGAACGCGCGTGCGGGTCGGCCGGATCGACGAGCTTTTCGAGCGCGCCTTCCATCCACCATTCGGCCATGCTCTCGCCGGGGTGCTGGCGCGCATAGAGCCAGACCTGCGTCTCGCCCGTGCCGAGTTCGAGGCAATCGATCGACTGGCCTTCGAGGCTGGTGCCGAGGCAGCGATAAGTGACGCCTTCACATTCGGCGATCTGAGCGACGAGGTCGTGATGACGCTCCATCGAGTAAGGCGCGAAATAGGCGATGTAGAGGATCGGGCTTTCGGCGGTGTGCTGGATCGTCAGCGTGCCGGCATCATAATTTGTATCGAGGCGGAACCAGGTTTCGCGATCGGTGCTCGCGCAAGCGGCATAGCCCGGCCAGCCGTCGGGATAGGCCGAGTCGGCGAGCCCCGTGATCGCGAGGTCGAGCGCATCGCCGACGCTGCACGACACGCGAAAATGGAACCACTGGAAAAAGTCCGAGTCGCGGTCCTTGCGGATCGACAGGCGGGCGGACGTGCCGTCGACGGCATCCACGACGATATTGCCGCTGTCGAAAGCGGCGTTGATGGTGATGGTCATTTGACGCTGATAGTGCGTCCCGATTCCCCGGGGAAGTCCTTGAATAGCGCGTCTGCCAATTTCGCCGCCGCGAGGCTGGGCTGGCTGGCGGGTGCCTTCACCGGGACCACGGTCACGGCGCGGCCTTCCCACAGGGCTTG
The DNA here is from genome assembly GCF_014873485.1 of Sphingopyxis sp. OAS728. NCBI lineage: Bacteria > Pseudomonadati > Pseudomonadota > Alphaproteobacteria > Sphingomonadales > Sphingopyxidaceae > Sphingopyxis > Sphingopyxis sp. OAS728. The sequence continues at coordinate 2,956,244 of NZ_JADBDT010000001.1, read as the reverse complement.
GCCGCTCGCCGCATCGTCGATGCGCACCGCGAGCTGAAGATCGGCCATCCGTTTCGGACCGCCGCCAAGATTGACGCCGATACCGAGCCCGACTCCCGATCCGTAGCTGCCGGTCGAACCGCCGACCCCGACCGAGACGGGCGAGCGCCGACCAACATCTTCGCGGTTCATGCGTTCGAAACCGATGCGCACCTTCAAGGGCGCGCGCACGCCGTCGGACGCCGCGACGAGTCCCTGCCGCTGCAATTGCTGTTCGACCGCGGTGCGGTAGCTGTTCCATTCGAGCGAGGGCGCGTCGATCATCGCCCCAGCGTTACCGAGCGGGGCGGTGTCGACGGTGTAGCGCGTGCCCGGCGCCCAGCCCGCGGGCGCGCTGGCGTGGAAGCGCGTGACTTCAACCGGGGGAACCGCAGTGGCGCAGCCACCGAGGGCGAGCGCCGCTGCCGAGAGCAGGGCGACGGAAATTTGACGCGTCATCCCGCCATCATGCGCCAGCAAATATGGCTTGGCAATGAACGGGATGCCTCTGCATCCCGTTCATCGGATCACCGATAGAAGATGTGGTTGTCGATCTGCGCGATGCGCGTCTTGCGCCAACCCGGCGAGACATAGCGGGCGTGGAAGAAGAGCGCGCCGGGGGCGTGGTTCTTCCAGCTGCCGTCGCGGGCGATCTGCGCGATCGCGACGGCGTTGTTCCACTGCGCGGCGTTGCGGACGGCAGGCATCTTGCCACCGCGGACAAAGCTGAACTGGCTCTTCTGGTGGACGACGCCGCACAGGCTCTTGGGGAATCGGCCCGACTGGGCGCGGTTGATCACGACATGCGCGACCGCGAGCTGACCCGGAAGCGATTCGCCGCGCGATTCGAAATAGACCGCGCCGGCGAGGCAGCGCAGTTCGGGATCGATGTCGGCGGGCTTGGGCGTCGCGGCGACGAGTTCGGCGAGCGAATCGGCGGTCACCGGGGCCGGTTTCGGCTCGGGAGCGGATTCGCTTTCAATTTTCTTGTCATCTTCGACCGGCAGTTCGGCATCGGTCGGCGGGTCCGCCGCTTCATCCGCGGCCGGCGCGTCGGCGCCCGGCAGGATGATCGCAGGGAGATTGGCGTCGGCCGCAAGATCGCTTGCAAAGCCCGGTTCCGCCAGAAGCAGCATGGAGGCGGCAGTCATGCCGACGGCAGCCATGCCGGCTACGTTCAAAATGCGACTCATAGTGTCCGTCAAAAGTGCGGCCGATGAACCGAACCTCTCAAACCAGGCGGGGGACTATGGTCCTGTATCGCCGCCTGCGGTCATCGTCCGACTGCGTGTCCAAACCGTTTTGTCGGGTGCGTTGCATGGGCAGTGCAACCCGCGGATCGACCTACGCGTTATCGAATGGGCGCCAGTTATTGTGCGCCGCAACAGAGTCAAGTTAACGCAGCCCACTCCGCGACGAGTTGTGGCGCATCTGCGATATCCAGTTCAATCAGCCACAGATCGGGATCGGCCTTTCGCCGCCGCTCCTGATAGTTGGTGCGCGATTCACTATCTTTTGCGTCGGTTGGACCAACCGCTTCCCAGATATAGTGGCCATCCATGGAAAAACGGCGTTCGAGCAGCGGCCCCGCTTCACCGCGCTCGCTACATTGGACGAGGATGATTCCCGAAGTGTCATCGCCTTTGGCGAGCACGGTGGCGAATCCGCCCGCCGCCTCGGTGCGTCGAAGCAGCAGATCGACGAGGAAGCGGCTCTTCAGCCGCGCCACAGGGCGACTCGCGGCGCCGCGTTATGCCGCGTCACGCGTTTCGGTGTCGGCGAGCATCGCATACAGCGCTTCGTCGCTCTTCGCGCCGCGCAGCCGCTCGGCAATCGCGTCGTTGCGCAGCATGCGCGACACGCCCGCGAGCGCCTTCAGATGATCGGCACCCGCGTCGAGCGGCGACAGCAGGATGAAAAGCAGGTCGACCGGCAGGCCGTCGACCGCGTTGAAGTCGATCGGCTTGGCGAGTTGCAGGAACAGCCCGCGGACGCCGCCGAGATCGGCCATCTTGGCATGCGGCAGCGCGATACCACGACCGAACCCGGTCGAGCCGAGGCGTTCGCGTTCGAGCAGGGCTTCGCTGACTTCGCCGGCATCGAGGCCGAGCGAACGGCTGGCGAGATCGCCCACGAAAGGGAAGAGCGCCTTTTTCGAATCGAGCTGCACATGCGCGCGCACGGTCGCCGGATAAAGAAGAGAAGAAAGATTCATTGCTCGGTCAAATCTTGTTAAACGCCGGCCGCCGCCAGACACTTAGCTGCTGGCAGGCGATCGCGGATCTGTCGTGGCAGGCCCCCCGCCATCCCAGCTGTGGGCATCGTTGGGCGCGGCCCTTAAGCCGGATGGCGGAGAAAATCCAGCCCTATCGTGGTTCGACCCATCCGATCGTCCCGTCGTCGCGGCGATAGACCATGTTGTGCGTGCCGGTCTTGCTGTTGACGAAAAGCAGCGCGTTGGTGTTGCGAAGGTCGAGCATCATCACCGCGTCGGACACGCTGCTGCTCGGGATATCGACACGCGTTTCGGCAATGATCGCAGGCGCATCGCCCGCATCCTCATCGTCGCCGCCGCCGTCGAAAACGATATAGCTGGCGTTATCCTCGATCTCGTCGACCGTCGGCGAAGGTTCGGCGGGGCCGTTGTTACGATCCTTCAATCGCCGCATGTAGCGCCTGAGCTGTTTTTCGATCCGCTCGGCGGCGCCTTCGAACGCGACATGCGCGTCCTGCGCCTGGCCGTGCCCCTTCAGCACCAGCCCTTGCATCACATGCGCGACGATGTCGCATTGGAAGCTGTCGTGCGGCCCTTTGCCAAAGGTCGCGTGCGCCCCGATCGCGCGGGAGAAATATTTGTCGGCAATCGCGTTCATCCGATCCGATACGTGCGACTGCAGCGCTTCGCCGGTTTCGATCTGGTGGCCAGAGACGCGGATTTCCATTTTTCTTCTCCTTCTTGGCCGGCGCGATGACTTTAAGGGAGTGTCATCACACCGTATCGAGCCACAGCGGCTGGTTCAGCCCTGCGACAAATTCGGCGTGGCGCGCGAGTTCGGCAGCCGACGCCATATGGGGACGGGGTTCGCGAAAGGGACGGTCGGGGCCGCGGGCGGCGGGGGCCGAGACGACCATCGTTTCCGATGCGCCGGCAGATGCTGCAAGCCCAAGGCCGATCTGCCGGCCGCCCGTCATTTCGATATAGAGATGCGCGAGCAGTTCGGCGTCGAGCAGCGCGCCATGCTTGACGCGGTGGCTGCGGTCGATTCCGTAGCGCGTGCAGAGCGCGTCGAGGCTGTGTTTCGCGCCGGGATGCAGCTTGCGCGCCATTTGCACGGTGCAGCACATGCGCGCCATGTCGAGCGCCGGCCGGCCGGCACGCGCGAGCTCGGCATTGACGAAACCGAAGTCGAAGGCGGCATTGTGCGCGACGAGCGGTGCGTCGCCCAGAAATTCGATGAGTTCGTCGACGCGAGTCGCAAAGAGCGGCTTGTCCGACAGGAACTGGATCGACAGCCCATGCACGGCTTCCGCAGCGGCAGGCATGTCGCGTTCGGGGTTGAAATAGGCGTGAAAGGTGACGCCGGTCTCGCGGCGGTCGACCAGCTCGACACACCCGATTTCGACCAGCCTGTCCCCGCTCTTGGGATCGAAACCCGTGGTTTCGGTATCGAAAATAATCTCGCGCATCGAGGCCTTAATCTGGACCCTATCGGGCGCGGAAACAAGAGGCGATGAATCGAATCTGGCGGTGCGTCTCGCTTTTGGGGCGCCCCGTTTCGATGATGAAGTTAGCGCGCGACCGCTTGACGCGATCGGGAACCTGCAGGCGGCGGATCGCTTTCAATTTCGCTGCGGTCATGCCTGGACGGCGCATCACCCGCTTGCGCTGCATCCAGGCCGGCGCCGAGACGACGGCGATCGCGCCGACCTTTCGCCAACCGCCCTTTTCGAAGAGCAAGGGGATATCGAGCACGACGACGTCGCGGGCGCGGTGGCGCGCGAGAAAACGTTTCTGCGCCTTGCCGACCGCGGGATGGACGATCGCCTCGAGCGCGGCGAGTTCGTGCGTGTTGCCGAGCACGAGCGCCCCGAGTTTCTTGCGGTCGACCCCCTTCGCGCCGGTCGTGCCGGGAAAGCGCGCCTCGATCGCCGCGACGAGCGCGCCGCCGGGGCCCTGCAGCCGGTGCACCTCGGCATCGGCGTCGAACACGGGGACGCCTTCGCGGACAAACATCGCCGCGGCGGTCGATTTCCCCATGCCGATCGATCCGGTGAGTCCGAGGATGAAGGGGCGGCGGAGCCGCGAACCAAGGCGCTTGTGATGCGTCATGCCGTCAGCAGCGCGCGCAGCTCCTCGTCGCGGCCTTCAGGCGGGGATTTGCCGAAGAAGAGTTCGAAAGCCAGCGCGGCCTGGCCGATCAGCATGTCGAGCCCGTCGACGGTGTCGAGCCCGCGTGCTTCGGCCGCCTTGAGGAGGCCCGTCTGCAGCGGCGAATAGACGAGGTCGTAGACGATCGCATCGCCCGGGAGCGGCGACAGGTCGAGATCGAGCGGCGGTTGGCTCTTCATGCCGAGGCTGCTCGAATTGACGAGCAGCGATACCGGCGGGAGCTGGGCGTCGAGCGCCACGACATCGCCCTTGAGCCCGAAGGTCGCGAGCAGTCCCATCGCCTTCAGCGGGCTGCGGTTGAGGATCGTGACAGGGCCGACATGGGCGCGGGCGAGCGCGAACAGCACCGCGCGCGCGGCACCGCCGGCGCCGACGACCGCAACCGGCGCACCCTCGAGATCGAGTTCGGCGAGCGGCGAGTAGAAGCCCGCGGCGTCGGTATTGGTGCCGATCAGCGATCCGTCCTGCTGCCGGACGACCGTGTTCATTGCGCCGATCGTGCCGCGGATGTCGCCGGGATCTTCGACAAGATCCATCACCGCCGCCTTGTGCGGCATGGTGACGTTGCATCCGCGCCAGTCGGGATCGCCGCGGCGTTCGGCGATATAGGCGGCAAGGTCGTCGGGCTTCACATGCGCGCGGCGGTAATCGCCGGCGAGCCCGAGCGCTTCGAGCCAGAAGCCATGGATCAGCGGCGATTTCGATTGCGCGATCGGATCGCCGATCACTTCTGCGTATGGCGTGCTCATTGCGGCGCCAATCCGGTGGTGCGCAGCCACGCGAGCAGGGGAAGCATCGGCATGCCGATGATGGTCCAGGGGTCGCCCTCGACCCGTTCGAACAATTGCACGCCCGCTCCTTCGATTTCGTAACAGCCGACGGTCCAGCGGATGCTGTCCCATTCGCGCGCGACATAGTCGGCGATGAAGGCGTCCGACAAGGGGCGCATCCAGAGCTTTGCCTCGCCGATCGCGCGCCACACGGGTGCGCCGTCGCGTGCGGCGACCGCGGCGCTGAACAGGCGATGGCGCGCACCTGCCATGCGGCGGAGATGGTCAGCAGCGTCTTCGGGGCTTTCAGGCTTTGCGAGCATCGTGCCGTCGTCGAGCGCGAGGGTAGAGTCAGCGCCGATCACGGTGACACCGGGAAGGCGCGACGAGATTTTGACCGCCTTCGCCTCGGCAAGCGCGTCGGCGATGTTGCGCGGCGTCTGGCCGGCGGCGAGCAATGAGGCGGTCAGTGCTTCCTCGTCGACGTGCGCGGCGCTGGTTTCGAAGGTCAGTCCGGCGGCGCGAAGCATCGCGGCACGACCGCTGCTTTGCGAGGCGAGAAGCAAGGTCATGCCGGGCTGCGATCCTCGACGAGCTTGATCACCGCGGCGGCGGTTTCCTCGATCGATCGGCGCGTAACATCGATCACCGGCCAGCCATTGTCGGCGAACATCCGCCGCGCATAAGCGAGTTCGGCCTTCACCCGCTCGTCGTCGACATAGCTCGTCTCGGGTGCTTGATTCAGCGACAGCAGGCGGTTGCGGCGCACCTGAACCAGCCGGTCGAGCCCCGTCGTCAGCCCGACGACCATCGGGCGCTTCAGGTTGAACAGCGCGTTCGGCGGCGGCGATTCGGGGACGATCGGGATATTCGCGGTCTTGAAGCCGCGGTTCGCGAGATAGATACTTGTCGGGGTCTTCGAGGTGCGCGACACGCCCGCCAAGACGATGTCGGCCTGTTCCCAATTTTCCCATCCGATGCCGTCGTCGTGCGCGACGGTGAACTGGATCGCGTCGACGCGCGCGAAATAAGCGGCGTCAAGCGCATGTTGCCGGCCGGGACGCGCCTTGGCTTCCTGCCCGAGCATTCGCGACAAAGCGTCGGTTACCGCGTCGAGCGCAGCAACGGTGGGCAGATTGAGCGCGGTCGCGCGGCGTTCGAGGCTGACGCGCAACTCGCCGTTCACGAGCGTGAAGAGGATCATGCCGGGGCTCGCCTGCACCTCGGCCATGATGCGGTCGAGATGCGATTCCGATCGGACCATCGGCCAGAAGTGGCGCACGACCTCGACATCGTCGAACTGCGCGATCGCCGCCTTGGCGATATTTTCGAGTGTCTCGCCCGTGGAGTCGGATATGAGATGAAGGTGAAGCCGGCCCATCGCGGCACCATGGCGGGAAACTCCCGAAAAAGGCAAGCTGCGAAGCGATTAGCCTATCTGTGGATAAGTTTTGGAGAAGCGCGGGGAGCAAATCGGGACGATCGATTCATCCCCGTCCGTGTCGATTCCGCTCCACCACTTGTCCACAAAGGATGAATCTTATCCACAGGCTGTGAATAGCGGGAAAAGGACCGAGCGACTCTGTAGCGGGCGGCGATGGCGATGGAGTCAAGCTGTTGGCAAAAACGACGACCCGGCCTACAGCCGCGTTGTCCGCCGACCAACAAACCACCACAATCATATTCTATATTATATTGAGAAGAGAAAGAGGGCCCGCGTGAAGGCGTCACCGAAGAGTCTGCTCGCAACGTTGCGCGGGGTGCGTCAGGAGCGCCCACCCCTCTGGCTAATGCGCCAGGCCGGACGCTATCTTCCCGAATATCGCGCCCTTCGCGAAACCAAGGGCGGCTTCCTCGAGCTTTGCTACGATCCCGAGGCCGCGGCCGAAGTCACGTTACAGCCGATCCGGCGCTTCGGTTTCGACGGATCGATCCTCTTCTCCGACATTCTCGTCATCCCGCACGCACTCGGCCAGCATCTGTGGTTCGAGGCGGGCGAGGGGCCGCGGCTCGCGCCGCCGCTCGTCGACAGCGCCCTAGCGTCGCTCGAAGCCGCGCCGCAGCGCCTCGACCCCGTCTATGAAACCGTCGCGCGGGTTGCTACATCCCTGCCGCCTGAAACGACCTTCCTCGGCTTTGCAGGAAGCCCGTGGACGGTCGCGACCTATATGGTGGCGGGGCAGGGGTCGAAGGATCAGGCCGCCGCGAGGCGGCTCGCGTTCGGCGATCCAGCGGCATTTCAGAATATCATCGATGCGATCGTTGACCTGACCGTCACCTATCTGTCGGGGCAGATCGAAAATGGCGTCGACGCCGTCCAATTGTTCGACAGCTGGGCGGGCAGCCTGTCGCCGGCGCAATATGAGCAATGGGTGATCGTGCCCAACGCCGAGATCGTCCGCCGGTTGAAGGGGCTGCATCCCGATACGCCGGTCATCGGCTTTCCAAAGGGAGCGGGTGGCAAGCTTCGCGCTTATGCCGACGAAACCGGGGTCGACGCGATCGGGCTCGACGAGACGGTCGATCCGGTGTGGGCCGACGCCGCCTTGCCGGCGCGTCTTCCCGTACAGGGCAATCTCGACCCGCTCGCGCTCGTCGCGGGCGGCGAAGCGCTCGATGCCGCGATCGACCGCATCCTTGCGGCTTTCCCGTCGCGTCCCCATATCTTCAATCTCGGCCATGGGATCGTGCCCGACACGCCGATCGCCCATGTCGAACATCTGATCAGACGCGTTCGCGGCGGGTAATCTATGGAACTGGCTGGTTTTCTGGGGGTGACGATGCTTTGGGTCAAAGCAGCGCATATCATTTTCGTGATTTTCCTGATGGCCGGCCTGTTCATGATGCCGCGCTTTTTCGTCTATCACCATCAGGTGCCCGTCGGTTCCGACGAAGACAAAAAGTGGATCGAGCGCGAAGATCGGCTGCGGCGGATCATTCTGGGTCCGTCGCTGATCATCGTCTGGATCTTCGGCTTGATGCTCGCATTCAACGGCGATTATTGGCGCGAAGGCTGGTTCATCGCCAAATTCCTGCTCGTGATCGCGTTGTCGGGTTATCACGGCTGGATGATCGGCTATTTCAAGAAGCTGAAGAAAGGCGAGCGCCCGCTCACCGAAAAACAGCTTCGCATGCTCAACGAGGTACCCGGCATCGCCGCAGCGATTATCGTCATCCTCGTCGTCGTCCGTCCCTAGAATCCGCGTCTTCCGGCGCTGCCCGATTGACTTGAACCCGGCCCGGTTATAGGGGCCGGTCAACCCCGCTCCGTGCGGGCGGCGCGTCCTTGCGCCGACGCTATCTGTAACGGTCGTCCCACGGCCGGATAGGCACCCTGACGGTGCAACGAATTCGTTTCATTTCTCCCTGATTTTCTACCCGGAATCCATCCAATGCATCTTAAAGAACTCAAAACCAAAGCCCCCGCCCAGCTCGTCGAAATGGCGGAAGAACTGGGGGTCGAGGGCGCCTCGACGCTGCGCAAGCAGGACCTGATGTTCTCGATCCTGAAAGAACTCGCCGAAGAGGGCGAGGAAATCATCGGGTCGGGCACGATCGAGGTCCTCCCGGACTCGTTCGGTTTCCTGCGCTCGTCGGACGCCAATTATCTTGCCGGCCCCGACGACATTTATGTCTCGCCGAACCAGGTCCGCAAATATGGCCTGCGGACGGGCGACACCGTCGAGGGCGAGATCCGCGCGCCGCGCGATGGCGAACGCTATTTTGCGCTGACCAAGCTGATCAAGGTCAATTTTGACGATCCCGAGGCGGTGCGCCACCGCGTCAATTTCGACAACCTCACCCCGCTCTATCCGAACCAGAAGCTGTCGCTCGACACCGTCGACCCGACCGTCAAGGACAAGTCGGCGCGCGTGATCGATCTTGTCAGCCCGCAGGGCAAGGGCCAGCGCGCGCTGATCGTCGCGCCGCCGCGCACGGGTAAGACGGTGCTGCTGCAGAACATCGCCAAGGCGATCACCGACAACCATCCCGAGGTTTACCTGATCGTCCTCCTCGTCGACGAACGTCCCGAGGAAGTCACCGACATGCAGCGCAGCGTGAACGGCGAAGTCGTTTCCTCGACCTTCGACGAACCCGCGACGCGCCACGTCCAGGTCGCCGAAATGGTGATCGAAAAGGCGAAGCGCCTTGTCGAGCACAAGAAGGATGTCGTCATCCTCCTCGACTCGATCACGCGTCTCGGCCGCGCCTACAACACCGTCGTCCCGAGCTCGGGCAAGGTGCTGACCGGCGGTGTCGATGCCAATGCGCTCCAGCGCCCGAAGCGTTTCTTCGGTGCCGCGCGTAACATCGAGGAAGGTGGTTCGCTGTCGATTATCGCGACCGCGCTGATCGACACCGGCAGCCGCATGGACGAAGTGATCTTCGAAGAATTCAAGGGCACGGGTAACTCGGAAATCGTGCTCGACCGCAAGGTCGCCGACAAGCGCATCTTCCCGTCGCTCGACGTCGGCAAGTCGGGTACCCGCAAGGAAGAACTGCTCGTCGAGAAGGACAAGCTCAGCAAAATGTGGGTGCTGCGCCGCATCCTCATGCAGATGGGCACGATCGACGCGATGGAATTCCTGCTCGACAAGATCAAGGATTCGAAGACCAACGAGGATTTCTTCGACAGCATGAACCAGTAAGCCGGCATCTTGGCCGTTCTCGAACATGCGCTGCTTCACGTCCGTGCGGGCAGCGAAGCCGATTTCGAGGCGGCCGTCGCCGAGGCGCGGCCGCTGATCGCCGCGTCGCCGGGCTTTATTTCGCTCGAAATCTGCCGCCCGACAGCAACCGGACAGGCTTATCTGCTTTTGGTGAAGTGGAGGTCGGTCGCGGATCATCGGGACGGCTTCCGGCAATCGGACCGCTATCAGCAATGGCGGGCGTTGCTGCATCACTTTTATGACCCTATGCCAGAGGTCAGCTATTTCGGAGAGCCGCTGTGATTTTGGAATTTCTGACTCAGGCCGCGGCGCACGCCGGCGGTTTCGGCGGTCCCGCCGGAATGTGGGACGCGATCGTCAAGGATTTCTCGAACATCACCGAGCCCGCGGCCTTCGCGGCCTTCCTGCAGGTGCTGATGATCGACCTCGTGCTTGCGGGTGACAATGCGATCGTTGTCGGCGCGCTTGCCGCCGGCCTTCCTGCCGACCAGCGCAAGAAGGTCATCCTGATCGGTGTGCTCGCGGCATTGGTGCTGCGCATCGCCTTCGCCCTCGTCGTCACCCAGCTGATGCAGATTGTCGGATTGATCTTTGTCGGCGGCCTGTTGCTGATCTGGGTCGCGTGGAAAATGTGGCGCGAACTGCGTCACACCGGCCAGTCGCACGGTTCGCCCGAGATTGCAGGGGACGAGCACTCGGGGCTGAAGCCCGCCAAGAGCTTTGCCGGGGCCGCCTGGGCGGTTGCCGTCGCCGACGTCAGCATGAGCCTCGACAATGTGCTCGCAGTCGCTGGTGCAGCGCGCGAGCATCCGGGCATCCTGATCGTCGGCCTGATCTTTGCCGTCGCCTTGATGGGTGTCGCGGCGAACATCATCGCCAAATATATCGAACGCTACCGCTGGATCGCCTATCTCGGCCTCGCCGTGATCGTCTATGTCGCGGTCAAGATGATCTACGAAGGCTGGGTCGACCCCGGCGTCGGGATCGGGACGCTGTTCGGCTAAAAAAGGAAAAGCCAGTCCTTCGCGGGGCTGGCTTTTTTCTTACCGGCTCCCCATTTGGCGGACATGCCCCCGCTTCACATGACCCGCGTTGCCGTCGGCTGCGCCGACTATCCGGCCCTGCAGGCGCGGATCGCCAACTATGCGCAAGGCGGCGAGATTCGTTTCACGACGCGGTTCAAGCCGAAGCGTGCCGACGAACTGATCGGCGGCAAGCTGCATTTCATCGTCAAGCACACGCTCGTCGCGCGTGTCGAAATTCTGCGCTTCGAGGATCGCAGTGACGGGCGGATCGACATCGTCTGTGTGGCGGCGCTCGAGCGGATCCATCCGCAGCCGAAACGCGCGCATCAGGGATGGCGCTATCTGGCCGACGCCGACGCGCCAAAGGGGGTCGATGAGGGCGACGGGCTCGCGGATTTGCCGCCGGAGCTTTATCGCGAGCTTGCCGAGCTGAGCCTGATCTAGCCCGCGGCTTGCGCCGCGAGCATCTCGCCCATCTTCTCCCAGACCTTGTTGATCGCCTTGAGCGGGCGAACCATCACTTTGAAATCGCTGATTTTTCTGTCTGCGTTCCAGGTGATGATGTCGACGCCGTTGATCTGGATGCCGTCGAGGCTGCTCTGGAATTCGAGCATCGCTTGCTCGCCGTCGACGATCTCGCGCAGATAGCGGAAATCGTCGCCGCCCAGCACATGGCTCGCCGCATGGAGATAGGCGAAGACCTTGTCGCGCCCTTCCTGCGGGGTGTGAACGACGGGCGAGTGGAACACCGCATCTTCGGCGAGTAGATCCTTGAGCGCCTGCGGGTCGCCGCCGCCGGCCATATAGGTATGCCAAGCGGCGAGACCGGGGTGCGCGCTCATGCGAGATGCTCGGCGAGGAAGGCGCGCGTGCGGCTGTCGGCGAGCTCTGCCGCCGCGTCGTCGCGGCGATCGCCGTCGGTTGCGGCAAAGCCGTGATCGAGCCCTTCATAATCGTGGAGCGTCACCTTGGGATGCGGGTCGAGCCCCTCGTGCATCTTCGCCTGCGCCTCGGGGCTGACGAAGTGATCGGCGGTCGGGATATGGAGCATCAGCGGGTTCGCGATTGCATGGCTTTCGTTCAGCATCTGGTCGATCATGACGCCATAATAGCCGACCGACACGTCGATATCGGTGCGTGCGGCGGCCATATAGGCGAGCTTGCCGCCGAGGCAGTAGCCGACGCAGCCGACCTTGGCCGCGCCCTGGCCGTGGAGCCAGCGGATTGCCGCCTCGATATCCTTCACCCCGTCGTCGACATTATATTGGCCGAGAAGCCGGAGCGCCTCATTCAATTCGGCCTCGACATCGGGGTTGAGGTCGACCCCGGGGGCGAAGCGCCAGAAGAGGTCGGGCGCGATCGCGAGATAGCCCTGCGCCGCCCAATCTTCGCATTTCTGCACGATGCCCGCGTTCACGCCGAAGATTTCGGGGATGACGATGATCGCGCGCGACGAATCGGCGTCGGGACGCGCGACATAGGCGGGAATCGTCGCTTCGCCGTCGAGCGTGGGAATAGTGATGTTCGTCGCGGACATGGAAGGGCTCCTGACTCTTGCTTCTTTGCGGTGAAAGCGCGAAGCTAGCGGGGCTGCGGGCACGGCTCAAGCGGCTTACCGGCATTTCGGGGCGGAGACGGACGATGAAATTCAATATCGAGATCGATTGTACCCCCGAAGAGGCCCGCCGCCTGTTCGGGCTTCCCGACCTCGAGCCGCTGCACGATATCTATCTCAGCCGCGTCAAGGAATTGATGGCGAAGGGGATCACGCCGGACATGGTGCAGTCGATGGTCAAGACATGGGTGCCGATGGGCGGCAGCGGTCTTGAGCTTGTCCAGTCATTGCTCGGCCAGTTTGGCGGCGGGTTGATGGGCGGGTCGAAATCGGCCGATGCGGGCGATGACGACAAGCCCGCCAAGGGGCGCAAGAGCTGAACCAACTTATTGTAAGAGATACGATTTTTGCACTGTCGAGCGGAATGCCGCCGGCGGCGATCGGCGTCGTGCGCGTAAGCGGGCCGGCGGCGGGATCGGCGCTACAGGCGCTGACAGGGCGGCTGCCCGCACCGCGCCATGCCTCGCTTGCGGCGCTCAGCGACGCGAAAGGAGCACCGCTCGATCAGGCGCTGGTCCTGTGGTTTCCGGGGCCCGCAACGGCAACCGGAGAGGATCTCGCCGAATTGCATCTGCACGGCGGGCGCGCGGTGGTGGCGGCAGTCGAAACGGCGTTGGCCGCAATCGACGGCCTGCGCCGGGCCGAGCCAGGAGAATTTACGCGCCGGGCGTTCGAGAATGGACGGATCGACTTGGCCGAGGCCGAGGGGCTTGCGGATCTGCTTGCTGCCGAGACCGAAAACCAGCGGGTGCAGGCGCTCGGTATGGCGAGCGGGCATGTGTCGCGCGCGGTCGCGGGGTGGCAGGACCGACTGCTCGGCTTGATGGCGGGCGCCGAGGCCGAGCTCAATTTTGCCGATGAGGATGATGTCGAAGTTGGCGAAGCTGTTGCGCAGCGTTTGATTGTGGGGATGGGCGATCTGGCGGCGGAATTGGGCGGGTGGCTGGCGCGGCCGGCGGCGGAGGTGATCGCCGAAGGGCTGTCGGTGGTGATCGCGGGGCCGCCGAATGCCGGAAAATCGACTTTGATCAATGCTTTGGCGCAGCGAGAGCTTGCGATCGTGTCGCCGGTGGCGGGGACGACGCGCGATGTGATCGAAACGCCGCTCGCGCTCGACGGGATCGCGATGCGCTTTTCGGATACGGCGGGCATTCGCGGCGAGGGTGCCGATGTTATCGAGACGATCGGAATCGATCGCGCGAAGGCCGCGGTCGAGGGAGCTGATATCTTGCTCTGGCTTGGGTCGCCGAAGGATGCGCCCGAGCATCCGCGGGCGATCCTGATCGCGGCGCAGGCCGATCGCTGGTCGGGCGACGCGGCGGCGGAGGCCGAAGCTGCGCGTTGCGACCTGATTCTTTCGGCGGCGACGGGCGAGGGAATGGACAAGCTTCATCGCTATGTCGTCGAGATGGCGCGGACGCTGTTGCCGCGTGAGGGCGAGGCGGCGCTGCGTCAGCGTCAGCGCGCGGCGCTTGGCGAAGCACGCGACTGGTTGACCATCGAGGCCGGATCGCGCGAGGCGAGGGATTTAATCCTTCTCGCCGAAAGGCTTAGGTTGGCCGCAGCGGCGCTCGACCGTATTACCGGGCGCGCGGGCGTCGAAGATATGCTCGACGCTTTGTTCGGGCGTTTCTGCATCGGCAAATGATGTTCCACGTGAAACATCGCTTCCATCGCGCCATAGTGGATTCGCACCCGTCTTTGCGGTAAGGGCCGCAGCAATCATGCACTGCAACGAAATTTTTGATGTCATCGTCGTCGGCGGTGGTCACGCCGGAACCGAGGCCGCCGCGGCTGCGGCGCGGCTTGGCGCGCGCGTCGCGCTCGTCAGTTTCGATCCGGCGCTGATCGGCACGATGTCGTGCAATCCGGCGATCGGCGGGCTCGGCAAGGGTCATTTGATGCGCGAGGTCGACGCGCTCGACGGCTGGATGGCGCGCGCCGCCGATAAGGCTGCGATCCATTACCGGATGCTCAACGCGTCGAAGGGTGCGGCGGTGCAGGGGCCTCGCATCCAGGCCGACCGCAAACTTTATCGCGACGCGATCCAAAATTTGCTCCGTGCAGAGGATGGCATCATGGTCGTTGCCGGCGAAGCTGCCGCGCTGCGCCTGTCGGAGGACGGACGCGTCGAGGGACTCGAACTCGCCGATGGCTCGACCTTGAAGGCGAGCGCGGTCGTGCTCGCCACCGGGACATTCCTCGGCGGCCGGTTGTTCCGCGGTGAAGAGCGGATGGAGGGTGGGCGCATCGGCGAGGCGGGCGCGCATCGGCTCGCCGAGCAATTGCGCGCGGCAAAACTCCCGATGGCACGGCTCAAGACGGGGACGCCGCCGCGGCTTGATGGACGGTCGATTGATTGGGCACGGCTGGAGGAGCAGCCCTCGGACGGCGAGCGCTGGACCTGTTCCACGTGGAACAGTGAACGCACGGTGCCGCAGATTTTCTGTGCGATCACGCGCACCAATAGCGAAAGCCACGCGATTATCGCGGCGAACCTCGATCGCTCGCCGCTGTTCACCGGCGCCATCGGAGCAGCGGGGCCGCGTTATTGCCCGTCGATCGAGGACAAGATCCACCGCTTCGCCGATCGCGACGGGCATCAGGTCTTTCTGGAGCCCGAGGGGCTCGATTCGGTCCTCGTCTATCCGAACGGAATCTCGACCTCGCTCCCCGCCGATGTCCAGCTCGCGATGCTGCGCACGATGGAGGGGCTGGAAGTCGTCGAAATGGTCGTGCCCGGCTATGCGGTCGAATATGATCATATCGACCCGCGCGCGCTCGACCGGACGTTGCAGGTGCGCGCGATGCCCGGCCTCTATTGCGCCGGGCAGATCAACGGCACGACGGGATATGAAGAGGCCGCGGCGCAGGGGCTGGTGGCCGGCGCGAACGCCGCGCTCGCCGCCCAGGGGCGCGATCCGCTGATCCTTGATCGCAGCGAATCCTATATCGGCGTGATGGTCGACGATCTGGTGTTGCAGGGTGTCACCGAACCCTATCGCATGCTCACCGCGCGCGCCGAATATCGCTTGCGGCTGCGCGCCGACAATGCCGCGACGCGGCTCACGCCCAAAGGCATCGAACTCGGGCTGGTGCGACCGGCGACCGCGGCGTTGTTCAGGGTGCGGCAGGCCGAACGGGCACGGGCCGAAGCCCTGCTCGATGCGCCGGTCGCGACCGCCGATTATGCCGCCGTCGGGCTTGCGCTTCCGGGCGACGGCATCGCGCGCAAGCGGATCGACCTGTTGCGCTATCCGGACATGTCGATCGCGCGGCTTGCCGTTCTGGCGCCCGACCTCGAATCGGTCGATCCCGCGATTCTGTCGGAGATCGCCGAGGACGCCCATTATGCGCCCTATATCGCACGGCAGGATGCCGAACTGCGCGCGCTCGCCGCGAATGAGGCGATCATCCTCGATCTCGCGCTGGATTATGGAGCGATCGGCGGCCTGTCGCGCGAGATGGTCGAGCGGCTGACGAAGGCGCAGCCCGAGACGCTGGGGCAGGCGGCCCGGATCGATGGGGTCACTCCCGCCGCGCTGACGGCAATCATGGTGCATAGCAAGCGGCGCGCGGCGTGATCCGCCATCGCTGACTAAAATCCGTTGGCCCTGAGCTTGTCGAAGGGCGGTTCTTTCTTTTAGCGCGAAAGAACGAAGGACGGTGCTTCGACAAGCTCAGCACGAGCGAATTAAGAGGACAGCTTCAGCTTGACGACACAGATTCTTGACAGTGAAGCCGCGGCGCGCTCCTGGATCGGTGAGCTATTCGCACCGACGACCGATCTATGGGCGAAGCTCGACCGTTTCGTCGAAATGCTCGTCGCCGAAAATGCACAGCAGAATCTGATCGCGGCATCGACGATTCCGACCATCTGGGTCCGGCATATCGCCGACAGTGCGCAGCTTCTCTCTTTCGACACCATGGAGGGCGATGGGCTCTGGATCGACCTCGGTAGTGGGCCGGGGCTCCCTGGGCTCGTCGTTGCGATCCTGAGCGCGCGGCCGGTTCTGCTCGTCGAATCGCGCAAGCGGCGCTGCGACTTTCTGCGCGCGGTCGCAGCCGAACTCGATCTGGGCCATGTCGAGGTGGCTGAGGCGCCGCTCGAGCGGGTCGAAACGCGCGCTGCCGCGACGATCAGCGCGCGTGCCTTTGCACCGCTCGACAAGCTGCTCGACTTATCCGCGCGTTTTTCCACCGAATCGACGCATTGGCTGCTCCCAAAAGGGCGAAACGCGGTTAAGGAACTGGCTTTGCTGCCCCAGCCATGGCAGAGAATGTTCCACGTGGAACAGAGCCGCACCGATCCAGAGAGCCAGATTTTGGTGGGAATCGGAAAAATTGCGGCAAAACAGCGAGGAAAGCGATGATCCGCATTGCCGTGGCGAACCAGAAGGGTGGGGTCGGCAAGACAACGACGGCGATCAACCTCGCGACAGCGCTCGCGGCGACCGGCTGGCGGACGCTGATCATCGACCTCGATCCGCAGGGCAATGCCTCGACCGGGCTCGGGATAAAGCAATCGCAGCGCGAATGTTCGAGCTATGAGCTGCTGCGAGGGGATGCGACGCTTGCCGAATGCGCGATCGCGACCGCGGTGCCGCGGCTCGACATTGTCACCGCGACAGTCGACCTGTCGGGAGCGGAAATCGAGCTGATCGAATTTCAGGACCGGCTGCACCGGCTACAACAGGCATTGTCGACCGCCGAAGCGGGACAGTGGGATATCTGTCTGATCGATTGCCCGCCGTCGCTCGGCATGCTGACGCTCAACGCGTTGATCGCCGCCGAATCGTTGATCGTACCGCTGCAATGCGAATTTTTCGCGCTCGAGGGGCTGAGCCAGCTGCTCACCACGGTCGAGCGCGTGCGCGAGCGCTTCAACCAGAAATTGTCGATCCTTGGCGTTGCGCTGACGATGTTCGACCGCCGCAACCGGCTCACTGATCAAGTGTCCGACGATGTGCGCGAAGTCCTCGGCCCCGTCGTGTTCGACACGGTGATCCCGCGCAATGTCCGGCTGTCGGAAGCGCCAAGCCATGGGCTTCCCGCGCTGATCTACGACCACCGCTGCGCCGGGTCGGCCGCCTATATCGCGCTTGCGCGCGAGCTGATCGACCGGCTTCCCAACGTCCGCAAGGCTGCATAAATGGCTGATAATAAAGACGAAACTGGACCGGATTCGAGCCCGGCACGCAAGCGGCCCTCGGGGCTGGGGCGGGGGCTCAATGCGCTGTTCGGCGATGTCGCGGTCGAGGCGCCGGTGCTGGCGACCCCGGGTGGGGCGGCGAAGGTCGCGCCGGCGTCGGGCGATTCGGTGCAGCATGTCGGGGTCGGGTCGATTCGCCCGCTCCCTGGCCAGCCGCGCCGCCATTTCGACGAAAATGCCATCGCAGAGCTCGCCGATTCGATCGGCTTGCGCGGACTTTTGCAGCCGATCATCGTCCGTCGCTCACCCGACGGCGACGGCTACCAGCTTGTTGCCGGCGAACGGCGCTGGCGTGCGGCGCAACGCGCGGGGCTGCATCATATCCCCGCGCTCGTGCGTGAGCTCGACGACGCGGCGACCTATGAGATCGCGCTCGTCGAGAACATCCAGCGCCAGGACCTGAACGCGATCGAAGAGGCGGGCGCCTATCGCCGCCTGATCGACGATTTCGGCCACAACCAGGAGGCGCTGGCGAAGCTCGTCGGCAAATCGCGCAGTCATGTCGCGAATCTGATGCGCCTGCTCGACCTGCCCGCCGCGGTGCAAGAGCTGGTGGGCGACGGATCGCTCGCAATGGGGCATGCGCGCGCGCTGATCGGTGCCGACGACGCCGAATCGATCGCGCGCCGCGTCGTCAAGGAGGGCCTGTCGGTCCGCGCGGTCGAAGCGCTGGTCCGTACCGACAAGGGCGGCGGCCGCAAGGTCCCGCCGCTCGAATATAAGAGCATGGATGGCGGGCGCGATCCCGATATCGTCGCGGTCGAACGCCATTTGTCCGAGCTGCTCGGGATCGGTGTCGCGATCCAATATGTTGGCGACGGCAAGGGCGCGTTGACGCTTAAATTCGCGTCGCTCGACCAGCTCGACATGATCTGCCAGCGGCTGAGCGGCGAATCGATATGATCGCCGCTCAATTTGTGCCAGTCCGGGCCGTTAAAGGAGGACAGGCGGCCGCCACGGCTACAGCTACGCCGTAGTAAATCACTGATATTGTTTGATTATTCTGTGTAACGCGGGCCAATTCTTGTTGGCCTGTTAACCAAGCTTGCTGGCAAAGACTGAACAGGTCGTCCCCTAAAGAGGTCGGCGAATGGGGTGGGAAATCCATTCGAAATTCGACTGATTCAAGGGACCAAACATATGCGCAAATTTGGAATGAAGCGCGCCCTTCTGGGTGCCGCGATTGCTGCCCTCGCGATGAACGCTTCGGCGGCGCAGGCGGCTTCGGCCACGGGTACGGCGAAAGCCAAGATCCTGCGCCAGATCACGCTCACCAACACCAGCGACCTGCAATATGCGACGATCATCAGCGGTGCGACCGCGGCGACCGTTGCGGTGTCGACGGGCGGCACGCGGACATGCGCTGCGGCGCTGACCTGCACCGGCACGGCGACCGCCGCCAACTTCAACGTGGCCGGCACCGAGGGCGCCGTGGTCGTTGTCGGCGGCGATTCGAGCGTGACGCTGACGGGCTCGCTTGGCGGTACGATGGCATCGACGCTGACCTATTCGGCGCCGACTATCACGCTGGGCGCCACCGGCGGCAGCTTCCAGGTCGGCGGTACGCTGAGCGTCGGCGCCAACCAGGCGTCGGGCGACTATACGGGGACGTTCAACGTCACCGCCAATTATCAATAGGTTGGGGGGCCTGGCGGGCTGAGACCCGCCAGCGGTAAAATGGGGTCGCCGGGCGCAGGTCCGGCGGCCTCTCTTTATGCAAGCGGCGCCCTTGGTTAGCGAAATATCAACCATGTTGGCGCAGGCAGGATGCGACCATCGGGACGGTGTGGGGCCGTTTCCCGAAACGATTGTGGGGATCGTATCCATGTTGCGTTTTTTGAAGGGCTTCGGCCTGTTTACCGCGGCTGCGCTTGGCGCCGCGACGTCGCCGGCTTTGGCTGCCGGCGACCTGCTCGTCGCGCCGACACGCGTCGTCCTCGATGGATCGCGCGGGACCGAGGTGGTGCTGAACAATATCGGCGCCGAGCCTGCGACCTATCGGATCAGCCTCGAGATCAAGAGGATGACCGGCGAGGGCGGGCTCGACGAGATCGCCGAAGAAAATGTGACGGCCGCCGAGCGGACCGCGCTCGATATGATCGCCTTCAGCCCGCGCCGCGTCACGTTGCCGCCCAACCAGCCGCAGGTCGTGCGCGTCGGGGTGCGCGTCCCCGAGGGAACGCCGCCGGGCGAATATCGCGCGCATATGCTGTTCCGCGCAGTTCCCGATGCGGCAGCGGCGGTGCCTGCCGATCCTGTCAAGCCCGTGAGCGAAGGCGTGTCGATCGCGCTCACGCCGATTTACGGAATCACCATCCCGGTGATCGTCCGCGTCGGCGATCTCGGCGCGGAGGCGTCGATCGGCGAGGCGTGGGTCAGCGAAACGCAGGATGGCCCCGCGTTCAATTTCGACCTGACGCGGACGGGCAGCCGGTCGGTCTACGGCGACATCGAAGTGACCCGGCCCGGGGTTGCTGAGCCCTTGCTCGTCGCCCGCGGCATCGCGGTCTATCCCGAGGTCGGCGCGCGCAAGGTGTCGCTGCGCGTACCCGGCGAGCTCGCGGCGAAGCTCAAGGGCCCGGTGCGCATCCGTTACAGCGAAGACCGCGAAATCGGCGGCGGCACGATCGACGAGGCCGAGCGGGTGGTGAAGTGACGGCGTAAACCCGGAGCAAAGCGGGCGGGGGTGATGATCCGCGCGGCGCTGTCTCGATGGAAACCGGCGATATTGGCCGGGCTGGCGCTGGTGGGGCTCGTCCCCGCCGGCGCTGAGGCTGTTGAGAAAAAGCCCGTTTCACTTGCCGCTGACGGCTGGGCGCCGAACGAGGACGACAGCTGGCTGTTCGATGTGCGATCGGGGCAGTACCGGCTCGGCGACGGGGTGCGCGGTTATCAGACGCCGCAGGGTGTGTGCGTCGATCTTGCCGATGTCGTGCTCGCGCTCGATCTCGCGGTGCGCGTCGACAAGAAGTTGCGCCGCGCAACCGGCTGGGTGTTTGACGAGCGCCGCAGCCTGACGATCGACCGCGACGCGGGCGAAGTGCGCGCCGGAAGCCAGAGTTTCCGGCTGGCTGCGACGACGATCCGCGACACGCCGGCGGGATGGTGCGTCGATCTGGATAGCCTCAATCAATGGCTTGGGGTGCCGCTGGCCGCCGACCTGTCGAACGCGGTGCTGCGGATCGACACCAAGGACAAGCTGCCGTTCCAGCTCGCCGCCGAACGCCGCGCGCGGGCAGCAGGGATCCGTCCGCAGGCCGCGTTCGATCTCAAGAGCCTGCCGCAAGCCGCGCGGCCCTATCAGGCGTGGGCAACGCCGTCGGTCGACATCGTCGCCTCGGCGGGAGTCGTATCGGACAAGCGCGGCGGATCCTATGTGCAGGGCCGCTACGAGATTTTCGCTGCGGGCGAGGTGGTCGGGCAGAGTTTCGACGCGCGGCTGTCGTCGGACAATGAGGGTGTGCCCGACAGCTTGCGCATGCGGCTCTATCGCACCGATCCCGAAGGGCGCCTGCTCGGGCCGCTGGGGGCGACGCATTACGGGCTGGGCGATGTCAGCCTGCTCTCGACCGGGATCGTCGCGGCGTCGGCGCCCGGGCGGGGGGCGGTGCTCACCAATCGGCCGATCGAGCGGCCCGATGCCTTCGACAAGACGACCTTCCGCGGCGATCTGCCCGCGGGCTGGGATGCCGAGCTGTATCGCAACGGCCAATTGCTCGCCTTTACCAGCCCAAATGGCGACGGCCGCTACGAATTTATCGACGTGCCGCTGCAATATGGCGCGAACCGCTTCGAGATCGTCCTATATGGGCCGCAAGGGCAAATCCGGCGTGAAATCAAGCAGGTGCAGGTGGGGATGGATTCGATCCCGCCGCAGCAGACCTGGTATTGGGCGGGGTTCGCGCAGGAAAATGCCGACCTGATCGAATTCGGGAAGCAGCGGCGCGGGGCGTTCCGGCGCGGGTGGCGCGGGACGTTGGGGATCGAGCGCGGGCTCGATGCGCGCACGTCCGCCGCAGCCTATTTGCACAGCCTGTTGATCGAAAATGTGCGGTATAATTATGGCGAGCTTGCGCTGCGCCGGTCGATCGGGCCGACCCTACTCGAGGTTGGTGGCAGTTACGCCGACAATTCGCGAGGCGGTGGGGGCGGCACCGCGGCGCGCGCGAGCTGGCTGGCGGCGTTCGGCGAAACCTATATCCGCGCCGATGCGATGCGCGGCTGGGGCGGCTTTGTATCCGACCGTTTTATCAACAATATCAACGGTATTTACTCGATCTCGGTCGACCAGTCGGTCACGCTGGGACGGACTGTGCTGCCGTTCCACTTCGATGTCCGGCAGGTCGAACGGCGATCGGGGATCGACAGCCTTGAAGCCAGTGCGCGCGTGTCGGCGGGCTTTCGCGCGATGACTTTTACCGGACAGCTTGACTGGAGCCGGACGAAGGTACCGATTGGGCCCGATCCGCCCGACAATCTGGCCGCCAGCCTGCTTGCCAACGCCCGGATCGGGCGGGTTCGCGTCCGGGGAGAGGCGCGTTTTGCGCTGTCAGGCGACAATGGCGATACGCGCATGGCGGTCATCGGCGAATGGGCCGGGAAGGGCGACGCCGAATGGCGCGCCGAACTCGGCTATGATCGCGGGCTCCACCGCGCACGCGCCGGAATGGGATATACACGCCGTTTCAACAAGCTGCAGCTGACGGGGTTCGGCGAAATCGCGAGCGACGGGTCGGTCGCGGCGTCGCTGGCGCTCGCCTTCAGCTTTGGCCCGAAATCGAATGGCGGCTGGCGCGTGTCGAGCGAGAAGCTCGCGAGCCGCGGCCAGGTGATCGCCGATGTGTGGATGGACGACAATGGCGACGGCATCCGCCAGCCGGAAGAGGCGGCGCTCGCCGACGTGCCGCTGACCGCAGGCAACGCGCATGTAGAGGCCGCGACCGACAAGGATGGGCGAGGGACGATCGACGGGCTCGAACCGTTCCGCCCGGTGCTTATCGGTATCGACGCCGGCAGCCTGCCGGATCCTTATGTCCAGCCGGCGCTGCCAGGCGTCGTTGTGTTGCCGCGGCCGGGGGTCGCGACGCGCGTCGCGCTGCCGATGGCGGTGGCGGGCGAGATCGAGGGCGTTCTGCGGCGTGACGGGGGCAATCCTATCGAGGGGCTGAGCGTCGAGCTCGTCGACGCCGAGGGCCGCGTTCGCGCGACGACGATCACTGAATTCGACGGATATTTCCTGTTCGAGGGGGTCGCATACGGACGCTACACGGTGCGGCTGGGCAAGGCGTCGGCGGCCGCATTCCGGCTCGATGGCGGCTTTGCGGTTGGGGCGGTGCCGGGGAAGGCGACCCCGCGCGTCCGGCTGGGGACGGTCATCTTGAAGCCGCTGATGCGCGACGTTGCGATACGGGAGGATACGCCGACCGGCAGCGGCAATGCGCGCGGGCCGCCTGGTGGGGATCGACAGGGCGACTAAGGGTCGACAATCGTCCGCTTTCCATGTCGGTCGCGCCTTGGAAAAAGCCCGAGAGGGGTTAGGAGGGCGCCGAACCCGGCGACGAAGCGCTCGCCGGATTCCGTACCCATCAAGGATGACCCGGGAAATGACAAGCAAGACAACCCCGCCGTTGCGGTTCGGTGGCCGGGACTATGCCGCCTTCCTGTTCGACATGGACGGTACGATGATCGACTCGACGCGCGTCGCCGAACGGATCTGGGGCGACTGGGCGGAGCGCAACGGCGCCGATGCCGCCGCCTTGCTCGCCGCGGTACACGGCGTGCGCGCCGTCGATACGATCCGCCGTTTCGCGCGCGAGGGAACCGATATCGAAGCGGAGGCCGTTCGTCTGACCGAGGCCGAAATCGCCGCGGTCGATGGAATCTTGCCTGTTCCCGGAATCGAAGCGTTTGTTGCGGCGCTGCCCGCCGAACGGTGGGCCGTGGTGACTTCGGCGCCGCGCGCGTTGGCCGAGGCGCGGTTTCGCGCCGCCGGGCTGCCGGTGCCCGAAACGATGGTCGCCGCCGAGGATGTGCGGCACGGCAAGCCCGATCCCGAAGGTTATCTTAAGGCCGCCGCTTTGCTGGGCGTCGCCATTGGCGAATGCCTCGTGTTCGAGGATGCGCCCGCGGGTATCGCGGCGGCGCAGGCGGCGGGTGCCGATGTCGTGGTAGTCGGCGGCCAGGTCGACGCCGATGGCTGCGTCGCGGCGATCGCGGATTACCGTTGAGCAGCGCGTAAGATCAGCTCAGCAGTGGCTCCAGCGCATCCCATTCGCGGTCGACCGCGCGGCGGCCGGCGTCGATTGCCGCGCGGATCTTCGCCGGATCGAATTCGAGCGTTTCGGCGACCTCCTCTTCGGGTTCGATAATGCGGATCGGCGCGAAGCGGTAGCGCGCGATCTGGACGTCGAGCGGGCGGAGGATGCGCGCGGCCTGCGCGCCGCCGATGCCTTCGCTTTGCAGCGCGCGAAGCTGGCCCTCGCGTGCGGCGATCAGGTCGTTGATGAGCGCCGCACCGGCCAGATCGTTCGCCGAAACCTCGGATTGCAATATATCGACGGCGCGCAGCCCGATCTTTATGAGGTTGGGGAAGGTGCGCACCGGGCCCGGATGTGGCGCGGGCGAGGCGCGCACTGCGATCACGCCGCGTGGGTTCATTTCGAGCGCGGCGCTGAGCGGGGTCACGTCGCGTACCCCGCCGTCGACCCATTGTTCCTCGGTCCCGTCGCTTGCGCGCGTTTTGAGTGGATCGAAGAAGAGTGGCATCGCGCAGCTGGCGTAGACCCAATTGTGAATGCCCGGCACGCTCTCGTCGATCGTGCGAAAACTGCCGGTGCCGAGATTGACGACGCCGAGCAGCAGCTTGCGCCCGCTCGCGCGCAGTTTCGCGTCGTTCGCGAAGCCTTTCAGCAGCCGTTTGAGCGGCGCGGTGTCGTAGAGTGCATCCTCGCCGAGCAGCCCGCCGACGACGCCTAGCGGGCGCGATTTATAAATGGAGCTGTTGCCGCGGATGGCTAGCCAAGTGTCGAGCAGCGCAGGAATATCATCCTGCGCCACCCCCAGCGCCTGGATCGCGCCGGTTGATACGCCCGCGACGATGTCGAGCCGGACGCCGCGATTGACGACGAGTTCGTGGACGACGCCGACCTGAAACGCGCCCTTCGCGCCGCCGCCGCTCAATACGATTGCCAGACCGCCTGCCATGCCGTGCGCCTCCTTGGCCACGCTGGTTTTACAGCAAAATGGGCCGCTTCCCAAGGCGCGAAGCCGCGTTTTCAGCAGAATCACGAAGCCGCATTAACCACTTTTTATCCATGATTGGCCACAGGGGTAGCGAGCAAGAATTTGCCTGTGGGGAAACATCATAATGTCCGAAGCTTTTGGTTCGAAAAGCCGCCCGACGAGTGCCGACGTCGCCATCATCGGCGCGGGCCCGGCGGGATTGACCGCCGCCTATCAGCTGACCCAGCAGGGTTACAGCGTAACGGTGATCGAAAAGGATCCGACCTATGTCGGCGGGATCAGCCGGACGGTCGAGCATGAGGGCTTTCGCTTCGATATCGGCGGGCATCGCTTTTTCTCGAAGAGCCGCGAGGTCGTCGACCTGTGGAACGAGATCCTTCCCGACGATTTCATCGAACGCCCGCGGATGAGCCGCATCTATTATGAGGGCAAATTCTATTCCTATCCGCTGCGCGCCTTCGAGGCGCTGTGGAACCTCGGCATCTTTCGTTCGACGTTGTGCATGGTGAGCTATGCGCAGGCGAAGCTGTTTCCGAACAAGACGGTCCGCAGTTTCGAAGACTGGACGATCAACCAGTTCGGACGGAAGCTCTATTCGATCTTTTTCAAGACCTATACCGAGAAGGTGTGGGGCATGCCGTGCGACGAAATGTCGGCCGACTGGGCGGCGCAGCGCATCAAGGGGCTTT
Organism: Sphingopyxis sp. OAS728; assembly: GCF_014873485.1. NCBI lineage: Bacteria > Pseudomonadati > Pseudomonadota > Alphaproteobacteria > Sphingomonadales > Sphingopyxidaceae > Sphingopyxis > Sphingopyxis sp. OAS728. The sequence goes on along the minus strand of NZ_JADBDT010000001.1, from coordinate 2,930,613 downwards.
CGCTCGGCGGCGCGGTGATCGACGGGCTGAAGCGCAGCCTTGGGCTCAACAAGCGCCCGAACGACGGCATGGCGACCAAGACCCTGCTCGAAACCTTCCGCTATCCGCGGCTTGGTCCCGGCATGATGTGGGAAGCGGCGCGCGACAAGGTCGTCGCGGGCGGCAACCATGTGCTGATGGGCCACAGCTTCAAACAGCTGACGCAGGATCAGAGGACGGGCCGCTGGCGGATGACCGCGACCGGCCCCGACGGCGATATCGTGATTGACGCCGGCCATGTCATCAGCTCGGCGCCGATGCGCGAGCTCGCGGCACGCATCCATCCGCTGCCGGCGTGCGCGCTGAACGCCGCGCCGAACCTCAAATATCGCGACTTTCTGACCGTCGCGCTCAAGATTCGCTCGGAAGACCTGTTCCCCGACAACTGGATCTATATCCACGACAGCAAGGTGAAGGTCGGGCGGGTGCAGAATTTCCGCAGCTGGTCGCCCGAAATGGTGCCCGATCCCGAACTCGCGTGCGTCGGGCTCGAATATTTCTGTTTCGAGGGCGACGGGCTATGGTCGGCGAGTGACGAGCAACTCGTCGCGCTCGCGACCACGGAAATGGAAATCCTCGGCCTGTGCGATCCCGAAGATGTCGTCGGCGGCGCCGTGGTGCGGCAGGAAAAGGCCTATCCGGTATACGACGACGATTATGCCAAGCATGTCGAGACGATGCGCAGCGAACTCGAGGCGCGTTATCCGACGCTGCACATGGTCGGGCGCAACGGGATGCATCGCTATAACAACCAGGATCATGCGATGATGACCGCGATGCTGACGGTGCGGAACATCGTCGCGGGCGAAAAACTCTATGATATCTGGGGCGTCAACGAAGATGCCGAATATCATGAGAGCGGGACCGAGGGCGAGCAGGCCGCGCTGGCGTCGGTTCGCGAGGTGCCCACGCGCGTGGCAAAGGCTGCCTGAGGATCTGGCCGGGGGGATCGGCGCCATGCTTCCAGTCACCAAATTGATCGCGTCGGTACGGCGCGGCGAGATACGCTGGATCAACTATTTGCTCGCGAGCGGGCTCGCGCTGGGCAGCGATGCGGGACTGTTCCTGTTGCTGCTCGACGCCGGCATGTCACCGGTCATGGCCTCTGCGACCGGCTATTGCGCCGGAATCCTCGTGCACTGGATGGTGTCGAGCCGGCTCGTCTTTGCCGACGGCGCGGCGGCGCGCGGCACGGGTGAGCGCCATCGCCAGAAATTGCTCTTCGTCGGATCGGCGCTCGTCGGGTTGGCGGTGACGACCGCGATCGTCGGCGGGGGCAGCGCGCTGGGGCTCGACCCGCGGCTCGCCAAGCTTGCGGCGATCGTCGTGAGTTTCCAGACCACCTATTTGCTGCGCCGCCATATCGTCTTCCGGGCCGCGGCGGCATGATCGACGCGTCCGCGCTTCCCGCGGGCGGCGCGGCGCCTCCTGATACGGCATCCGCGCCGGGCGGCATCGTCCTCGGCGCGTGGTTCACGCCGGTGCGGATCGCGCTGATCATCTGGGGCGCGATGAGCCTGATTGCGATCATCGCCAAATGGCACGCGATCGGCATGCTCGATCTGCCGGATACCGACGACGCGATGCGCATGGCGCAGGTGCGCGACCTTCTCGCCGGGCAGGGCTGGTGGGACCTTTCGCAATATCGCGTCAATGCGGCGGGTGGCGGGGTGCTGATGCACTGGTCGCGCATCGTCGATGCGCCGCTGGCGGTCGGCATCCTGTTGCTGAAACCGTTGTTCGGGCAAGTGATGGCCGAACGGATCGTGATGGCGCTGTGGCCGCCGCTGCTCGGCGCCGCGCTCAGCGTCGCGTGCGTGGTCGGCTATCGCGGCCTGTCGGACCGGCGGATCGCCTATGTCGTGCCGCTCTTCCTGATCATGTCCGGATATATCCTCGTGCAGTTCCGCCCGCTTCGGGTCGATCATCATGGCTGGCAGATATTTTTCGCGATGCTGATCATGATGCAGGCGCTTCGCCCGGCAACGTGGCGGGCGGGTCTGCTCGGCGGATTTTTCGGCGCGGCGCTGCTCGCGATATCGATCGAAGGATTGCCGATCGTCGCGCTCTTCGCCGGGCTTGCCGCGCTGCGCTGGGCGCTCCACGGGCGTGCGGAGGATCGCGCGCGGCTCTGCGGTTATATGGGCGCGCTCGCGGGCGGGGCCTTGCTGCTCCAGTTTGCGACGCGCGGCCCTGCGGGGCTGCTCGGCAATTGGTGCGATGCGCTTTCGGCGCCCTATATGGCGGCGTTCGCCGCCGCCGCCGCCGTCGTTTTTGCGGCGGCGCGGGCGAACTCCGGCCAGCTGTGGATCCGTTTCCTTCTGCTCGGACTGGCCGGCGTGTCGGCGGCGGGCGCGCTGGTGTGGACCGAACCACAATGTGCGAACGGCCCCTTTGCCACGCTCGATCCGATCGTCGTGAAATATTGGTACCTCCACGTTCTCGAAGGCCAGCCGGTGTGGGTGTCGAAGCCCCAGGATGCGATCCATGTCATCCTGCCGTCGCTTGTCGGTCTCGCGGGAGCATTGCTCGCGTGGCGGGGCTGCGCCGCGGTCGAGGACCGCCGCAACTGGGCTACGATCATCGTCGCTTTGATCGGAGCGGCCGTCTTGTCGCTATTCGTCCTGCGCAGCGCGTCGACCGCGCATCTCTTCGCTCTGCCCGGTTGCGCCTGGCTTGGCCTTCGCGCCTGGGCGCGGGCACGGACGATCGCCTCGACGGTTCCGCGCATCCTCGCATCGGTGATGGCCGCGCTGACCCTGCCGCTACTCGGCAGTTTGGCGGTCGTAGGGGCGCTCGAGGTGGCCGTTCCTTCGTTGAAAGGCGAGGCGGATAAGACAGAAATGGCGGAAGCCGCCAATCCCTATACGGCGAATTGCCTCGACCCCGCTGCCATCGCGGGGCTTGGCCAATTGCCGCCGACGACGATTCTCACTCCGATCGACTTGGGTGCGCCGGTTCTTTTCTGGACGCGCCACAGCCTAGTCGCGACCCCGCATCACCGCAACAAGGAGGCGATGGCCGATACGATCCGCGTCTTTGCGGGCGATCCCGGTCAGGCCGAGGCGCTGGTTCGCAAGCAGAAGGCGACGCTGATCGTCTTTTGCCGCACCGCCAACGACTTTTCCAAATATCGCCAGGCGCGAAAGGATGGGCTTGCGGCAGAGCTTTATGCCGGAACGCCGCCCGACTGGCTCGAAGCGATGCCGATCGCGTCGCGCGCCGGGCTGTCGGTGTGGCGGGTGAAGCCCGAGTAAGCCGTCAGGCGGGGCGGAAGGTCAGCGCCGCGCCATTCATGCAGTAACGCTTGCCCGTCGGTTTCGGCCCGTCGTTGAAGACATGGCCGAGATGGCCGCCGCAGCGTTTGCAATGCACTTCGGTGCGTGCATAGCCGAGCTCATGGTCGGTCGAGGTGCCGATGCCGCCCTTCAGAGGGGCCCAGAAGCTGGGCCAGCCGGTGCCGCTATCGAACTTGGTCTTGCTCGAATAGAGCGGCAGCGCGCAGCCGGCGCAGTCGAAGATGCCCGCGCGCTTTTCCTTGTCGAGCGGGCTGGTGAAGGGGCGTTCGGTCGCGGCTTCGCGCAATACACGATATTGCAGCGGCGACAGGCGCGACTTCCATTGGGCGTCGGACAGTTGCCAGCCGGGCTGCGCCTTCGGACGCGACGATTTGGCGAAGAGCATCGGTGCGCCGATGATGGCGCCGCCGAGCGCAAGTCCGCCGAGGATGTGACGACGTTCGATCATATCACCAATACGTGTGCCGCACCCAGCGAGTTACAAGGGTGTGTCAATATTTCTCGATCGTCACGGGCAGCGCGCGGAAGCCGTGGACGAAGCAGGCGTGGACACGTTCGGGCGTGCCGGTGACCGTGACGCGCATCCGCCGCGCCGCCATTTCCTCGAGAAGGATGCGCAGCTGCAATTCGGCAAGCCGCGCGCCGACGCAGCGGTGGACGCCATAGCCGAAGGAGAGGTGCCGCCGCGCGTTCTCGCGGTCGAGCTTCAATGCGTCGCCGTCGTCGAACACGCTCTCATCGCGGTTGGCCGACAGATACCAAAGGATGAGCTTGTCGCCCTTTTTGATCTGATGCCCGAACAGTTCGGCGTCTTCGAGCGCGGTGCGGCGCATATGCGCGAGCGGGGTCTGCCAGCGGATGATCTCGCTGACCGCATTGGGGATCAGCGACGGATCGGCCTCCAGCTTCGCGCGCTGCTCGGGGAATTTGTCGAGGCCATAGGCGAGCCCCGACATGGTATTGCGCGTCGTGTCGTTGCCACCGACGATCAGCAGGACGAGGTTTCCGATGAACTCATATTTGTCCATGTTCCGCATCGCTTCGCTGTGCAGCATCATCGAGAGCAGATCGGGCGTCGGCGGCTGGTCGAGCTTTTCCATCCACAATTTCTGGAAATAGACGAAAGCCTCTTCGAGTACCGCGCGACGCTGTTCCTTGAGCTCCGGCTTTTGCGCGAGCTCGACGTCGCCCATCCAGTCGGACCATTCGGTGAGCTTGCGGCGGTCTTCCCACGGGAAATCGAAGAGCAGCGCGAGCATCTGCGTCGTCAGTTCCATCGACACGCGGTCGACCCAGTCGAATTCACTGTTCCACGGCAGGCCGTCGAGCACCTCGCCGGTGCGGTTGCGAATATCCTCCGACAGGCGCGTCATTTCGGCAGGCGTAAAGGCGGGGGCGACGGTACGGCGCTGGTCGGTGTGCTGCGGCCGGTCCATCGCGATGAACATCGGCAGGCGGAAATCCTCATCCTCGTCGCGTTCGAGGATCGTGATCCCGCCATATTCCCACGATGAACTGTAGATGTCGGGCAACGCCTCGACATGCTGGATCGCCTGGTGGCTCGCGATATTCCAATAAGGGCCGTGGACGCTGTCCTCGCATTTGACGATGCCGCCGAGCCTGCGGATCTCGGCAAAGGGCTCCTGCCAGCGATCGTCTGAATAGATGGCGGCGGGGCTCATATCATGAGCGTATGAAACAGTCTGGGGCTGGGCTGCAGTCGCCATCGGGCATCCTCTCTTCGCAGGAGACTCGCCGCGACGCTTGCCGCCGTCGGCGAAATCAGTTGCAGAATGCCACTGCTAACAGCTTTGTCAATGACGGTCGGCGGCGGCCGTCGCGGCGTTCGCAGCAGCGGCCGCACCGCGGCGCCAGAATTTCCAGTTGCCGCCACCGCTGAGCACGCCCGCGCGGAACAGTCGCACCGACAGGAAGATGACGAGCGCGACCCAGATCGCCTGCCAGCTGAGCGCGAGTAGATGGACCGCCTTCGCATCGTCGGTCGCGGCGCGTGCCGCCATCGCCAGCGGCGAAGAGAAGGGGAATATCTGTGCAAAGGTCGCAAGACCGCTGTCGGGCGCGGTCGCGGCGGCGGTCGAGAGGCTGAACATGCCGACCTGGAAGATCGTGATCGGCAGGCTGAGCATCTGGATCTCGCGGACCGTGCCCGCCTGCGCGCCGACGCCGAGGAACACGGCGCCGAGCAGCAGGAAGGAGAGGATGAAATAGATAAAGCCGATGCCGAGGAAGAAGGGCCAGCCCGTCGCGGGGGAGGACGCCAGCGCAGCGGCGGCCTTGCTCGCCCCTCCCGCGGCGGTAAGCGTCGCCGGGTCCGACAGCATCGCGGTGATCAATCCGCCGCCCATCGCCATCGCGATCCAGAAGGCGATGAAGAGAATGGCGACCCCGAGAAATCCCAAGAGCTTGCCAAGGAAGACGCTTTCGAGCGGGACGGCGGCGGCAAGGATTTCGATGACTTTGTTGCCCTTTTCCTCGGCGAGCGAACTCACCGTCTGGCCCGCGAGGAGCAGGGTCAGGAGAAAGATGATAAAAACCGCGCCGAAGCCGAGCGACTGCTGCACCGCGATGCTGGTACCGCCGCGCCGGATGCTTTCGAAGCGGGGCTTTACCGGGGCGACATCGCCGGCGGCGCGGTCGCGCAGCACTTGGTTCGCGAGCAGTGCAAGATAGCGCCCCGAGCTGCCCTCGGCGTTACGCTCGACAATGCGCGGGCTTTCGAGCGCGCCGCTCATCACCGCATAGGTGTCGGTGCCCTTCTCGCGCGTGATCGCGAGCGGGTCGGGCGCGTCGGGTCCGGCGATCCGGAATAAGAGCGGCGGCGGCGCTTCGCCGCGCTTGAAGGCATCGCGAAGCCGGAGATCGGCCGCCTGCAGCGCCTCGATGTCCGACGCGTCGGCGATCACGACGATGCGGCCGGCACCGCGCGCACTGTCGGCAAGCTGTGACGCGCCCATGCCGCCGGCGAGTCCCATCGCGACCATGAACAGCGGGGCGAGCAGAAAGAGAAGGAAGGTCGGGGTCGCGACGATTGCGAGAAAGTCGCGCCGCGCAACAACGAACATGCTGCGAATGAACGGGGTCATGCGCTGGCCTCCTCTACGGCATCTTCGGTGGCATCGGCGTCGAACCCCGCATCGACCTGGCGGACGATATGGACAAAGGCGTCGTGCAGCGCCGGGCGGCTGATCGACAGGCCGGTGACGCCATGACCGCTCGCGGTGATGCGCGCGAGCAAAGGTTCGACGTCGGCGTCCTGAATCGCGAAGTGCCACGCGTCGCCGCGCAGTTCCGCGCCCGCCGGGAGGTTGGCGGCGACGGTGGCGGGATCGCCGGCGGTCCGCGGCGTGTAACGCACCTGCATCGGCAGCAGCGCGCGCGCCTCATCGACGGTGCCCTCGAAGCGGCGTGCCGAGCGCGCGATGATCGCGATGCGGTCGCAGAGGCGCTCGGCATGCGCCATGACATGCGTCGAAAAAAGGATCGTCGCGCCGCGGTCGCGTTCGCGCCGCACCAGCATTTCGAGCCGCTCCTGATTGACCGGGTCGAGCCCCGAAAAGGGTTCGTCTAGGACAATGAGGTCGGGGGCATGGACGATCGAGCCGATCAGCTGGATCATCTGCGCCATGCCCTTCGACATCTTGCGGATCTTGGTGTCGATGACGCGTTCGAGCCCGAGTTCGGTCATAAACGCTGCGGCACGCCGGCGCCCCTCCGACCAGTCGAGCCCGCGCAGCGCGCCCATGAAGGCGATCGCCTCGCGTGCCTTCATCCCCGGATAGAGGCCGCGTTCCTCGGGAAGATAGCCGATGCGGTGCCGCACCGCCTGCGGCCGCTGTCCGCCGAAGAGCCGGCTCGACCCTTCATCGGGGTCGATGATGCCGAGCGTCATGCGCAGGCTGGTCGTCTTGCCCGCACCATTCGGGCCGAGCACGCCATAGATGCTGCCGGTCGGCACCGCGAGGCTGACATCGTCGACCGCCTTGTAATCGCCGAAATATTTGGTGAGGCCATTCGCCTCGACGCTGAAATCGCTCAAACCCGGGTCCCCAATCATCCGCCATGCAAGCTATGGCACGGCGAGGTCGCTCGCGTATAGAGCGCCAATGGTTGCAGAAGCCTTGCCTGTTGGAACGCCTCCTCTGGAAGAGCGTCTCGAAGCGGTCGCGCGTGAGCATGGATTCGCGGCGTTCGGCATAGCGCGCGCCGATGCGGCGCCTGAGACCGCAGCGCGGCTGAACCAATGGCTCGCCGAGGGGCGCCACGGCGACATGATCTGGATGGAAAGCCGCGCCGAGCAACGCGGTTCGCCCAAGGGACTGTGGCCGGAGGTCCGATCGGTAGTCGCGCTCGGCATGAGTTACGCCCCCGCGCTCGATCCGCTCGCGCTGGCGGAGCACCCCGACCGCGGACGGATTTCGGTCTATGCGCAGGGCGGCGACTATCACGACATCGTCAAAAGGGCGCTGAAGGCGGTCGCGCGCTGGCTCGTCGCCGAGGTGAAGGACGCCGAGGTCAAGGTGTTCGTCGACACCGCGCCGGTGATGGAAAAGCCGCTCTCGGCGGCGGCGGGGCTCGGCTGGCAGGGCAAGCACACCAATCTCGTCAGCCGCGACCATGGCAGCTGGCTGTTCCTTGGCGCGATCTACACGACGCTCGATCTCGCGCCGTCGACGCCGGGGCGCGATACGTGCGGCAGTTGTTCGGCGTGCCAGGATGCGTGCCCGACACAGGCTTTTCCTGCGCCGTACCGGCTCGATGCGCGGCGCTGCATCTCCTACCTGACGATCGAGCATAATGGCCCGATCCCCGTCGCGCTGAGGCGCGGGATCGGCAACCGAATCTATGGCTGCGACGATTGCCTTGCGGCGTGTCCGTGGAACAAATTCGCCGAAACCGCGCGGGCGCACCGCGCGTTCCTGCCGCGCGCCGAACTCGCGGCGCCGTCGCTGTCCGACCTGCTGGCGCTCGACGATGCCGATTTCCGGCAGGTCTTCGCGGGCTCGCCGATCAAACGGATCGGGCGCGGGCGCATGGTGCGCAACGCCGCGATCGCTGCGGGAAACAGCGGCGATGTACGGTTCGTGCCGGTGCTCGAACGACTGGCGAGCGATGAGTCGCCGATGGTCGCCGATGCCGCCTTATGGGCGCTCGCCGAACTGACGTCCTGACGTCAACGCTGGAGCGACTGGGCGCAGCTGTTCACGTCGGCATTGCGGCCGTCGGGCGTGCGCGCGTCGACATGCGTTGCCACGGGGTTGGCGCCCGCGCGCGGGGCGTAGAAATAGACATCGAGGGTGCAGTTCGACCCGGCGAATTGCAACTTGCGCCCGGCACCCTCGGTGACGTCGAGTCGCGGCTTGCCGAACATGCGGCCGACGGCGTCGGCGCTGTTGCCGATCAGGGCATTATTCTGGACGGGCTTGACGACCGTCGTCGGTTGCTGGGCGGCGGGCGGGGGTGTCGAGGGGCGCGGGATCGCGGGGCCGGCGCACGCGCCGAGCGTCAAGGCGAGACCGGCGATAGCGGCCAGGCGGCGGTTTTCGATCATCTTTTCTGGTCCCCATTGCTGAGATGCAGCATGTGCACGGCCATAGCCGCGCTCAATATCGGCGCCAACAAATTGGCGATGGGCACCACAAAGCTTGCGGCAGACAGCAGCCCCATCGACCAGCGCGCGGGGCGGTCGAGCCGCTGCCGGTCCGGATGGCGCGCGAGAACCATTGCCTCGAGGTCGCGGCCGAGCAGCAGCGCGTTGACGAGCAGCGCGAAGATCGGCGTGCCGATCCCCGTGACGAGCAGCAGGATATAAATGGGCAGCGCGAGCAGGTTGCCGCCGATCAGCCGCACCAGCGACGCGAGCGCGAGGCGGATATTCTGGCGCCAGCCGACATCGACCGCCCGCGCCGCCGCGGCGGGATAATGGCGTCCCTCGACATCGGCGACGATTCCGTCGGCGAACAGGCCGACGACGACGATCGCGACGGCGCGAAACAGCAACCAGCTGCCGGCGACGATCGCGAGGACGATCACGAGGCCCGCCATGTCGAGCTGCGCTTCGTCGAGCCATTGCCAGTGCGCGAGCCCCCAGCGCGCCGCGAAGAAGATCGCGGCGCCCGAGACGGCGAGGAGCAGCAGCGTGAGCGCAAGGCTTTGCGCGAGCACGCGCAGCACGCGGGGGTTCGGCAAGTCCCTGAGCGCGAGGAGGAAAGCGTGAACGGCGCGGGCCATGGGGCCAAGGGATGGTAGGCCGGCGGGCGCGGGTCAAGCGTTATGCTTGCCTTGGCGTGCGCCGCCGCCTAAGGCGCGCGGCAGCTTTTTCCACGCATCACAGGATATTTCATGGCCTCCACCGCCCGTTTCGACGTTGTAGCCATCGGCAACGCCATCGTCGATGTTCTCGCCCGCGCCGACGATGCGCTGATCACTGCCGAAGGCCTGACCAAGGGGTCGATGCGGCTGATCGACGCCGAGGAGGCCGAACGGCTGTACGCGGCGATGGGGCCTGCGGTCGAAGTGTCGGGTGGTTCGGCCGCCAATACGCTCGCGGGCATGGCGGCGCTCGGTGAACGCTGTGCCTTTATTGGCCAGGTCGCCGACGATCAGCTCGGCCATGTCTTCACGCACGACCTGCGCGCGCTCGGTGTTGCTTATGAAACCCCGGCGCTCAAGGAGGGCGCGCCGACCGCGCGCTGCCTGATCCTCGTCACCCCCGACGGCCAGCGCACGATGAACACTTTTCTCGGCGCGAGCCACCTGCTCGAGCAACGCATGATCGACGAGGCGTGGATCGCCGATTCGGAAATCCTCTATCTCGAAGGCTATCTGTGGGATCCGGAACTGTCGCGCGCTGCGATGCGCCGCGCGATCGACGTCTCGCGGAGTGCCGGGCGCAAGGTCGCTTTCACCCTGTCCGACGCGTTCATCATCGACCGCCACGGCGAGGATTTCCGTAAGCTGATCGGCGAGGGGCTGTTCGACATTCTCTTCGCGAACGAGGTCGAGATTTGCGCGCTCGCCGAAACCGAGGATTTCGAAGCGGCCGTCGCGAAGATCGCGCCGCAGGTACCGCTGCTGATCGTCACGCGCGGCTCGCATGGTGCGATCGCGCTGACGGGTGGCGAGCGCACCGAAGTCGGCGCCGAACCAATCGAAACGGTGGTCGACACGACCGGCGCGGGCGACCTGTTCGCGGCCGGATTCCTGTCGGGTCTCGCCGAAGGGCGTCCGATCAAGGATTGCCTGACGATGGGCGCGGTTTGTGCACGCGAGATCATCGCGCAGGTTGGCCCGCGCGCGCAGACCGACCTCAAGGCGAAGGTCGCCGAACGGCTGGGATAGGAACTTTCATCGGCACCGGGCGTCCTATGCCGCATCACAGGCATGGGAGTTTTCTTTATGGCCGATGAAATCCACACCACGCGCGACCCCGACGGGACGACTCATACCACCACGGTTATCGACCGCGAGCCGCGTCGCGGCGGGGGGATCGGCTTTGGCCTGATCTTCCTTGTCGCGATCCTGATTGCGGCCTTTTTCGCCTTCCAGTTCCTAGCCAACAACAAGGCGCAAAGCGGTGCGATTGCCGAGGCGGCGCAAAAGGTCGGGGATGCTGCCGAAGATGTCGGCGACGCGGCGCAGAAAGCCGTCGAGTAGAATCAGCTGGCGGGGGCTGCGGCAGGTTCGGGATGTTTCCGGAACAACTCGCGGTCGGCCGGGCCGAAACCGCGTGTCCAGATCAGCCAGCCATAGACCCCGAGGATGAAGGGCACGCCGATGAGCAGTTCGGCCCATTCGGGAAGCTGCGTCGCGCCATAGCCGAGCACCGTCGCGCCGGCGGTTGCCCAGACGAGCGCCCAGCGCAGGCTGTTCACCGGCGCATCGAGGATGCGCGCGAGCAGGCGTGCCTTGACCAGCGACGCGAATCCGAGCGCGAGCATCAATGCCAGCGCGACCGCGCCCGCGTAGTAGATCGGCGGCAGACCCATCGATTTCGCGATCAGGATCAGCGCGACGCTGAGCCCCGCCTGTAACGCGAGCGTGGCGATGCTGATCAAGAGGTTGCGATGGCGCGCGACATAGACGAGCGCCGCCTCGCTGACGACCGCGGTCGCGGCGACAACCTCGGCAGCGAGCAGGAAGGCGAGCGCGGCGGTGCCGCTGACGAATTCGGGACCGACAAGGCCCATCACTGCCTCGCCCGGGATGCCCAGCGCGAGCGCTACGCCGGCCTGCGCGGCGATGATCCAGAAACCGACCTGACTCACTTGCGCTGCCACGGCGGCAAGCCGCTTTTCGGCGAGGTTGCGCGTGATCACGGGGCCGAGGATCGGCTCGAAGCTGGTCTTGAGCTTCTGCGGCAGCGAGGCGACCTGCTGCGCCATATAATAAATGCCGTAGATCGTCGGCGAGGTGAACTGGCCGAGGATGAAAAGGTCGAGGCGGCGCGTCCCCCATTCGATTGCATCGGCGGCCGCGAGCGGTGCGTTGCGCCGCGCAACTTTGACGAGATGCGCAGGGTGCGGCTGCCAGCCGTGCGGGCCGCCATAGTGACGCAGCATCGGGATCAGCGCGGTGAGGAACGCGCCGAGCATCGCGGCGGCATAGGAGAGCATCAGCCCGTCGCGCGCCGATACGAACCAGAATCCGGCGGCGGCCGCGCTGATAACCCACGGTTCGACGACCGCGCGGGCGCGCACGGTGGCGCCGACATCGAATTTATAGGCGCAGGCGGCGAGCGCGATATCGGTCCCCGCGATCGCGAAGACGAGAAAGGCCATCCAGCGATCGGCGCTGTCGATGCCGCCCGAAGGGAACATGAGCTGAGGGAAGAGGGCGAGCAGCAGCGATCCGGCGGCCGACGCGAGGAAGGCGACGAACATGCCGTCCCACACGACGGTGCGCTGGTCGGCGCCGGGCGCGCTGAGCTGTTCGGCGAGGCCGCGCTTGAGCCCCAGCGTCGCGAGCTGCGCGACAAGTTCGATGACGAGCACAGCAAAGGCGAAGCGCCCGACCGCTTCGGGTCCGTACCAGCGGCCTGCGACATAGAGGAAGGGCAGGCGGGCGACGAGGCGGAGGATGAATCCGAAGAAATTGGTACGTCCGCCCTTGGCGAGCGCGGCGGTGTCGGCATCGCGCGACGGAGCTTCGGGCGCCGCGGGCGCGGCTGCGCTATCGGTGTGGCTCAAGCCTGGCGCCCCTTCTGCTTTGCCCTGATGCGCAGTCTAGCGTGGTCGAGGGAGGCAGGCAATTGGTCGAAGCAGTTCATCGTCCTTCGGGTCGCAACGGGCGGCTGAGCAAAGCCTGAATGGCGTCGCCGACGCGCGTTTCGCCGGCAACGAGCCGCGCGACGGTGTCGGTGATCGGCATGTCGATACCGTCGGCGCGCGCCGCGGCGGCGACCACCGGCGCGCTGAATGCGCCTTCGGCCACGGTGCGACGGTCGGCCATCAGCACTTCGGCGCTTTCGCCGCGGCCGAGCCCCTGACCGAGCGCGAAGTTGCGCGAGTTGGACGAGGTGCAGGTGAGGACAAGGTCTCCAAGCCCTGCAAGCCCGGCGAGCGTTTCGGCCTGTGCGCCACGCGCGAGGCCGAAGCGCGTCATTTCGGCAAAGCCGCGGCTGATTAGCGCCGCGCGCGCATTGAGGCCGAGCCCGGCCCCGTCGACGATGCCGCAGGCGATCGCGAGGATATTCTTGACCGCGCCGCCAATCTCGGCACCCACAACGTCGGTCGACACATAAGGCCGGAAATGCGGCCGCGCGAGCGCTTGCGCGAGGTCGGTTGCGAGCCCGGCATCGGCGGCGGCGAGGGTGATCGCGGTCGGCAGGCCGGCGGCGACCTCGTGCGCGAAGGTCGGGCCGGAGAGCACGGCGTGCGGGCGCGACGGCGCGAGGTCGCGCGCCATGTCGATCGGAAAGGCGAAGCTGCCCGCCTCCATGCCCTTGCTGCAGAAGATCAATGGCGCATCGCCCGCCGGGAGTTCGGCAAGCACGGCACGCAGGAAGGGCACCGGGACGACGACCAGCAACGCGTCGAGGTCGGCCATGTCGGCGAGGTTGGCGGTCGCGGTCAGCGAGGGCGACAGCGTCGCGCCCGGCAGGAAGACGGGGTTGCGACGTTCGGTGTTGATCGCGGCGACGACATCGTTCTCGCGCGCCCAGAGGCGGACAGGTGCACCGTCGGCGGCAAGGAGCTGCGCGAGCGCGGTGCCCCACGCGCCGCCGCCGATCACGCCGAATTTGGAATATGACGTCATGCTTTCACTCCCGCCCCGCGCACCGTTTCGGCTTCGGGATCGAGCGGCCAGCGCGGACGCGCCGCGACGCCGAGATCGTCGGTCAGCCCCGCCGCGAAGCGTTCGGCGCCAGCCCAGGCAATCATCGCGCCATTGTCGGTGCACAGCCACAAAGGCGGGGCGACGAAAGCCTTGTCGAAGCGTGCCGCGAGATCGGTGAGCGCGCCGCGTATCGCGCCATTGGCGGCGACGCCGCCCGCGACGACGAAGGCGGTGGCATCGGGGCAGGCCGCCAGCGCGATGCGGCTGCGGTCGATGAGGCAGTCGACGACCGCCTGCTGGAAGGAGGCGGCGAGGTCGGGGACGCTGTGCTGGCCGCTCGCGGCGGCGCGCGCGACCGCGCTTTTGAGCCCGGCGAAGGAGAAATGCGGTTCGGCGCTGCCGACGAGCGGGCGCGGAAGCGGCACCGCATGGGGATTGCCGTCCTTCGCGATGCGCTCGACCGCCGGGCCGCCGGGATAGCCGAGCCCGAGCAGCTTTGCCGTCTTGTCGAATGCCTCGCCCGCAGCGTCGTCGATCGTCGTTGCAAGGCGGCGGTAGTCGCCGACGCCCTTCACCAACAGCAGCTGGCAATGGCCGCCCGAGACGAGCAGCAGCAAATAGGGAAACTCAAGGTCGGGGTCGGCAAGGCGCGGGCTGAGCGCATGGCCTTCGAGATGATTGACCGCGATCAGTGGCTTGTTCGCGGCATGCGCGAGCGCCTTGCCGGTGACGAGCCCGACCATCACGCCGCCAATCAGGCCGGGGCCGGCGGTTGCGGCGATCGCATCGACGTCGGCAAGCGAGACGCCGGCGTCGGCGAGCACGCCTTCGACGATGGGCGCGAGCCGGTCGACATGCGCGCGCGCCGCGATTTCAGGGACGACGCCGCCGTAGGGGCTGTGCTCGGCTTCCTGTCCGGCGACGCGGTGCGCAAATATGCGCCGTTCGCTGTCGACTAGCGCCGCCGCGGTTTCGTCGCAGCTCGATTCAAGGCCGAGGATCAGGGTCATATTGTTGCGCGTTCCTTTACCCGCCCCTTTATCGACAGGGCAACCCGCGCTAGCAGCGGGCGATGAGTTCATTTCCGACCCCCGAAAACCCGCTGCGTATCGGCACGCGCGCGTCACCGCTGGCGATGGCTCAGGCGCATATGGCGGCTGCGGCGCTGATTGCCAGCCATGGCATCGATATGGCGGCGCTCGAAATCGCGCCGATGACCGCGACCGGCGACAAGATCCAGGACCGCGCGCTGGCCGAGGTCGGCGGCAAGGCGCTGTGGACGCGCGAACTTGACGCGGCGCTTGATGCGGGGACGATCGACATCGCGGTCCATTCGCTGAAGGACGTCGAAACGATCCGCGACGCGCGCTTTTTCCTCGCTGCGATGCTCGAACGCGCCGATCCGCGCGATCGGCTGGTGGTGCACGAGGGGATTGCCGCCGCGACGATCGCCGACCTGCCCCATGGCGCCCGGCTCGGAACGAGCAGCCCACGCCGGGCGGCGCAGGTGAAGCGGATCCGCCCCGATCTCGAAACCGTGCTGCTACGCGGCAATGTCGCGACGCGGCTGGCGAAAATTGCGGGCGGCGATGCCGATGCGACCCTGCTCGCGGCGGCGGGGCTCGACCGGCTGGGGATGCACGATGTGGGCGTTGTGCAGGACACAAGCCTGTTGCTTCCGGCGGCGTCGCAGGGCGCGATCGGGATCGAATGTCGCGCCGACGATGCCGCCACGCGCGCGCTGCTTGCGGCAATCGACCATGAACCGACGCATCGCGCCGTCGCGGCAGAGCGCGATTTCCTTGCGGCCCTCGGCGGCGATTGCCGTTCGCCCGTCGCAGCGCACGCCCATTGGCGTGACGACGGGATGCTGCGCCTCGATGCCGAAATTTTCTCCGACGATGGCGCGGAACATGCCGCCGGCCACATCCTTGTCGCCGATTCGGGCGCGGCGTCGGCGCTGGCGCAGCGCCTGCTCGCCGAGGCGCCCGAAAGCGTCCGGCACCTGTTCGCGGCATGACGACTGGCTTGCCGCTGATCGTCACGCGCCCTGAACCGGGCAATGCCGCGACAGTCGAGCAAGCAAAAAAACTGGGACTCGACGCCCACGCGATGCCGCTTTTTGCCGCGCGACCGATAGAGTGGCGCGCGCCGGCGGCCGAAAATTTCAACGCGCTGCTGCTGACCAGCGCCTTCGCCGCAAAGCTCGCGGGCGCGGATCTTGCCAAGCTGTCGTCGCTGCCGGTTTACGCTGTTGGCGCTGCAACGGCTCGCGCCGCCGAGGGCGCAGGATTGACGGTTGCGATGACGGGGGCTGCCGACGCCCGGCGGCTTCTTGACGATATGGCGTCACGAAATATCCGAACGATATTATGGCTTTGCGGTCGGGATCGGTCGGAATTCGACGCGCGCGACGCGTCGATCACCCCGCTGCCATGCTATAAGGTCGAACCGGCGCAGCCCCCGGCGGAATGGTCGGCGCTGATCGCCGCGCCTGCGATCTTGCTCGCGCATTCGGCGCGGGCGGCCCGGCGTATTTCGGATCTGGTCGGCGACGAGCGTGGCCATCTGGCGCTCGTCGCGATCAGTTCGTCGGTCGCCGCGGCGGCGGGCGAGGGATGGCGCGATCTCGCCATCGCGGGACAACCAAACGACGCGGCAATGTTGGCAGAGGCCGGTGCTTTGTGGCACAAGGATGCAAAATAGGGTCGTTCGAAAGAGAAACATGGCAATCGACAGCATCGACACCGCCTCGCCCCCAGCGGACGAGGTGGTCCCGGCGAGGGGGCTATCGTTCCGCGCCATCGCCATTGGTGCCTTCCTCCTGCTCCTGATCGGCGTGGCCGGCGGCGGATGGGCGGTGAACCGCTGGCTGACGGGTCAAAATGTGCCGCCAGCCAGGATGATCGGGGCCCCTGCGGCGCCCACGCTGGTTGCGGGCGGTACGGCCAAGGGCACTGCGGGTCAGCCGCTTGCGGTGACACCGGTCGACGGCGCCAACGCGCTTGCCGCGCGCGTCGCCGAACTCGAACAGCGTCTGTCGCGCATCACGCTCGAGGCCGAATCGGCGTCGGGGAACGCGTCGCGCGCGGAGGGCTTGCTTGTCGCCTTTGCGGTGCGCCGCGCGCTCGATCGCGGGTTATCGCTCGGCTATCTCGACGCGCAGCTGCGCCTGCGTTTCGGCGACGACCAGCCGAATGCGGTGAAGACGATCATCGATACGTCGCGCGAACCGGTGACGCTCGAGCAGCTGCGCGCCGAACTCGACGCGATGGCGCCGCAGCTCGTCGGACGCGGCGGCGACGACAATGGCAGCCTGTGGACCGGCCTTCGCCGCGAGCTCGGCGAATTGTTCGTCGTGCGCGCCGCGGGGACGCAGTCGCCGCGCGCTTCCGAACGGCTCGACCGCGCACGGCGCTATCTCGCCGCCGGACAGGCCGACCTCGCGATTGCCGAAGTCGAAGCGATGCCGGGATCGGATGTGGCGAGCGACTGGCTGATCGCCGCGCGGCGCTATCATGAAGCGCGGCGTGCGCTTGACCTGATCGAGACCGCGGCGATATTGGAGCCGCGCGACAGCCCCGCTGCCGCAATGGCCCGCAAAACGGCCGAACCGACCCCATAGCGAGCATTCCGGAAGGGCTGCCGCTCTTTAGAGAAAGCCCGTTCCATGGCCCTCGCCGATCCGCAGCGCATCGAAGCGCTCGACCCGCTCGATCCCCTCCAGCTCGACGCCGAGCTCAGCGAAGAGGAGCGGATGGTCCGCGATACCGCGCGGTCCTATGCGACCGACGCGCTGTTGCCGCGCGTGACCTCGGCGTTCCTCGATGAACGCTTCGACCGCGAGATCATGTCGGAAATGGGCGCACTCGGGCTGCTCGGCGCGACGATCGACCCAGAATATGGCGGCGCGGGGCTGAACTACGTCAGCTATGGGCTGATCGCGCGCGAAGTCGAACGCGTCGATTCGGGCTATCGGTCGGCCTGTTCGGTGCAAAGCTCGCTCGTGATCCACCCGATCAACGCCTATGGCAGCGAGGAGCAGAAGCGGAAATATCTGCCCGGGCTGACCTCGGGCGAACTCGTCGGCTGTTTCGGCCTGACCGAACCCGACGCGGGCAGCGACCCGGGCGGGATGCGCACCCGCGCCGAAAAGATCGAGGGCGGATATCGCCTCAAGGGCGCGAAGATGTGGATCACCAACTCGCCGATCGCCGACGTCTTCGTCGTGTGGGCGAAGTCCGACGCGCACGATGGCGCGATTCGCGGTTTCGTGCTCGAAAAGGGCATGAAGGGCCTGTCGGCGCCGAAGATCGAGGGCAAGGTGTCCTTGCGCGCTTCCGTCACCGGCGAAATCGTGATGGATTCGGTCGAGGTCGGCGAGGATGCGCTGTTGCCGCATGTGTCGGGGCTCAAGGGCCCGTTCGGCTGCCTCAACCGTGCGCGTTACGGCATCGGCTGGGGCGCGATGGGCGCCGCCGAATTCTGCTATGAAGCCGCACGCAATTATACCGGCGAGCGCAAGCAGTTCGGGCGGCCGCTCGCGGCGAACCAGATCGTCCAGCTGAAGCTCGCCAATATGCTCACCGAAATCACGCTGGGCCTGCACACCGCACTGCGCGTCGGTCGGTTGATCGACGAGGGCCGGCTCATTCCCGATGCGATCAGCCTCCTGAAGCGCAACAATTGCGGCAAGGCGCTCGATATCGCGCGCGTCGCGCGCGATATGCACGGCGGCAATGGGATTTCGGCCGATTATCATGTGATTCGCCATGCGGTGAATCTCGAAACGGTGAACACCTATGAGGGCACGCACGACGTCCATGCGCTGATCCTGGGGCGCGCGATCACGGGCATTTCGGCCTTTGCATAAACCGCTGGAAGGCATCCGCGTCGTCGAACTGGCGCGGGTGCTCGCGGGCCCCTGGTGCGGGCAATTGCTCGCCGATCTTGGCGCCGAGGTCGTCAAGGTCGAGCGGCCGGGGGCGGGCGACGATACGCGCAGCTGGGGACCACCGTTCGTCACGGATGAGAGCGGCGCAAATCTCGGCGCCGCTTATTATCATAGCACCAACCGCGGCAAGACGGGTGTGGCGATCGATATCGCGAGCGCGGAAGGGCAGGCGGCGGCGCGCGCGCTGATCGCCGAGGCCGATGTGGTGATCGAGAATTACAAGGTTGGCGGGCTCGCCAAATATGGCCTCGATCCCGCGACACTCCGCGCCGACTTTCCGCGCCTCATTGTTTGCTCGATCACGGGATTCGGGCAGACCGGGCCCTATGCGCACCGCGCGGGCTATGATTTCATCATCCAGGCGATGGGCGGCGCGATGTCGCTGACCGGCGAGCCCGATGGCGCGCCGCAAAAGGCCGGAATAGCTTACGCCGATATCTTCACCGGCATGTATTCGACCGTCGCGATCCTCGCGGCACTGCGGCGGCGTGACGTCACCGGGAAGGGCGCGCATGTCGATATGGCTTTGCTCGATTGCCAGGTCGGGGTACTCGCCAATCAGGCCGCCAATTATCTCGCGAGCGGCGTATCGCCGCGGCGGATGGGCAATGGCCATGCCAATGTCGTGCCCTATCAGGCGTTCGCGACCGCCGACGGGCAGCTGGTGATCGCGGTCGGCAACGACGGCCAGTTTCGTAAATTATGTGTGATTCTGGGCGAGCCGGGCTGGGCCGACGATGCGCGATTCGCGAGCAACGCTGCGCGACTGGCGAACCGCGGCGAATTGATCCCGCTGCTCGCGGGGAAGATCGCGGCGTGGGAAGCGCAGCCGCTGTCGCTCGCGCTCGAGGCCGAGGGCGTTCCCGCGGGGCCGATCAACGATATTGCGAGCGTCTTCGCCGATCCGCAGGTTCAGGCGCGCGGGATGCGTTTTCGCCCCGAAGGCGCCAGCGTCGACGGGCTCGCCAGCCCGATCGTCATCGACGGCGAGCGTATGGCCGCGCGAACGGGGGCGCCGCCGCTCGGCGCATAGAAAAAGGGGCGCCGCAGTGGACGCCCCTCTCCCCCCTTATTATCCGAAAATCAGAATTTGACCGTGCCGGTGACGAAGACCTGCCGCGGATTGCCGTAGAAGGCGGTGAGTACGCCTTCGCAGCCGAGTGCCGGGATCAGGCTGCCCGCCGGGAGCGGGGCCATGCCGGGGCAGCTCGCCGCGATCGGTGTCGGGGCGACGGTCTGCGTCAGCGCGCCGGTCGTCGCATTGGCGACCATGAAGGTATAGCCCGAGGTCTTATACTGCTTGTCGAGCAGGTTCTTGCCGAACACGCCGATGCTCCAGCGGTCGTCGGGCGCGGTGTAGACGAGGCTCGCGTCCCACAAGGCGAAGCCCTTCTGGTCGATATAGGGGTTCGGGATTTCGAACTGATAGGTCTTGCTGCGATACGAGACCGTCGTCGCGAAGCTGATGTCGCCGTCACCGACCGGGGCCGAGTAGGCAAGCGTGCCGCTCGCGGTCCATTTCGGCGTATTCTGCACTTCGCGGAAATCGGCGACATCGGTCGGAACGCTTGCGATATTGGCGATATATTCCTTGTAGTCGGCGTCGATAAAGCCGAGCGCGGTCGAGAAGGTCAGGCGGTCGCCCGGGGTGGCCATATCCTGACCCAGTCGTGCGCGGCCCTCAAACTCAAGGCCCTTGAACTTGGCCTTGCCCGCGTTCGACACCACGCCGCAGAAGGTCGGCAGGCCTTGCGAGACGCAGGCCACCGAGCCGGGGATCTGGACGTCGGTATAGTCGGCATAGAAGCCCGCGAGCGCGACGTTGAGCGCGCCGTCGAGCAGGCTGCCCTTGTAGCCGAGTTCATAGCTTTCGACCTTTTCGGGGCGGAAGCCGAGGAAATCAGCGACCTCGTCGCTCGTGGGTTGGCCGGGGATCGCCGCGGGGGCGTTCGAGCCGACGCCGCGCGGGTCGAAGCCGCCGCCCTTGAAGCCCTGCGAATAGCTCGCGTAGAAATTATGGTCGGGGGTCGGCTTGTACGACAGCGAGACGCGCGGGGTGAATTTGTTGTAGCTGCGGCTGCCGTTGAAATTGGTCGCCGGCGCGCCGAGGGCGACCCCTGCGCCGCCGAACACGGGCGAACCGCCGCCGAGATAATTTTGGCGCAGGATATGCGCCTCGCGCTTGTCCCATGTGTAGCGGCCGCCGACCGAGAGGCTGAACTGGTCGGTGAAATCATAGGTGAAGTCGCCGAACACCGCGAAGGTCGTCGTGTCGACGTCGGCCTCGGTAAAGGCGGTGAGCCCCGCGACATTGTTGAAGATGCGTACGTCGAACAATGTGTCGGCACTGGCATCGAGATAATAGAAGCCGAGCAGACCCTTGAGCTTGTCGCCTTCGTAGAGGAGCTGGAATTCTTGGCTCAGCTGTTCGTTGAAATAATAGCCGGGGACGTCGACGTCGACCGCGGGCAGCGCGTCGAAATCGATCGGGGTCGCCGAATTATCCTTGCGCCATGCGCTGATCGAACGGAGTGTGACGGTGTCGCTGAGCTCGGCAGTGACATTCATCGCGAGACCATAGGCCTCGATATCCTGCTTCGGGTCGTTGAGCCCGCCGCGGGTGTCGTAGACATCGTCGAGGACCGGCGCGCCCGATTTCAGCCCGGCGATTAGGCGGTGACCGCCGCGCGGATTGCTCTTGTCCTTGCTGTAGTCGCCGGTGATGCGGATGAGGACGGGGGCGTCATAACCGCCGAGTTCGACGGTGCCGCGGCCGGCCCAGATGTCCTTGTTGTAGTTTTCGAGGCCGGTGGTGAGATTGTCGCCGAAGCCGCCGCGCGACAGGCGCGCGACCGACCCGCCGACGCGCAGCAGGTCGCCAATCGGCGCGCTGGCGGTGACGACGAGATCGGCCTGGTCATAAGTGCCGAGCGTGCCCTTGATCTTGAACGAGAAATCCTGCGGCAGCGGCTTTGTCACATATTTGACCGCGCCGCCGATCGTGTTGCGGCCATAGAGCGTGCCCTGCGGCCCGCGCAGGATTTCGATGCGTTCGACGTCGTAGATATCGAGCACCGCGGCCTGCGGGCGGTTGAGGTAGACGTCGTCGAGATAGATGCCGACGCCCTGTTCGAAGCCCGACACCGGATCCTGCTGGCCGACGCCGCGGATGAAGGCGCTGAGTGTCGAGTTCGAGCCGCGCGAGACTTCGAGCGTCGTGTTCGGCGTCGTCTGGCCGATTTCGGTAATGTCGATCGCGCCGGCCTTTTCGAGCGCCTCGCCCGAATAGGCGGTGATCGCTACGGGCACATCGATGAGGCGTTCGTCGCGACGGCGTGCCGTCACGATGATCTCGTTATCGTCGGCGTCCGTCGTGCCCGCTTCCTGCGCGAAGGCGGGCGGGGCGAAAGCAATCATCGAAAGCGCGCTGGTAGCAAGGATGGCACGGCGCAGCGGGCGGGCGAAAGGACGCATGATACTCTCCCATGTGGCGGGTGACCCCTCGCCACCCTTGTTCTGGTTTTCTTGGGCCGGTGCTTGCCAAGCCGCGCCGCATCCAATAATGAAACATGAACCAAGTTTCAACTTGGAATGTTGGGCCGTCGTTTTTTGCTTGCCAGTGGTGCGGAAAAGCCACGATGCAGCGAATGGGGCAGCGACGGAGGGGAGACGAGGATCATTATGGATCAGCCGCCAGCCGCGACAGACAATGCCGGGAGCGATGCGCGCGACAAGACGCCGCGTACCGAGCGCGGGCGCCGGACGCTGCGCAAGCTGCTCGACGCGGCGGCGATCGAATTCGGCGAACGGGGCTTTCACGAAGCATCGATCAGCGCGATCACGCGCCGCGCGGGGACTGCGCTCGGCAGTTTCTACACCTATTTCGATTCGAAAGAGGAAATCTTCCGGGCGCTCGTCCGCTATATGAGCGAACAATTACGCGATCATGTCACGCCGCTCGTACAGTCGGCGCCCGACGGGATCAGCGCCGAGCGTATCGGGCTCGAATCCTATCTGGGCTTCGTGCGCGAGCATAAGGAGATTTACCGCATCATCGATGAAGCCGAATTTGTCGATTATGCGAGCTATCGCCGCCATTATGAAACGACCGTCGCGCGCGTGCGGCAACGGCTCGAAGGAGGAGCGGCGCGAGGCGAAATCCGCGATGACGTCAGTGAAATCCACGCGTGGGCAATCGGCGGAATGAATGTCTTTCTCGGCATGCGCTACGGGCTCTGGGATACCGAGAGCGATATTTCGGAGATTGCGCGCGTCGCGAATGACTTGCTCGCGAACGGGCTGAAAAAGCAGGATTAACGCGAAATCAGGAAGATCGCATGCTCGGCGCGCCAGCTCGCGGCGGCGTCGCCGGTCGGCTTGTCGCCCGAGAGATGCCAGACGCGCTCGACCTTGATGCCCTTCGCGCGGACGAGGTCGCGGAAATCGCTGACCGTGACATGGTGGATGTTCGGGGTCTCGTACCAGGCGACCGGGATCGAGCGCGTGACCGGCATGCGGCCGCCCCACAGCAGCGCGAGCCGCACGCGCCAGTGCGCGAAATTGGGGAAGCTGACGAAGGCGCGCGGCGCGATGCGCAGGAGTTCGTCGACGACCCTGTCCGGCCGCTCGGTCGTCTGGAGCGTCTGCGACAGGATCGCATAGTCGAAGGCATCGTCGGGATAGTCGGCGAGGTCATGGTTGGCGTCGCCCTGCACGACCGACTGGCCCCGCGCAATTGCGGCGGTGACATTGTCGGGATCGATCTCCAGCCCCCGCGCGTCGACGCCCTTGCCCCGCAGCGCAACCATCAGCTCGCCGTCGCCGCAGCCGACGTCGAGCACGCGTGACGTCGCGGGAACCGCGTCGGCGATGATGGCGAGGTCGGGGCGAAGCTTCATCGTCAGGCCTGCCGGTAAACGTCGGGGAAATGCCGCTGCATGAACGGCGTGCCATCGTCGATCGCGGTCCAGCCAAGCCCGGAATAAAGGCCGTGGGCGTCGCTGGTCGCGAGCATCCAGCGTCGCAGGCCCTGCAGTTCGGGATGATCGTGCAATGCCGTCACCATGCGGGCAGCGAGGCCGTGCCCGCGATGCGCTTCAAGCACATAGACGTCGGCCAGATAGGCGAAGGTCGCGCGATCGGTAACGACGCGGGCAAAGCCGACCTGCTCGCCGCCTGGCGTCAGGATGCCGACACACAGCGAGCCTGCAATCGCGCGTTCGACGACGGTACGCGCAATATTTTCGGACCAATAGGACCGGGTCAGAAACGCATGGATCGCGTCGACCTGCATGTCCGCAGGGTCGAAGGACAGGCGATAGGTGCCCGTCATCGAAGGTCAGCCTGCAAGGCGCCGGCGACGAGGCGGTCGAGCGCGGGGACGTCGAGGAGGAAGCTGTCGTGACCGAAGGGCGCCGACAGCTCGACGAAACTTGCGGCGGCGCCGACGCTTTGTAACGCCTGCACGACGCGGCGCGATTCGGAGGTCGGATAGAGCCAGTCGGTGTCGAAGCTGACGAGCGTGAAGCGGACATCCTTCGCATTGGCGAAGGCGCCTGCCAGCCGTCCGTCGTGCGGGTCGGCGAGATCGAAATAGTCCATCGCGCGCGTGATATAGAGATAGGCGTTCGCGTCGAAGCGGTCGGTGAAGGCGAGCCCCTGATGGCGGAGGTAGGATTCGACCTGGAAATCGGCGTCGAAGCCGAAGCTCTTGATATCGCGCGCCTGCAGCCGGCGGCCGAATTTCTCGGTCAGCCCTTCCTCGGACAAATAGGTGATGTGCGCCGCCATGCGCGCAACCGCGAGCCCTTTGGTCGGCGCGCGCGCGCTGCCGTAATATTGGCCGTCCTGCCAGTCGGGGTCGGCCATGATCGCCTGCCGCCCGACCTCGTGGAACGCGATATTCTGTGCCGAATGCCGCGCCGCGCTCGCGATGACGAGCGCCGAGGCGAGGCGATCGGGATAGGTCGCGGCCCAGGCGAGCGTCTGCATCCCGCCCATCGACCCGCCGACGACGGCATGAAGTCGCGAAATACCGAGATGATCGAGCAGCATGGCCTGCGCGCGCACCATGTCGGTGATCGTGATGACGGGAAACGCCATGCCGAGCGGCGCGCCGCTTGTCGCATCGGGCGAGGCGGGACCGCTCGTTCCCATGCAGCTGCCGAGCACATTGGCGCAGATGACGTGGAACCGGTCGGTGTCGATCGGCTTGCCCGGGCCGACCATGCGCGCCCACCAGCCGGGCTTTCCCGTCGCCGGATGGTCGCTCGCGACATATTGGTCGCCGGTGAGCGCATGGCAGATCAGCACCGCGTTCGATTTGTCGGCGTTGAGCGCGCCATAGCTTTGGTAGGCGATCGTCACCGAAGGCAGCACCTGGCCGCTGTCGAGCGGCAGCGGCGCCGCGATGGTCACGCTGTGATGACGGATATCGTGGAGAAGGCTCGCCATGGTGCGCGCGGGGCTAAGCGGGCGGACGCACCCTGTCAACGTACTGGACTCGACGCTGGACTTGGGCCGCGCAGCCGTTAAACGGCGCGGCATGACCGATCACAGCGCCACTCTCACCCCGAAGCCGTGGATCAGCGGCATCGCTCCCTATGTTCCCGGCAAGTCGGCCGGCGCCGATGGGCGTCCGTTGATCAAGCTCTCCGCGAACGAAAACCCGCTCGGGACCGGTGAAAAGGCCCGCGCGGCCTTCGCTGCGGCGCAGGCCGCGCCCGATGCGCTGTCGCGCTATCCCGATCCGGGCTCGGTCGAATTGCGCGAGACGATCGCCGCCAAGTTCGGGCTCGATCCGGCGCGCGTGATTTGCGGTAACGGATCGGACGAGCTGCTTCACCTCGCGGCGGGCACCTATGCCGGCGCCGGCGACGAGATATTATACGTGCGCTACGGTTTCGCGGTGTACGAAATCGCGGCGCGGCGCGTCGGCGCGGTGCCGGTCGAGGCCGACGACAAAGATTATGCGACCGACGTCGATGCGCTGCTCGCGGCGGTGACCGACAAGACGCGCGTCGTCTATCTCGCCAATCCGAACAATCCCACGGGAACGCTCGCGACGCGCGAAGAGGTGGCGCGGTTATACGCCGGGCTGCCGAAGAATGTCCTGTTCGTGATTGATCAGGCCTATAGCGAATATCTGTCGGACGCCGAAGATGACGGCGGGCTCGAACTCGCGAAGACGCAGCCGAACGTTTTCATCACACGCACCTTCTCGAAGATCCACGGGCTGGCCGCCGAACGCATCGGCTGGGGCTATGCAGCCGCCGATGTGATTTCGGCGCTGCACCGCATCCGCCTGCCGTTCAACGTCACGCGCGCCGGGCAGGCGGCGGCGGTCGCGGCACTCGGCGACGAGGAATTTGTGCGCCACAGCCGCGAGCATAATGCGAAATGGCGCGCCTGGCTGGCTGGCGAACTTGAAAGCCTCGGCAACCACGGTCTGCGCATCGTGCCGTCGGCGTGCAATTTCCTGCTTGTGTTGTTCGAGGGCGATGTGAGCGCCGAGACTGTCTACAACCGGCTGATGGAGGCGGGCTATATCGTCCGCTGGCTGCCCGGGCAGGGATTGCCCAATGCGCTGCGCATGACGATCGGCACCGAGGACGAGACGCGCGGGCTGGCGGCGGCGATCCGCGCGGCGCTCAACGGCTGATGGCGATAGATCGCGTCGCAATAATCGGATTGGGCCTGATCGGCTCGTCGATCGCGCGCGCGATCAAGGAGCGCTTGCCGCAGGTGGCGGTGACCGGCCATGACGCCAGCGCCGAGGTACGCAAGATCGCCCGCGAACTCGGGCTTTGCGATACGGTCGTCGATGATCCGGCGGTCGCGGTAGTCGACGCAGACCTTGTGATTCTGGCGGTGCCGGTCGGCCGGATGGCGGATGCGGCCGTCGCGATCGCGCCGGGGCTAAAGCCCGATGCGATCATTTCTGATGTTGGCTCGTCGAAGGCCGGTGTTGCCGAGGCGCTAGCGAAGGCGCTGCCCGGTCATGCCGTCATTCCGGCGCATCCGGTCGCGGGTACCGAGAACAGCGGCCCTGCGGCCGGCTTTTCGACGCTTTTCGAAGGGCGCTGGTGCATCGTCACCCCGGGCGCGGACGCGTCCGAAGACGCCGTGACGGCACTCATCGGCTTCTGGCAGGCGCTGGGCGCCAAGGTCGAGACGATGGACGCCGCGCACCACGACATGGTGCTCGCGGTGACCAGCCATTTGCCGCACCTCATCGCCTATACGATCGTCGGCACCGCGAGCGAGCTCGAAGAGGTCACCGAGAGCGAGGTGATCAAATATTCGGCAGGCGGTTTCCGCGATTTCACGCGCATTGCGGCAAGCGATCCGGTGATGTGGCGCGACGTGTTTCTCGCCAACAAGGATGCGGTGCTCGCGACGCTCCAGCGCTTCAACGAGGATCTGACCGTGCTGCAGCAGGCGATCCGCCGCGGCGACGCCGACAAGCTCGAGGACTGGTTCACGCGCACGCGCGCGATCCGGCGGTCGATTATCGAACAGGGACAGGATGATGCCGCGCCCGACTTCGGGCGCAAACACTAGTCGAACCTCAATTTCCGTTCGTGTCGAGCGAAGTCGAGACACCCATCTGGATAGCGCAAGACTGACAGGCATCTCGACTTCGCTCGATGCGAGCGGGCTTAGTCGGTTTGGGTAGCCTTCAGCAACGCTTCGGGCGGGTTCAGCGCGTTGATCGCGCGCCATACGCGTTCTTCGGCTTCCTCGCGCGGCAGACCCGCGGGGATCGTCTCGCCGACCTTGTAGGTGATCGTGCCCGACCATTTGACCCAGCGGCGCGGCGGATAGGCGATGCCGCTGTTCACCGCGACGGGGATCACGGGTACGCCGAGCAGGCGATAGATGCCGGCGAAACCCGAACGCAGCGGCGGCGCCTCGCCATGCGGAATGCGCGTTCCTTCGGCGAACAGCACCAGCGGACGGTCCTTGGCGAGTGCAGCCTTGGCGGCAATCAGCATCGCGCGCATCGCCTTGCCGCCGCCGTCGCGATCGACAGGGATCAGGCCATAGAAATGCGCCGCCTGTCCCCAGACGGGGATGTTGAACAGCTGTTCCTTTGCAAAGACGGCCGGATGCTTGAACAATCCCGGCTGTTCGATCGTCTCGAACGCGCCTTCATGCTTGAAGACATAGAGCACCGGAATGTCGGGCATGTCGCCCTCGACGACAATTGTCTGGCCCAGCACGAAGCGGCAGATCAGCCGGTGGAATTGCGCCCAGATGCGGACGAACCAGATCGTCGCCTTGTGCGAGATCGGCAATGAGATCACCGCGCCGATCGAACTGAAGCTGCTCATCAAGACGAACAACAGCCAGAACAGGATCGAACGGACGAGGGCGATGGTGTAGCGCATCGGCGCGGTTCTTAAAGGCCGAGGAGGCCGCCCGCCAGCCCCGCGAGATATTTATGATATTCGCGAAACAGCGTTGCGAAATTGGGCTGGCTGCGCACCGCGTCGGGCAGGATCGTCACCTTGTCGCCGACCGCGCGGCCGATTTCATATTCGGCGCGGCGCATGTGCCAGTCGGTGGTGATCAGCCGGATGCTCTTATATTTGCGGCGCTCGGCCCAGGTCGCGACCTCGGTTGCGTTCGAGCGCGTGTCCTCGGCCTCGAACCCCAGTGCGATGCAGCAGTCGAACAGCTTCATCGGGCGCTTGTAGGTAACGGCGAGTTCGCGCGGCTTCACCTCGCGCGCGACGCCGCTGATCAGCAGACGTTTGGCGTCGCCGGCCTCGAGCCGTTCGAGTGCGCGGTCGATGCGTCCGGGCCCGCCGGTAAGCACGACGATCGCGTCGGTCTTCTGCGCGGGCGCGGGCAGCGGCAGCAGCAGCGCGAACCATGCAAAGCCGAGCACCCAGGCCAGAAACAACAGGGAAATCAGGCGCTTGATCATAGAATCTTCTTGAGCGCGGCGAGCAGGGTCTGCCGCGCCGTGAGAGCGGCTAGCGCGATAGCCAATAGCGGCAGCGCCAGCAAGAGCGCCCAGCCCGCGGGCCCGAGCGAGGCGGTGGCGGCGAGGCCCGATGTGACACCCGACCATTGCCAGCCGATGAGCAGCAGGATCGCGGCGGCGACGGCGGTGCCGAGCGCGATGCCATAAGCGGTGTCGATCGCGATGCGGCGCTGGAACAGCCGCGTGATCTGGCGATCGGTCGCGCCGATCATGTGGAGCATCTCGATCGTCGGAAAATGCGTCGCGAGCGCGGCGCGCGCGGTCATGATCACCACCGCCGCGCTGGCAAGCGTCATCAGCAGCACCATGCCGCCGGCAATCCACGCGAGCGAGCGGATCAGCCGCGCGACCGGGCCGAGCCATTCGGCGTGCGGGATGATCCGCGCACCGGGCGCCTCGCGCGCGACCAGCGCCCGCAACTGGCGCAAAGGACCGGTGCGGTCCTCGCCGACGAAGTCGATGTCGACGAGCGCAGGGAGCGGAAGCGATTTTAAAACCGGATCGTCGCCCTCGGCGCTACCGAACCATTGGCCGAGTGTCGCCTGCAGCTCCTCCTGTTCGACCGCACGCGCCGAGCGGACGAACGGCTGGGCGGCAGCGGCGCGGCGGAGTGCGGCGGCTTGCTCGGCGCGCGTCACCGGGTTCGCGGTGACGATCTGCACCGTCACGCGCCCGGCAATTGCAGCGCCGATCGCATTCGCTGACCGCGCGAGCCCCACGCCGGCGGCGGCGGCGAGCAAGGTCAGCATCATCAGGATGGCGATCACCCACGGCGTCGGCCCCGACAGGCGGCGGTCGGGAAGCAGGCGGCGATGCTGGACGGGAACGCGCGGGATGATCATGGGCGGCCCATCACGTCCGGTTCGCCGGCGGATAGCGCAGCGCGCCGGTGGGGTCGGCAAGCCGCCCCTTTTCGAGCCGCATCATCTGCGCATTTTCGATGCGGCTGATCAGGTGGATATCGTGCGTCGCGACGACAACGGTGGTGCCGAGGCGGTTCAAAGCCTCGAACAGTCCGAGCAGACGCATCGCCATCTCGGGATCGACGTTGCCCGTCGGTTCGTCGGCGACGAGCAATTGCGGGCGTGCGATCACCGCGCGCGCGATCGCGACGCGCTGTTGCTCGCCGCCCGACAGCGTTGCGGGACGCGCTTCGGCACGGTCGCCGAGGCCGATCCAGCTCAGCATTTCACCCACAGGACCCGACAGATCCTCTTCGCTGACCCCCGCGATGCGCAGCGGCAGCGCGATATTGTCGCGCGCCGACAGGTGCGGGATCAGGCGGAAGTCCTGGAAGACAACGCCGATCCGGCGGCGGAAGCCGGGCAGGCGGTGGCGCGGCATCGCCACCAGATCCTCGCCGAACAGGCGCACGATGCCGCGGCTCGGCCGCTGCGCGAGGTACAGCATCTTGAGCAGCGAGGTCTTGCCGGCGCCCGATGCGCCGGTGAGAAAATAGAAGCTGCCGGGCTGGAGATTGAAGCTCACATCGCTCAAAATCTCGGCATCGGGGCCATAGCGCAGGCCAACGCCGTCGAATTCGACCATAGCCCCCCCGGGCCGCGCGGGTGCGCTATCCGTCATGGCGTCACCGGCACGCTGTGTCGCGCCTGCGTCGGGTCAAGGAACAGGGGCGCCGGTCGGCTCATCAGGCAGCATCTCGCACGGCTATCCACAGAGGACAAGGCGCGAGTGTGACGCAAGGCTTGCAACGCGCGAATCGGCGTGTTTAGAGGAAGCCCATGATCCTTGCATGCCCGTCCTGTCACACGCGCTATGTCGTTCCCGATACGGCGATCGGACCCACGGGCCGCACCGTGCGCTGCGCCAATTGCCGCCATAGCTGGTTCCAGGAGCCGAACGCCGCGGCCACGACGGCGGTAGCCGCGCCCGCTCCGACTGCGCCGGAACCGGTCGCTGCACCTGCGCCTGAAGCGCCGCCAAGACCGGCCGCGACTTATTCCGACTATCCCGAACCCGACCCGGCGCCTGCGCCGGTTCCGTCGAGTTTTGCTGCTGAACCGGCACGCCGCGCCGCGCCGCCCATCGACGATGCGCCATTGCCGTTCCGCCGTCCACGGCGCAATCCGGCGAAGCGCTGGACGATCATCGCGGCGAGCGCTGCGGCGCTGATGCTCGCGGCGACCGGGGGCCTGATGTATTTCGGCCTGCCGAGTTGGGCGCAGGGGCTGGGCTTGCCGGGCGGAGTCGACGAGCCCGACCTCGTGATCGAACTGCCGCCGAACCAGGATCATCGCGAACTCGCCGACGGGACGATCTATTTCGCTGCGTCGGGGGTGATCATCAACCCGACCGACCGCGAACAGCGCGTGCCGCCGATCCTCGCCGAACTGCGCGATGCGCAGGGGACGATCGTCTATAGCTGGACGATCAAGCCGCCGGTGCGGATGTTGCCGCCCAATGAAAAGGTCAATTTCAGCGAAGCGAAGCTCGACATCCCGCGCCGTGCGACCCAGCTGACCGTCAGTTGGGCGCTGCCGAAAGGCTGAAACTCAAAGACGTTGCGGTGACGTCGGGGCGTCACAGGCTGAGCGCGGCGGCGAGCGAGAGCAGGAAACTCGTCAGTGTTGCGACGATGATCGGCGCAAAACTGCGCCATCCCTGATCGAGCAGCAGATGGAGGCGCGCTTTCATTGCAGTGGCAACGATCGCGAGCAGCAACAGCGCCTGCGCGCCGGTCGCGGCGCCATCTTGAGCTATCTTGGGGATCGCGATCAGCGAATTGAGCGCCGCGACGCCAAGGAATCCGAGGATAAACCAGGGCAGGCGCAGCGGAATGCGTTTTTTACCATCGCCTTCGCCGCTGCGGCCGAGCCAGAGCGCGACGAGCATCAGCATCGGCGCCAGCAGCGCGACGCGCGTCAGCTTGACGATCGTCGCGACTTCGCCCGCCGGCTGCGAGAAGGAAAAGCCGCCCCCGATCGCCTGCGCGACGTCGTGGATCGACGCGCCGATCAGGAATCCCGCCTGTGCGTCGGTCAGCCCGAGTTCCGCCGCGAGCACCGGATAGAGCGTCATCGCGAGCGCGCTCGCGACGGTGATCCCGACGAGGGTCAGGGTGAAACGCGCCTGATCGACGCGTTTGTCGCCGATCAGCGAATAGAGCGCGAGCGCCGCCGACGCGCCGCAGATCGCGGTCGCGCCGCCTGCGAGCAGCGCGGCGTGGCGGTCCTGCGCGAAAAACCGCGCGCTGGCCACGGTCACCAGGATGACCGCGAGCATGATGACGACGAGCAGCGCGAAGGGCAAAGGCCCGAGTTCGACAAGCTGTTCGGCGGTGATGCGCGCGCCGACGAGCACAATGCCGATACGCAGCGCGGTCTGCGACATAAGGTCGAGCCCCGCATGGGTGCGCTTGTCCTGCGAAAGGAAGCTCATCGCGAGGCCGATCAGCAGCCCCATCAGCACCAGCGGCGCGGCATAATGGTCGGCAAGCCACGCCGCCGCGAGCGCGGCGATGCCGGTGACGAGAATACCCGGCAAATAGTCGCGCCAGCGCCGTTTTGCGGGCGGATGCGCCTCTAGCTGCATCTCGCCATAAAGATCGGCAGCCATCGGCCAGCCCTGTTCGGTTGATTTCACGCCATATGCCCTCTGCCCATACGCCGCGCTTCGCACATCGCCGCGCCTTGGTCGATAGGCCATTGCTGGCGCGGCGCGGGCTTGCTAGGAGCCGCGCTCTGCGCACCCGTAGCTCAGCTGGATAGAGCGCTGCCCTCCGAAGGCAGAGGCCAGGGGTTCGAATCCCTTCGGGTGCGCCAGATAGCCTCAACCGGCGGTTTCAGCCGGAGACTTCGGGAGACAGGCGCCGGATGTACGACCTGCTGGCCGGCCTGTCGGTGATCGAAGCGTCGTCCTTTGTCGCCTCCCCGACCGCCGGACTTTACTGCGCGCAAATGGGCGCCGAGGTGGTCCGCGTCGATCAGATCGGCGGCGGCCCCGACTTTCGCCGCTGGCCGGTGACCGAGGCCAATGATTCGCTCTATTGGGAAAATCTGAACCGCGCGAAAAAGTCGGTCGCGCTCGACCTTGGCCGGCCCGAGGGGCGCGAGCTACTACAGGCGTTGGTGCGCGCGACGGGGCAGTTCATCACCAACTTTCCCGTGGGCGGCTTCCTGTCGCATGATGTGCTGGCGGGAGGGCGGACCGACCTGATTACCGTGCGGGTGATGGGCTGGGCCGACGGGTCGCCCGCGCTCGACTATACGGTCAATAACAGCGTCGGTTATCCGATGCTCACCGGCGCCGGCGCCGAGCCCGTCAATCATGTGCTGCCCGCGTGGGATCTGCTCACCGGCGCCTATGCGGCATTTGCATTGCTCGCGGCGATGCAGCGCCGCGCGGCGACCGGGGAAGGCGGCGAGGTTCGCCTGCCGCTGTCCGATGTCGCGATCGGCACGGTCGCCAACCTAGGTGGCGTTGCCGAAATGCTCTATACCGGCGCGAACCGCCCGCGCCTCGGCAACGCGGTCTACGGCCTGTTCGGGCGCGATTTCGTCACCGCCGATGGCCAGCGGACGATGATTGTCGTCGTCACCCCGCGCCAATGGGCCAATCTCGTGGCCGCACTGGACCTTGGCGATGCCATCGCGGCGATCGAGATGGAACGCGACGTGTCCTTCGCGACTGACGATGGGCTCCGCTTCATACATCGCGACGCGCTCTATCCGCTGTTCGAACATGCGATCGGCACCCGCGATCACACCGACCTCGCCGCGGTCTTCGATGCGGGCGGCATCGTCCATTCACCCTATCGCACGATGCAC
The DNA here is from genome assembly GCF_014873485.1 of Sphingopyxis sp. OAS728. Lineage (NCBI taxonomy): Bacteria > Pseudomonadati > Pseudomonadota > Alphaproteobacteria > Sphingomonadales > Sphingopyxidaceae > Sphingopyxis > Sphingopyxis sp. OAS728. The sequence continues at coordinate 2,897,244 of NZ_JADBDT010000001.1, read as the reverse complement.
GATGCGGTGCGGGACCCCGCGCTCGTCGCCGACAATCCGATCTTTGGGCACGCCGCGAACCCTAGCGGTTTCGCCTATCCCGCCGCGGGCGCTTTTGCGACGTTGCCGCAGGCGGAGCGCCAGCCGCCTGCGCCCGCACCGCGCAATGGCGCGCATAGCGAGGAAATATTGAGCACGCGCCTGTCGCTTTCGTCGGGCGAGATTGCGCGGCTGATCGATGCCGGTATCGTGGGCATCGCAAACACTGGAGATTGAACATAATGACCCTGCGCCGCGCCGCCATCGTCGCCCCGATCCGCACCGCCGTTGGCAAATTCGGCGGTAGTTTGTCTTCGCTGACCGCAGGCGACCTGGGCGCGGTGATCCTGAAGGCGCTCGTCGAGCGGACGAAGATCGACCCGGCGCGCGTCGACGATGTCGTGTTTTCGCAAGGCTATGGCAATGGCGAGGCACCGAGCATCGGCCATTGGTCGTGGCTCGCCGCGGGGCTGCCGCTCGAAGTGCCGGGGTACCAGCTCGACCGCCGCTGCGGGTCGGGGCTGCAGGCGGTGATCAACGCCGCGATGATGGTGCAGACGGGCATGTCCGACGTCGTCGTCGCGGGCGGGGTCGAATCGATGTCGAACGTCGAACATTATTCGACCGACATCCGGAAAGGCGTTCGCGCGGGCAACCTCACGCTCCACGACCGGCTGACGCGTGGCCGGGTGATGTCGCAGCCGGTCGAGCGTTTCGGTGTCATCACCGGGATGATCGAGACCGCCGAAAATCTGGCGAAGGATTACGACATCAGCCGCGAGGCGTGCGACGCCTATGCCGTCCGCAGCCATCAGCGCGCAGCCGCCGCTTGGGCGAACGGCCTGTTCGACGACGAGCTGGTGCCCGTTTCGGTGCCGCAGAAGAAGGGCGATCCGGTCGTCTTCGCGCACGACGAGGGGTACCGCGCCGATGCGACGATGGAGACGCTCGGCAAGCTCCGCCCGCTCGAAGGCGGGGTCGTCACGGCGGGCAATGCGAGCCAGCAGAATGACGCCGCGGCGGCATGCCTTGTCGTCGCCGAGGACAAGCTCGACGAACTCGGGCTGACGCCGATCGCCTGGTACCACAGCTCGGCCGCGGCGGGCTGCGACCCCAGCCGGATGGGTATCGGGCCGGTGCCCGCGGTCGAGCGGCTGTTCGCGCGCAACGGCCTCGGCTGGGGCGATATCGACCTCGTCGAACTCAACGAAGCCTTCGCGCCGCAGGTGCTCGCGGTGCTGAAGGGGTGGGGCTGGTCGGAAGGCGACGCCCGCAACGAAATTCTCAACGTCAACGGATCGGGCATCTCGCTGGGGCATCCGATCGGCGCGACCGGCGGGCGTATCCTTGCGAACCTGACGCGCGAACTGGTGCGCCGCGATGGGCGTTACGGGCTCGAGACGATGTGCATCGGCGGCGGGCAGGGTATCGCCGCGATCTTCGAGCGCGCCGCCTGACCATGAGCGATCTGCGTGAGGCGTTGGCGGCGGCGCAGGCCTATCGCGCCGCGGCCGAGGCTGCGCTCGCCGAGCGGCTGGCGCAGGCGCCGATCGATCGCGAGCAGCGTGCGGCGCATGGCTTTGCGTGGGTCGCGACGACGGTAGCGGCGCTCGAGGCGGTGTTCGCATGGCGTGAGTCCGGCCGGGACTCGAACCCGCTCGATGCGAAGATCGCGACACTCGCGTTCGCCGAGGGGATCGGTCAGCTCGTCGGCGGATTGCCGATGGGACAGAATGAGATTTTCCGCCCGGCCGACCTTGGCCTCGGCGTCGCGGCGCGGGTGCTGGCCGAGGCTTGCGCCGAGCTGCTCGACGCCGATCATGCAGTGACGCGCGCCGAGGTGGCCGCCGCGCTCGCCGAAGGGCATTGGCCTAGCGAGACGTTGCACGATGCCGACCTGGATTCGATCCGCGATCAGTATCGACGTTTTACCGATGCCGAGATCGTCCCTCATGCCCATGGCTGGCATCTCGCGAACCGCCTGATTCCCGACGCGACGGTGCGGGCGATGGCCGACCTCGGCACCTTCGGCGTGTGCATCCCCGAAGAATTTGGCGGGCTCGGCCTGTCGAAGCTGGTGATGTGCATCGTCACCGAGGAATTGTCGCGCGGCTGGATCGGCGCGGGGTCGCTCGGCACGCGGTCGGAGATCGCGGGCGAGCTGATTGCGACGGGCGGCACCGATGTGCAAAAGGCCGAGTGGCTGCCGCGGATCGCGAGCGGCGAAATTTTGCCGACGGCGGTGTTCACCGAACCCGATGTCGGATCGGACCTTGGGTCATTGCAGACGCGTGCGCGCCGCGACGGCGATCATTGGGTGATCGACGGTGCGAAGACCTGGATCACCCACGCCGCGCGTTCGGACCTGATGACCTTGCTCGCGCGCACGCTGCCCGACGCAAAGGGCTATGCCGGGCTGTCGATGCTGCTCGTCCCCAAACCGCGCGGGAGCGAGGCCGATCCCTTTCCCGCCGCTGGCATGAACGGGAGCGAGATCGAGGTGCTCGGCTACCGGGGGATGCGCGAATATGCGCTGCAATTCGACGCGATGACGGCGCCCGCCGACGCGCTGCTTGGCGGCGAAGAAGGGCAGGGGTTCAAGCAGCTGATGCGCACCTTCGAGGGCGCGCGCATCCAGACCGCCGCGCGCGCAGTCGGGGTTGCGCGGCGCGCACTCGAACTCGGGATCGACTATGCGGTCAGCCGCAAGCAGTTCGGCAAGGCGATCGTCCATTTCCCGCGCGTCGCCGACAAGCTCGCGATGGGCCTCGTCGATTTCGTCGCCGCGCGCGAGCTCAGCTATGCCGCCGCGCGTGCGAAGGACAGCGGCAAGCGCTGCGACATCGAGGCGGGGATGGCGAAGCTGCTCGCCGCGCGCGCCGCCTGGTCGAACGCCGATGCGAGCCTGCAGATCCACGGCGGCAACGGCTATGCGCTCGAATATGAGATCAGCCGTGTGCTCTGCGATGCGCGCATCCTCAACATCTTCGAAGGCGCCGCCGAAATTCAGGCGCAGGTGATCGCGCGCGGGCTCGTTGGCGGGCGCAACTAGAGCCAGAGCAAGGGCTGGCGGACGGGGAAGTTGCGCACAACCTCGCCGATCGCGGGGTCGGGGTCCAGCCGGTGCCATAACTCCAGCCAGTCGGTGCGTTTCAGCGCGATGCCGCCGAAGAGCAGGCTCGGCTGGCGGACCGGAAAGCCGTCCCAATATTCGATATCGGGGGGTAGCGGCCATTTCGCCTTGTCGGCGATATAGGGCGCCATCCACGCAATCGCGCCGCCTATCGAGCGGCCGTCGGGTGTCTTCCAGTCGATGAGGTTGCCACCGCCGAGCAGCCACGCCGACGCGGCGAGCACGTCGAGGTTGAAGAGCGAATAAGCATAGGGCTTGGTCCGCGCGAGTTCGAGCGGCTGGCGGCCGTCGGGCTCGATCTGGGTCGGGACGATGATCGTCTTCAAGCGCGTCCGTGCATCGTCGAGTACGTCGGCGCGGCCGAGCAACGCGGCGAAGGAGGCCGCTTGCAACAGCCAGCAGGTGCCGTGATTATTCTTCTCGTCGCGTTCGGTCGTTCCGAAGGGCGAGGTGGTCAGCCACCCGAGATAGGCGGCAAACCAGCCTTCGACGCCCGCCCGGATCGCGGCATAGCCCGGCGCTTCATCACGCGCGAACAGCGCCGCGGCGCGCGCGACTTCGACGATCTGCAGCGTGTCGATGACGCCGATCGCGCGGCCGCTGTTCACGCCGATGATCGCCTGCGCGTGGTCGAGGTTCGGGTTCATCCGCGTCTTCGGGTCGACGAACCATGCGGCCAGGTGACGCATTGCGGCGTCGGCGAAACGGCGGTCGCGGGTCAGATCCCACAAGGCCGCGAGTGCCGGGACGGTACGACCGAAAGCGATCAGCGCGTCGCGGTGGCCGTCGAACTTGTCCGGGTTCGAACGACCGTCACGGCGCACATAGGGACCGCTCGGGTTCGCCGGGTCGGGCCACCAATAATCGCCTTCCGAATAATAGTCCTGAGGTCCGGCCGGGCTGCGCGTCGCGGGGATCGCGGTGATGGTGCGCGGGGGCACGGCAAGCAGGACGTTCTTTTGTGGAAGAAGCCGGCGGCGCTCGATCCCGCGAATGTCGAATGCTTTCGGCGATTGCGCCCATGCCGCTGGGGTGGCCAGCAAGGCGGCGATAAGCAGGGAGCGGCGCGCGATCATTGTCTGACCTTTAAGGGATGCGATAGCGCAGTAACAGCTCGCCGCGGACGGTGCGGGGGTAGGCGCCCGGACCCCACGCAGACTCGGCGCGGACGAGCAGTTCGTCGAGCGTGTCGGCGGGCCAGCCCTGCTCCTTGTACGGCCAGTCGGCGGCGCGGCCGCGATAGGCGGCGACATAGTTGGTCGCCTTGCGCAGCGAGCGCCCCTTTTCCTCGGCGCGATAAAGGTCGATGCCGAGGCACGCCGCGCTGTCGGCGACGCTATAGGCCGCACCCAGCGCATAGAGCGAATAATGGAAACTGCGCGTCCGCGTCAGCTCCTTGGGCAGCGCGCCCGAGGCGTCGATCTGTTGCGCGATCCGTCCCTTGGGGAAGGCAAGGGCGATCCTGCGCGCGATCTCCGGCTTGCGCGCGAAGAGCGCGAAGCGTGCGACCTGCGCGTCGTACCACAGGCCGTGATTGTTCGAGGCCTTGCCCTCGGCCCTGCCGTTGGCACTTTCCAGCATCCAGTCGACATAGCGCGCGAACCAGCCTTCGAGCGCCTTTGCTTCGTCCGGCGTCACCGCCCCCGACGGGCCGATAAGCCCCACGGCGTCGATCACACCGATAAAGCTCGCGCCGTCGAGCACGCCTTCGGGCCGACCGTTCGAGACGCCGGGTACCGCCTGCGCGAAATTCATGTTCGGGTTCATGCGCGTCGCGGGATCGAGGAACCAGGTGCGGATCACGCGCGCCGCACCCTCGGCATATTTGCGCTCGCCGCTGTAATAATAAGCGAGCGCGAGCGTGTCGGCCTCGCGTGCCATGCGGCTCAGCGCGCTGCGGTCGAAGCGGTCGCTTTCGATATCGGGATTGGTGTCGCCGTCGCGGCGCACATAGGCGCCCTTCGGATCGGCGGGGTTCGGCCACCAGTAGCGCGCGAGGCTGACATAATCGTGGCGGTCGCCCGACACGGGGATGCTGCGCTTATCCATTACCGAGGCGGGTTTCGCCGCGAGCGCCTTGTCGGCACGCGCGACCAGGTCGCGGTAAGCCGAACCGATCGCCGCGTCGGTCGGCAATGCCGCCTTGATCGCTTCGAGGTCGCCCGGACGCAGCGCGAAGGTACGGCGCCCATCGAACGAGGCTGAATAGCCCTCACTCGCCTTGCACGCCGAATCTGGGGAAAAAGCCGCCGCCGCGGACGGAAGTAACGCGGCGGCGGCCAGTATAGCCCAAGGGAGTCGGGCTAAAGTCGTTCGCTTCACAGGCGGACCCGGAAGCCGAAGAAATATTGCGGGCCGCTACGCGACACCTCGGCGATGCTGTCGTAACCGCCCTTGTACATGATATCCTGCGTGTTCGTGACGTTCAGCGCTTGCAGCTTCAGCTGGACATTCTTGGTGATGTCATACTGCGCCGAGAGGTTCAGGTAGGTGCCGCCGCGGATCTCGCGGTTCGTGCCGCCGTTGGGTTTGTAATAGCCCGAGCGGTAACGAAGGTTCGCGCGGAGCGAGAGGCCCCATTTTTCGAACCATACCGATCCGCTTGCGGTCCATTTCGACAGGCCGATCAGGTTGGCCGGATCGACATAGTCGGCGATCGGCGACGTGTCGGGATATTCGAAATTGGCGAAGGCGCGGTTGACCGATCCCTGGACGCCAAAGCCGTCGAGCGGGTCGGGCAGCCAGGTGAAGGCGTGGCTTGCGGTCGCCTCGATCCCGTAGAGGTGCCGTGTCTCAAGGTCGTTCGACGGCGCAACAGGATTGATCGTGAAGGTCTCGGTCACCGGTGCGCCGCCGTCGCGGATTGTCGTCACGGTGATGTCCGACGGGATCGGTTCGGAACGGCCGATCACGGTGCCCTTCGCCCATTTATAATAGCCCGCGACCGAGATCAGCGTGTCCTGCGACGCGTAAAGTTCGAGGCTGGCGTCGAGGTTCCATGCGCGCAGCGGCTTGAGGTTCGGGTTGCCGGTCGTGGCATTGAAGATGATGTTGTCGACGCCCGTCGCCGATGTCGTCGGGTTGAGGTTCACCCCCGCGCCGAAGCTTTCGATCCCCGACCGCGCGATCGCGCGATAGGCGGCGAGGCGCAGCTTGACCTGATCCGACAGGTCGAACGCAACGTTCGCCGACGGCAGGAAATAATTGTAGCTGCCCTTCGCCTTGTTCGTCTGGAGCGTGCCGCCCGGGTCGACCCCGATCGAATAGGTGTCGCCGACCGTGTCGATCACGATTCGATAGGGTTGGCGGAAGCCGATCGAGGTGATGTCGGTCTTGACCCAGCGCAGGCCGATGTTGCCGCTTACCGGTACGCTGCCCATGTCGGATTCGAAATTGGCCATCGCATAGGCGGCATAGATGCGCTCGGTGACGTCGATGTCGCTCGGATCGCGGCCGTCTTCGGGATATGGCAGCGCGTCGTCCGAACCCGCGAAGGTGCGGAACAGGCAGTCATTGTCGAAGGTCGCCCATTTGGTGACGTTCGTGCCCATGCCCTTCATGTAACTGGTGGTGGTGAAGGGGACGCGGCAGTTCTGGTTCGCCTGTGTGATCAGCGCGGTCACCTGCGCGGGCGTACCGGGGATCGTGTTGAGGTCGTTGTTGCGCGCATTGTCGTTGGTGCGGTGATGGTCCGATACGCGCCCGCCGACCTTGATCCCGGTAAAGAAGCCGTCGAGTTCGCGGTCGATGTCGAGGCGCGCAGCCCAGATGCGGTCCTTGCGATCGGTGACGAAGCGGTTGCGGGCATAAACCGCCGTATTGCCCGTCGCGAGGAACAGATTGGGGTCGGTGATGTCGAAATTGTCGAACTGGACGACCGGCACGACATCGTCGTCTTCATAGGTCAGCGTATAGCCGACGCGGCGGGTCGAGCGCATGCGCGTCTGCTTCTGCGTCTCGGTGCGATGGCTGTTCGAATAGGAGGCGTCGAACGCAACGTTCCAGCGGTCGGGCGACCAGATCAGGCTCAAACCACCGCCCAGATATTCCTCGACGCGCCGCCGCGTTTCCAGCTGGTTTTCGAGGTTCGAATTGCCGCGATAGCTCATCAGCGCGCCGGGCGAATAGCCGTTACTGCCGTTGCCGATAATCAGCGGCTGCACCCCGCGCAGCCCTTCGGTGATGCCAAGGACGTTGCGATCCTCGAGGCTGTTGCGCTTCGAATATTGGCCGTCGAGCGAAATCTCGAAATCGGGCGACGGGCGCCACTGGATCGCGCCGATCAGGCCGTCGCGTACTTCGGACGTCGTCTGGGTGCGGAAGCTGCGCGACGAATTGGCGAAATAGGCATCGCCCCGCGTCTCGCCGACGAGGACGGGCGTCGCCCCGGTGCTCGGCGCGACCGAGCGCGGGCCGGTCGCGAAGGTGCAGTTGGCGCCGGCACCCGCAGCGACAAGCGCGGCCGCCGAACCCGTCGTCAGCGTGGGATTGTTCGCCGAAGTGTTGCAGAGCTGAAAGGTTGCGTTGGCGTTGTAATAATCCTCGGGCGCGGTTGTGTCTTGCCGCTGATAACCGATCGACACGCCGATATCGCCGAGCCCGGTGGTGAACTGATCGGTGTAAGAGAAGTTGGCGCGGTAACCGAGCCCGTCGTGCTGATAGACGTCATTGTCCTGCGGCTGGAAATCGCCGCGCACTTCGAACTGGATACGGCGCTTGCCATAATCGAGCGGCTTCATCGACCGGAGCTCGATCACGCCGCCGACGCCGCCTTCGAGAAAGTCGGCGCGTTGCGATTTATAGACGAGGACGCCGTTGACGAGTTCGGACGGGAATTGCTGGAAGGCGACCGAGCGGTCGGGCCCCGCGGTCGACACCTCGCGGCCGTTGAAGGTCGAGAAGCTGAGCGTCGGGCCAAGGCCGCGCACCGACAGTTCGTTGGCGTTGCCCTTGAAACGGTCGGCCGAGACGCCGACGATACGTTCGAGCGTGTCGCCGACCGAATTGTCGGGGGTCGCGCCGATCTCGTCGCTGACGAGGCCATCGACGACGACGTCGGCGGCGCGCTTGAATTCGATCGAGCTGCGCTGCGTCGCGCGCGTGCCAGTGACGAGGATTTCATCGCCGCCATCCACCGCCGCAGGCTGTTCGCTTTCGATGGTCTCGGACGCCTCTTGGCTCCAGGCGGGGGTGGCTGCAACCAGCGCGGCCGATGCGAGCAGCGCGGCGCGGGTCATCATGACCGGACGTAATTTCATAATCCCTCTCCCTGTTTCGCCGGTCTGATGCTGGCGATAAAGTTGCTACCGGTGTCATCTCTCGACGGAGAAATTGCCACCGGTGTCAACGCAAGATGTAATACAACTTTTGGTGCGAAGTCAATTGCACTGCGGATTCCCGCCGATCCGCGGCCTTATCGCCGGTTTTCAGCGCTTCTGGCGCTTCTGCGACAGATCGTACATGGCCGTTCCGGCAAGCAGATAGGCGCCCGAGCCATAGAATTGCGTTTCCTCGGCGGCGACGCTGTCCGGGCGGTCGCCGACCTGCTGGACCCAGCCGAGCATGCCGTCCTTTTGCACCGCGCGCTGCAACGCAGCCCAGCCGCGAATCGCCGCCGGCTCATACGCCTTGCGATCGAGCAGCCCGTTGTCGACGCCCCATGCAAAGGCATAGGTGAAGAATGCGGTGCCGCTCGATTCGGGCGGCGTGCCGGGGTCCTGGTCGAGCAGCGAGGCGGGCCAATAGCCGTCGGCCTTTTGCAGCGTGACGAGCTTTGCCGCCATCTTCTTGAACAGCCCCTCATAATAGGGGCGCTGCGGGTCATCCTTGTCCAGCACCTGCAACACGCGGACGAGGCCGCCCATCACCCAGCCGTTGCCGCGGCTCCAGAACAGCTTGCGCCCCTTGGTATCGCGCTGGTCGAAAAAGCGGCTGTCTCGGAAATAAAGGTCTTCGCTCGGGTCGAAGAGATAGTCGGTCGTCGCTTTCCATTCCTGGTGGACAAAGTCGGCGTAGCGCTTGTCGCCTGTCGCAATGCCGATGCGCAGCATCGTCGGTGGGGCCATGAACAGCGCATCGCACCAGCACCAGCGCTCGGTGCACAAAGAATAGCCGCCGCCCGGCTGGGTGGGGATGAATTCGAGACTGTTGGTGCGGCGGTTGGCGAAGACATTGTCGAAATAGGCGCGCGCGGGCACGAGTGCCTCGGCGTCGCCGCCGTTGCGCGCAGCCCATTCCCATGCCTGCGCGATCAGTTGGTCGTCGGCGTGAAAGGCGAGTTTGCCGAGTTGCCATTTCTGCGCTCGGCCGAGTTCGACAACCGGGTCGCGATATCGCGCGTCGCGTTCGGCGAGGTCGGTAAGCGCGACCCAGAAGGTCGCCTGCTGCCAGTCGCGCGGCTCGCGCACGCTCGGCCGCGCGGCGGGCATCTTGTCCCACGCCTCGCGGTGGGCCAGCTGCCAGTCGGCGACGCGGCGCGTCTGCGCGAGAATGTCGGCGGGTTTCGGCATGACGGGTTCGGCCGGGGCGGCGACCGCGGCGGGCGCGGACATCATCAGGGCAAAGAGGCTCAGCGACATGAGGTTTCCTTTACAGCGGCTGGGGCGATCGAAGAGAGGGGGATGCGCGGCGACTTCGATCCGTTTTCGATGACCGGTCGGTGGCCGGACCCGGTTGGCGTCGGCGATAAATCGGGTCGCGCCATGTCCTGCCGGCGGCAGCAAACGCAGTCGAAACGGACAACAGCATAGCCACGGACAGGCCTGCTACGGCGATGGCGCCAGGCGCTCCGCATCACTCGACCCTCTCCCTTACGAACCGGTCCGGCTTTTCAGCCTTGACACCGGTGACATATGTCTTTCCTTTTAGGCTGGAAGTCAATAATGTTGTCACACAACTAGCCCAAATGGCCATGAGGGGATGGAATGCCGAAGATCGTGTCAGCCCGGGTGATACTGACCTCGCCGGGCCGCAATTTCACGACGCTGAAGATCGAATGCGACGACGGCACGACCGGCGTTGGCGACGCGACGCTCAACGGCCGCGAGCTCGCGGTGGCTGCCTATCTGTCCGAGCATGTCATCCCGTGCCTGATCGGGCGCGATGCGCACCGCATCGAGGATATCTGGCAATATCTCTATAAGGGCGCGTACTGGCGGCGCGGTCCGGTGACCATGGCGGCGATCGCGGCGGTCGACATGGCGCTCTGGGATATCAAGGGCAAGGTCGCGGGGCTACCGGTGTACCAGCTGCTCGGCGGGGCAGCGCGCGAAGGGTGCATGGTCTATGGCCATGCGAACGGCACGACGATCGCCGACACGATCGAGGCGGCGCTCGATTATCAGGAGCAGGGCTATAAGGCGATCCGCCTGCAATGCGGCGTTCCCGGCATGGAGTCGACCTATGGCGTCAGCCAGGACCGCTATTTCTATGAGCCCGCCGACAATGACCTGCCGACCGAGAATATCTGGTCGACGAGCAGATATATGCGCGTCGTGCCCGAATTGTTCGCGGCGGCGCGCGAGGCGCTCGGCTGGGACGTCCACCTGCTCCACGACATTCACCACCGGTTGACCCCGATCGAGGCGGCGCGGCTCGGGAAGGATCTGGAGCCCTATCGGCCCTTCTGGATCGAGGATGCGACCCCTGCCGAGGATCAGGAGGCGTTTCGCCTGATCCGCCAGCACACGACGACACCGCTGGCGGTGGGCGAAATCTTCTCGTCGGTGTGGGATTGCAAGGCGCTGATCGAAAACCGGCTGATCGACTATATCCGCGCGACGGTGCTCCACGCGGGCGGCATCACGCATATGCGCCAGATCGCCTCGCTTGCAGACCTCTATCAAGTGCGCACCGGCTGCCACGGTGCGACCGACCTGTCGCCGGTGACGATGGCGGCGGCGCTCCATCTCGGGCTAGCGATCCCCAATTTCGGCATCCAGGAATATATGCGCCACACGGTCGAGACCGACACGGTCTTCCCGCACGCCTATCGCTTCGCGGATGGGATGCTCCACCCGGGCGAGGCGCCAGGGCTCGGGGTCGACATCGATGAGGCGCTTGCGGAAACTTTTCCTTATGCCCGTGCCTATCTGCCGGTGAACCGGCTCGAGGACGGAACGATGTGGAGCTGGTGATGCGTTTGATCTTTCTTGCCCTTGCTTTGCTCGCCTCGCCGGTGGGCGCGCAGGAACATAAACCGATGCGACCCGCGACGGCCGACGAGCAAAAGGCGCGCGCCGCAGTGGTGGTCGCCGATTATCGTTTCGACGACCTGCTTTGGGAAAACGACCGCATCGCGTTTCGCATCTATGGCCGTGCGCTTCAGGCGGCCGAGCCGCCTTCCTCGTCGGGGATCGACGCGTGGGGCAAGCGCGTGCGCTGGCCTTTCATGGACCGGCAATTGCGCACCGGCGACCAACATGCCGACCATGGCGAGGGGATCGATTTCTACAATGTCGGCACCGGGCGCGGTGTCGGCGGGCTCGGCATCTGGTACGATAACAAGCTCTGGACGTCGCGTAATTATGTGCGGCCGCGCATCCTGCAATCGGGCCCGGGCGTCGCCGATTTCTCCGTCGATTACGAGCCATGGCCGGTCGATACGCTGCGCACAGTAAGCGAGACGCGGCGCTTCACCCTGCCGGCGGGAACCAACTTCACGCGGATGACCTCGACCATCGCGTCGAACAGCGGTACGGAGATGGTCGTCGGCATCGGTATTTCAAAACGGCCGATCAATGGCAGCAAGCTCGGCGAGGTTCGGAAAGACGAGGCCGGTGCCCGCATGAGCTGGTGGGGCCCTGCCGACGGCGAAGGCGATAGTGGTAAGGGACGGATGGCGGCGGCGGTGATCGTCGACCCGGCGAGTTTTGCGGGTTTTGCCGAGGATGCCGACAATGTTCTGATCCTCGTACGCGTCCAGCCCGGTCGGCCGTTCGTCTATTATAGCGGCGCGGCGTGGGACCGCGGCGGGGACTTTGCGACCCGTGAGGCCTGGAATAGCTATGTCGACGCGCAGCGGCCCGATTTCCGGCCCTAGCCAGTTTCGCGGTGCGATGATAACGCATCATCCATGGCGATAACCAAGGCGGCGTCGCTGGCAGATGATCTGGTCCAGCGCTTCGAGGAACAGATCGAAACGGGCGAGATGCCCGTCGGATCGCGTTTCCCGACCGAAAAAGAGATAACCGAGACGTTCGGGGTCAGTCGCACCGTGGTGCGCGAGGCCTATTCGCGGCTGTCCGCGCGCGGATTGCTCGAATCGCGGCGCGGGTCGGGGGCCTATGTTCCCGATGGCGCTCAATATCGCGCGTTTCAGGTCACCGCCGAGGAGATCGGCGAGATCGACGACGTGCTGAAACTGCTCGAAATGCGCATGGGTTTCGAGGCCGAGATGGCTGACCTGGCAGCGCGGCGCCGAACCGACGCCGATCTGACGGCGCTACGCCGCACGCTGGCGGCGATGGAAGAAAGCAGCGACGTCGATGCTTCGATCGACGCCGACGCGGCCTTTCACGCCGCGATCGCGAGTGCGACCGGCAATCCTTATTTTCTGCGCTTTACCCAGTTTCTTGGCGTGCGGCTGGTTCCGTCACGGCGGTTATATCTGCAGGGCGACGATCCGGTCCGGCACCAGCGCTATGCCCAGACGATCAACCGCGATCATGAGGCGATCGTGGTCGCGATCGAGGCCGGCGACCCTGTCGCGGCGCGGCGCGCTGCCCGTCGGCACATCGAAAAATCGATCCTCCGTTATCGCACGCTCAAGGAGCGCCGGTAACCGGGCGCCGAATCGAGGCCGCGACGATGGCCGAGAATGGGTCAAAGGGGAAATTAGCTATCTCCTGACCTTGATTTCGACTCGTGATGCTCTATTCCAACGGCCGTGCAAGGCGATCCCGACAATTACATCAGCCTGCTGTCTGCCGCGCAGATCGAAACGTTGCGGCATGTTTATGAGCACAAAAATTCCAAGCAGATCGCGCGGCTAATGAACGTCTCTCCGCACACCGTCGATGAGCGGGTGCGCCGGGTGTTAAAAAAACTTAATGTTTCTAACAGGATAGAGGCTGCGCGGATTCTGGCGGTTAACGGTGTCTTCGATCATGTTACCCCTTATCAGCCTTTGACATATCAATTGATCGACCTTGGCGAGGTTGCTCCGCCCCCCGATGCGGATGGGGGGCGCAGTTCGTTTCGGCGATTTTTCGATATAGGTTCGCCATTTCCTACCGCGTCCCAGCCGGCCAACCGGCATGGGTTGATGGAAAGGATAATTTGGCCGATTTTGATCGCTTTTGCGACGATATTGGCCTTCTCCGCCCTCTATTCGATCCTTGTCGGACTCGGTCGTGTTCTGACCTGATGTTCGAACGAATGCTGCGGGGGGGAACCGGTAGCATTCTTTTTCAAGGAAAAAGCTATGCTGAATCAACGAGTTTCTGCAGCGAAGAAGATCGCTTCCGACCTGCATTTGGCCGAAGACGCCATCGACGAAGCGATGATCCGCATCGCCCAGCTCGCCGCGACGCTGCCCACCGCGCGCCGCGAAACCAACATGTCGGCGATCGTCGGCCAGGACGCGATGGCCAAGGTCGCGCATGCGCTCGCCGCCGCCGGCGAAGTCCGCCAGCTGCTCACCGATGCGCATCTGGCGCTGACGGTGACGCAAAAGGAAGTCGGCCTCGGCACGCGCATGTTCGGTGCGGGCGTCAAGCCGGCCGCTGCGAAGCTGGTCGACGAAGGCAGCAACGATCATTCGGGTATCGACGCCGCGTCGTTCGCGAAGGCCGGTTGATCCGCAAGAAAGGTTGACAGCCACAATGTGGTCCGTGGCGATCTATTATATTGTCCTGTTCATCACGGTTGCCGTCGCGGTCAAACGCGGCGGGCCGCTTGAACGCTGGGCGGCCTATACGGCCTTGATCGCCTCGGTCCTCACCAGTGCCCTGACGCCTTTTCCGACCTGGACCGATATTGAACTGAATATCTTCATCATCGACGTGCTGGTTTTGCTGAGCTTCTGGTTCATCGCGATGCGCACGCAGAGTTTCTGGCCTTACTGGATTACCGGATGGCAATTGATCGCCATTTTCGGCCATATTCAGAAGTTCATGTTCTCGGAGATATTGGCGCGACCTTACTCGCTCCTCTCAGTCTATATATCGTACCCGATCCTGCTGCTGATCATCTATGCATCGGGTTCGTCCAGTCGGCGGAGTGAGGTTACGGCCTGATATGTGGCTCCCCAGGGGCATCGTCACATGCAGCAATTTTCGAACCAAGAAATTGCCGAACTGAAATCGCGGGTCGACCAGATCCATGACCTGCTTGCGGGCCGCGGCGAGGAATCGCCCGTCGCGACGTTGCGCGCGGTCGACAGCAGCCGACCCGAGGCGCTCCAGAAAACGGGGCTACTCGACCAGCTGTCGTTCAGCATCCAGATACGCCGCATCCGCCGCAGCCATTTCGGCAGCACCGAAATGTCGGGACCGGTGTGGGACATGATGCTCGACCTGATGCTCGCTGGTGCGCACGGCCGTGTGCTCAGCGCCAGCGATCTGGCGACCGGCGCGGGCGTCCCGCTGTCGTCGGGCCTCCGCATGATCAGCGCGCTCGAACGGCTGGGTTTGGTGCATCGCTCGATCGACGAGCGCGACCGGCGCCGCACGATCGTCCGGCTCACCGACATCGGGACCGAACGCATGGCCACCTATTTCGAAAAAATCGGCGCTGCCTGGCAAAGCGCACAGACACTCGCCGCGTAACCCCCTCGACCGGGTGCGGGCCGACTGGTCGCGCGCGCCGCACCCGGTCAAACCTATTCGGTCATTTCCTTCATCATGCGATCGACCTTGATCATCGCCTCGCGCTTGATCTGGCAGATGCGCGCGGCGCTGACGTCGAGCGTCAGCCCGATTTCGTGCAGGTTGAGCTCTTCGAAGAAATAGAGCTGGAGCACCATTTGCTCGCGGTGCGACAGGCGACCGACGCACTGGCGCAGCGCGCCCATCAGATCCTCTTGTTCGCACCGCTCGTCGGCGCCGGCGTCTTCATCGGCCGCCAGAAAGGCACCGATATCGGTCAGCTCGTCGAGCGAGGTCGAGCGACCATGCGTCGCATTGCGTTCGAGCGCGAAATAATCTTCCGCCGACATGTCGAACGCGACTGCCATTTCGGCCGTCGTCGGTGCGCGCATCAACTGCTGTTCGAGCGATGCGCGCATCGCGTGAATCCGCTTCGCCGCGACCATCGCCGAGCGGCCGACGTCGGCCTCGCGGCGCAGCTGGTCGATCATCGCGCCGCGGATGCGCGTCGTCGCATAGGTCGCAAAAGCAAAACCGCGCTCTTCATAATTACGGCTTGCCTCGATCAGCGCAATCAGCCCGGTCTGGATCAAATCGTCGAGCTCGCTCGTCCGCGACACGCGCGAAAACACCTGCCACGCGACCTTGCGGACCAGCGGCGAATATTCCTCGACCAGCGCCTCGACGCTTTCGCCATAGCCACGCGCGCGCGGCGCGCGACCGGCGGTCCCGGCAAATTGCTCGGCGGGCTCAATTCTCATGCGGTTGGTCCTCCATGTGGGCGTCGGGCCCGGACGCGAGGCGGGGCACTTCGGCGCCGATCGTCGCGACGATTTCGGTCTGCTTGTTCGCCGGGATCTCGAGGTACGAAATGACGGCGACATCGGGGAAAGTGGCGCGCACAAGGCGCGAAAGAGCGGATCGGCAGATAGGCGAGGCGACGAGCGCGAAGCTGCGCGTCTGGAGCAGCAGCGGTTCGACGGCCTGGCCGACCTGTTCGATGATCGTCATCGCCATGCCATGTTCGAACGGCCATTCGGCCGCGGGATTGGCGCGCACCGCCTGGTTGAGCAGCATCTCGACCTCGGGGCTGAAGGTGACGACGGGCAGCGGCATCCGGCTCGGCACAATCGTCTGGACGATCAGCGCGCCGATGCGCTGGCGCACCGCTTCGACAAGGTCGATTTCGCCGAGTTGCTGCGCCGCGAGCGACACCATCGCCTCGGCAATCTTGCGGAAATCGCGCAGCGGCACGCGCTCGACGAGCAGCGATTTGCAGAGGCTTGCAACGCGCGGCAGCGAATAGCCCTGCGGGCTCAGATTCTGCGCAAGCTGCGGATAATGGACCTTGAGATTCTCGATCAGCGACTGCGCGTCGTCGATGCCGAACAGTTCGGCGGCGGCGCCGACGATGCTGTTGTTGAGGTGCGTCGCTACGACGGTGGCTGGGTCGACGACGGTATAGCCCGCGGCGATCGCGTCATTCTGCATCGCCTTCGGGATCCACAGCGCGTCGAGGCCGAAGGTCGGATCCTTGCACGGACGTCCGACGACCTTGGTGACGAGATCACCCGAATCGAGCGCGAGCATTTCGTTGGGGAAGACTTCGTCCTCACCGACGATCACCCCGGCGACCGAGATGCGATAGACGTTGCCGGGCAGCGACAGATCGTCGCTGACCTTTACCGGCGGGACGACAAAGCCGAGTTCCTTCGACAATTGGCGGCGGATTCCGGTAATGCGCGTCATCAGCGGCGAACCCTTGCGCTCGTCGACGAGGGTCACGAGCGCGTAGCCGATTTCGAGCTGGCACGCGCTCGCGTCGCTGACGTCGGCCCATTCGATCCGCGACGGATCGGGCGCGGGGGCGGCGGGTTCGGGCAGCTCGGCGACCGCGGCGGCGCTGCGGCGGAGCTGCCAGCCGATGCCGAAGGAAAGCGCGGCGGCGGGCAGGATCAGCATCTGCGGCATCGACGGGACGAGCCCCAGGATGAAGAGGATGCCGCCGACCGCCATCCAAATGGTCGGCGAGGCGAACTGGCTGCTGATCTGGCCGCTTAGGTCGAACGGCGAGGCAACGCGGGTGACGATCGCGGCGGCGGCGATCGAGAGCAGAAGTGCCGGGATCTGCGCCACCAGCGCGTCGCCGATCGCGAGCGTCACATAATTGCTGCCGGCTTCCGAGAAGCTGAGGCCATGGCTGAAGATGCCGAGGATCAGGCCGCCAACGATGTTGACGAACAGGATCAGCAGGCCGGCGATCGCGTCGCCCTTCACGAATTTCGAGGCACCATCCATCGAGCCGTAGAAATCGGCCTCGGTCGCGACTTCGACACGGCGCGCCTTGGCTTCCTCGGGGCTCAGCAATCCGGCGTTGAGGTCGGCGTCGATCGCCATCTGCTTGCCGGGGAGGGCGTCGAGGGTGAAGCGCGCCGACACTTCGGACACGCGCCCGGCGCCCTTGGTGATGACGACCATGTTGATGATCATCAGCACGAAAAAGACGAACAGGCCGACGACATAGTCGCCGCCGATCAGCACCTGCCCGAATGCTTCGATGACATGGCCCGCCGCGGCGGTGCCTTCGTGTCCGTGGACGAGCACGACGCGCGTCGAGGCCACGTTGAGCGCGAGGCGGAACAGCGTTGCGAGCAGCAGGACGGTCGGGAAGGATGAAAAGTCGAGCGGCTTGGCGGCCGACAAAGCGACCATCAGGATCGCGAGGCTGATCATGATATTGGCGACGAAGCTGATATCGAGGATCAGTGGCGAAACCGGGATCACCATCAAGCCGACGAGGATCAGCATCCCGACGGGCAACGCCGCGGCGCCCGCAATGCGGCTCATATTGGTCATGTTGAAGCCGGCGGTCATGCCGCACCTCCCGAAAGCGACGCGAGCCGCCGATACGCATCGGCGGCAAAGCCCATCGAGAGTTTCTTGGGCATAGGCTGGATATCCATCATCTGGAGCGGCGGACGTCCGCCGCTTGAGCCCGCAAGACCGCTCGAACTGCGCGCTTCAGCGTGCCAGCCCGAGGGAGCGAAGGGCTTCATATTTTCGATCTTGCCGCCGTCCTCGAGCTTCACGCGAAAGCGTTCGCGGATCTCGGCAAGGCTGCGCATGCTGCCATCGGGGGCGTAGAAGACAGAGCGGTTCGCCGCCGCCGCCTCGGGCATCATTGTCGCGCCCGGCTGGTCGGGGTTCGCGGCAAGCGCAGTCAGGAAATTGGCGGCGCCGCCGCTCCCAAGGAAATGCGCGAGGTAGAGGTCGACCGGTTCGGCGCTACGGCCGATCCGGCTTTCGATATAGTCGCGATTGTCGCCGGTCAGCGCGGCAGCCATGCTCGACGAGGCACCGGGGTCGTCGCGCAGGTCGAGAATCTGCTGGCGGAGCGCCGGATCGGCGACCGACAGGCGCCCCGATGCGTCGCGGCCGATCGCGTCGGCCGCCCAGGCGAGCCCGTGGTTCGCGCCATGGCGATCAAGCGTCGCGAGCCACGTCTGTTTGGTGAACTGATACAGCCCGCGCGCCGAAGAGGTCGACGCTTTCGCGGTCGGGTTATAGCCGCTTTCGACGCGCGCGACGTCGACCAGATAATCGAAATCGATCCCCGTGCGCGCCGACGCGCTCTGCACCGCGTCCATGACGGGTGCGGCGATGCGGGCCGGGCCTTGGGGATTGTTGATTGCGTTCATGGTCTTTGGTTCCGCTTGTTCAGCAGACCAAAAGCAATCATCGTGCCATTTCGCGGAAATGGCAGATATTTATCTTTTTATCAGTAGCTTAAAGCCGCACCACGCGGACGGGTGCCGCGGATTTCATGGTTCTTGTCAATCCTCTGACGCGTCCAGTTCTTCAATATGTTGACGCGCATCGCGGCGGCTTCGAGCTGGTTGAGCGTCTGCCCCATCAGCGCGCGCGCGCGATGTTCGCTGCCCGCCGGGATCGTCGCGCCGCGAAACAGGATCACTGCGGTCGCCAGTTCTTCGGTTGCGGCGATAATTGCGCCGGCGTCATGTCCGTCGAGTGCGCCGACCAGGTCGTTGAGACGCGATTGCAGGTCTTCCATCTGTGCCTGCATCATTCGCCCCCGCGGCCGTGGAAGTCGATCATCGCGCTCGCGATGATTGCCGGATGCACGCCATAGCTGCCGTTCGCGATCGCGGTGCGCAGCGATGCGACCCGCGCGACGTCGACCGGCGGGGCCTGATCGGCGAGGTTGGTCGCGATACGGCTCAGGCGCGCGGTGGGCACATTATCCTGCACTGGCTGAAGCTGTGCGGGCGCGCGCATCGCGGTCGCCGCCTCGCTGGCGACCCTGCGCAGCGGGCCGGCACGGCCGATGCCGCCGACTGGTCCGATCTTGCTGTCACCCGACATAAAAGCCTCCATCCGGTGCCGTCAGAAAAGTGACGACGCGGTTCACGAAGGCTTTAACGGACGCGGTTCGAGGCGATTAAGGCGGCTTGTCGCAAAAAAGACAAAAGAAAGGCCCGGCGCCGTCGGAAAGCCGACAGCCCGGGCCAAGTGGGTGGGTCGTGAAGCGGGTATCAGTCTTGCAAGGTGGCGCGGCCCGGACCGGTGACGGTGGCGCTGAGCAGCGATTTGGCGTCGCTGCCGCGCAAGGCGATCGTTTCGCCGACACGGCCATCCTGCGTCGCGACCGCAGCATAGCTGATCGAGTAGCTTTCGGTATCGATCGTCACGCGGACATTGTCGCCGCGACGAATGACAGGCGCGCTCGCCGCGGGGCGCGCAAAGCTGGCAGCGACCGGTGCCGCGCCTGCGGGGGCGGTCATCGGGACGCGCAGGCGCCAGCCGAGCGAGGCGCAGCGGACCGCGAGCGTCTGTGCGTCGATCGCGGTGACCGATGCCTGTTCGGGGCAGCGCGCGAGCTTGATGCGGCGATCGACCGGGGTCGCGTTGCGGCCCATCGCATTGGCGACCATGTCGGTCAGCACGTCGATCGTCTGCCAATCCTCATTGCCCTGCTCGGCGTGCGCGGCGAGCGGGGCGGCGAGGGCGCATACGGCGAGGCCGGCGAAGCGCGCGAAAGTTTTGCGGGGCAAGGTCCATCTCCTTTGGGTCCAAAATGGTCGTCCATCATTGTGCAGGAAGCGTGCCAGTCGCGGTTTGATGCGCGGTTGCAGAGCTCGCTCGGCTTCGTCGTCAGATTTTTGACTCGCGAAAACGGGTGTTGCTCCGGCATAGAGTTAAATAGCTGAAAATACGCTATAAATGACATTTGGCACGCCCATTGCATCATGCCTTGGTGTTTTCCGCGCGTTCGTGGCCGATCCGGTCCGGACCCCGGCAAAGGAATGTGATGATGGCATCCGAGAAACTCTTTGGCCTGCATGCGGCGGCGCTGCAGCTGCGCAGCCAGCGCATGATGATGCTCGCGTCGAACATCGCGAACGCCGCGACGCCGAATTATAAGGCGCGCGACATCGATTTCGCCAAGGCGCTCGACCTCGCGCAGCAAGGTGCGTCGAGCGCCAATGCTGTGGAGGGCGCGATTTCGTATCGCGTCCCGGTCCAGGCCTCGCTCGACGGCAACACTGTCGAGATGGCGACCGAGCAGACTGCCTATGCCGAAAACGCGCTCGCCTATCGCTCGAGCCTCTCTTTCCTCACCGGGCGCATCAACACGCTGACCCGCGCGATCAAGGGCGAATGACGATGAACGGCAATTTCTCCGTCTTCGACATCAGCGGCCGCGCGATGTCGGCGCAGCTCGTCCGGCTGAACACGACCGCATCGAACCTCGCCAACGCGGGAACCGTCGCGGGCAGCGAGGCCGGCGCGTTCCGTTCCTTGAAGCCCGTGTTCCGTACCGTGATGGACGACCATGGCCGAGCGACGGTGCAGATCGACCAAGTCACGACCTCGAAAATGGCGCCGTCGAAGCGCCACGATCCGTCGAATCCGTTGGCCGATGCCGACGGCAACGTCTGGGAGGCCGCGGTCGATAGCGCCGCCGAGCTGGTCGAGATGGTCGAGACCGCGCGCCAATATCAAAACAACGTCCAGGTCCTCGAAACCGCGAAGGGCCTGATCAACGAAACCCTCAGGATGGGACAGTAAAATGAGCGTCAACAGCATCGCAAACAATAATCCACCCGTGTTCCAGCCCAAGGGCGGGAAGCAGATGGATCAGAGCGATTTCATGCGCCTGATGACCGCGCAGCTGTCGCAGCAGGATCCGTTCAACCCGGTCGATAACCAGCAGATGGTTGCGCAGATGGCGCAATTTTCGAGCCTCGCCGGGATCAGCGAGACCAACACGGTGCTCGCAAAGATTTCGGAGCAGCTCACGGCGCAGACCCAGCTGCTCAAAGACATCAAGGCTTCGCAGCCTTCGATCCCCACCACGCAGGAAGGATAAGTCCATGTCATTCTATACTTCGCTCTCGGGCCTCAAGGGCGCGCAGACCGACATGTCGGTCATCTCGAACAATATCGCCAACGCCGGCGCGATCGGCTTCAAGCGCAGCAAGGCGCAGTTCGGCGATATCTTCGCCTCGTCGCCGACGCAGTCGACCAAGATGATCGCGGGTCAGGGCACGCGCCTCAACGGCATCACCCAGCAGTTCACGCAGGGTTCGTACGAAGCGAGCGAAAAGACGCTCGACCTCGCGATCGTCGGCGAAGGCATGTTCATCGTGAAGGGCGAGCCGCCGCGCGAAGCCATTACCTATACGCGCAACGGCTCGTTCGAACCGACGCCCGACAATTATGTCATCGATTCGACGGGCGCGAAGCTGCAGCTGCTGCCGGTCGACGCCAATGGCAATGTCACCGACAAGACGCTTGCTGGCGCGTTCGACATGCGCCTGCCCACCGGTGCGCCGACCGATCCGACCTCGGGTCTCGTCAACGTCACGATCGGTCTCGACGGCCTCGTCACCGCGACTTTTGCCAATGGCGAAGAACAGACGCTCGGCAAGGTCGCGATGGCAACCTTCCCGACGATGTCGGGCCTGCGCCCGACCGGCGACGCGCACTGGCAGTCGACGGGCGAAAGTGGCCCGCCGACGATCGACGCCGCGACCAACGGCCCGATGGGCGCGGTCCGCTCGGGCGCGCTCGAACGCTCGAACGTCGATATCACCGAGGAACTGGTGATGCTGATGTCGGCGCAGCGTAATTTCCAGGCGAATGCCAAGGCGATCGAGGGCGCGTCGCAGCTGACCCAGACGATCATCGGCCTGCGCTGACGCATCGCTGACCGCCGCCTGCCGGGAGACCTTCGATGGACCGCCTCATCTATACCAGCCTCGCCGCGATGCGGGGCAGCATGTCCCGGCAGACGGCGATCGCCAACAATCTGGCGAACGCGCAGACACCCGGCTTCCGCGCCGACATGGCGAGCGCGCAGGCTCTCTGGCTCGACGGCAGCGGGCTCGATGCGCGCGCCCTGTCGTCCGAAGAGGTGCTCGGCGCCGATATGAAGGCAGGCAGCGTCACCCAGACGGGCCGAGACCTCGACATCGCGATGCAGGGCGATGCGCTGCTCGTCGTGCAGGCGAAAAATGGCGAAGAGGCCTACACGCGGCGCGGCGATCTGCAGGTTTCGCCGAGCGGGCTGCTCACCACCGGCGACGGCAGTCCCGTGCAGGGCACGCAAGGTCCCGTGACGATCCCGCCCGCCGATGCGATCACCGTCGACCAGGAGGGCCGCGTGTGGATCGTGCCGCAGGGCGGCGATCCCGAAAATCCGCAGGAGGTCGACCGGCTCCGGCTCGCGACCCCGACGGGGTCGGACATCGCCAAGGGGCTCGACGGCCTGTTCCGCGTGAAGGGCGGCGGCATCTTGCCGGACGATCCCGAAGCGCGCCTGCTGACCCGCTCGATCGAAGGATCGAACGTCACTGCCACCAGCGCGCTTGTCGAGATGATCGAGGCGAGTCGCAGCTGGGACACCCAATTGAAGATGATCGGCGACGTGCGCGACATGGATAGCGCGACCGCCAATCTGATGCAGCTTCCCCGTTAAGGAGATAATGAGATGAGTATCGGTGCCTTGCACGTCGCGCGGACCGGTCTGGATGCCCAGGGCTTCCGGATGCAGGTGATCGCCAACAACCTCGCCAACGTCAACACCACGGGCTTCAAGCGCGACCGCGCGAGCTTCGAGACGCTGAGCTATCAGATGATGACCCAGCCGGGTGCACCGTCGACGGCCGAAAACCGCTATGCAACCGGGCTCAACCTCGGCACCGGCGTCGCATTGAACGGCACCGCGCGCATGGATACGCAGGGCACGTTCCAGACGACGGGCAACGGGCTCGACGTCGCGATCGACGGGGCCGGCTATTTCCAGGTCGAGATGCCCGACGGACGCATCGGCTATACCCGCGCAGGCAATTTCGGCCGCGCGCCCGACGGCACGATCGTGACCTCGGACGGCAAGCCGCTGACCCCCGCAATCCAGCTTCCCGAAGATGCAAGCAATGTGACCATCGGGCTCGACGGCACCGTATCCGCGACCGGCGCCGATGGCACCGCGCTCGAACTCGGCCGGATCGAGATTGCGCGCTTCGCCAACCCGGCGGGCTTGCAGGCGATCGGCGGCAACATGCTCGTCGAGACTCAGGCCTCGGGCGCGCCGCTCACTGGCGGCGCGGGCGAGGAAGGCCGCGGCAGCCTGCGTGGCGGCATGCTCGAAGGATCGAACGTCAATGTCGTCGAGGAACTCGTCGACATGATCGAGACGCAGCGCGCCTATGAGGTCAATTCGAAGATGATCTCCGCAACCGACGAGATGATGAAAAATGCGTCGCAGACTCTCTAAGCTAGCGATGCTGACCCTCGCGCTGGTGCCGGCTTCGGCGCTCGCGAAGGACAAGTTGCCGCCCGACGCCTTTGCGGCGACGGCGCCGGTCGTTCCGGCGCCATCGCCCGGCAACGGCTCGATCTTTCAGGGCAGCTATGTGGCGCTCACCTCGGGTGGCCGCGCGGGACAGGTCGGCGACATCGTCACGATCCAGCTCGTCGAGCGCACCGCAGCGACCAAAAGCAACGCCGCGGGCACGCAGCGCGACGGCAATATCGGCCTGACGCCGCCAACCACCGGCCCGCTGTCGCTGTTCAACCCGAGCGATGTCGCGATGGGGGGAGGCCAGCAGTTCAAGGGCAAGGGCGACGCGTCGCAGTCGAACGCGCTGTCGGGCGAAGTCAGCGTGACGATCGCCGCCATCTATCCCAACGGCACGATGCTGGTGCGCGGCGAAAAGCTGCTCACGCTCAATCGCGGCGACGAACGCGTCCAGATTTCGGGCATCATTCGCGCGATCGACATCAGCCCGGACAACCGCGTCCTGTCGACCCGCGTCGCCGACGCGAACATCCGTTACGTCGGCAAGGGCGAGATCGCCCGCGCCAGCAAGCAAGGCTGGCTGCAACGTTTCTTCTCGATCATCAGCCCGTTCTGAAGAGGATTTAAAGTGACCCAGCGTCCGTCCCTGTTCACCCTTTTTGCGCTCCTGCTCGCCAGCTTCGCCTTCGCGGCGCCGGCGCACGCCGAGCGCATCAAGGACATGGGCCAGTTCCAGGGCCTGCGCGCCAACCAGCTCACCGGCTACGGCATCGTCGTCGGCCTCGCGGGCACCGGCGACGACAGCCTCGATTATTCGACGCTGGGCATGAAGGGCGCAGTGTCGCGCTTTGGCCTGACCCTGCCGCCGGGCGTGAACCCGGCGCTGAAGAATGCGGCGGCGGTGATGATCACCGCCGAGCTGCCCCCCTTCGCCAAGCCCGGTCAGCGTCTCGACGTCACCGTGTCGGCGATCGGCAAGTCGAAAAGCCTGCGCGGCGGCACGCTCGTGCTCGCGCCGCTTTATGGCGCCGACGGACAGATTTACGCGATGGTGCAGGGCAATCTGGTCATCGGCGGCCTCGGCGTCGATGCCGCCGACGGGTCGAAACTGACGGTCAATGTGCCGTCGAGCGGCCGCATCGCGGGCGGCGCGACGGTCGAGCGTGCGGTCGACACCGGCTTTGCCACCGCGAGCTATCTGACTTTCAATCTCCACCAGTTCGATGCCACCAATGCGAAGCGCGTCACCGATGCGATCAACGCCGCACTGCCCGGCAGCGCGTCGATGATCGACGGCGCGAGCATTGCGATCCGCACCGGCGGCAATGGCGACGAGCGCATGCGGCTGATCTCGCAGATCGAAAATCTCGGCGTCCAGCGCGCCGAGCCGCCCGCCAAGGTCATCGTCAATGCCCGCACCGGCACCGTCGTCATCAACGGCGCGGTCCGCGTCGGCACCGCGGCGGTGACGCAAGGCAAGCTGACCGTCTCGATCAAGGAATCGCCGATGGTCGTCCAGCCGGCGCCCTTCAGCCGCGGCCAGACCGCGATCGAGCCGTCGAGCGAGATCGAGGTCGAGCAGGACTATCGCCCGGTGATGCTGGTCAAACCGACCGCTTCGCTTTCCGAACTCGTCGATGCGATCAATCGCATGGGCGTGCCTCCCGGCGACCTTGTCGCCATCCTCGAAGCGCTGAGCCAGGCCGGCGCGCTCACTGCGGAACTGGTGATCATATGACGAGCCCCATCTCTTCGGTCGGCGCGACGCCGACCCCCGCCGCTGCCGGCGGCGGCGACGGCGGCCTCCGCAAGGCGGCCGAGGCGTTCGAAGCCGTGATCCTGCGCCAGCTGATGGCGTCGATGCGGCAAGCGAAGCTTGGCGACGACATCTTCGGATCGAGCGCGACCGACAATTTCCGCGAAATGGCCGACGCGCGCACCGCCGATTCGATCGCCGCGATGCGCCAGTTCGGCATCGCCGACATGGTCGAGCAGCAGTTCCGCGGCCAACTTGGCGGCCTTAAGGGAGGCGTGCAATGAGCGACCTGCTCGGCATCGGATACAGCGGGCTCAAGGCCTATTCGCGCGCGCTCTCGACGATCGGCGACAATATCGCCAACGCCCAGACGCCCGGATATGCGCGCCGTCGGCTCGAGATGATGGAAGCCGTCGGTGGCGGCAATTCGATCTTTTATCGCGGTAATACCAACCCCGGCGGGGTCGATATCCGCGGTATCGACCGCTCGGTCGACGGCTGGCTGATCGAGGATTCGCGCATCACCTCGGGCGATGCCGAACGCGCCGCGACCAAGCTGTCGTGGCTCGGCAAGGCCGAAGATGCGCTGAGCGACGAGACCAACGGTATCAAGACCGCGCTGACCAAGCTATACACGACCGCCGACCAGCTCACCGCCGATCCGTCGAACCGGACGCTGCGCGCGCAGTTCCTGCAGGCGGTCGACGATGTCGCGGCGGGCTTTCGCACCGCCGCCGGGCAGCTCGACAAGATGGGCGAAGGGATCGAGGGCGCCGCGGCAAGCGAGGTCGGCCAGTTCAACGCCGACCTCAATGCGCTCGAACAAATCAACGTCGGGCTGCGCAAGGCGCGGCCGGGCTCGACCAACGAGGCCAGCCTGCTCGACGAACGCGACCGGCTGCTCGACAAATTGTCGTCGCAGGCGGGCGTCAGCGCAACCCTCGACGACAAAGGCGCGGTGACGCTGCGCGCGGCCGGATCGGGCGACCTGCTCGTCGGTGGCGGCGTGGTGAACCCGATTTCGGTTACGGCTGCGCCCGACGGACGGCTTTCGTACAGCGTCGGCGGGTCGCCGCTTACGATCTCGACCGGCGCGCTTGGCGGCCTCGCCGAGGGCGCGAATCATGTCGCCGACCAGCGCGCCGCGCTCGACACGATGGCGACCGATTTTGCGAACCAGCTCAACGCCGCGCATCAGGCGGGCACCGACGCCAATGGCAATCCGGGCCAGCCCCTGTTCACCGGCACCAGCGCCGCAACGCTGACCGCCGCGCCGCTGAGCCCCGATCAGGTGGCAGCGGCGAACGGTTCGGGCAGCAACGGCAATATGCTCGCGCTCGGCGCGATGCGCGGCGCGAACGATCCCGAAGCGCGCTGGTCGGGCCATCTTGCGACGCAGGCCCAATCGGTCGCATCGGCGCGCGCACAGGATGCCGCCGCCGCAACGCGCGCCGACGCGTCGGCCGCGGCGCGCGACGGGGTGAGCCAGGTCGATCTCGACACCGAGGCGGCCGAGCTGCTGCGTTTTCAGCAGGCCTATTCGGCCGCCGCGCGCACGATCCAGGTCGCGCGCGAAACCATGCAAACCTTGCTCAGCTCGCTGTAAGAAAGGGTCAGAACCATGATCAATGCCGTGGGCAATCGCATGACGCGCGAAATCGCGCGCCAGCAGAAACTCGCCGATGCGCTCGAGCGGACGCAGATCCAGATCTCGGGCGGCAAGAAATTGCTGCGCATGTCGGACGATCCGGTCGCGTCGCGGCGGATCGCGACGATCGGCACGACGCAGGCGAGCATGACCGCCTGGTCGTCGAACGTGAACACCGCCGACGCGCTGGTGTCGCAAGCCGACGGCGTCATGAAATCGGTGAGCAGCCTGATGACGCGCGCACGCGAGCTGACGCTCGCCGCGTCGACAGACACCGCGAGCCCCGCCGACCGCGCGACGATCGCCGCCGAACTCGGCACGATCGCCGACGAACTCGATGCGCTGGCGGCGACGCGCGATTCGAACGGCGAACCGGTGTTCGCGACCGGGGCGGCGCGCGTGATGCGTTTCGATTCGGATGTCAGCTTCGCGCCGGTGCAGTCGGCGGCGGATGTCTTTGTCGTCGGCGGAAACAGCCTGTCGACGAGCATTCGCGATGCCGCGACGGCGGTTGCCGCGGGCAACAAGGCGGCGATGGGAACTTCGATCGCAACGCTCGACACCGCGATCAGCCATGTTGCCGACGAACATGCCAAACTCGGACTTGCGGGTGGGCGGCTCGAACGCATGGGCGACGGGCTCGCGGCGCGCGGGATCACGCTCAAGGACGAACGCTCGTCGATCGAGGACACCGACCTCGACGTCGCGATCGCCGAGCTCAACGCCATGGATCTGACGCTGCAAGCGGCGCAAGCGGCCTTTGCCAAGATTAACCGGCAGAGCTTGTTCGATATTTTGAACTGACGCCCCTCAATCTTGCGGCGCTGCTGCCGTTAATCATCAAGACGTCCCTGAATTTGCGGGGGCCGGCTTCGACAGCCGGGTCCCGAATGGAGTTGCTCGCACATGTTTCCCGTTGTCGGCATAATCGTACTGATCCTGCTGGTGTTCGGGGGCTTCGCGCTGACCGGGGGCAATCTGGGTCCCGTGATGCACGCGCTGCCGCACGAGATGCTGATCATCGGCGGCGCCGCGCTTGGCTCGCTGATCATCGGCAATTCGGGCTCCGACCTGAAGGCGCTCGGCGGCGGGCTCGCCAAGGTTTTCAAGGGACCGCAGTATAAGAAGCAGGACTATCTCGACTGCATCCTGCTCGTCTCGACGCTGATGAAGATGATGCGCACCGAAGGACCCGTCGCGGTCGAGCCGCATATCGAGGATCCGAAAAACTCGACGATCTTCCAGCAATATCCCAAGCTTCTGAAGGACGACACGCTCGTCCACCTGATCTGCGACACGCTGCGCCTCGTTGTCGTGTCGTCGGGCACGCTCGATCCGCACGCGGTCGAAGAGGTGATGGATAATGCGCTGAAGAGCCACCATCATCATTCGATGAAGCCCGCCGAAGGGCTGCAGAGCCTCGCCGACGCGCTTCCTGCGCTCGGCATCGTTGCCGCGGTGCTCGGCGTCGTGAAGACGATGGGCTCGATCGACAAGCCGCCGGCGATCCTTGGCGCGATGATCGGCTCGGCGCTCGTCGGCACCTTTCTCGGCGTGCTGCTCGCCTACGGTCTCGTCGGCCCGTTCGCGACGCGTGCCAAGGCGGTGATCGAAAGCGACGCCGCCATCTATCACACCGTCAAGCAGTTGATCATCGCCTCGCTCCACGGTCACCCGCAGCCGCTGGTGATCGAGGCCGCGCGATCGGGCGTCGATCACATCAACCAGCCAAGCTTCGCTGAGGTGTTCGACGGAATGCGCGGTCGCTGATGGCCGCGCGTCCCAACATGCCGCGGCCGATCATCGTCAAGAAGGTGATCCAGGAAGCGCATGGCGGCCATCACGGCGGCGCGTGGAAAGTCGCCTATGCCGACTTCGTCACCGCGATGATGGCCTTCTTCCTGTTGATGTGGCTGCTCGGCGCGACGAACGAGGCGCAGCGCAAGGCGCTCGCCGACTATTTCGCGCCGACGATCGTCCAGACCAAACAGGACACCGCCGGGTCGAACGGTCTGTTCGGCGGCGACTCGCTGGTCTCGGTCGACAAATATCCGCACGGCGCGGCGCAGACGGGGACGCGCGCGATGACGATCCCGCGCGACGCCGACGGCGGCCCGCGCGAAGCGTCGGGGCGCGAGCGCGCGAGCGACAAGCAGCAGTTCAGGAAGCTTGCCCAGACGCTGATGGACCAATTGCAGAGCAAGGGCGATCTCAAGCGCCTGGCGCCGAACCTGCGCTTTACCGAAACGATCGAGGGGCTGCGCATCGACGTCGTCGACGATGCCGACTTCTCGATGTTCGTGATCGGCACCAGCCAGCTGACCCCCGACGGCGCGCGGCTGTTCCGCGAGATTGCGAAGCCCGTCGCGGCGGTATCGAACCGGGTGATGGTTCGCGGCCACACCGATTCGGCGCCCTGGTCAGCGAAATCGGGTACGAACAACTGGCGCCTGTCGGTCGATCGCGCCGAGGTGACGCGCCACTATCTCGAGTTTCGCGGCATCGCGTCGGAACGCTTTTCGCGAATCGAAGGGGTGGCCGATCGCGAGCCCTATGTCCCCTCCGACCGATTCGATCCGCGCAACCGCCGCATCTCGATCACGCTGGGCTGGCGATAGGCGAAGCAATTAGTGCCAGTTTGGCAGCATATCGGAGACGGTTAACGCGATTGCGCGCCAATTGCTGCCAATATGGTAATATCTCTTTGTTTTGAATGAGTTAGCTAACGGCCGATAAGCTTTCGTTTACCAATTTCGTCAATTCATCAATCCATCGAAGGGGGCACCGAGCGGGCGGTGCGGTGGAGACTGAAATGACACTGGGGCAGAATGAAAACGCAGCGCTCGAAGCGCTGATCATCGGCACGAGCGAGGCGGCTTGCCGGCTGCGCGAGATGATCCGCCGCGTGGCGCGCTCGAACGCCTCGGTGATGCTCTGCGGCCCGTCGGGCTCGGGCAAGGAACTTGTTGCCCGTGCGATCCACAATGAAGGCGCCCGCGCCGGCAAGGCGTTCTCCGCGATCAACTGCGGCGCCATCCCTGGCGAACTGATCGAATCCGAACTCTTCGGGCATGAAAAGGGCAGCTTCACCGGCGCCCATGCCCGCCGCATCGGCCATTTCGAAGCGACCGAGGGCGGCACGCTCTTCCTCGACGAAATCGGCGACATGCGTTTCGACATGCAGGTCAAACTGCTCCGCGTGCTCGAAGACCGGACGATCGTCCGCGTCGGCAGCAGCGATGTGAAGGCCGTCGACGTCCGCGTCATTTCGGCCACCCACCAGGATCTCGGCGCCGCGATCGCCGATGGCAAATTCCGCGAAGACCTGTTCTTCCGGCTCGGCGTGGTTGTGCTTCAGGTCCCCAGCCTTGCCAACCGCGCCGAGGATATTCCCGCCCTGATCCGCCATTTCCAGCGCCAGATGCCTGCCGATGCCAAATGCCGTTTCGACGATGCGGCGATGGCGTTGCTGATGCAGCATGCTTGGCCGGGCAATGTCCGCGAACTCAGGAATTTTGTGGAGCGCGCCAGTGTTCTCCATGGCGGCGAGACGCTCGGCCTCGACGACGTCGCCATGCTTTTGAACCCCACCGCAGCGCTGGCGCCGCGGCGGGCTGTCCCCAGCAGTCCCGCCGCGGTGCCGGCCAGCGCGGACGATGTGGCCGCGGCTGCGCCCTACGCCAAGACGCCAGCGCCGGGCCGCCCGATCGACCTCAAGCGCGAGATCGAAACGATCGAGCTCGAGCAGATTCACGTCGCGCTCGACCTCGCCGACGGCATCATTTCCGAAGCGGCGCGCCTGCTCACGCTGAAGCGCACGACGCTGATCGAAAAGATGCGCAAATATGGCGTTCACCAGCAGGCCGCCTGACCCGGCCCGCGATACGAGTTTCAGCACCCGCTGAAAAAGGGAGCTCTGGTCCGCTCCCGCACCACCCGGCCGCCCATCCCCACCTTGGGCGGCCGGGTAACCAGCGGGCGTTCTTCATATGCGGCACCGGCCCGCTCCCCCGCCCAGCCTCCCGACATAGTATTCTATGGGAGGCTGGGTGGGGGAGCGGGCCGGTGCCGTTCCACGTCAGTGGAAAAAACCTCTAGCGAAGCTGGCGCCACGCCGCGCTGATCGTCAAAATGCCTTCGAGCAGCTCGGACAGCGCGTCGGCGCTGTTCGCGGCCACCGCATCGTCGAGCTTGCGGCGCATGCTGCGATAGACGCGCGACAACGCGGTCGCGACATCGCCGCCCTTGTCGCGGTCGAGATTGACGTCGAGGCCGATCAGGATCGCGCGCGCGCGATGCGCCGGCTCGGTCGCCGAAATGCGTTGTCCCTGGCGCACCATCGCCCCCAGCACGCCGACGGCGGTCTCCAGCTCGTCGTAGAGCATGGTGACGAGTTCGATGGGATCGGCGGCCGCGGCACGGCTTTCGTTCTGCAATCGGCGATAAAGTCCGGTCGCCCGGACGGTCGAGGCGGTAGCGGTCACGTCGGCGGTCCTTAATCGTTACCCTGGTTGTTCCAGAGCTTGATTTGCTGTTCGAGATAGGATTGCGTCGCCTTGAACGCCGCGAGCTTGGCTTCGAGCGAGCCATATTTCTTCTCGAGCCCCGCCTTATAGGCGCTCTCGCGCTCTTCGATCTTTTCGAGCTGGTCGGCGAGGCTTTCCTTTTTCGCATCGAGCGATTTCGACACGCGATCGATCGCGCCATTGACGCCGACCGCCTTGTCGCGGATCGCGTCGAGCGCAAAGGCGATGCCGGGATCGCTCAATTGGGTGTGCGTCGCATCGCGCCGCGGATTGAACAACGCCTCGACCGCGCCGGCATCGCTGGCGAGCACCTTGTCGAGCTTGGCGTTGTCGACCGAAAGCAGGCCGTCCTTGGTTGTCGAAATGCCGATGTCGGACAGCTTGTTGATGCTGCCGTGACTCGTGAGCACTTTGTTGACGAGACCCTGCAGCTCGCGTTCGAGCTCGCGCAGCGATGTGGCCGCCCCAGCAAAACTGGAGGCCGTGACAAGGCTTTTCTTGAGCTGGTTATAGACCGAGACGAAATCGCCGACGGTCTGCTTGATCATGTCGAGCGGGCGGCTCGCGCCGATGTCGACGCCCTGACCCGGCGCCGCCTTTTTCAGCGTGAGCGACATGCCCGGGATGACATCGTCGACGATGTTGTTTGCGCGGCTGAATGCCACGCCGTCGATCGTGAATTCGGCGTTGGTGGCGGTCTGGCCAACGGTCATGCCGCCGCTGGTCGAAAAGGCCGTCAGGCCGGGGTCGGCACCGGCGTCGGCGGTGAGGGTGAAGGCGCCGACTTCACCCGTCGGACCTTTGACGATCAGGCGGTGGCCGCCTTCGTCGGCGACGATCGACGCGGTGACGCCGGCGCCGCTCGCATTGATCGCATTGGCCAACCCTTCGAGGCTGTTGTTCGTGGCGCCGATGGTGATCGTCTTGGCGACGCCGCCGACGGTCAGCGTCATCGTGCCCGCGCCGATCGCGGCCGCTTTGTCGGCGACGATGCCCGAATAGTTGGTCTGCGCGCGGGCAAGCTGGTTCACCACGACGGTCGCGGCGAAGCTGTCGGCCGAAAGGCCCGCGCGGCTGGTGGCGCCGAGCACGCTTTCGTCGGACACCGTCGGCGTGCTGCGCAACGTACCGTCGGATACCATCTGGCTGAGCGAATCGGCGAAGCCATCGAGGTTCGAGCGTGCCTGGGCCAGCGCGCTGATCCGCGTCTGGTTCGCCTGGGTGAGCTCGGTCATCCGCTTGATCTTGGGATCGCGCGACGCGTTCGACAGGTCGGTGACGAGCTGTTTGACATCGAGGCCCGACCCGAAGCCGAGGCTGTTGGCGATAGAACTGACCATGGCAAAATATCCTTCGAACCCCTTAACGGCGGCGCGCGGACAAGTTTAAGCCTGACGGCGCCCTTCGGGATCGAAACGGTGCGAGGGGGGCACGTCGACCGCGGGCTGCGCGGTGCCCTCGGCGGCGGCGCGTTCGAGCTGGAACACGAAGGCGAGCACGGTGGCGACCGCGACGAACAATTCCTCGGGGATCACGCGCCCGGCGCGCGCGGTGAAATAGATGGCGCGGGTGAGCGCCGGATATTCGAGCAGCGGGACGTTCGCGGTGCGGGCCAGTTCGCGGATCGATAGCGCGACATCGCCGCGCCCGCGCGCAACGACGACCGGCGCCGCGTCGACGCCGGGGCGATAGCGCAGCGCGACCGAGAAATGCGTCGGGTTGGTGAGCACGACTGTCGCGTCGGACACCGCCTTGCGCGCCGACCCGCTCAAAATCTCGTGCGCGCGCTGGCGCTGCGCCTGTTTGAGTTCGGGGGCGCCGTCGGACTGGCGCATCTCTTCCTTCACTTCCTGCTTGCTCATCATTAGCCGCTGGTTGCGCGTGAACCACTGCACCGGCACATCGATCAGCGCGATGACGACCAGCCCGCCGGCGAGCGTCAGCATCGCATGGCCGATTTCCTTCCCGGCGAGGCCGATCGCACCGATCAGGTCGGTCGATGCCATCGTCATGATCGCCGGCAGGCTATTCAGGACGAGCCAGTAACCGATGGTGCCGAGCAGCACCACTTTCGCCAGGGCCTTGCCGAGTTCGGTGAGACCCTGCATCCCGAACATCCGCTTGAGCCCGCTCATCGGGTTCATCCGGTTGCCCTTGAAGTGGAGGGCCTTACCGCGCCAGCCGATCGACCCGAGCATCGCCGGGCCCGCGACCGCGGCACCCAGCGTGAGCGCGAACAGGCTTGCAAGCGGAAGCAATATTTCTGCGCCGTTGCGCATCAGCGCTTCGGCGGGCGCGAAATCGGCGACGTCGGCGGTGGTCAAGGTCAGACCGCGGCGAAGCAGGTCGCCCGCCGACTGGACGAACCAGCCGCCCGCAGCGATCATCCATCCCGCTGCGGCGAGCATCATCAGCGCCGTCGCCAATTCGCGCGACATCAGCACATCGCCTTCGCGCTTCGAGTCCGCCAGCTTCTTTGCCGTCGGCTGTTCGGTTTTCTGGTCCTTCTCGGTCGTGCCCGACATGGTTCAGATCCCCGCCACCATGCGCGCGGCGTCGAGCGCGTCGGACAGGATGCGCGCAATCGCCTCGGCCATCGCGGGCGTCGCAACGCCGAGCAGCACGATGCCGGCGAGCAGCGTCGCGGGGATGCCGACCGCGAACAGGTTGAGCGCTGGGGCCGAGCGGCCGATGACGCCCATGATGATCTGTACGAGGATGAGGACGAAGCCGACGGGCATCGCAATCGTCAGTCCGGCGGCGAACATCAGGCTGCCGAAACGGATCAGCCCGCCGATCGCATCCCACGACGGAAAGGCATTGCCGGGCGGGAGTGCGATATAGCTGTCGACGACGATGTCGATCAGCACGAGATGGCCGTCGGCGGCAAGGAACAATGCGGTGGCCATCATCGACAGGAACTGGCCGATCGCCGAACTTGATGCGCCGCTCAGCGGATCGACCATCGATGCGAAGCCGAGGCCCATCGCGTTGCTGATCGCCTCGCCCGCGATCAGCGCCGCGGCGAGACCCATCTGGAGCACGAAGCCCATCGCGAGCCCGATCACGACCTCGCCGATGATGAGGAAAAAGCCCGGGACCGAGACGATCCCTTCGGGCGGCAGCGCCATGCCCGACGCCGCGACCGCGGGCACCCCGACCGCGAGCGCGATCACCAGCCGCAGTTGTACCGGCACGCTCGTCGCACCGAACACGGGCGCGGCGATGAACGCGGCGCCGGGACGGATCATCCCCAGCATCCACAGCTGGAGCATCGCCTCGATATTCGGGATGTCGGCGGGATTCATCCCCGGATTACTTCACCAGGCTGGGGATCTGCGCGAATAGCTCGCGGGTGAAATCGGTGAGCAGGACGAGGATGCTGCCGCCGAAGATCGCGAGGCAGATCGCCGCGACGATCAGCTTGGGCACAAAGGTCAAAGTCTGTTCGTTGATTGACGTCGCCGCCTGCACCATGCCGAGCAGCACGCCGATGACGAGCACCGGCAGCAGCAGCGGCGCCGACGCGAGCGCGAGGATCCACAACGACTGCTGCGCGACCCCGATGAAATAGTCGGCCTCCATCCCGCTAACTCACGAAGGAGGATGCAAGCGATCCCATCGTCAGCGCCCAGCCGTCGACGAGGACGAAGAGCAGCAGCTTGAAGGGCATCGAGATGATCGTCGGCGACAACATCATCATACCGAGGGACATCAGCGCCGAGGCGACAATAAGGTCGATGACGAGGAAGGGCAGGAAGATCAGGAAGCCGATCTGGAACGCGGTCTTGAGTTCGCTGGTGACAAAGGCGGGCAGCAGGATCGAGAAGGGCACGTCCTTGGGGCTCGCATAGGTCGGCGCCTTCGCGATCTTGGCGAACATCATCAGGTCGGTCTTACGCGTCTGCTTCATCATGAAGCCGTGGAGCGCGGTGCCCGAGCGCGAGACCGCTTCGCCGATATCGATCTGTTCCTGGCCATAAGGCTCGATCGCGACGCGGTTCACTTCGCTGATCACCGGCTGCATCACGAACAGCGAGAGAAAGAGGCTCAAACCGACGAGCACCTGGTTCGGTGGCGTCTGTTGCAATCCCAACGCATGGCGCAGAATCGACAGCACGATGATGATGCGCGTGAAGCTGGTCATCATCAGGAGCAGTGACGGCAGCACCGTCAGCAGGCTCATCAGGACGAGGATCTGGAGCGACAGGCTCAACGGCCGGCCGTCGCCGCCGATTTCGCCGACGGCGCGGCTGAGGCCGTCGGCGGCCTGCGCATAAGCGGCGGGCGCGGCGCAGAGCAGCGCGGCGCCGCCGGCGAGCGCCGCGGCGCGCATCCAGAAGCGGCGATCAGTCCGCATGGAAATCGCCCTGACTGTCGTCGGCGATCCGCGTGATGCCGTTGCGCGAGACCGCGATCAGGACGCGCTGCCCGGCGAATTCGACCACCGCGAGCTTCGAGCCGGGACCGAGCGGCAGCACGTCGATCATTTCGACGGCGCGGGTCTTGTTGGCACCACCGACGAGCGGCACGCCCATCTGGACGCGCTTCCACAGCAACAGGCTGCCCCATGCCATGCCGCCGACGAGCGGCAGCAGGATGAGCAGGCGGAGGATATATTCGAACATCAGCCTCTCCGTTCGAAACCTTCGAGCCCGCGCGCGGGGGCGACGACTTCGGCGACCTGGATGCCATAGCGGCCGTCGATGCTGACGATCTCGCCCTTCGCGATCAGCGTGCCGTTCGCATAAATATCGAGCAGGTCGGTCGCGGCGCGGTCGAGTTCGATCACGCTGCCCTCGTCGATCGCGAGCAGTTCGGACAGCGTCATCGAGGTCGACCCGACCTCGACCGACACGCGCAGCGAGACGCCGGCGAGCAGGTCGAAATTGGGCGCGGCGGCGATGCTCTTGTCGCGCCGGTCGGCGCGCGCCTTCGGGGCGTCGCTGATGTCAGTCATTGTCGGGTCCTTTTTCGATATGTTCGATCATGATCGCGGCATTGCCATTGGCTTCGCCGATGCTGCCGAGCGCGAAGCTGCGTCCGGCGACGGTCACCGGCACATGGCGCGGCATATTGAGCGGAATGATGTCGCCGACCTCGAGCGAGAGCAATTTGACGAGGCTGATCTCGGGGCGCGCGAGAACCGAGCGGACGGGCATGCGCACGTCGCGCAGCGCCTTGTCGAGCGCGCCGGCCCATGCCGGGTCGGTGCCGCCCACCTGCGCTTCGGGAAGCAGCTCGTCGCCCGCGATCCCGCGCAGCGCGGCGACCGGATAGGCGCACATAATCGTCCGTCCCTCGAACGGGGCGCCACGCAGCGTGAAGCGCTGGACGAACAATTCATCGTCGGCGCGCACTGCGGCGAGTTTGGCTGGGTCGCTGGTGACGCAGTCGAGTTCGGGTTCGATCGCGAGCTTGCCGCGCCACGCGGCGGCGAGCTGCAACCCGATGTCGCGGCCGAGGCGCGCCGCGAAGCGATCCTCGGCGTCGGTCAGTTCCTCGCGCTCGGCGGCGAGCTGGCCGCGGCCGCCATAGAAGATGTCGACGAGCTGGAGCAGCAGCGAGCGCGAGCCCGCGAGCATCACCGGACCCTTGAGCGGCGGCGCATGATAGCGCCAGAAGATCGCGGGCGCGGCCGACGCGCTCCATTCGGCAAAGCTGACCTGCTCGGCGCCCGACCGCTCGATCTGGATCGCCGGCGCGCCGAGCGCGCGAATGAGGTCGCGCAGGCTGCGCGCAAACTGGTTCGCGACGCCTTCGAGCGCTGGGAAGGCATAGCCGTCCGCCGCGCGGCGCAGCAGCAGCGACTCCTTCGTATCCGCAGGCGCGGCCGCAGCTGCGGGTGCAGGTGCGGCCGGTGCCTTCACGGCTTTGACGGTTTTGGCACTGGTGGTCACTGAATCACCAGGCTCGTGAAATAAACATTGTCGATACCCCCGAAGCCTTCCTTGTCGCGCAACACATCGTTGATCGCGGCGGTCAGCTGACGCTGCAGCCGCTGCTTGCCTTGTGATGTGGAGAGCAACGCCGGATCCTGTTCGGCGAGCACCATAAGCACGACCGAACGGATCGGAACAGCCTGCCGTTTGATATTATTGATAACCTTGCCGTCATAGAAGGTCGAAAGGCTGATACCGACCTGCAGGAAGCCCGATCCGTCGGCGAGGTTCGTCGTGAAGCTGTCGGCGATCGGATAATAGGTGATCTCATATTTCTTGGGGTCGACCTTATATTTGTCGTTCGGGACGGACACGGTGCCGACCTTCGGCGGCGCTTCCTTGTCTTCGCCCTCGGCCGCCGCTTCGGGCTCGCCTTCGCTGCGCAGGACGAGTTTCGGATAATTATCCTCGGGCTTCGCCTCGTGCGCCGACAACGCGCCGAAATAGATGCCCGCGCCGGCGCCCGCGCCGATCAGCGCGATCGCGCCGACGCCGATGAACAGCAGCTTCTTGAACTTGCCCTTTTTCTTGGGGGCGCCTTCGACAACATTATCCTTGGCCATGATAGGACCCTTTCTGATCAGGCGAAGCGGCCGCGGCGGTCGGCGGCGCGGTCTTCGTCGCGCGGCTCGGCGCGTTCGGTAGCGGTTTCGATGAGGTGGCTGGGATCGGGCGCGGTGGTGCGGCCCTGACCCTGGCTTTGCGACTGGCGCCCGGTCTCGCCCGGCGTGCAGGTCACTTCGGCGCCGGCGACGCGGACGCCCTGCTGGCGGAGTTCGTCGACGAGGCGGCCCTCCGCGGCGGTGACGATCGTCGCCGTCGCTTCGTGGTGCGTGTCTATCTTCAGCGCGACGCCCTCGTCGCCCATTTGCATCGCGACGTCGAGGCGGCCGAGGTGGCGTGGCATCAGGCGAAAGCTGATGTCGCCGCTCTCCGACTTGGTCGCGGCGATGTCGCGCGCAAGCTGGTCGATCCACGCGCCGTCGCTGTCCATGTCGAGCACGCGTTCGGCGAGTTGCACTGGCGCGGCGGCATCGATGATCGGGGCGGAACTATGCGCCGTGGGCTGCGGGAAAAGGATCGTGATCGACGGTGTGGCCTCGGCGGGCCGGGCCGTCTGCGGCTCGGCGCCGGCGAGGATCGGCAGCGGCGTCGCGGCATCGCGCGGGCGCGCTGCAATGGGAGCCGCCGCGCTGGTGTCAGCGGGAACCGGTGCGGCTTCGACCGGCTTGGTGGGCTTCGCCGCCGTCGGCGGGGTGATCGCGGCTACGACGGCAGCGAGGTTGGCGCTCGGCGTGGTGGGAGCCGTTGCGACGGCGTCGCTTGTCTCTGCACCGGCGGCTTCGGCATCGGTTCCGGTTTCGGCAGGCACCGGCTTGCTCGCCGCCGGCGCGGCGCCGGGGACGGCGCCGTTCAGCGCGATCAGCAGGTTTGCGGCGAGCACCGCGGCCGCGTCGGTTTCGACCGGCGCGGTCTTCACGACGGGGGTTGCGGTTGCCGTATCGCTTTCGACCGGCAGGACGTCGGCGGACGGCGTGGCGGTCTCGACGGGCAGCGCCTGCTCGACCTTGATCGTCGTAGCAGCGGCAGCTGCAACCGGCGCGGCCGCGACCGGCGCTGCGGCGAGCAGCTGATCGAAGCTAGGGCCCTCGCCGCCATCGACCGAGATCTGGCCGATGTTGGCGAGGAAGGTCGCGAAGCCCGCGGGCATGCCGCCCTGCGGGGTGGGGAGGGAAGGCGCGCTCATCATGACGCGCCGCCTTCGATCAGGCGCAGGCGCATGCCGGCGCGCGGGCGGTGCGGGCGGTTGGCGTCTTCGCGGCGTTCTTGTTCGACTTCGGCCGACTTGCGGCTGCGTTCGTAAAGGCGCACCGCCGATTCTTCCTTGACCATCGCGCTCTGCGCCAGCGCGCCCATCTGGTCACGGCGCTGGCTGGCGTTGCTCAGCGGTGCGGTCAGGCTTTCCTGCGCGATGTCGAGCCGCATCGCGAGCTCGCCGATCGAGTTGAGCGCGCGGCCGGCGACCGCACCCTTCGCCATCGCGAGGTCGACGCGCAGCGTTTCGAGCCGCTTCGCCAGTTCGACGAGGTTCGCGAGTTCGCCATTGGCGCGCGCCAGATTGGCCTCCGCCATCTGATGTTCGACGGAGCGCACGCGGATGATACGTTTGCGGCGTGCGGTACGGGCGTTCATGCGGAATATCCTTCAATCAGGGCTTGGCGGGAATTCGAAAAATCGACCTGCGCCTTGGCAGGCTGCGACACGAAGGCGATCTGGTCGGCGTGGCGCGCAATGGCGGTGTCGAGCACCGGATCGGCGCCGGCGACATAGGCGCCCATCAGCATCAGATCGCGATTCTCTTCATAGACCGACCACAGCTGGCGGAAGCGCGCGGCGGCAGCGGCATGCTCGGGATCGACCGAATCGACCATCGTGCGCGACAGCGAACGCGCGACGTCGATCGCGGGATAGACGCCCTGTTCGGCGAGCTGGCGCGACAGGATGATATGGCCGTCGACGATCGCGCGCGCGCTGTCGACGACGGGGTCGTCGATGTCGCCGCCATCGGCGAGCACGGTGTAGAGTGCGGTAACCGAGCCGCCGGTGACGCGGTCGATGCCGGCGCGTTCGCACAGCGAGGGGATCAGCGCGAAGACCGACGGCGGATAACCCTTCATCGTCGGCGGTTCGCCCAGCGTCAGTCCGATCTCGCGCTGCGCATGCGCGACGCGGGTCAGGCTGTCGATCAGCAGCAAGACCTTCTTGCCCTCGGCGCGGAACGCTTCGGCGATCGCGGTCGCGCGCATCGCGGCGCGCAGGCGGAGCAAGGGCGGGTGGTCGGCGGGAACCGCGACGACCACCGATTTCTTGCGGACTTCGGGGGGCAATTTGGTTTCGACGAAATCGCTGACCTCGCGGCTACGTTCGCCGATCAGCCCGACGACGATGACATCGCATTCGGTGCCCGCGATCATCTGGCCCATCAGCACCGATTTGCCGACGCCCGAGCCCGCGATGATCGCGACGCGCTGGCCTTCGCCGACGGTGAGCAGCCCGTTGATCGCGCGCACGCCCATGTTGAGCGGCTTGGTGACGCGGCCGCGGCGCAGCGGATTGACCTTGCGGCCGGCGAGCGGCCACTGGAATTGCGACTTGATCGCCGGACGGCCGTCGAGCGGATTGCCCTGTGCGTCCATGATGCGGCCGAGCAGCGCCTTGCCGACGGGAACCATCGAGCTGGCGCCATGCGGTTCGACCGGCGCGCCGGTGACCAGCGGCTTGTTCATGTCGAAGGGCAGGACGAGGCTGCGGTGGCCGCGGAAGCCGACGACTTCGCCATAGACATAATCATTGTCGGCCGACTTGATGCGGACGTTGCTGCCCAGTGGCTGCGGGAAACCCGACACTTCGAGCATGATGCCCTCGTGCGCGACGAGCGTGCCGATGCGGCGCGGGCTGGCGCCCGTCAGGTCGACAGGGTCGAGCAGCTGCTGCGCGCTCATGGCGAGGCGGCGCGTCATGCGGCCTCTCCGGTGCCGAGCGCGGTGCGCAGCTCGTCGAGATAGACGGCGCGACCATGTTCGATCCAGCCGGTCGAGGTTTCGAGGCGGACGGTGCCGCGCATCATCGCGGCGTCGCTCTCGACCGCCATCGCCAGCGGCGCGTCGGCGAGCAGCGCAGCGTCGTCGGGATGAACCCACAGGGTGCGCGCCTTGTCGGCATCGGCGACCATCGCGGCGGCGGTCTCGGCCTGCGCCTGCAGCCATTCGGTGTCGATCGGCGCGGTCGCGACGATCTGGCGGACGAGCCGCTCGACGGTTTCGGCGATCAGCTGTGCGAGTTCTTCGCTCGGCTCGTCCTGCAGCGCTTCGGCGCCGGCGAGCAGGGTGAGGAGCTGGTGACGCTCGGTGACGAAGGCGGCTTCGGCAAGGCGCTGGCCTTCGGCGAGACCGAGCGCGAAGGGATCGTCGAGGTCGAGCTCGTCGAGGCTTTCATGCTCCGCTACCTGCGCCATGGTTGCCGCGGGTGCGAAGACCATCGGGCGAAAGCCGCTGCTGCGCGCCATTGCATCGGCGAGCGAGACGGGCGCGAAGCCGTTTTCGGACGCGCGATCAGACATAGTCGTCGCCGCCGCCCGCGATCATGATTTCGCCGGCCGCCGCCATCTGGCGGACGATCTGCATCACGCTCTTTTGCGCATCGTCGACATCGGCGCGCTTGACCATCGTCATTTCGGCCATTTCGTCGCGGATCGTTTCGGCGGCGCGCTGCGACATGGTGGCAAGGCACATGTCGACCATCTCTTCGTCGGCGCCCTTGAGCGCGATCGCGAGCTGGGCGGCGTCGACCGAGCGCAGCACGCTGCTGAGGCTCTTCTTGTCGAGGTCGCGCAGATTTTCGAAGATGAACATTTCTTCCTCGATCGTCTGGGCGAGGATGCGGTCATGCTTCTTCAGCGAGCGGAGCGTGCGCTCCGAAAGCTGCTTCGGCATTTTCTTCATGATCTTGGCGACGTCGCTCGGGCCGCCGATCGCCTGCTTGGCGACGCGCTGGCCGTCGACGTTGGCGCTCGCGAGCACCGCTTCGAGATCCTCGATCGCCGCGGCGGGGACCGAGGTCAGCATCGCAGCACGCAGCACCAGATCGGCCTGCAACACTTCGTCGAGCGTTTCGATCGCGCGCGCGGCGACGTCGGGGACGAGCACCGAAAGGATCAATGCGCCGACCTGCGGATGTTCGCTCGCGAGCAGCCCGCTGATCGCGTCGACGTCCATCCAGCGTAGCATTTCGAGCGACGCGGCGCTCCGCTGCGGCGCCACGGCGGCGAGGATATTGTCGGCGCGGACGTTGCCGACGGCTTCGTTGATCACGGTGCGGATGCGCGTGTCGGCGCCGATCGCGAGCGCGCTGACGTCGCGGCTGCGCGTCACGAAACGGTCGAGCGCCTGGCCGATCTGCTGCTCGCTGGCGTTCGCGGTGTCGAACATCGCCTTCGCGAGCTGGCGGACCTCTTCGGGACCGAGCTGCTTCAGGATAGTCGCGGCTTCGCTTTCGTCGAGCAGCATCAGCAGGATGGCGGCGGCGGCCGATCCTTCGATCGCGGGCATGACGGGCGCTTTATCGAGTTCGGCAACCTCAGGCACGGGCGCCCTCCTGCATCAGGTGGCGGACGACGAGCGCGGCGCGTGCCGAGTCCTGGCGGACGAAGGCGCGGACGAGGTTGGCGCGCGCTTCATAGCTCGGGGCCTGCTCGATCATCTCGAGGGTGATTTCGCGGCCGCCCTGACCACTGGAAAGTGCCGGGCGGTCGGTGGCGGCGAGCAGCGAGGCTTCGAGTTCCTGATTCTGCGCTATGCGTTTCGCGGCGCGCTCCTTGGCGGCGCGGATCATCGGGCGACCGATGAACAGGAAGGCGAGCAGCGCGGCGAGGATCGCGCCGACCTGCTTGACCAGCGGCAGGAACCAGCCCTGATCGTAGAAGGCGGGCGAGGTGTCTTCGACGAGGGCGAACGGGCGCTGGTTGATCGCAACCAGATCGCCGCGCGTCGCGTCATAACCGATTGCGCCCTTCACCAGATTGTCGATCTTGGTGAGGTCGGCCTGCGTCAGTGCCTTCTTGCCCTGGTTGAGCGCGACGGCGACCGAGACGCGGCGCAGCTTGCCCTGCGGCGAATGCGTCACCGAAATTTCGCGGCCGACTTCATAGGCGCGCGCGGCGTTCTCGTTGCTCTCGGTGCCGGGCGCCGGGGGCGCACCGGCGGGGACCGGCTGCGGGCCGGTCGCGGTGATGGTGGTCGCCTGCGGCGGCTGGTTCGACAGCGCGCCGGGGATGCCGACGGCCGGGGCGCTCGTGCCGCTGGTCGAACGCGTGATCTGCTCGCTGGTGAGCGCGCGAT
The DNA here is from genome assembly GCF_014873485.1 of Sphingopyxis sp. OAS728. Lineage (NCBI taxonomy): Bacteria > Pseudomonadati > Pseudomonadota > Alphaproteobacteria > Sphingomonadales > Sphingopyxidaceae > Sphingopyxis > Sphingopyxis sp. OAS728. The sequence continues at coordinate 2,853,693 of NZ_JADBDT010000001.1, read as the reverse complement.
CATTCTCGGGGAAGCTTTCGCGCGTCGCCTGGCTTTCGGACATGTCGACGTCGGCGTGGACCTCGACGGTATAATTGCCGGCGCCGAGCATCGGGCCGAGCAAGGTGTCGAGCGCGCGGCGGAAGCGGTCCTCGACCTGCAGCTGGAGCTGGAACGCCTTCATGTCGCTGCCCGATGCGGTGTCCGACAGCAGCGCGCCGCGCTGGTCGATCACCGACACCTGGTCGGCATTCATGCCGGGGACCGACGAGGCGACGAGGAAACGGATCGCCTGCACCTGGCCGTCGGAAAGCGAACGGCCGTTCTGCAGCGTGAGCATGACCGAAGCGGTCGCCGGCTTGTCTTCGCGGACGAACAGGCTGGGCTCGGCGGCGGCGACATGGACGCGCGCGCTCTTGACCGCGTCGATCGTTTCGATCGTGCGCGACAGGTCGGCTTCGCGTGCGGAACGCAGCGCTTCGCCTTCGATCGCGCGGCTCGATCCCATGGGGAGCGCGGCGATCAGGCTGTCGCCGCTCGGCGCCGCCTTGGGCAGGCCCTGTCCGGCGAGCGCGATGCGCGCCTGATGCAGCTTGTCGGCGTCGACGGTCAGCGCGCCGGTGGTCGGATCGATGCTGTGGCCGATGCCCTGCGTTTGCAGCGCGTCGGCGACGGCAGCCTTGTCGCTGTCGTCGAGCCCGGCGAACAGCTGCGCCTGCGGCGCCGCCTGCATCGTGAAATAGGCGAGCGCGGCGATACCGATCGCCGAGGTCATCGCGATCGCGGGCAGCGCGCGCTGCACCGCCGGCTGACGGAAGAAGCCGGTCAGCGGAGCGAGCCGGCCGCCCAGGACGGGGGCGGGGAGGCGGTTCGCGTTGCCGTCGTCCATGTTGGGGACGGGGGTAAGGATCTGGGTCTCGGCCATGGATTACACCGGCATGTTCATGATGTCGCGATAGGCGGACAGCAGCTTGTTGCGGACTTGCAGGGTGGTTTCGAAGCCGAGCGAGGCTTTCTGGCGTTCGATCATCACGCTGACGATGTCGTGCGTGTCGCCGCGCTCATAGGCTTCGCTGATCTGGCTCGCCTTCGACTGCTGGGCGTTGACCTGTTGCAGCGCATTGTTGATCGCGGCGCCGAAATCGGGGGTACCACCCGCGCCGCCGACGCCGCCTTCGGCCCCGCCGATGCCGCCGCGGCCCGCGGCGCGCTGCAGCGCCTGGTTCTGATTGAGGATCGAACTGCGCATCTGCAGCAGCCGGCTCGGGTCAATCGTGCTCATTGCTTTTTCATCCGTCCTGACGGCGGCGACGTGCCGCACGCAAAGAGTAATGCAAAGCGCGTGCCAAAAAAATATATGGCTTGTTTTCAGATAATTGATGGCATGAACGCCGGCCTTTCAGGCGGCGTCGGCGTTTTTTTGACGGGGTGCGCTTAATCGCCCTCTCGGTCCGCCGTTACTGCTTTCCGTGACCGCTCCTCGAGCCCTCACATCACGGGAATGGCCATCGAGGCCGGAAAGGAACAAAGATGACTGTCATCAACACCAATGTGAGCGCGCTTCGCGCCCAGAATAGCTCGCGCGTTGCCAACCAAATGCAGTCGCAGGCGATGGAACGCCTGTCGAGCGGCAAGCGCATCAACAGCGCGAAGGACGACGCCGCCGGCCTCGCCATCGCAACCCGCATGGAAGCCGCATCGCGCGGTTTCACCCAGGCGATCCGCAACGCCAACGACGGCATTTCGCTCGCCCAGACCGCCGATAGCGCCGCGGGCAGCATCTCGGACATCCTCGTCCGTATGCGCGACCTGGCGATGCAGGCCTCGACGGGCACGCTCAGCGATCCCGACCGTGTGCTGGTGCAGGAAGAAGTCGCCGCGCTGATCGAGCAGATCGGCGACGTCGTCGAACAGACCACCTTCAATGGCAATACTCTGCTGGATGGTAGCGCCACGACCGGCTTCGATATCCAGACCGGCATCAATGCTACCGAAGTCGTGAACATCACCATCGCCAACCTCGGGGCCCTTCCCGGCGTCGGTGCAATTTCGGTCGCTACGCAGGGCGGCGCCACGGCTGCGCTGGCAGTGCTCGACACGGCGATCGACGCTGTGGCGGCTGAACGCGCCAACCTCGGTGCGCAGCAGAACCGCCTGACCTCGGCTGTCGATAATTTGACGTCGCGTGTCACGAATTTGGATGAATCGAAGTCGCGCATCGAAGACGCCGATTTCTCGGTGGAATCGACGAACCTCGCCGCCGCCGGCATCCTGGCACAGGCATCGACCGCGATGCTCGCCCAGGCGAACCAGAGCTCGCAGGGCGTGATGAACCTGCTCCGCGGCTAAACTTCGCGAACAAATTTCAGGCTATATTCGGTTGGTCCCTTAGATAGCCTGATAAGATGCCCCGGCCCCCACAGCCGGGGCATCATCTTTTTCTGTTTCGGCGAAGCCGAAACACGCGCGGTTCCAGCCCGCTCCCCCTCCCAGCCTCCCGACATGGTATCCTATGGGAGGCTGGGAGGGGGAGCGGGCTGGAACAGTTCCCGGCGTCAGCCGGGACAAACGCAACTAATGAAAATCCCGCGACTTGGGCAGGATGCGCACATCGCGCGGATGGCCATGCTTCGCCGCATAGCCGCGCGGCAGTTGCGGATGCTTGACCTCGTCGGCGCGGCAGACGTCGGGTTCGAAGCGCCGGTCGCTGCCCAGCGTATCGAGCATTGCCGTCCGGTCGACGATCCGCGTCGCCATCAGGTGGATTACGCCTTCCTTGCTCCGCTGCACCTCGCCCTCGGCGAGCATCAGCCGCGACGCCATGACGGCGCGGCGATAGCGTTCGAAATGGCGCGCCCAGAGCAGGATATTGACGATCCCGCCCTCATCCTCGAGCGTGATGAAGATCGCATTGCCCTTGCCGGGGCGCTGACGGATCAGCACGACGCCGGCGGTCCGCACGATCGACCCGTTCTTTGCCGCTGCAACCTGAGAAGCGCTCAGCACGCCTTCGCGCTCGAAATCGCGGCGGAGGAACGCCATCGGATGGCCTTTCAGCGACAGGCGTGTCGTCTGGTAATCGGTGAGCACATGCTCGACGAGCGGAGTGGGGGGCAACTGCGCATCCTCCTCGGCACCGAGCTCGTCGGTTTCGGCCGCACCGAACAGCGGCAGCACGCCCTGCCGAACGCGCCGTGCATCCCATAGCGCCGGTCGCCGTTCGAGCCCCATCGACCGACACGCATCGGCCTCGGCCAGCAGGCGAAGCGCGCGCGACGGCAGGTTCGCCCGGCGCGCGAGCTCCTCGACCGAGGCGAAGGGGGGAGTGCGCGCATCGGCGATCTGCCCGGCCCATTCCTCGCGAAATCCGTCGACCTGCCGAAAGCCGAGCCGGAGCGCGAGGCTGCCGTCCTCACGCCGCTCAAGACTGTTGTCCCAACGGCTCGCATTCACATCGACCTCGCGTACTTCGACCCCATGCTCGCGCGCGTCGCGCACGAGCTGCGCGGGCGCGTAAAAACCCATCGGCTGCGAATTGAGTATGCCGCACGCGAAGACCGCGGGGTGGTGGCATTTCAGCCACGACGACACATAGACGAGCTTGGCGAAGGACTGGGCGTGACTTTCGGGAAAGCCATAGCTGCCGAAGCCCTTGATCTGGTTGTAGCAGCGTTCGGCAAAGGTGCGTTCGTAACCGCGCTTCACCATGCCCTCGATCATCTTGTCCTTATATTCTGGAATTGTGCCAACATTACGGAACGTTGCCATAGCGCGCCGAAGACCATTGGCTTCCTTTCGAGTAAAGCCCGCTGCGGTAATGGCCAGTTTCATGGCTTGTTCCTGGAACAGGGGGACGCCGCAGGTCTTGCCGAGAATATTCTCCAACTCATTTGCCGAATGTCCAGCACGTAGCGGTAGCTCCGCTTTTTCCTCTCCATTTCTGCGACGCAAATATGGATGGACCATATCGCCTTCGATGGGCCCTGGCCGCACGATCGCGACTTGGATGACGAGATCATAAAATTCCCGTGGGCGCAGACGCGGCAACATGTTGATCTGAGCGCGGCTCTCGACCTGAAAGACGCCAATGCTGTCGCCTGTGCAAAGCATATCATAGACAACCGGATCTTCGGAGGGGACCGACTTGAGGTTGTGATCACCCAAATCGTGCAGTCGCATCAGGTCGAAACATTTGCGGATGCAGGTCAGCATCCCGAGCGCGAGTATATCGACCTTCATCAGTCGCAGTTCGTCGATGTCGTCCTTGTCCCATTCGATGAAGGTGCGATCCTCCATCGCGGCATTGTGGATCGGCACCGTCTCGTCGAGCCGGTCCTCGGTCAGCACGTATCCGCCGACATGCTGCGACAGGTGGCGCGGGAAAGTAAGCAGTTGCGCGACGATCCATTGCAGCCGCGCAATATCGTCCAGCTCGGGGTCGAGGCCCGCTTCGATAAAGCGCTCGATGGGCATCTCGCTACCCCAGCTGCCCCAAGTCGTGTCGGCGAGCCGCTGCGTGACATCCTCGCTGAGGCCCAGCGCCTTGCCGACCTCGCGGACCGCGCTGCGTGGCCGATAGTGGATCACCGTCGCGGCAATGCCCGCGCGCCGCCGCGTGTAGCGGCGATAGACATATTGCATCACCTCCTCGCGCCGTTCGTGCTCGAAATCGACGTCGATGTCGGGCGGCTCGCGGCGTTCCTCGGACAGGAAGCGGGTGAAGAGCAGATTGTTCGCGATCGGGTCGATCGAGGTGATCTCGAGCAGATAACAGACGAGCGAATTCGCCGCCGAACCGCGCCCCTGACACAGGATCGGGGGGACTTGGGTCCGAGCGAAATTGACGATGTCGTGGACGGTCAGGAAATAGCAGGCGAATTTGCATTTGCGGATGAGGGATAGTTCCTCATCGAGCACCTCCTGCCAACGCTTGGGCAATCCATCCGGGTGAAGCCTGTGCGCAGCTTCCATCACCATATGTTCGAGCCAGCTCTGGGGCTCCCAGCCTTTAGGGACCGGCTCGTGCGGATATTCATATAGGATATCGCGGAGCGAGAAGGTGACGCGGTCCAATATCCGGATGCTTTCGTCGACCGCTTCGGGGTAGTTGCGGAACAAGCGGTGCATCTCCTGCGGCGATTTCAGATGGCGTTCGCCATTGGCGCGGAGCAGGCGGCCGGCGTCACCCAAGTTGGTTCCCTCGCGGATGCAGGTCACGACATCGTGCAGCGGCCGCTGTTCGCGGGTCGCATAGAGTGCATCGTTGGTCGCGAGCAGCGGAATGCCGATCCGGTCGGCCAGGGTTTGCAATCGGAACAGGCGCCGGCGGTCCGCGCCGCCGTGCGGCATCGTTGCGCCGAGCCACAGCGCACCGGGTGCCAATCGTGCGAGGCGGCGCAACAGGAATTCGTCTTTGTCCGATGCCATCGCGATCAGCAGCATGTCCTCGCAATGGATCAGAAGATTCTTGAACTTCATCACGCAGTCGCCCTTTTCGGTGCGGCGATTGCCGATGGTGAGCATCCGGGTCAGGCGGCCCCAGCCGTGACGTGTGGTTGGGTAGGCGATGATGTCGGGCGTGCCGTCGTCGAACACCAGTCGCGCGCCGACGACGATCTTGAGTGGCGGAAGCTCGACGCCTTCCTCAGCGGCTTTCTCGCCTAGCTTCCGCAGACCTGTCAGTGCTCGCACCACCCCGGCGACGCTATTGCGGTCGGCGATCCCGATCCCCGGCATGCCGAGCCTGATTGCCTCGGCGACCATGTCGATCGCATGCGAGGCGCCGCGCAGGAAGCTGTAGTTGGTCGCGGCGACCAGTTCGGCAAAGGCCGGCGTATCGCTCATGCGAAGACCCCGTGGATATACCAGCGCGGGTCGGGCTTTTCGTCGTAAAGGCCGTGGCGGAAGAGCCAGAAGCGGCGGCCCTGCGCATCCTCGACCCGGTAATAGTCGCGCGTCAGCCCGCCATTGTCGCGGCGGCGCCACCATTCGGCGGCGATGCGTTCGGGGCCTTCGTAGCGGCGGACCGCGTGCGCCTGCCGGCGCCAGCGGAACTGGTGCGGCGGGCCGTCGGGGACCTCGGCGATTACCTCGATCGGCTGCGGCGGGTCGAAAAGGTGGAAGGGGCGCGTCGGCGGCTCACCGGGTTCGGGTTCCTGCCAGGGCAGGGGCTCGGGCGCATCGACTGCGGGCAGTTCGAGCTGCGCTTGTTCGGGAATATGCGTGTCGGCGGGGCGGAGCCGCCGCACGCGCCCGCGGCCGAGCCGCGTTGAGAGCCGGTCGGCGAGTTCGTCCATCGCCGCGTTTTCGTTCGCCGCGCGGGCCGCTCCGCCCTCAAGCTTCAATTGCGTTGCGCCGAGCGCTTCGAGCCGCGGCACCGCGAGGCGGATCATGTCGAAGCCGAAGCCGGGGTCGAGCGGGTCGGCAAGCCCGTCCATGCGCTCGGCGAACAGACGCATGACGAGGCCGGTGTCGCGCGTCGGATGCCCCGTTTCGATTGCGATGCTGCGCGCGAGGCCGTCGCTGCGAAAGAAGGTCGCACGGAAATGGCGTCCGCCCTTGCCGCGTTCGCCAAGTTCCTCGATCGCTTCGCCGACGAGTTCGGCCAGCACTTTGGTTGCGTGCGCCGTGCTGCCCAGCGGTTCGGCGAAGCGGCGTTCGGTGACGACGGGGGGCAGGGTGATGCGCGGGTCGAGCGGGCTCGGCGCGTCACCGAGCAGGCGGCGCAGCGCCATCGCGGCATCGGCGCCGAAGCGCGCGGCGATATTCGCCATCGGGCGGCTCGCAAGGTCGCCGATCGTCTTGAGCCCCGCGCGCACGAGCGCGGTGGCCGCCTCGGTGTCGAGTTCGAGCGCGGCGACGGGCAGGCGGCGGATCGCTTGTCCTTCGTCGGGGGCGGGGCGTACCTGATAGCGCGCGAGCGCGCGTGCGGCATCGGCGGTCGGGCCGAGCGCGTGGCGAAGCGTCAGGCCGAGACGCACGAGGCGCATTTCGACATCGCGCACAAGGTCTGCCTCGCCGCCATACAGATGCTCGGCGCCCGCGATGTCGAGGATCAGCCCGTCGGGCGCGTCGAGCGCGACAAGCGGGCTATAGCGCGCGCAGCCCTGCGCGAGCCGGTCGAGCCAGTCCAGGTCGAGTATCGGATCGTGCGGCACGACGGCGAGTTCGCCGATCTGCGCGCGTGCATCGGCGAGCGGCATGCCGACGCGCAGCCCGACCGCGACCGCCGCCGCATCGACGCTCGCGATCCGCATTGCGCCGCGCTGCTTCTCGGCGAAGACGAGCGGCGCGTCAGGCGGCCGCGGCGCCGTGCGAAGCCATCGCTCGGCGGGCAGGAAGGGGAAGAAGAGCGCCAGATAGCGCCGGGTCCCCAAAACTTTTTTCGTCATGGTTCCAGTCCAATCGCCAGCGCTGGCCAGCCGGGCCGCCGCGCCAGCGCAGCAATTCGAGGTCGAAGGCGGGGGCGCCAGGGGCGTTGGCTTCGAGGGCATGCGACGCGGCGGCGGCGACGTTCCAGCGCGTTTCGGCGACGCTCGGTGCGGGTACGGCATTGAGGCGGAGCATCAACAAGGTCGTCCCGGCATCGCGCGCGCCGAGCGCGAGGCGGCGGCCCGCGGTGAGGTCGAGCAAGGGGAATTTCCCCCAGCTTTCGACGATCACTGCCGCCGACCCGGCGCAGCGGATCGCATCGTTGGCGCAGGCGAGCAGCATCTTGGGATCGGCGGTCTCGACGAGCAAAAGCCGGTCGGGGTCGCCGCCGAGTTCGGCGATGCCGGGGGCGTAGATATGGCCGGCGCGCTTGCCGGCATCGCTTGTGCGCAGCCAGATCAGCGGCGCCTTGCCCGGGGTGCGCAAGGCCATGAGCGCCGCAAAGGCGGCGGCACTCGTCGCGTCGAGCGCGTCGGCGGCGAAAAATTCATGGGTGCGTCCGGTTGCAAGCCCGCCGCCGATCCCGGCGTCGAAGCGCGCGTGTCCGCTCGCCAGCCAGCCTTCGGCCGGGCGGCTTTCGAAGCCACCACTGGTGGCCAGCCGGGCGATGCGTTGGCGCAGCCCGGCGAGTCGGGAAGACGAATCGCGCATCATTTGTTCCTGATATGTTCTATTAGCGCTCTCGCGATGGCGCTTGTCAAGAAGGGTCAGGAAATGGTGCGACTATAAGGGGTTAGCGCGCGGCTGTTTCGGTCCCCGCGCTGCTGTCGCCGCCGAGCGCCCGGAACAGCGCGATTCGCGTGCTGACGAGCAGCAATTGCGTCCCGATCTCGCTCCGCCGCGCCGAATAGAGGCTGCGCTGCGCATCGAGGCTGGACAGGAAGCTGTCGACCCCGCCCTTGTAGCGCGCATCGGTGAGCGTTGCCGTGTCGCTTGCGGCTTCGGTGTTCGCGGCGGCGGCGCGGACGCGTTCGGATATCGTGCCCTGCACCGCGAGCGCGTCGGCGACCTCGCGGAACGCGGTCTGGATCGCGCCTTCATAGCCGGCGAGCGCGGCGTCGCGCTGCGCTTCGCTGACCGCGACCCCGGCGCGGCGGCCGCCCGCGTCGAAGATCGTCGCGGTGGCATCGCCGCCCGCCGACCAGTTGAACGATCCGCTGTCGAACAGGCTGCCCAATGCATTGCTGGCAAAACCGAGCAGTCCGGTCAGCGAGATCGACGGGAAGAGCTGCGCGCGCGCGACGCCGATATCGGCGTTGGCTGCGCGCAGGCCATATTCGGCCTCGATCACATCGGGGCGGCGGAGCAATATTTCGGAGCTGACCCCGGCGGGCAGTGACACGATCGAAGGCGTCACTTCGGTGAGGCTCGCGGGGAGCCGCGCGCGGTCGATATCGCCGCCGACGAGCAGGCGGATCAGATTCTCGTCCTGCGCGAGCGCGGTTCGTTGCTGCGCGATCGAATCCTCGGCGGTCGCGAGAATCTGTTCGGCTTGGCGCAGGTCGGTGCGCGGCGCGACACCGCCGTCGAGCCGCGCCCTGGTCAGCCGCACGCTTTCGCGCGCATTCGCGGCGGTGTCCTCGGCGATCTTGAGCAGGTCGCGGTCGGCGCCATAGGTCGCCCACGCGTCGGCGAGATTGGCGATCAGCGCGAGGCGCACGGTGCGCGACGCCGCCTCGGTGCCGAGTGCGCGATTGCGGTCGGCCTCGGTCGCATTGGCGAGCTTGCCGAACAGGTCGAGTTCGAAGGCGGTGATCCCGCCGCGCAGCGAGAAGTCGCCGCTGCCGTTCCCGTTGCCGCTATCCGAATAACCTGCGCCCGCGTTCACCCCGAGTTCGGGGAATTGCCCCGACCGCGTGACGCGAACCTGCGCGCGCGCCGCGGCGACATTGGCGTAAGCGACGCGGAGGTCGCGGTTGTTCGCGAGCGCCTGATCGACGAGCGATTGCAGCCGTGGGTCGGTGAAGACGCTTTTGTACGAGAGGATCGGCAGCGCCGCCTCGCTCTGCAGCAGATAGGCGTCGCCGGCGGGCCAGCTTTGCGGGACGGGCGGCGCCGGCAACACCGTCTTCGGCGCGAGCGAGCAGCCGGCGAGCATCAGCGTGCCGGCCACCAGCAGGATGCGGGTGCGGATCATGCCGGCACCTCCGCCGCGCCTTCGCCCTTATTCTTGCCGAAGCGCGCGCGCACCGCCGCCAGCCCGTCGCGCACGCCGCGGCGGACGAGGACGAAGAAGAGCGGGATGAAGAAGATGGCGAGGAAGGCGGCGGTGAGCATGCCGCCGATCACCGAGGTGCCGATCGCGACGCGGCTGTTCGCGCCCGCGCCGGTCGCGATCGCGAGCGGCAGCACGCCGAAGATGAAAGCGAAGCTCGTCATCAGGATCGGACGCAGGCGGATGCGCGCCGCGGCGACCGCGGCCTCGATCACGCGCTTGCCCTTGCGCTCTTCCTGCTCGGCGAACTCGATCATCAGGATCGCGTTTTTCGCGGCGAGCCCCATCGTCGTGAGCAGCCCGATCTGGAGATAGACGTCGTTTTCGAGACCGCGCAGGTTCACGGCGAACACCGCGCCGATCAGCCCCAGCGGGATGACGAGGATCACCGCGAACGGGATCGACCAGCTTTCATAGAGCGCCGCGAGACAGAGGAAGACGACGAGCAAGGACAGGCCATAGAGCAGCGGCGCCTGCCCCGAGGAAAGCCGCTCTTGATAGGAAGAGCCCGACCAGGCGACGCTGGTTCCGGGGATTTCGTTCGCCATCCGCTCCATCTCGTCCATCGCCTCGCCCGAGCTGGTTCCGGGGGACGGTTGACCCGAGATTTCGAACGCGGGCACACCCTGAAAACGCGAGCTGCTGCTTGGGGTCGTCGACCAGCCGGTCTTGGCAAAGGCAGAGAAGGGTGACATTTCCCCGTCGGCCGAACGGACATACCATTGGCCGAGGTCTTCGGGCTTCGCGCGATAGGGGGCGTCGCCCTGGACATAGACGCGCTTGACGCGGCCCTTGTCGATGAAGTCGTTGACGTAGCGGCCGCCCCATGCGGTCGCGAGGGTCGAGTTCACGTCGGCATTGTCGATGCCGTAGGCGGTGAGGCGCTGGGTATCGACGTCGATCTTCAGCGTCGCGACGTCGGGAAGGTCGGACAGGCGCACCGAGGTCAGCTTCGGATTCGCGTTCGCCGCGGCGAGCAATTTTTCGCGCGCTTCGACAAATTCGGCGCGGCTCATCCCGCTGCGGTTCTGGAACTGCATGGTGAAGCCCGCCGAATCGCCGAGGCCGCGCACCGCGCCGGGAACGAGCGCAAAGATTTGGGCGTCACGAAGACCGCTCAGCGCCTTGCGCGCGCGTTCGGCGATCGCGTCGGCGGTGTTGTCCTCGCCCGGGCGGTTATCCCAATGGGTAAGATTGACGAAGCCCTGGCCTGTGTTCTGGCCCACCGCACCGCCGCCGCCACCGCCGCCCGCGACAAGGAACAGCGCCTGCGTGTTCGCCTTTTCCGCGGTCAGCAAATATTTTTCGATAGCGTCGCGGACCTCGAGCGTCCGGCCCTGTGTCGCGCCCGCGGGCAGGCGGAACTGCACCTGGACACGCCCCTGATCCTCATTGGGCAGGAAGCCGCTCGGCAGCCGCAGGAAAAGGAAGGCGAGCAGCGCGAGCAGGACGACATAGATGCCGAGGAACAGCCATTTGCGGTCGACCACCTTGGTGACGCTGCCGACATAGCGCTCGACCGTATGGTCGAAACGCGTGTTGAATCCGTTTTTGGCACGTTCGAAAAAGGCGTGGACGCGGGGAAAGCGGCCGCCTTCGGCAGGGGCATCGCCATGGCTCTTGGGCTTTAGCAGGGTCGAAGTGAGCGCAGGGCTCAGGATCAGGGCGACGAGCACCGACAGCGCCATCGCCGAGACGATGGTAACCGAGAACTGTCGATAGATAACGCCGGTCGAACCGCCGAAAAAGGCCATCGGCATGAAAACCGCCGACAGCACGAGCGCGATCGCGATCAGCGCGACCTGCAGCTCCTTCATCGACTGGATCGTTGCATCGCGCGCCGACATGCCGGGATTTTCTTCCATCAATCGCTCGACATTCTCGACCACGACGATCGCGTCGTCGACGAGCAGCCCGATCGCAAGCGTCAGCCCGAAAAGGGTGAGCGTGTTGATGCTGAATCCCAGCATATAGAAGATCGCGAAGGTCCCGAGCAGCACGACGGGCACCGCAATCGCGGGGATCAACACCGCGCGCCAGCTTTGCAGGAAGACGAACATCACGAGGATCACGAGCAGGATCGCCTCGAACAGCGATTTCTGCACTTCGTTCACCGACAGCTTGATGAACTCGGTCGAATCATTGGCGTAGCTGTAAGTCAGGCCGTCGGGGAAATCGGCGGACAGTTCCTGCATGCGCGCCTTCACCCGGTCGGCGGTCTTGGGCGCGTCGGATCCGGGCGACAGCGAGATCGACATGCCGGCGCCCGGATGGCCATTGATACGGACGACGGTGCTATAGCTTTCGGCGCCGATCTCAACGCGCGCAATATCCTTGATCCGCACCGTCGAACCATCGGTCAGCGTCTTCAGGACGATATTTTCGAATTGTTCGGCGGTCTGCATCCGCGACTGGGCGGTGACGGTCGCGTTGAGCATCTGCCCCTGTGGTGAGGGCAAGCCGCCGACTTCGCCCGCGGCAACCTCGCTATTTTGCGCGGTGATCGCCGAAATCACGTCGCTCGGCATCAACGACACCGCAGCGAGCCGCTGCGGGTTGAGCCAGATGCGCATCGCGTGCGGCGCGCCGAAGATATTGACCTCGCCGACCCCCTCGACGCGCGACAGCGGGTCCTGGATGTTCGACGACAGATAGTCGGAGACATCCTGAAACGAGCGCGTGTCGGTGGTGTCATAGACGCCGACGAGCAGCAGCGTGTCCGAATTGGCCTTGGTGACGCGGATGCCCTGGCTCTGCACCTGCGCGGGCAGGCGCGACAGCGCCGACTGGATCTTATTCTGGACCTGCACCTGCGCGATGTCGGGGTCGGTGCCCTTCGCGAAGATCGCGGTGATATTCGCCTGTCCGCGCGAACTCGATTGCGAACTGAAATAGAGCAGGCCGTCGATCCCCGTCAGCTGCTGTTCGAGCACCTGCGTGACGCTGTTCTCGATCGTCTCGGCCGAGGCGCCGGGATAGGTGGCGCGGATGTTGACCTGCGCCGGAGCAATGTCGGGATATTGCTCGATCGGCAGCAGATAGAGCGCGCCCACGCCGCCGAGCATGACGATGATCGCCAGGACCCATGCAAAGATCGGCCGGTCGATGAAAAGGCGCGACATGAGGGGTTACTTGCCCTTTGCCGGGGCGTCGCCGCCCTTGGGAGCGCCGACCCTTTGCGCCTTGCTTGCGGGCACGGGGCGGATCGGCGCGCCCTGCCGCAGATTGCCGATCCCCTGCGTGATCACGCGGTCGCCGGGCTTCAGCCCGTCGGTGACGACCCAGTTGGCACCCGAGGTGCGATCGGCGACGATTTTGCGCCGTGCCGCCTTATTGTCCTTGCCGACGAGATAGACGAAGGCCGAGCCATCGAAATCGCGCTGCACCGCGGCCTGCGGCAACAGGATCGCCGCCGGGTTCACCGCCTGATCGAACAGCGCGGTCACGAACATGCCGGGCAGCAACACGCCGCGGGGATTGGGAAAGCGTGCGCGCAGCGTCACCGTGCCGGTCGCCTCGTTCACCGTCACTTCCGAAAACTGGACGGTGCCGACCGGGCCATAGGCGCTGCCATCCTCGAGCCGCAGGCGCACCGACGCGCTGCCGGCGGTCACCCCGCCGCTCTCGATCGCCTGACGCAGCGTCGTGAGCTCGGCGCTCGATTGCTGCATGTCGACATACATCGGATCGGTCTGCTGGATCGTCGCGAGCGGGGTCGCCTGGCTTGCGCTGACGAGCGCGCCGGGGGTCGCTAGGCTGCGCCCGATGCGGCCGCTGATCGGCGCAGTGATCGTGGCGAAGCGCAGGTTGATCCGCGCGGTTTCGAGCGCTGCACTATTTTGCGCGATCGCGGCGCGCGCCATGCGCGCCTCGGCCAGCGCATCGGTATAATCTTGCTCGGCGACCGCCTGCATCTTGGCGAGCGGTGCGAGTCGGCGCGCACGTTCCTCGGCCGCCTGCGCGCTCGCGCGGGCGCTGGCGAGGTTGGCGGCGGCCTGATCGACGCTGGCCTGATAGAGGCTCGGGTCGATCTGATAGAGCGGCTGGCCGGCGCGCACGAAGCCGCCTTCGGTGAACAGGCGGCGGCGGATCAGGCCGGTGACTTGCGGGCGAACCTCGCTCGTCTCGAACGCGACGGTGCGTCCGCCGAGCGAGGTGGTTACGGGCACCGCCTCGATCCGGGCGACGACATAGCCGACCTCGGGCGCGCCGCGGCCACCCTTCTCTTCTTCGGCGGTACAGGCGGCCAGCGACAGGGCGATGACGCACAGCGCTCCGGCGCGGAGCAGCGGCCTCTTGTCCAGCATAAAGGTCAATCTCGTTTCGGGTCGCAACGGAAAGGGAGGTTTTGCGCCTATTCAACCCATTGCCCCCCTGCTGGCAAGTGCAATGGGCGTGATGAGACAATTTGCGACATTTTTTTCATCGAACGCCGCGATTGGCGATCACGGCAAAGTTGTCATACCACCTTGGCAGTTGTCATACAATTATTGCTTGACAGCGGCCCGGTAATTCCCGCATCATTCGTGACACCGGTTACCAGATCCGGCAACGAAATAAAAAGAGGGTGGCCAAGCGTCGGGCCGTGATGGGTCGATCGTCTTTCGCCACCGTTTTGGGAAATCATGGGCGAACGGGCATTGTCCGTCGTCGGCGTGGGAGGATGAAGATGGCTATTCAGGCAAGGCGGGGTGTCCGTACATTGGCGAAACTGGCAGGCGGGGCGTCGCTCGCGACGCTGGCGCTGTCGCCGGCCTATGCGCAGGATGCCGCTGCGCCGGCAGAGAATGACGCGATTGTCGTCACCGGTATTCGCGCCTCGCTCGAACAAGCCGCCGACATCAAGCGCGAAGCCGATCAGGTGATGGACGTCATCACCGCCGAAGATGTCGGCAAGCTGCCCGACGCCAACGTCGCCGAGGCGCTGCAGCGCGTCACCGGCGTCCAGATCACCCGCGTTTTCGGCGAAGGCCAGTCGGTGTCGGTGCGCGGCCTGCAGCAGGTCCGCGTCGAGGTCGACGGACGCACCCTGCTCGGCTGGTCGGCGCGCCTGTCGCCGCCCGAGAACGACCAGCTCGGCCGCTCGTCGGGTCTCGACTCGGTCCCCTCCAGCCTGTTCGGCCGCCTCGAGGTGCGCAAATCGCCGCTGGCGAGCAATGCCGAGGGCGGGCTCGGCGGCACGGTGAACCTTGTTACCCCCAAGCCGCTGTCGTTCAAGGAGCCGACGATCTCGGTCCGCGCGCAGGGGGTCTATTCGGAAAATTCGGACAAGTTCGAACCCGCGATCACCGGTTTCGCGACGACCAAATTCGCCGATGGCCGCATCGGTGTCATGATCGCCGGCGAATATCAGAAGCGCACCTCGAAGACGCAGACGTTCGAGCGCAACAATTTCCTCAACCGCACCTATACGGGTGTCGGCGGCGGCGTGCTCCCGACCCCGGTGCTGCTGCAATATGAGGAATTCACCGTCGACCGCTCGCGGCTCGGCCTCAACGGCGCGATCCAGTTCGAGGTCACCCCCGAATTCACGATCACCGCCGACGCGCTTTATTCGAAGCTCAAGACCGGGCGCCGCCAGGACTTTTTCGCGTTCCGCCTGCCCACCGGCACGAACCCCGTCACCAACCGCGTCGTCGAGGATGGCATGGTCGTCGCGGGCAACGCCAACGGCACCGTCACCACCGCGGGGCAGATCCGCAACGAGCCGACCGAAAGCTTTCTCTATGGCCTCAATGGCAAATATGAGGGCGACAACGGGCTGACGATCGAGGCCGACGGCTATTACAGCAAGGGCACGATCGATCAGACGATCCAGATCATCACCTTGCAGGGCACGGCGCTGGTCCCCGGCGCGTTCGATTTCCGCGACACGACGATCCCGTCGCTGACGCTGTCGGGGCCGTTCAATCCCACGAATTATGCCTCCTATAATCCCGCGACCAACGGCGTGCGCAGCAACCGCTTGCTCGGCCTGCTCGACGAATGGACGGGCAAGCTCGATGTCAGCTACGAAACTGGCGGCGTTACCATCGCCGCGGGGGTTCGCTACACCGACCTCCACGCGCGCTCGAACGCGTTCCGTAGCCAGGTGACGCCAACGCGCGCCGAGATCGAGCCCTATCTGAAGCTCGTCGATGCGGGCGATTTCCTCTCGGACATTCCGGGAACCTTCCCGCGCAGCTTCCTGAGCACCGCGCCGACCTTTGATTATGTCTTCACCCGCGCGCAGGCGGCCGAGCCCAATCCGAATGCGAACGGCCGCTCGACCTTGCTGCCCAATCTCCAGCGCGATTATGATTTCAGCGAAAAGACGCTCGCCGGCTATTTGATGGTGTCGGGCGAGGGTGAGATTGCCGGTATCCCGTACAAGGCGAATGCCGGGGTTCGCATCGCGTCGACGCGGCTGTCGGTCGACTCCTATGTCAACGTCGGCACCGTCAGCACGCTGCGCAACGACAAGAACCGCTATACGAATGTGCTGCCGAGCGCGAACGTCGCGTTCAATGTCACCGACGATTTCCTGATCCGCGTGTCGGGGTCGCAGACGATGCAGCGTGCTTCGATCGCCGACCTCGCGCCGTCGACCTTCTTCAACGCGACCAACCTGTCGGTCACCGGCGGCAATGTGAATCTCGAGCCGCCAATCTCGACGCAGGCCGACGTCAGCTTCGAATATTATACGGCCAAGAGCTCGCTGATCTCGGGCGCCGTCTTCTACAAGGACGTCAAGAATTTCATCGCGAGCTTCGTCACCACCGGCATCGACACCACGCTCGACCCGCAAGGCCGCGAGCTGACCTTCTCGCGCCCCGAGAACCTCTCGAGCGCGAAGATCAAGGGTTTCGAAATCGGCATCCAGCAGTTCTTCGATTTCCTGCCCTCGCCGCTCGACGGCTTCGGGGTGATCGCGAACTATACCTATTCGGATTCGGAAGACAGTGCGGGCTTCCCGCTCGTCGCGGTGTCGAAGAACAGCTACAACCTCGTCGGCCTGTACGAGAAGGGCCCCTTCTCGGCACGTATTGCATACAATTACCGCGACGAGGCGGTGTTCGAATTCTCCGAAGGACGGCCGAGCTTCGTCGGTTCGCGCTCGCAGCTCGATGCGCAGGTCGGGCTCGACATCACCAAGAATATCGCGCTGTCGTTGCAGGCGCAGAATCTGATGCCGAAAAAATCGGCGACGACCGAGTATAGCAATTTCAACACGACCGCGCTCAACAGCTATGCCTTGTCCGAGCGGCGGTTCTCGGTCGGCGTGCGCGCGAAGTTTTAAAGAGGTCCCCGGCATGGCGGCGCAGGTCGCGCGCCGCCATGCCACCGGGCCGCAGGGAGTGTATCGGATTATGATTTCGGGTGATCGGCGCGCGCGCCTTGTTTCGGTTCTGGCGCTCGGCGCGGCGCTCATTCTCCCGGCTCAGGCGCAGCCCGCGAAATTGCCCAAAATCCTTGTAGACCCGGCGACGGCAGCGGCGAACCCGCTGCCCGATTTCAGCTATGCCGGCTATGGCTTCGGCCTCGCACCGATCCCTGCCGATGCGGGCACCATCATCGACGTGACCGCGCACGGCGCGATTCCCGACGATGGCCTCGACGATACGAAGGCGGTGCTGCGCGCACTCGCCGCGGCCAATGCGGTGAAGGGCAGGGTGACGCTGCGTTTCCCCAAGGGGCGCACGCAGATCACCGAGGTGCTCCGTATCACGCGCAGCGACATCATCCTCGACGGCGCAGGAAACGGGCCGGGGGGCAGCGAGCTGTGGTTTCCGCGCCCACTGAAGCTCATCGACAAAAGCCACGATTATGACGAGCTGCGCGAATATCTGGTGCGTGAAAAGAAACAGCAGGTCGAGCCCGAGCATAATATCGACTATCTGTTCACCGAATATACCTGGTCGGGCGGGATGATCTATGTCGCGCCCGAGGGCAGCCGCCCGGTTTCCTACGACGGGACAAAGGATGTCCGCGATCCGGTGCTCGCCAACGCCATATCGGGCAAGCAGTTCGGCCGCACGCTGACCGTCGACAATGCGGCAAAGCTCAAGGTCGGCGACGTCGTGCAGCTGCAATGGTTTTCGGTCGACGGGCCGAAGAGCCAGATTTTGAAATCGCTCTATGGCGACACCGACCTTCCGATCGGGTCGCACCACTGGACCTTCCCGAACCGGCCGGTGGTCGCGCAGGCGACGCGCGTCGTGGCGGTGCGCGGCAAGACGGTGACGCTCGGCGATCCGCTGCTCCACGATATACGCGCCGACCAGCCCGCGGTGGTGGCCGACTGGAAGCATCTCTCGAACGTCGGCATCCAGAATCTGCGGCTGCAATTCCCCGAGGCGCCGGCGTTCGGCCATCATCTCGAACAGGGCTATAACGGCATCTACATGACCGGCGTGTTCGACGGCTGGGCCCGAAAGCTGACGATCGACCGCGCGGACAGCGGCATCCTCACCGACAATGCCGCGAGCCTGACGATCGCCGACATCACGACGACGGGCGACCGCAGTGCCCATTATTCGGTGCATGTCGGCGCGGTGCACAATGTGCTGGTCAAGGATTTGAAGGTCGAGAACCCCGTCGTCCATCCGGTCAGCATCAACACGCGCTCGACGCGCTCGGTCTTCCTGCGCTCGGTCGTGGGCCGCGATGCGATCATCGACCAGCATAGCGGGTCGAACCACCAGAATCTGTTCGATGCGATCGAGATGCATGTCGACCCGAAGCTGGTGAAGGGCGCGTGGCAATATCAGCTGTGGGTCGGCGGCGGCGCACCCTATTGGAAGCCGGGGCACGGCCTCTACAACACGCTGTGGAACGCGAAGCTGGTAATGCCTGAAAGCGTACCCGCCGATGCGACGGTCGCGATCACGAGCGGGCTCGAAGGCCCCGGCGAGCGGATCGTCGGCCTCCACGCGAACCGCAAGATCAGCGTCAGCTACAAGCCTGCGCCCTATATCGAGGGAACGGGGCAGGCGGTCGACGCCGTGCCGTCGCTCTACGAATATCAGCTCGCGCGCCGGCGCCGCTGATCTTCAGCTCCTCGAAGGCGGCGCGACCGATTGGCGCTCGATGAAGGTCGAGGCGAGGACAGCGTCTTCGGCGACCTTGGTTCCCGGCGCGAGGAAATCGGGCACCAGCGTCTGCGCGGCGCGGATGCCCATCTCGTGGATCGGCCAGCGCACCGTGCTGAGCGCGGGCCAGATATGCGTCGCGGTCGGGCTGTCGTCGAAACCGATGATCGAAAGCTCGCCAGGAACCTTGATCCCTTTGCCGTGCGCGACGCTCATCAGCCCCGCTGCCATCTCGTCGTTCGAGCAGAAGACCGCGGTCGGCGGAGCGGGCAGTGACAGCAGGGCTTCGCCGGCCTCGATCCCGGCGGTGTAGCGGTAGTTGCCCGGCGCATAGAGTTCGGCTGGAAGATCGAGCCCGGCCTCGGCGAGCGCCTCGCGGAAACCCTCTTCGCGCTCGGCGGCCGAGCGGAAACCGATCGGGCCGCGCACGAAGCCAATGCGGCGATGGCCGAGCGCGATCAACCGGCGCACCGCTTCGGCCACGACCTCGCGATCGTTCGACGAAATACAATGTTTCGCATCGTCGAGTGGCGCCGACCCGATGCGGACATAGCGCACGCCGAGATTCTCGCAGAGCGCAGCAAGGTCGTCATTTTCGGAAATCGGGGGCAGCAGCAGCGCGCCGATCGGGCGCTGCTTTTCCAGGAAGGTGCGTACATCGTCGAGCATCGCGTCCGACGCGCGGTCGACCGGGCGGACGAGCAGCGCGAGGTCGCTGTCCCTGATCGCGTCGAGCACGCCGCGCTGGAAATTGAGCACCGTCTGGGCGTTCGGATTGTCGTGGAGCAAGGCAATCAGGAAATTGCGGCGAAAGGCGAGCGCACGCGCCTGTGGATTGGGGACGAAGCCGAGCTGTTCGATCGCCTTTTCGACCGCAGCGCGCGTCTTGTCGGTCAGAAACTCCGAGCGATTGATCACCCGGCTCACGGTCTTTTTCGAAACCCCCGCAAGCGCCGCGACGTCGTTGATCGTCGGTTGCTTGCCCCCCGGCCCCTTATTCTGTGCCGCCATATTCTGTCTTTCCCCTGCAAGCCCCTGGCCCGGCTCGCGCTTTCTAATGCTGATGGGCGCTCGAAAGCGTAAAATCAACCGCCCGGCGGGGGTGCCAACACCTCTTGACACCGGTTACCATCAAAACTAGCAAGGCAGCAAGCCAGAAATATCGAGCGAGGATGCGATCCCATGTTTTCCAAGACCTATTACGCCACCCATCCCGTCATGATGGAGGAGGTGTCGAACGCCGAACTGCGCGATCGTTACCTGATCCAGAACCTGTTTCGTGAAGGCGAGTGCGTCCTCAACTACACCCATGCCGACCGCTTCGTAATCGGTGGGGTCGCCGTCGGGGCGGCGCCGGTCAAGCTGCCCGCGCAGAGCGAGCCGCCGTCGGCCGCGGGGCATCCGTTCCTCGAACGCCGCGAACTTGCGATCGTCAACGTCTCGGCGGTGGAAGGCACCGTCACCGTCGACGGCGAAAGCTTCACGCTCGGCAACAAGGATTGCCTCTATGTGACGATGGGCGCGAAGGACGTCGAATTCGCAGGCAAAGGCGCGCGCTACTATCTGGCGTCGTGCCCCGCGCACAAGGCGTTCACGACGCGCAAGCTCGGCATCGCGGATGCCAATGCGCTCGACCGCGGTAGCCTCGCCGAATCGAACGAGCGCACCATCTACCAGCTCGTCATCCCCGGCGTATGCGACAGCGCGCAACTCGTCATGGGGCTGACCGTGCTCAAGGAAGGCAGCGTCTGGAACACGATGCCCCCGCACATCCACGAGCGCCGCAGCGAGATTTATTTCTATTTCGAGCTCGACAATGTCGACACCGACCGCGTGATGCATTTCATGGGCGAGGGCGAGGCCACGCGTCACATCGTCATGCAGAATGAGGAAGCGGTGATCTCGCCGCCCTGGTCGATCCATATGGGCGCGGGGACCAAATCCTATGCCTTCATCTGGGCGATGGCGGGCGAGAATCAGGACTATACCGACATGAACGTCCTCGACATCTGTCAGCTGTCGTAATGGCGGGCCTCTTCGATCTTTCGGGCAAGGTCGCGCTCGTCACGGGCGCCAACACCGGCATCGGGCAGGGGATCGCGCTCGCGCTGGCCGAAGCCGGTGCCGACATCGCCGCAGCAGGCCGCTCCCCCGCCGACGAGACGGTCGGCAAGGTGCGCGCGCTCGGCCGCAAGGCCGAGAATTTCGCGGCGGACCTGTCGAGCGTCGGCGCGGTGCAGCCGCTCGTCGACGCGGTGCTCGCCGAGTTCGGGCGTATCGATATCCTCGTCAACAATGCGGGGATCATCCGCCGCGCCGACGCGGTCGATTTCACCGAGGCCGATTGGGACGCGGTGATGGACACCAATCTGAAGACGCTCTTCTTCCTCTGCCAGGGCGTCGGGCGCCATATGATCGCGCGCGGATCGGGCAAGATCATCAACATCGCCTCGATGCTGACCTTTCAGGGCGGCATTCGCGTGCCGAGCTACACCGCGTCGAAATCGGGCGTCGGCGGGCTCACCAAGCTGCTCGCGAACGAATGGGCGGCGAAGGGCGTGCAGGTCAACGCGATCGCGCCGGGCTATATCGCGACGAACAACACCGCCGCGCTACAGGGTGACGAGACGCGCAACCGCCAGATCATGGAGCGTATCCCGGCGGGCCGCTGGGGCGATCCGAGCGACATCGGCGGCGCTGCGGTGTTCCTTGCGTCGAGCGCGTCGGACTATGTGCAGGGTCATATTCTCGCCGTCGACGGCGGCTGGCTCGCACGATAAAAACAACGGATTGCTCCCCGCGACGCGGGGTAAGCGGGGAGTGAGATGACCGAAGGCCGCCTTGTCTTTTTCGGCGAACTGCTGATCCGCCTGACCGCGCCGGGCAACGAGCTGCTGATGCAGTCGCCGGCTCTGTCGCTCCATGTCGGCGGCGCCGAGGCGAATGTCGCGATCGGTCTCGCGCATCTTGGCCATGATTGCGCGATGGTCAGCTCCATTCCTTCGAATGCTCTGGGTCGCGGAGCTGTGGCGGCGGTACGCGGCGCAGGCGTCGATTGCACCGCCGTCACGCCTCATCCGGGACGGATGGGGCTCTATTTTCTGAGCGTCGGTGCTGGGCTGCGCGCATCGGAAATCGTATACGACCGCGCCGGATCGAGCTTCGCCGCAACCGGGCCCACCGATTATGACTTCGATCGACTGTTGGCAGGCGCAGGGCTGCTCCATCTGTCGGGCATCACGCCCGCGCTCGGGCCACGCTCGGCCGACGCCGCGCTGGCCGCGGCGCGCGCGGCGAAGCGGCTCGGCGTCCCCGTCAGCTTCGACGGAAACTATCGCGCGATGCTGTGGGAAGCGTGGGATAGCGATCCGCGGGCGGTCCTGTCCGAACTGATCGGCAGCTCCGACATATTGTTCGGCAACCACCGCGACCTGTCGCTGGTGCTGGGACAGGAATTCAGTGGCGAGGGCGAGGACCGGCGGCGCGAGGCGGCCGAGGCGGGCTTTGCGGCCTTCCCTGACCTGAAGCTGATCGCCTCGACCGCGCGGCACACCGTCACCGCCGACCATCACCGCATCGCGGCGCGGGTCGATCTGCGCGACAGCGGCTACCAAACCCCCGAGATCGACGTCACCGGCATCGTCGACCGGATCGGGGCAGGCGACGCCTTCGCGGCGGGCGTGCTCCATGCGCATCTGGCTGGCGGCGGCGCCCGAGCGATGGCGGAAAGCGGCCTTGCGCTGACTTGTCTCAAACATTCGCTCCCGGGCGATGCGAGCCGCTTCGGTCAGGCCGACATCGATGCGTTCCACGGTGGCGGGCTGGATGTCCGGCGCTGACATGATCGGCCGCCGGGCGCTTCTGGCAACGGCCGGCAGCGCGTTGCTTCTTTCAGCCGCGGGGCGCGCCGAAGTGTTCACGCCGGTCCAGCATGTCGGGGGCGTCGGCGCCGCCGATGGCGCCTATCGTTCGGACACATTTCGCAGCTTTGGCGACGGCCGATCCTGGGCCTTCACGGGCATCCGCTATGGCCGCGCCGCCCGGTTCCGCACCCCGGTCGCGGTAACGACGGCCGAGCAATTGCGGGGCGACGTCTTTGGTCCCGCCTGTCCGCAGGCCGGCGATCGCTATCGGCCGCAGGACGAGGACTGCCTGTTCCTCAACGTCTGGACGCCCGACATCGAAAAGCCCGGCAAGCGGCCGGTGATGGTCTATTTCCACGGCGGCGCCTATTCGACCGGCAGCGTCACCGATCCGGTCAACGATGGCGCAAGGCTCGCCGCGCGCGGCGATGTGGTGGTGGTCACGGTCAACCACCGGCTGAACGCACTCGGCTATCTTTATCTCGCGCGGCTCGATCCGCGCTTTCCCGACAGCGGCAATGCGGGGCAGCTCGACCTGATTGTCGCGCTGCAATGGGTGCAGCGGAACATCGCGGCCTTCGGCGGTGATCCGGCCAACGTCACCGTCTTCGGCCAGTCGGGCGGCGGCGCAAAGATCGCAACGCTGATGGCGATGCCGGAAGCGAAGGGACTGTTCCACAAGGCGATCACGATGAGCGGGCAGCAGGTCACCGCCTCGGGGCCGCTCAACGCGACGAAGCGGGCGCAGGCATTCCTCGACAAATTGGGGCCGGGCGTCGATCCGGCGACCGCGCCGGTGGAGCAACTGGTCGCGGCGCTCTCGGCGGTCGATCCGGTCCTCGGCGGCGGGATCTACATGGGGCCGGTGCTCGACATGAAACATCTGACGCGTCACCCCTTCTGGCCCGACGCCGCACCGCAATCGCTCGGCATCCCGATGATGCTCGGCAATGTGGTGATGGAAACGCGCGCCTTTTACGCGCCGGAAGGGAAGCAACTTGCAGAGCTGACTTTCGACAATCTCGCCGCGCGCATCGCGCCCGAGATGCGGATCGATATCGAACCGTCGTGGGTCGTCGGCCAGTTCCGTACGCGCTACCCCAAAGCCGAACCGCTCGAGCTGTTCCATCGCATCGTGACCTCGGCGCGGAGCTGGCGCGGGCAGGTCGAGGAGGCAGAGGCGCGCGCGCGCGCCGGGCATCCGGGATTCGTCTATCAGCTCGATTTCGAGGGCGCGAAGCACGCCGACGATATCGCGCTCAGCTTTGGCACGGTCCCCGATCCGACCCCGGCGCAGCAAGCGATGAGCGACCGGGTGATGGACGCTTTCGTCCGCTTCGCGCGCACCGGCAATCCCGGCTGGCCGGCCTACGACCTGTCCCAACGTCGCACGATGATCTTCGATACAAAAAGCCGCGTCGAAAATGACCCACGGCGGTGGGAGCGCGAGCTGTTCGCGCGGGTGCCCTATATCCAGCCGGGCAGCTAGACGATCTTGTGCGCGCCGAGCCAGTTCCACAGCAGCTCGGGCCAGATCGCAACCGGCAGCCCTGCCGTCTTCAGCAGGCCGAAGCCATGTTCCCCGCGTTCGAAGAAATGAGCCTCGACCGACGCCCCGACGGCGCGCGTCGCCTCGCGTAACCGCACGCTGTTCTCGACCTTCACGACGCCGTCGTCCTCGGCGTGGAGCAGCCACAGCGGCGGCTGGTCGGCCCGGACATTGCGTTCGGGCGAATAAAGTCTCTCGCGCGCAGCGTCGGGGTGGGCGCCGATCAATTTTTCGCGACTCACCGCATGCGCGATTGCCGGGTCCATCGACACGACGGGATAGACGGCCGCGAGCGCATCGGGCCGCGCGGGCAGCGCATCGAAGGCATCGACCGGATCGTAGACCCTGGCATCGAAGCGCGTGAGCAGGCTCGTCGCCACCTGCCCGCCCGCCGAAAAGCCGCCGAAGGCGACGCGCGCCGGATCGATGCCATCGCTGCCCGCGCGACTGCGCACCAGCCGAACCGCACGCTGGGCATCGGCGAGCGGCACGTCGGCGCCGTTTGCCCAGCCATCGCCGGGCAGTCGGTAGAAAAGGACATAGACGGTCACGCCGCGCTCTTTCAGCCAGCGCGCAAGCTCATAGCCTTCCTTGTCGATCACGACGTAGCGATAGCCGCCACCGGGCGCGAGGATGACGGCGGCGCCGTTGGGTTTAGCCGGACGGAAGATGTCGAGCCGCGGGCGCGTGATCTTCTCCAGCATCCGGTCGCTGGCGTTCGGATCGTCGCTACGCTGGACGACCCGTTCGACAAGGCCGGGCGGGGGCTTGATGTGGCCTTCGGGCCAGAGCGCGATGCTTGCGTCGGGCGCGAGACCTGCGGGCCGTGTCCATGCCTCTTTCGCCGCCGCGCTCGCAAAGGGTAGCGCAAGGCTTGCCGACAGCAGCGCGCGCCGGCCCAGCGTCATGGCGCGGGCGCCTTGTTCGGATAGGCGATGATCAACACCAGCGGTTCGTCCCCCGTCTGCCGGATGCCGACCTTGGCGCCCTTGTACAGCCATGCGGCGGTCCCGGCCTTCAGCGCCTTTTCCTCGCCGTCCGAATGAACGATCCCGGTGCCCGACAGGACATAATAAATCTCGTCATGGTCGATCGGGTGCACGCCGATCGCGGCGCCGACATGCAGCGCGCGTTTGCGGAACTCGAAGCTGCGCGGTGCCGGGACGCTGTCGCTGATCCGGTAAGCGGTCGACATGCCGATTGCACCGTGCGGCGGGGCTTCCTCGCGCACCGTCGCGGCCTCGTCGATCACGACCATCGCGGGCGCGGCGCCACCCGCGAGCAACAGTGCCAGCAGCACGCTCATCGTCAGTTCGCCGTCCGTGACGCGCGGTCGCGCGCCGACAGATTTTCCTGCGGCAACGGCGCGGTCTGGCCCGGATAGCTGCCCGATTTCGGTTCCATCGTCGCAAGATCCCATTCGGCCGCGACAAAAGGCGCGCGGACCTCCTTGACCTTGGGATAGCCGCTCACTTCCTTTTCGTCGTCGATCACCTCGCCGCGCCCCTCGGCGACGAAGAAGAGGACACGAATCTCTTCGCCGTCGCGCGCCCAGGGCCGCGCGCCGGCGGTCGACAGCACCGATGTTTCGACATCGCGCACCGGCAGGATATTGTAGCCGCTCACCGGCGCGAGCGGTGCCTTGGTCCGGATCAGCTTCGCCTGTGTCTCGCCATAGCGACCGACTTCGGGAAGCGGTTCACCATGCCGGTCGACATGCAGATTGTCCTTGCCATAATATTCGAGGTCGCCGTCGCCGCCGAGCATCAGGAAGGGCAGATTTTTGTCGGTGTCGTTGCCGCCGCGCATGACATTGCCGATCGCGGTGATCTGCCCCGTCACATAATCGTGCCCGACCCATTCGAGGTTCATCAGGTTGTAATGCACGGCGCGATGCTGCGGATTATAGATCAGGTTGTTGATCATCAGCGCCTGCCCGCCACCCTTGATCAGCGGATTGCGCTCGACATTATGCGCCCAGACGTTGCGGTAAAAGACGATGCCGGTCGCATTGTCGTGGATCAGCGATCCCTTGCTATGCTCGCCCTTCGGATGACTGGCGTCGGCCAGCCCTTCGGCCGCCAGATTGTTCGAAAAGGTGATGTTGTGGCTCGTGCCCTTGCGCCAGTCTTCAACCGTTTTTCCGGTGAATCGCGGCCCCGACGCCGACATATTCTCGTCGATCCCCCACATCAAAGTACAATGGTCGATGATGACATTATGCGCCGCGACGGTCGAGAAAGTGTCGGCCTCCCAACCGCTGCGCTTCGGCTGGCCGTCGACGCCGGTGTAGATGCGCAGGTGGCGCATAACGACGTCGTGCGTCTTTACGTCGATCCCCGTACGGATAAGCGTGATGCCGGGCCCCGGCGCGGTCTGGCCGGCGATCGTCAGAAACGGATGTTTGATCTCGATTGTCGTGCGGCCCATGTCGATCACGCCGCCGACCTCGAACACGATGATGCGCGGCCCCGGCGTCTCGATTGCTGCCTTCAGCGACCCCGGGCCATCGGGTGCGAGCGTGGTCACGCGCAGTATCTGGCCGCCGCGTCCACCCGGAGTCTGCGCCGCCGGACCAACCGCGCCAGGGAAGGCGAGTGCCGCCATGTCTGCCGCCATCGCTGAACCCGATGACAAGCTAAGGGCCAGAAAAAGCGCAGTTATCCAAGGCTTTTTGGGCATCCCGTCTCTCCTCGTCATTGGGGTATTGACATGTTCGTCGCAATCCGCAATCTTTCTGACACCGGTTACCCCAATCGGTCAACGAGAAAATATTTCCAAGGGAGAGGGTCTGATCCGGTTCGTCGCGCATGGCGGCGGCCAATCTCACTCTCTGAAAAATCGACGGATAAAACGGTTCGCCAAATCGTTTTGTCCAGCAAAGTAACCGGTGTCATTCTTGCGCGAGCGGGAGCAACGGGGCGATAAGGGAGGATGATAATGGCAATTCATGCAATGCGGAGCGTGCGCGCCCTGACGAAATTGGCGTGCGGTGCATCGCTGGCCGTGCTGGCGGTCTCGCCCGCTTATGCGCAGGACGCTGCTACCGCCGACGAGAACGTCGCAAGCGAGGACGAGATCGTCGTCACCGGCTTCCGTGCTTCGCTCGACAAGGCGCTCGACGTGAAGCGCGAATCGGTCGCTGCGGTCGATGCAATCGTCGCCGAAGACATCGCCAAATTCCCCGACCAGAACCTCGCCGAATCGCTGCAGCGCATTCCCGGCATCACGATCCAGCGCGATGGCGGTGAAGGCCGCGGCATCACGGTGCGCGGGCTTGGTTCGCAATTCACGCGTGTCCGCGTCAACGGGCTCGAAACCGTCGCGACCTCGACCGACGGCGCGTCGGCCAACCGCGACCGCGCGTTCGACTTCAACGTCTTTGCCTCCGAACTCTTCACCTCGATCGTCGTGCACAAGACCGCATCGGCCGAGCTTGACGAAGGGTCGCTCGGCGCCGTCGTCGACCTCAACACCGGCAATCCGCTTGGCGGCAAGAGCGGTTTTACCGGCGCGCTCTCGGCGCAGGGCAGTTACAACGACCTGTCCGAAAAGGTCGGGCCGCGCGTCGCCGGACTGCTCAGCTGGGTCAACGACGCTGGAACCTTCGGTGCGGCGGTCTCGGTCGCCTATTCGGACCAGAAGACGCTCGAGCTCGGCAATAATTCGGTCCGCTGGGCGCAGGCGCGCTTCGACTCGGTCGACGGCACGCCTTGCTGGACCGCCGCCAATTCGGGCGGCACCTATGTCCCGAGCGCTGCGTGCAACGAGGTTGCGCTCGCCTTCCATCCGCGCATCCCGCGTTATGGCGAAATCGCGCATCACAAGAAGCGGCTCGGTGTTACCGGATCGGTCCAGTTCGAGCCGACCGATGCGACGAAAATTTCGCTCGACGCGCTCTATTCGCGCTTCAAGCACCAACGCCGCGAGCAGTGGGGCGAAGTGCTGCTGCGCAGCAACGAACGCTCGATCAACATCAGCGACTATGAGATCGACGAGGATAACAATCTGATCTCGGCGACGCTCGACGATGCCTGGGTGCGCACCGAACATTATCTGCGCAAGGCAAAGACCGAATTCTGGCAGGTCGGCGCCACCTGGGATCAGGATGTCAGCGACACGTTCCGTTTCACCCTGCTCGGCGGCCTGTCGAAATCGACCGCGTCGATCCCGCTCGAAACCACGCTCGTTTTCGACGACCGCGATGCGCAAGATTATCGTTACGACTATAGCGACATGGCGCGCCCGCAGCTGACCTTCGGCACCAGTGTCACCAATCCGGCGAATTTCCAGCTCGCCGAAATCCGCGACCGTCCGTCGGAGGTCGAGAACAAGTTCCGCACGGTGCAGCTGCGCACCGAATGGGATCTGACCGATGGCTTTACGGTGAAAGCCGGGGGCGTCTATCGCCGCTTCGACTTCGCCAGCATCGCCTACACACGCGACACGGTGGTGTGCGGCGACGGCGGGGTCGATCGCGTGCTCGGCACGCTCAACTGCTCGCGTTCGAACGTTTTCGGGCCGTCTGCAGTCTATGGCTTTACCGTGACTCCCGAGCTGTCGCAGCTCTTCACGCTCGGCAAAGCGGGGCAGCCGTCGGGCACGACCACCGAATGGCTCGTCCCGAATCTCGAGACGGGAACCGCCTTCACCAAACTTTACGATCGCGTCCCGGTGCTCGATGCCGGTAACAACCGCGCGGTGCGTGAAGAGGTCACGGGCGGCTATCTCCAGTTCGACGCAAAGGGCGAACTCGGCGGCCTGCGTTATGCGCTCAACGCCGGTGTGCGCTACGTTCACACCGACCAGACGTCGAGCGGGCTCAACAGCGGCACCGCGGTGACGGTGAAGCGCAGCTACGAGGACTGGCTGCCGTCGGTTAACCTTGCGCTGTTCCCGCACGACGACATCATCATCCGCGCCGCGGTCGCCGATGTGATGACGCGCCCGACGCTCGGTAACCTGACCCCGGGCGGGTCGGTCGACGGGTTCAACTATCGCATCAACTACGGTAACCCGTTCCTCGATCCGTTCCGTGCGACCTCCTACGACCTCGCGTTCGAATGGTATTTCGCGCCGCAGTCGATCTTCTCGGTCGCGCTGTTCAAGAAGGATGTCGCGAGCTTCCCGGTCGCAACTACGGCGAGCGGCACTTTCGCCTCGACCGGGCTGCCAACGTCGGTGATCCCGCCGAGCAGCCCGGCATCGATCAATCCCGAAGGCCAGCTGTGGACGATCACCTCGATCGGCAATGGCGAGGGTGCCAGCCTGAAGGGTATCGAGCTCTCGCTGCAGGCGCCGTTCAAGTTCCTGCCGGGTTTCCTGTCGAACTTCGGCGGCATCGTGAACGCGACCTTCGTCGACTCCGACGCCGACTATTCGGTCGCCGGACCGTCGATCGTTCCCGGCGGCGCCAATGTCGGCGCGATCCGTAACGGCACGCTCTTCAACCTGTCGAAGCGCGCCTATAACGGCACGCTCTATTATGACGACGGCAAGTTCAGCGCACGTGCTTCGATCAGCTATCGCAGCCGTTATGCGGACGCCAACAGCGGGACGGGGAATGTGTTCGAAGGCTATGGCTCGACGATCAACGTCGATGCGTCGATGCGCTATGCGATCACCGACAATATCGAAATCTCGATCGAGGGCATCAACCTGACCGACGAATATCGTTATCGCTTCACCGATATCGATGCCGACCGCAATTACGAGAATAACCACTTCGGCCGCACCTTCCTGTTCGGCGCGCGCGTCAAGATCTGACGCGAACGGGTTAGTCCCGGTGAGGCCCGGTTTCCGTTTTTCAGGAGACCGGGCCTTTCTTTTTTCAAGGAGACACGCGTGACCGATCGCCGCGATATGCTCAAGCTCGCCGGGGGCGGTCTGTTCGCAACCGGGCTTTCGGGCCTGGCCGCGCCCGCCGCATGGGCGGCACCCGCGGCATCGTCTCCGGTTCCGGGCTGGGCCAAGGGTTTCGACGGACAGCGCAAGGCCGATCTCGGCGACGGGCGCTTCCTCAACCCGATCATGGCGGGCGACCATCCCGATCCGTCGATCCTGAAGGACGGCGCCGATTATTATATGACCTTCTCGACCTTTGACTCCTACCCGGGGCTGGTCATCTGGCATTCGCGCGATCTTGTGAATTGGCGCCCGATCGGCCCCGCACTCCACAAGAATATCGGGTCGGTCTGGGCGCCCGAGCTGGTGAAGCACAAGGGCCGCTATTATCTCTACATCCCCACGAAAGGCCCGAACACGAGTTGGGTGATCTGGGCCGACAGGATCGAAGGGCCGTGGAGCGAGCCCGTCGATCTCAATCTGCCGAACCATATCGACCCCGGTCACGCGGTCGGCGAGGACGGGTCGCGCTGGCTCTTCCTGTCGGGCGGCGATCGCGTGCGCCTGTCTGACGTTGGCCTGTCGCGCGTCGGCGAACCCGAGCATGTCTATGACCCTTGGCGCTACCCCGCGGACTGGGTCGTCGAAGGCTTCGCGCCCGAGGGGCCGAAGATCACGCGGCGCGGCGATTATTATTATATGATCACCGCGGTCGGCGGCACAGCGGGGCCGCCGACGGGGCATATGG
This sequence comes from Sphingopyxis sp. OAS728, assembly GCF_014873485.1. Classification (NCBI taxonomy): domain Bacteria; kingdom Pseudomonadati; phylum Pseudomonadota; class Alphaproteobacteria; order Sphingomonadales; family Sphingopyxidaceae; genus Sphingopyxis; species Sphingopyxis sp. OAS728. The sequence goes on along the minus strand of NZ_JADBDT010000001.1, from coordinate 2,822,993 downwards.
TGATCGCGGCGCGCTCGAAATCGATCCACGGTCCGTGGGAAAATTGCCCCGCCAACCCGCTCGTCCATACCAAGTCGGCCGCCGAAAAATGGTGGTCGCGCGGGCATGCGACGCTGGTCGAAGGACCCGCCGGCGACTGGTGGAGCGTGTATCACGGGTTCGAGAATGGCTATTGGACTCTCGGGCGACAGGCTTTGCTCGACCCGATCGAATGGACCGACGATGGCTGGTTCCGGATGAAGGGCGGCGACTTGTCGCGGCCGATCGCCAAGCCGAAGGGCGGAACGATCGCGGGCCCGCACGGCATGGCGCTGTCGGATAATTTTGCCATGCTCGCGCTTGGCGCGAAATGGAATTTCTTCAAGCCCGCCGCCGATGAACGCAGCCGCGCGCGCGTGGAAGACGGCGCGCTGATTCTCAAGGGACGTGGCACGGCGCCGGTCGATTCGTCGCCCCTGCTGCTGATTGCGGGCGATCAGGCGTATCGCTTCGAATGCGATATAGAGATCGCGCCCGGCGGCACCGCGGGGCTAATCCTCTTCTACGACGAGAAACTCTATTGCGGGCTCGGTTTCGACGGCGAGCGGTTCGTGACGCACCAATATGGCATCGAACGCGCGCGCCCATCCAACCCGCACGGCCGCACCATGCGCATGCGGGTCACGAACGACCGGCATATCGTCACCTATGACACGAGCGGCGATGGCGGAAAGACCTGGGTCCGTTTCGACCGCGGTATGGAGGTCTCGGGATACCACCATAATGTGCGCGGCGGCTTCCTGATGCTGCGCCCCGGGCTCTATTCGGCGGGGCAGGGCGAGGCGCGCTTCCGCAACTTCACCTTCCGCGCGCTCGGCTAAAGCGTCACGCCCGATTTCCAGATCGCGATGTCGCGTTCTTCGTTGGCCTCGGCCTTGGTCGAGCCGCCCGAAGCGGTCGCGACGATCAGATCGAGCAGCGCGTCCGCCGCACTGTCGGACCCCACATCGAGAACCGCGCCGGCATCGAAATCGATCCAGCCCGCCTTGCGCTCCGCCAGCGCGCTGTTCGACGCGATCTTCAGCGTCGGGGCCGGAAAGCCGAGCGGCGTTCCCCGCCCGGTGGTGAACAGGATGATCGTCGCGCCCGCCGCGGTCAGCGCGGTCGACGATACCGCATCATTGCCCGGCGCTTCGAGCAAGGTGAGGCCCGGCAGGGTCGCTTCGCCGCCATAGCGGCGGACATCGACGACGGGCACCTTGCCGCCCTTCTGCACCGCGCCGAGCGACTTTTCCTCAAGCGTAGTGATTCCGCCGGCGATATTGCCGGGCGAGGGATTCTCGCTCACCGGTTCGCCGTTGCGAATGAAATAATCCTTGAAATCGCGCACCAGCGCGACGGTGTCGTCGAACACCCCGCGCGATACCGCACGGTCCATCAATATCTGCTCGGCGCCGAAAATCTCGGGGATCTCGGTCAGTATGACCTTGCCGCCCGCCGCTGCGACGGCGTCCGCCATCCGCCCGACGAGCGGGTTGGCGGTCAGCCCCGACAGGCCGTCCGATCCGCCGCACTTCACGCCGAGCACCAGTCGCGACAGCGAAACTTCGGTGCGGGACATATTGGCGCAGCCATCGACCAATTCGTCGACGAGCGCGAGGCATGCAGCGTCGTCATCTTCGACCGCTTGCGCCGACAGCGTGCGGATATGCGCGCGGCGGTCCGCCGGAATCAGGTCGAGCAGCGCGCCGAGCTGGTTGCTTTCGCACCCCAGGCCGACGATCAGTACCCCGCCGGCATTGGGATGCTGCGCGAGCGCTGCAATCAAGGCGCGTGTGTGACCAAGGTCGTCGCCAAGTTGCGAACAGCCGAACGGATGCTTGAACGCATGGATTCCGTCGACGCGTCCGGCGTGGCGCGCACCTGCGATCCGCGCGACACGCGCGGCGAGGTTGCCGACGCAGCCTACGGTCGGAAGGATCCATATTTCGTTGCGTGTGCCGACGCGGCCGTCGGGGCGGGCATAGCCGCTGAAAGTCCGCGCCGATCCGGCATCCCGTGCCGCTTCGCCGGCATCCGGTGCATAAAGATAATCACCACTACCGCTTAGCGCGGTCGCCAGATTATGGCTGTGGACATGTTCGCCGGCGGCGATGTCGGTGGTCGCGGTCCCGATCGTGAAGCCATATTTGATCACCGCTTCGCCGCGCGCAATCGGTGCCAGCGCAATCTTATGCCCACGGCCGATCGCGACGGCGGCGTGGATGTTCGTATCGGCAAGCGGCGCATCGCCGGCCGCCAGATCGGCGATTGCTGTCGCGACATTATCCGCTTCGTGGACGCGGATCGCATGGAGCCCGTTGGCGGTCATTGCCGCTCAACTCCTGCCATGGCGCGGGAATTTGTCATACATCCGATATTCGCTTGCCTTTGACACCGGTGTCTCTTACACGGCTTAGCGGAAGAGGGAAATGAGAAAGATGCTGGCGACAAGCGATCAACAGAATGTGGCGCGTGCATTAATCGACGCGCGTGCGGGTAAGACACCGCTTACCGCCTATCCCGGCGCGATGCCAAAGACGATGGCCGAGGCCTATGCGATCCAGGACAGTGCGATCGCGTTCGACGGTCGGCGCATCGGTGGGTGGAAGGTCGGACGAATCGCGGCCGAACTCGTCGATCGTTACGGCGGCAACCGCCTGACCGGACCGATCTTTGCCGACGAGATTTTCGACGGTGCCGATGAGCCGGTGATGGCGGTCTATGCCGATGGCTTCGCCGCGGCCGAGGCCGAGGTGCTGCTGTGCTTCGGCGACGTCGGCACGCGCGATTACGACATCGACAGCGTCCGCGAATGCATCGCCGACGTCCGCACGGGCATCGAAATCGCGAGCTCGCCCTTTCCCGAAATCAACCTTCACGGCCCTGCGGTTACCGCGTCGGATTATGGCAACAACAAGGGCCTGATCCTCGGCCCGTCGATCCCCGGCTGGCGGGACGTCGACCTCATCCATATGCCGGTCGAAATGGCGATCGACGGCGAAACCGTCGGTGCGGCGACGATGGAGGCCATGCTCGACGGTCCCTTCGGCTCGGCGCTGTTTCTGATCAACACCCTGCGTGGGCGCAGCATAGCTATTCCGCCCGGGACCTGGGTTTCGGCCGGCGCGATTACCGGTATTCATGAAATCAGGCCGGGCCAGCGTGCCGAAGCACTGTTCGACGGAAAAATCCGCGTCGGCTGCTCGATCAAAAGCTAATAAAGCCAAATAACGGGAGAGGATTATGGCACAGGCATTCGCGGACGGAGGGACGGCGACGCCGGTGCCAAGGTCGGGGCGTTACCGCTGGCTGATCGTCGCGGTGCTGTTTGCCGCGACCACGGTCAATTATATCGACCGCACCATGCTCGGCCTGCTCGCGCCGACGCTCGGCACCGAGCTCGGGTGGAGCGAAAATGACTATGGCAACATCGTCACCGCCTTTCAGGCCGCCTATGCCTTGGGCTTCTTGGCTATGGGCTGGCTGATTGACCGCTTCGGTCCCAAGATCGGGTATAGCATCGCCATCTCGATCTGGACGATCGGCCATATCGCGCATGGCTTCGCCGCGTCGATCGCCTCTTTCATGCTGGCCCGCGTCATCCTCGGTGTCGGCGAGGCGGGGCATTTCCCCTCGGTCGTGCGTGCGTCGAGCGAATGGTTCCCGCAAAAGGAACGCTCCTACGCGATCGGCTGGGTTAACAGTGCGACGACGATCGGCGTGATCCTGACCGCGCCGACGGTGGCGCTGTTTATGCGCGTGCTCGGTTTCGACTGGCGCCAAACCTTCATTTACACCGGCGCTTTCGGCGTCCTTCTCCTGATCCTCTGGCTCTGGCTCTACAGCAACCCGCGCGAAAGCGGGAAGGTCAGCGAAGCCGAACTCGCGTGGATCGAGCATGATCCACCCGAAAAGGTCGAGCGCATCGGCTGGGGCCGCATCGTTACCAAGCGCGAGGCGTGGGCGTTCGCGGTCGCCAAATTCCTGACCGACCCGGTGTGGTTCCTGATGCTCTTCTGGCTGCCCAAATATTTCAGCAGCACCTATGACGTCGATTTGAAGGTCGTGCTGCTGCCGATGATCATCATGTACCTGCTCTCCGACGTCGGCAGCATCCTGGGCGGCTGGGTCTCGTCGAAGCTGATCCAGAGCGGGCATAGCGTCAATTTCGCGCGCAAGGTCACGATGATCGGTGCGGGCTGCTGTGTGCTGCCTTTGCTGTTCGTGACCGGGCTCGACAATATGTGGCTCGCGGTGGCGCTGATCGGCGTTGCGCTCGCGGGACATCAGGCCTTTTCGTCGACGATCCTGTCGATCCCTCCCGACATGTTCCCCAAGCGCGCGGTCGGATCGGTGATCGGGCTAGGCGGTTTTGCGGGCGGCGTTGGCGGCATGATCATGGCGAAGTCGACGGGGCTCGTGCTCGATGCGACGGGGGGCAATTACACGGTCATCTTCGCGGCATGCACCACGGTCTATTTCCTCGCCGTGCTTGCGGTGCATCTGCTCAGCCCGCGTCTCGCGCCGGTCACGGTAGAGAGCGAAGCGGCTCCGGCATGACCCGTCCGCTGAACCTGCATCCCGACCGGCTTTTCCCCTCCGACCCGGCGCAGCGGGATATCGCGCGCCGGCTCTATGCCGAGGTCGCGCGCCTGCCGATCGTCAGCCCGCACGGGCACACCGATCCCAGCTGGTTTGCGGCCAACGCGCCCTTCGGCAATGCGGCGGAGCTGTTGCTCCACCCCGACCATTATGTGTTCCGCATGCTCTATTCGCAGGGCATATCGCTCGACGCGCTCGGCATCCGCAACCCCGACGCCGATCCGCGCGAGAGTTGGCGGTTGTTCGCGCAAAATTATCATCTGTTTCGCGGGACGCCGACCCGGATGTGGATGGACTGGGTGTTCGCCGAGGCGTTCGGGATCGACGTGCAGTTCGATGCGGCGACGTCGGATCTCTATTACGACCGGATCACCGAAGCGCTGGCGACCGACGCTTTCCGTCCGCGCGCGCTGTTCGACCGTTTCGACATCGAGGTGATCGCGACGACGGAGAGCCCGCTCGATGCGCTCGAGCATCACGCGGTCGTTCGCGCCGCGAACCAAAGCGGCGAATGGGGTGGGCGCGTCATCACCGCCTATCGCCCCGACCCTGTCGTCGATCCCGAGTTCGAAGGTTTTTACGCCAACCTCGCGCGGCTCTCCGACCTCTCGGGCGAGGATGCGTACAGCTATTCGGGCTATCTCGCGGCGCACCGCAATCGCCGTACCTTCTTCGCCGAGATGGGCGCGACCTCGACCGATCATGGCCATCCGACCGCTGCGACTGCCGACCTCACCAAGACCGAGGCCGAAGCCCTGTTTGCGCGCGTGACGCGCGGCGAGGTGCGCGCCGCCGATGCCGAACTGTTCCGCGCACATATGCTGACGGTGATGGCGGGGATGAGCGTCGACGACGGACTGGTGATGCAGATCCACCCCGGCAGCTTCCGCAATCATAACCCGTGGCTGTTCGACCATTATGGCCGCGACAAGGGCGCCGACATCCCGATGGCGACGGACTATGTTCACGCACTGCGCCCGCTGCTCGGCAAATATGGCAATGCGGCGGGGCTGACGATCATCCTCTTCACGCTCGACGAGACGAGCTACGCCCGCGAACTCGCGCCGCTCGCTGGTCATTATCCCGCGCTCAAGCTCGGCCCGGCTTGGTGGTTTCACGACAGTCCCGAAGGGATGCGAAGGTTCCGCAACCAGACCACCGAAACCGCGGGCTTCTACAACAGTGTCGGCTTCAACGACGACACGCGCGCCTTCCTGTCGATCCCGGCGCGCCACGATGTCGCGCGGCGCATCGATTGCGGCTTTCTGGCGCAGCTCGTCGCCGAACACAGGCTTGAGGAATGGGAGGCGGCCGAACTCGCGACCGACCTCAGCTACAATCTCGCGAAGGCCGCGTACAAGCTGTGAGGCTGTCGGCGCAGACGCCGCTTCCGGCCTCGGTGCGGGGGCCGGATTATGACCGCGCCGCGCAGGCGGCGGGTATCGTCCATATCGGGATCGGCGCCTTTCACCGTGCGCATCAGGCGGTCTACACCGATGACGCGATGGCTGCTGGCGATCGCGATTGGGGCATCGTCGGCGTGTCGCTGCGCTCGGGCGATGTCGCGGCACAGCTGAACGCTCAGGGCGGGCTCTATACGGTTAACACCCGCAGCGCGGCCGGCAGTGAATTGCGTATGATCGGCGCCGTGCAGCGCGTGCTCGTTGCGGCCGACGATCCACAGGCCGTCATCGACGCCATCGCCGCGCCGACGACGCATATCGTCAGCTTCACGGTCACCGAAAAAGGCTATCTGCGCCGCGCCGACGGATCGCTCGATCTTGCCGCCGCAGTCGGCGCCTCGAGCCTCTATCGCTTTGTCGCCGCTGGATTGGCGGCGCGCAAGGCGGCCGGGCTGCGCGGTATCACATTGCTCAGCTGCGATAATCTGGCGGGCAATGGTGCGGTGCTGCGCCGCCTGATGCGCGAATATCTTGCCGCCTATCACCCCGATCTGTCGGCATGGTTCGATGGCGAATGCACTTGCCCCGCGACGATGATCGACCGCATCGTCCCCGCGACGACCGAAGCCGATCGCGCCGCTGTCGAAGCCACGCTCGGCGCTCGCGACGAAGGCGCAGTCATCACCGAAGGCTTCAGCCAGTGGGTGATCGAAGATGATTTCGCCGGCCCGCGTCCGCGTTGGGAAACGGTCGGCGCCGAGCTGGTCGCCGATGTCGCGCCCTATGAAACCGCGAAGCTCCGCATGCTCAATGGTGCGCACTCGGCGCTCGCCTACATCGGGCTGGGAAAGGGGCATGCGTTCGTCCACCAGGCGATCGCCGATCCCGATGTCCGCCCGGTCATCGAACGGCTGATGCGCGAGGAGGCCGCGCCGACGATCGACGCGGCGCCGGGGCAGGATTTGTCGACCTATGCGGGCGCGCTGCTCGATCGCTTCGCCAATCCAACGCTCCACCATCGGCTGATCCAGATCGCGATGGACGGCAGCCAGAAGATCCCGCAGCGCTGGCTCGAAACGCTCGCCTGGCATCAGACGCGCGGGCAGCGTTGCCCCTCGCTCGAAGCCGCGATTGCCGCGTGGATCGCCTTCCTGCGCAGCGACAATCCGATCGATGATCCGCTCGCGGATCAGCTGCGCGAAGCGGCGGCCGGTCCCGATGCGCGGGAAAGACTGTTCGGCGAGGGGGGCCTGATCGCTTCCGACTGGCGTCCGGCTTAAGCCGGCACCAGCAACCCCCGGCTCTCGCGCACTTCCGCGTCGAGCCAGTCGATAAACGCGCGGATACGCGGCTGTGGTGCAACGTCGCGGTGGAGCGCGAGCCAGAAGGCGCGCGCCACTGTCTGTTCGGGCCGTACGCGGACGAGCGCCGGGTCGCCGCTCGCGAGGAAGCAGGGGAGCACACCGACCCCCGCACCGCCCGCAATCATCCGCCGCTGCGCGAGGATCGACGACGAGCGTACGGTCGCGCGGAGCCCCGGTTCGATCTCGCCCAGATAATCGAGTTCGGGCGCGTAGAGGATGTCGGGCATATAGCCGATCACCGGGATGCCCGTGCGCGACAGCGGCGCGGCGGCGACCGCCGTCTGCCAGTCGGGGCGGCCTGCGGGCGCATAGATGCCGAGGCTGTAGTCGGACAGCTTGCGCGTGATCAGCGGTCCCTTGCGCGGTCGCGCGAGCAGCACCGCCATATCGGCCTCGCGCCGCGACGGGTTCAAAAACCCCGACGAGGCGACAAGGTCGATCTCCAGTTCGGGATGCGCCGCGACAAAACCTGCCAGTCGCGGCGCGATGAAACTGTTGCCGAAGCCTTCGGATACGCTGACGCGCAACTGCCCCGACAGCGCCGACGCATCTTCGCGTGCCGAATGGATGCGCGCCGCTGCCGCCGCCATCGCTTCGGCGTGCGGGACGAGCGCCCGGCCCGCCGCGGTCAAGACAAACCCCGACGGCGCGCGTTCAAACAGCGTCTGGCCGAGCGCGGATTCCAATGCGCTCACCCGCCGGCTCACCGTCGTCGCATCGACATGCAGCGCCGCGCTGGCGCGCGCGAGCGTGCCGTGGCGCGCGACGAACAGGAAATATTGCAGCCTATCCCAATCCATGACCTGCAAATATGCAGTATCATGCTGCAAGTCTATCGCTTGCAATCGCGCCGTAACTGGTCTGTGGCAGCGCCAACATCTCATGGGAGAATCGAACATGCGACAGATCGACCATCACATCGTCGGCGGTGCCGGCGGCAGCCCCCGCCAGGGCGACGTCTTCGACCCCAACAGCGGCGGCGTGCAGGCGCAGGTCGCGCTCGGTGATGCAGCCCTGCTGGAGCGTGCGGTCGCCGCAGCGAAAAAGGCGCAGCCCGCTTGGGCGGCGACGAATCCGCAGCGCCGTGCGCGCGTGATGTTCGAATTCAAGCGTCTCGTCGAAGCGAATATGGACAGCCTCGCGCATATGCTGTCGAGCGAGCATGGCAAGGTGATCGCCGATTCGAAGGGCGACATCCAGCGCGGGCTCGAAGTCATCGAATTCTGCTGCGGCATCCCGCATGTGCTGAAGGGCGAATATACGCAGGGCGCCGGCCCCGGCATCGACGTCTATTCGATGCGCCAGCCGATCGGCATCGGCGCGGGCATCACGCCGTTCAACTTCCCCGCGATGATCCCGCTGTGGATGTCGGGCGTCGCGATCGCCACGGGCAATGCCTTCATCATCAAGCCGAGCGAACGCGACCCGTCGGTCCCCGTCCGCCTCGCCGAACTCTTCCTCGAAGCCGGTCTGCCCGAAGGCATCTGCCAGGTCGTCCATGGCGACAAGGAAATGGTCGATGCGATCCTAGACCATCCCGATATCGGCGCGGTCAGCTTTGTCGGCTCGTCGGATATCGCGCATTATGTCTACAACCGCGGCGTCGCGAACGGTAAGCGCGTGCAGGCGATGGGCGGCGCGAAGAACCATGGCATCGTTATGCCCGACGCCGACCTCGATCAGGTCGTCAATGACCTCACCGGCGCCGCCTTCGGCTCGGCGGGCGAACGCTGCATGGCGCTCCCCGTCGTCGTCCCCGTCGGCGACGAAACCGCCGAGCGGCTGAAGGAAAAGCTGATCCCCGCGATCGCGGCGCTGCGCGTCGGCGTGTCGACCGATGCCGAAGCGCATTACGGCCCCGTGGTGACGCAGGCGCACAAGGAAAAGGTCGAAGGCTGGATCCAGAAATGCGCCGACGAAGGCGCCGAGCTGGTCGTCGACGGCCGCGGCTTCACGCTGCAGGGCCACGAAAAGGGCTTCTTCATCGGCCCGACGCTGTTCGACCATGTCACCACCGACATGGAATCGTACAAGGAGGAAATCTTCGGCCCCGTGCTGCAGATCGTCCGCGCCCCCGATTTCGAGACCGCGCTCGCGCTGCCCAGCAAGCACCAATATGGCAATGGCGTCGCGATCTTCACGCGCAACGGCCACGCCGCGCGCGAATTCGCCGCGCGCGTCAATGTCGGCATGGTCGGCATCAACGTGCCGATCCCGGTGCCCGTGGCCTATCACAGCTTCGGCGGCTGGAAGCGCTCGGCGTTCGGCGACACCAACCAGCACGGCATGGAAGGCGTGAAGTTCTGGACCAAGGTCAAGACGATCACCCAGCGCTGGCCAGACGGTTCGCCCGACGGCGGCAACGCCTTTGTCATCCCGACGATGGGCTGACGGCGCAGGCGCATGAAACCCGGCTCGGTCATCGGGCATTCTTCCAATAACGGCGCCGACATCGGGTCGGCGCCGCGAGGAGAATGACGATGGCACGCCGGGTTCTTATTGCGGGGATGCTTTTTCTGGCCGCGTGCAGCGGCGGCAAGGATGAGGAGTCCGGTCCCGAGGCCAGCGCCAGCATTGGCCCGCTGCAAAAGGCCGAACGTCCCGCGCTTGGCGATACGCCGGAACCGACGGTCGACGCCGATCTGCCCGAAACGGCCGAGGAAGCGCCCCCAAAACCCGGGCCTGAAACCGCGACCGATGGCAAGGCGATCCCCGCCGCGATCCGCGGCCGCTGGGCGCTCAAGGTCGCCGATTGCAAGGCGAAGAAGGGCACCGACCTCACCGCGCTGACGATCGACGCGACGAACCTGCGCTTTTACGAATCGCACGGCGAACTCGTGCGCGTCCGCGAGAGTGATGCCGGCCGCATCGTCGCCGACTATAAGTTCAGCGGCGAGGGGGTCGAATGGGATCGCCGGATGCATCTCGAGCTGACCGATGGCGGCAAAACGCTGATCCGCCGCGACGAGGGCGAGGGTGCCGCTGCCGGTTCGATGCGCTATACGCGCTGCACCTGACGCAGATGAAAGGGAGACGAAAGATGGACATTCGCCTTTTAGCCATTGCCGCCGCACTGCCGCTCGCCGCTTGTTCGAGCAGCGAGACCCCCGTCGAATCGACCCCGACCCCGCCCGCCGAAGCGGCGTGCAACGCCGACGCCGTGCAGTCGCTTGTCGGCCAGACCGCGACCGCCGAAGTCGGCGGCCAGCTGCTCAAGGGCAGCGGCGCGACGAACCTGCGCTGGGTGCCGCCGCGCACCGCGGTCACGATGGATTTCCGTCCCGACCGCCTCACCGTCTCCTACGACGACGCGCTCAAGATCGAACGGATCAGCTGTGGCTGAGCCGACACGCCGCAATCATAGCTCGGGCTCCCCCTTCGAACCGGTGTTCGGCTACAGCCGCGCGGTTCGGGTGGGGAACCGCATCGACGTCGCAGGCTGCGCGCCGATCGAACCCGACGGCAGCTCGACCCCAGGCGATGCCGGGGTTCAGGCGGAACGCTGCATTACGATCATCGGCGAGGCGCTCGAGGCGCTCGGCGGCAGCTTCGCCGATGTCGTCCGCACGCGCATGTATATCACCGACGCCGCTGACGCCGACCTCGTTGGCCGGGCGCACGGATCGGCATTCAAAAATGTGCGTCCGGCATCGACGATGCTGGTTGTGCCCGCGCTGATCCGGCCCGAATGGAAAGTCGAAATCGAAGCCGAAGCCATCATCGAGAAGTGACCATGACCGACCAGTTCCAGCTTACCGACGACCAGCTCGCCATCCAGGATATGGCGCGCAAATTTACCGCCGACCGTATCACGCCCTTCGCGGCGGAGTGGGACGAGAAAAGCCATTATCCCGTCGACGTGTGGAAGGCTGCGGGCGAGCTCGGCTTCGGCGCGATTTATGTGGCCGAGGAATCGGGCGGCATCGGGCTCGGCCGGATGGAAGCGGCGCTGATCATGGAGGCGATGGCCTATGGCTGTCCCGCGACGAGCGCCTATGTCTCGATCCACAATATGGCGACCTGGATGATCGACCGCTTCGGCGGAGCGGCGATCAAGGAACGCTTCCTCCCCGATCTCGTCAGCATGGAAAAGATCGCGAGCTATTGCCTGACCGAGCCTGGTTCGGGGTCGGACGCCGCGGCACTCAAGACGACCGCGAAGCGCGACGGCGACCATTATGTGCTCAACGGCACAAAGCAGTTCATCTCGGGCGCCGGATATAACGACATCTATGTCTGCATGGTCCGCACCAGCGAGGAAAAGTCGAAGGGCATTTCCTGTCTCGTCATCGAAAAGGACACGCCGGGTTTGAGCTTCGGCGCGCCCGAGAAAAAGCTCGGCTGGAACGCCTCGCCGACCGCGCAGGTGATCTTCGAGGACTGCCGTGTTCCGGTAGAGAATCTCGTCGGTGCCGAGGGTGACGGCTTCCGCTTCGCAATGGCGGGGCTCGACGGCGGCCGCCTCAACATCGGCGCCTGCTCTTTGGGCGGCGCGCAGCGCTGCCTCGACGAAGCGATCGCCTACACCAAGGACCGCCAGCAGTTCGGCCAGCCGATCGCCGATTTCCAGAACACCCAGTTCATGCTCGCGGACATGGCGACCGACCTCGAAGCCTCGCGCGCGCTGCTTTACATGGCAGCCGCGAAAGTCACCGCGAACGCCCCCGACAAGTCGCGCTTCTCGGCGATGGCGAAGCGGCTCGCGACCGACAATGGCAGCAAGATCGTCAACGACGCGCTCCAGCTGTTCGGCGGCTACGGCTATCTCCGCGACTATCCGATCGAGCGTTTCTGGCGCGACCTCCGCGTCCATTCGATCCTCGAGGGCACCAATCAGGTGATGCGGATGATCGTCGGAAGGGACTTGCTGCGCCAATGACGGAAGATATCCTGATCTCGACCGACGTCCGCGTCGGCCGCCTGTCGCTCAATCGCCCGAAGGCGATCCACGCGCTCAACCTGCCGATGTGTCAGGCGATGATCGATGCGTTGCTGAAATGGCGCGACGACGACGCGGTCGAGGCGGTGATCATCGACCATAGCGAGGGTCGCGGCTTCTGTGCCGGCGGCGACATCCGCATGCTCGCGGAAAGCGGTGCGAAGGACGGCAAGGAAGCACGGCTTTTCTTCCACACCGAATATCGCCTCAACCATCTGCTCTTCACTTACCCCAAGCCCGTCGTCGCCTTCATGGACGGCATCACCATGGGCGGCGGGGTCGGCATTTCGCAGCCAGCGAAATATCGCGTCGCGACCGAGCATACGCGTTTCGCGATGCCCGAGACGGGGATCGGCCTGTTCCCGGATGTCGGCGGCGGCTGGTATCTGCCGCGGCTCGAAGGGCGCGTCGGCGCCTATCTCGCGCTCACCGGCGCGCGGCTCGACGGCGCCGAATGTTTGGCGCTCGGCCTCGCCACCCATTATCTGCCGTCCGAAAAGCTCGCCGAGGCGAAGGAGCGCATCGCGGTTGATCCCGACCGCATCGGCGGCATCCTGGGGGAGCTGTCGGTCACCGCGCCGCCCGCCGGAATCACCCAGCATATCGAACGGATCAATCGCCTGTTCGCGAGCGACACTTATGAGGACATCCTCGCCGCGCTCGAAGCCGACGGCGGCGAATGGGCGACCAAGGAGCTGGCAACGCTCAACGGCAAGAGCCCACAGACCTGCAAGGTCGCGCTCCGCCAGCTCAAGGAAGGCGGCGAGATGCACGACTTCGCGGCGCAGATGACGCAGGAATATGCGATCGGCAGCCGCGTCGTCCAGATGCACGACTTCATCGAAGGCGTGCGGGCGCTGATTATCGACAAGGACAACAGCCCGAAATGGGACCCGCCGACGCCCGAAGCGGTCACCGATGACTGGATCGATGCGATCTTCGCGCCGCTGCCCGAAAACGAGAAATGGACGCCGCTGTGAGCTTCGCTGATCCGGTCGCCCTTTATCATGCGGTGAAACAGAGTTGGTCGGCCGAGACGATATCGGACCCGTTCGACCCGGCCAATCCGTGCCGCAACCAGTGCGCGGTGACCGCGCTCGCCGTGCATCATCATTTCGGCGGCGACATCATGAAGACCGCGACGAAGGGCGGCACGCATTTCTACAACCGGATCGACGGGCGCTATTGGGATCTCGCGGCCGACCAGTTCGACGAGCCCATTCCCTACGACAACCAGCCGACCTCGACCGACGAGGCGCATCAACATGCCACCCCAGCGCAGCTCGAAGTGCTGCTGCGCAATATCGACGCCAACCGCTGATACAGGACAAGACCATGAGCTATGAAACCCTCCTCGTCGAAACGCGCGGGGCCGTCACGCTGGTGACGCTCAACCGCCCGCAGGCGCTCAATGCGCTGAACTCGGGCGTGCTCGATGACCTGATCGCGGCCTTCGCGGCGTTCGAGGCCGACGACAGCCAGCGCTGCGCCGTGCTCACCGGTTCGGGCGACAAGGCCTTTGCTGCGGGCGCCGACATCAAGGAAATGGCCGACAAGCCCGCGTCCGATTTCTACCTTGAGGATTTCTTCTCGAAATGGACGAGCGATTTCGTGAAAAAGGTCCGCAAGCCCTGGATCGCCGCGGTCAACGGTTTCGCGCTCGGCGGCGGCTGCGAGCTCGCGATGATGGCCGACTTCATCATCGCGTCGGACAAGGCGAAATTCGGCCAGCCCGAAATCAAGCTGGGCGTCGCGCCCGGCATGGGCGGGTCGCAGCGGCTGACGCGTGCGATCGGCAAGGCGAAGGCGATGGAAATGTGCCTCACCGGTCGGATGATGGACGCCGCGGAAGCTGAACGTTCGGGCCTCGTCGCGCGTGTGGTCGAGCATGCGACGCTGGTCGACGAAGCGGTGAAGACCGCGACGGTGATCGCGTCGATGCCGCCGATGGCCGCGATGGTGAACAAGGACATGGTCAACGCCGCGTTCGAAACCACGCTCGATCAGGGGCTGATCTACGAACGCCGCCTGTTCCAGATCCTCGCCGCGACCGAGGACAAGGCCGAAGGCATGGCCGCCTTCATCGAAAAGCGTGAAGGCGTGTGGAAGGGGCGGTGAGCCTAGTCCCCCTCCCGCTTGCGGGAGGGGTTAGGGGAGGGTCTGTTTCCTCTCCACCAGTTCAATATTCGGGACAGGCCTTCCCCCGGCCCCTCCCGCAAGCGGGAGGGGAGAGATAATGAAAATCGCATTCATCGGACTCGGCAATATGGGCGGCGGAATGGCCGCGAATCTGGCGAAGGCTGGGCATGAGGTCCGCGCCTTCGACCTCAGCGAGGAGGCGCTGGGGCGCGCCGTCGAGGCGGGCTGCACCCGCGTGGCATCGGCCGCCGAAGCCGTCGCCGGTGCCGAAGCCGTCGTGACGATGCTCCCCGCGGGCAAGCATGTCGCCTCGGTCTACGAAAGCGACGTCTTCCCCAATGCCGCACCGGGCACCTTGCTCCTCGACTGCTCGACGATCGACGTTGCGACCGCGCGCGCGAACATCGAAGCCGCCACCGCGAAGGGGCTCGTCGCCGTCGACGCGCCGGTATCGGGCGGGATCGCCGCCGCCAATGCCGGCACGCTGACCTTCATGGTCGGCGGCACCGATGAAGGTTTCGCGCGCGCCGAACCGATCCTCGCCAAAATGGGCAAGGCGGTGATCCACGCCGGCGATGCGGGCGCGGGGCAGGGAGCGAAGATCTGCAACAATATGCTCCTCGGCGCCTCGATGGTCGCGACGTGCGAGACGCTGGCGCTCGCGCAGAAGCTGGGGCTCGACCCACAGAAGTTCTTCGACATCGCCAGCGTATCGTCGGGCCAGTGCTGGTCGCTGACGAGCTATGCACCGCTTCCCGGCGTCGGCCCGACCACCCCCGCCGACAATGATTACAAGGGCGGGTTCGCCGCGGCGCTGATGCTCAAGGATTTGCGCCTCGCGATGGAGGCTGCTGCAAGCGTCGATGCCGATGTCCCGATGGGATCGAAAGCGCGCGAACTCTACGAAGCCTTTGTCGAGGCCGACAAGGACGGCCGCGACTTTTCGGCGATCATCAAGACGCTGCAAGGCTGACCACTCCCCATTTTCGTCATCCCGGACTTGCTCCGGGATCCATGGGCGGTGTCGAAGTCATGGACCCCGGAGCAAGTCCGGGGTGACGATAGTATGGGGATTATCCTGCGGTCGGAATCGGATCGCGGCGATGGGTCTTAGTAAAAATCTGCCGTTTCGCCGCCATCGCGGCGCTCGGTGCGGTGTATCTGCGTCCGCGCCTTGCGTTCGCCGGTCCTGACCTCGATCCGCCCATCAACCCGCCGTACCTCGGCGGGCGCCAATATCCGCGCGCGCGCCACGGCGACGGCGGTCACCTGCGGTGCCGCGACGGGCGCGGCAGCCGGCGCGCTTCCGGCGAGCAGGAGGACGGCAAGGGCGGACATGGCGTTCATGCTCTGCCCTAACGGCAGGCCTTGCCAGCGCTTTAACCCTGAATCGCAACTTTCCGGTCGCACCTCGGGCGGTGCGACGGCAAAAGAAAGGCCGCCTGCCCCACGCCGGGACAGACGGCCGTCTTTTCGTGAGCGGAGAAGGCCTAGAAGCCCGCCTTGGCCTCCGCCTTTTCCTTGAGCAAGGGCGCCACCGCGAAACCATGTTTCTCCAGCGCCGCGACGATCTTGTCGGTGCCTTCCAGCCCCGCCCAGAACATCGGGCCGCCGCGATAGACCGGCCAGCCATAGCCATAGATCCACACGACATCGATATCCGACGCGCGCTGCGCCTTGCCTTCGGACAGGATCAGCGCGCCTTCGTTGACCATCGGATAGAGCGTGCGCTCGATGATCTCCTGATCGCTGATCTCGCGCTTCGCCTTGTTCGAATGCTGGCGGAAATCCTCGATGATTTCGGCGACCTCGGCGCTGGGCGACGGATTGCGCTTCTCGTCATAGTCGTAGAAGCCCTTGCCGGTCTTCTGCCCCCAGCGGCCCTTGGCGGCGAGCGCGTCGCGGATGCTTTCGATGCGCGTCGGGTCGCGGTGCCAGCCGATGTCGACGCCCGCGAGGTCGCTCATCTGGAACGGCCCCATCGGCATGCCGAATTCGACATGCACCTTGTCGATCTGCTGCGGCGTCGCGCCTTCCATCAGCAGGTTCATCGCCTCGACCTGGCGGGGTTTCAGCATACGGTTGCCGATGAAGCCGTCACACACGCCCGCGACCACCGCGACCTTGCCAATCTTCTTGCCGATCGCCATCGCGGTCGCGAGCGCATCGGGCGCGGTCTTTTCGCCGCGCACGACCTCGAGCAGCTTCATCACATTGGCGGGCGAGAAGAAGTGCATGCCGAGCACGTCGCCGGGGCGGCTCGTCGCGGTCGCGATCTCGTCGATATCGAGGTAGGAGGTGTTCGACGCGAGGATCGCGCCGGGCTTGGCGATCTTGTCGAGCTTGCCGAAAATGTCCTTCTTGACGTCCATATTCTCATAGACCGCCTCGATGATCAGGTCGCAGTCGGCGAGATCGTCGAGGTTGAGCGTCGGGGTCAGGATGCCCATCATCTGGTCGACCTGCTCGGGCTTGAAACGGCCCTTGGCGGCCGACGCATCGTAATTCTTGCGGATCACGCCGGTGCCGCGGTCGAGCGCTTCCTGCTGCATCTCGACGATCGTGACGGGGATGCCCTTCTGAAGGAAGTTCATCGAAATGCCGCCGCCCATCGTGCCGGCGCCGATCACGCCGACCTTCTTGATGTCGCGGAGCTGGGTGTCTTTGGGCAGCCCGTCGATCTTCGCGGCCTGACGCTCGGCGAAAAAGATGTGGCGCTGCGCTGCCGACTGGCTACCGAACATCAGCTTCATGAACTGCTCGCGCTCGAACGCGAGGCCCTCTTCGAAGGGCAGCCGGGTCGCGGCTTCGACGCAGGCGAGGTTGGCGTAAGGCGCCTCGAACCCGCGCCAGCGCTTGGCGTTGGCGGTCTTGAGCTGTTCGATCACCGCGACGTCGCCGAACACCGGGCGTTCGCGTGTCGGGCGCGGGCCGTCGGCGATTTTCGCGCGCGCAAAGGCGATGGCATCGGCGGCAAGGCTGTCCTCGCCCGCGAGTTCGTCGACGAGGCCGAGTTCCTTCGCCTTGGCTGCGGGCAGCGGGTCGCCGGTCGAGGTCATCGTCGCCGCAGCTTCGACGCCGACGACGCGCGGAAGGCGTTGCGTGCCGCCCGCACCGGGGAGCAGGCCGAGCTTGACTTCGGGCACGCCGAGCTTCGCCGAGGGCACCGCGACGCGATAATGGCAGACGAGCGCGGTTTCGAGACCGCCGCCGAGCGCCGTGCCATGGATCGCCGCGACGACCGGCTTCGATGCCGCTTCGATGCTGTTGAGCACCGCGTTGAAATCGGGACCGCGCGGCGGTTTGCCGAATTCGCTGATGTCGGCGCCCGCGATAAAGGTTGCGCCGGCGCAGCGCAGCACGATCGCTTTGACGCTGTCGTCGGCGAGCGCGGCACCGAAATTATCCTCGAGCCCCTGCCGGACGTGCCAGCTCAGCGCGTTGACGGGCGGATTGTTGACGATGATGACGGCGACGTCGCCGTCCTTTTCCATCGTAACGCTGACGGGGGTTTCTTCGGACATGGGAGACTCCTTATATCTAAACCCGTTCGCATCGAGCGAAGTCGAGATGCCCATCGTCGGCGCATGCCTTCTGGGTGTCTCGACTTCGCTCGACACGAACGGAGAGGTGGTATTGCATTTCAGTCGTCGATCGCGGCGTGGACAAGCGTCTTGACCTCGCGCCGCACGGGATAGGTGGATGAGGGCATCAGCTGGGTCATGAAGACCATGCAAATCTGCTCGACCGGATCGACGAAGAAGCCGGTCGAGAACATGCCGCCCCAATAATAGTCGCCGACCGAGCCGGGGGTCATGGTCTGCGCCGGGCTTTCGTTCACCGCGAAGCCAAGACCGAAGCCGATCCCCGCATTCTCCGCCTCGGAGAAGATGCCGACGCTGTGCTGCGTCAGGTCGCCGCCCCCGGGCAGATGGTTCGACGTCATCAGCTCCAATGTCTTGCGGCTGACGATCCGCGTATCGCCGAGTTTGCCGCCGCCGAGCAGCATCAGGCAGAACCGATGATAATCGTGCAGCGTCGAGGCGAGCCCGCCGCCACCCGAATGAAAGCTGCGATCCTTCGCCCAACGGCTGCGCGCGCCGGCGTCGAAATCCTGCATCTTCTCCTTTGGGTGGAAGGCATAAGCGTCGGCAAGCCGGTGCTGCTGGTCGGCGGGCACCTTGAACCCCGTGTCGACCATGCCGAGTGGCCCGAAGATCCGTTCGTGCAAAACCTCTGCGAACGGCTTGCCCTCGATCCGCTCGACCACCGCGCCGAGCACGTCGGTTGCCATCGAATAATTCCAGTGCGCGCCGGGGTCGAACTGCAGCGGGATCTTCGCCAGGTCGGCGATGAAGCTGTCCATCGTATAATCGGCGTCGAAATCGTCGATCTTTGCCTTGCGATACGCGGCATCGACCGGGGTGCGCTCCTGAAAGCCATAGGTCAGCCCCGCGGTGTGGCGGAGCAGGTCGACCATGCGGATCGGCTGCGTCGGCGGCCGTGTCAGAAAGGGTACATTGCCGCCGCCCGCGACGAACACGCCGGTGTCCTTGAACTCGGGGCAAAATTTGACGAGCGGATCGGACAGCGCGACCTTGCCCTCCTCGACCAGCATCATGAAGGCGATGCTCGTGATCGGCTTGGTCATGCTTGCGATGCGGAAGATGGCGTCTTCTTTCAGCGCCTCGCCCGGCCGCGCTTCGCCGATGCACGACAGGTGCGCAATCTCGCCGCGCCGCGACACCAACGTCGCCGCGTGCGGCAGTCGGCCGGTGTCGACATATTTGGCGGCGAGGAACGCCTGGATGCGGTCGAGGCGCGCTTTGTCGAAACCGTGACTCACGAAATGCGAACTCCCTCAAGGATGGCGGCGGCTTCGGCGAGCAGCGCCGGGTCGATTGTAAGGTCGGCCGCCTTGGCGGTTTCGCGAAGCTGTTCGGGACGGCTCGCGCCGACGATCGCGCTCGTGATCCCGGGCTGCGCGAGCACCCACGCGATCGCAAGCTGCGCCAGCGAGCATCCCGCCTTGTCGGCGACCACCTTCAGCCCCTGCACCCCTTCGAGCACCGGATCGGTCAGAAACTGCTGCATGAAATGCGCGTCGTCGCCGGTCGCGCGGCTTCCGGCGGGCAGCGCCGCACCGGGCAGATATTTGCCGCTGAGCACGCCTTGCGCGAGCGGCGACCAGACGATCTGGCCGATACCGCCCGCGATGCTGACCGGGATCACCTTCGCTTCGGCGCGGCGATAGAGCAGGCTATATTGCGGCTGGCTCGACACGAATTTGACGTTGGGTGGTGCCAGCGCAAGCGCCGCTTCGATCTGGTCGGGCGACCATTCGGAAAAGCCGATCGCGCGCGCCTTGCCGCTGCGCACGACGTCGCTGAGCGCTTCCATCGTCTCTTCGAGCGGCGTTTCGGGATCGTAGCGGTGGCACTGATAGAGGTCGACATAATCGGTACGAAGCCGCGTCAGGCTGGCGTCGATCTGTTTGGCTATCTGCGCCGCCGACAGGCCGCGGTCGCTCTCGGTCATCGGGAAGAAGAGCTTGGTCGCGAGAACATAGCTATCGCGCGGCCGGCCGCTCAGCACGTCGCCCAGAAAAGACTCCGCCGCGCCCCGGCCATAGATATTCGCCGTGTCGATGAAATTGATGCCGACGTCGAACGCCGCATCGACGCAGGCGCGCCCCGCGCTGTCGTCGACCCCCGCGCCATAGGTCAGCCAGCTGCCGAGGCAGATGGTCGAAACGCTGATGCCGCTGTCGCCAAGGTCACGATATTGCATGGGCTTGCTCCGTCAGTGCGAGGTCTGGCCCAGCAGTTGACGCGTCACCGGATGCGAGCTGGTGAGTCCACCGTCGACCGCTATGGCCTGACCGTTGACATAGCTCGCCTGGTCGCTTGCAAGGAAGAGGGCAACATTCGCCAGTTCCTCTGGCTGCGCGGCGCGGCGCAGCGGATTGAGCTGGCCGAGCTTGTGCGTGACCTCCTTCGCCTTGGCATAGTCGAAGGTCGGCTTGGTCATCCCCGTTTCGGTGAGGCCGGGGCACACCGCATTGACGCGCACGCCGCTCGTCGACAGCTGCTGCGCCGCGACCTTGGCGAGATTGATCACCCCCGCCTTCGACGCCGAATAGGCGCCCGGGCCCGCGCCCGAGTTGATCCCCGCGACGCTCGCGGTCAGCACGATCGCGCCGCCGCGGCCCTGATCGACCATCGCCTTGCCGGCATGCTTCACCATCAGCGCGGGGCCGATCAGGTTGACGCGCAAAGTCTCGGTCCACGCAGCGGGGTCGAAATCGAAGATTCCGCCCATGTCGCCGATGATCCCGGCGTTGGCGAAGGCGACGTCGAGGCCGCCGAAGCTGTCCTTTGCGGTAGCAACCATCTTTGCGACATCGTCTTCGACACCCGCGTCAATTTCGAGCGCGACGGCCTCGCCGCCGGCGTCCTTTACCAGTTGCGCCGTCTCGTGCACCGCCGCCGTCTTGTCGCCGATGACGAGCTTCGCGCCCTCGGCGGCGAAGCGCAGCGCGCTCGCGCGGCCGATGCCGCTGCCGGCGCCCGTGATGATCGCAACCTTGCCGTCCAACGCGCCCATCATGCGCCTCCCGAAATCGTGGCTCCGCCATCGCACACGATGGTCTGGCCGGTGGTGAATGCCCCCGCCTTGCTGGCGAGGAAGACTGCGGCGCCCGCGATCTCGTGCGGCTCGCCGATGCGTTTCAGCGTCGACGCGGCGGTCGAGCGCCGCAGATTCTCTTCATTTTCCCACAAGGCGCGCGCCATGTCGGTGCGCACCAGCCCCGGCGCGATACAGTTCACGCGCACGCCGCGCGGCCCGAACTCGACCGAGAAGTTGCGCGCGACCTGCATGTCGGCCGCCTTCGAAATTCCGTAAGCGCCGATGATCGGCGATCCCTTGAGCCCGCCGATCGAGCTGATGATCGTGATCGATCCTTCGCCGCGTTCGAGCATTTCGGGCGCGACCATCGTGATCAGCCAGTGGTTGGACAGGATATTATTGTCCATGATCTTGCGGAACTGGTCGTCGCTGATCCCGAGCCCGGGCCCGTAATAGGGGTTCGATGCGGCGTTGCAGACGAGCGCGGTGATCTTGCCGAAGGCGCGGCGCGTCTCGGCGACCAGTATCTCCAGCTCTTCCTTCGACGAGATGTTCGCGCGCACCGCGATCGCGGTGCCGTCGCCAAAGCGCGCGTTGATCTCGGCCGCGGTTTCTTCGCACGCGTCGGCCTTGCGGCTCGAGATGACGACGTTCGCGCCCTGCTCGGCCATCGCTTCTGCCGTCGCCTTGCCGATGCCGCGCGACGATCCGGTGATCAGCGCGACCTGCCCCGTCATGTCGAACAAGCTCATGCGCCGGCCTTTCGTGCAAAGTCCCACGCCTTTTCGGCGAGCGGACGGACGCGTTCGGACATATCCTTCGCATGCTGCGACGAGGCGGTACCCTCGATCACGCGCTTCTTGATGCCCTGGATGATCCCCGCGAGGCGGAAGAAATTGTATGCGAAATACCAGTTCATGTCGGGCACGCCGTCGCGGCCTGTCGCGGCGCAATAACGCTCGACCATCTCGTCGAGCTCGGGAATGCCGAGCGCCTGGCGGTCGAGGTCCGAGACGCCCGAACGCCCGCCATTTTCGGTCACCCACGCCATCGCGACATAAGTGAAATCGGCAAGCGGATCGCCCAAGGTCGACAGCTCCCAGTCGAGCACCGCGAGCACCTCGGGCCGGTCCTTCGCAAAGATCATATTGTCGATGCGGTAATCGCCGTGGACGACGCTGGTGCGCGTCTGCTCGGGCAGCGTTGCGGGCAGCCAGGCGATCAGCTGCTCCATCTCGTCCATCGTCTCGGTTTCGGAGAGGCGGTACTGCTTGGTCCAGCGGTCGACCTGCCGGCCGAAATAATTGCCGGGCTTGCCGAAGTCGGAAAGCCCCGCCGCCTCGATGTCGACGCTGTGCAGCGCGGCGAGCGTATCGATCATCGCCTCATAGGTTGCGCGGCGGTTCTCGGGCGTCGATCCCGGCATCGCGCCGTCCCAGATCGTCTGCCCGTCGACCATGCCCATCACATAGAACCAGCTGCCGACGACATCCTCGTCGGTGCACAGACCATATTGGCGCGCGACGGGGAAGCCCATCTTATGCAGCCCCGACTGCACCTTATATTCGCGATCGACCGCATGCGCCGAGGGGAGCAGCGGGCCGAAGGGCTTGCGCCGCAGCACATAATTGCCCGACGGCGCGCTGATCTTGTACGTCGGGTTCGACTGTCCGCCGGCGAACTTGCCCTGCGTCAGCGGACCTTCGAAGCCTTCGACATTCGCTTCCATCCACGCGGTCAGCTTCGCCTCGTCGAGCACATCGGCACCCTCGGGTGCGACGGTGCCGCTGAAAGCCTTTTGCGCGTCGAGCGTCACTGGTCGAAAACGATCACCGACCGTGCGGCGTCGCCCTTTCGCATCTTGTCGAAGCCTTCGTTGACCTGCGCGAGCGGGATCGTCTCGGCGACGATGCTGTCGAGGTCGAGCAGCCCGCGCAGGTAGAAGTCGACGAGGCGCGGGATGTCGACGGGGAAGCGGTTGCCGCCCATGATCGCGCCCTGCAATTTCTTGCCCGACAGCAGGTCCATCGCGCTGAGCCCGACCTTTTCGGCGAGCGGCATCATGCCGAGGATCGTCGCGGTGCCGCCGCGGCGCAGCGACGCGACCGCGAGGCTTGCCGACGCCGGACGGCCCACGGCCTCGATCGCATGGTCGACCCCGCCCTTGCTGATTTCGAGAATCTGCTTCGCGGCATCGTCCGACAGCGCATCGACGACGTCGGTCGCGCCGAGCTTCTTCGCCAGCTCGCGCTTCTCGGGAACCGGGTCGGCGGCGATGATGCGCCCCGCGCCCGCAATCTTCGCGGCGTTGATGGTGGCTAAGCCGACGCCGCCGCAACCGACGACCGCGACCGTCTCGCCCGGCGTCACCTTGCACGCGTTGAAGATCGTGCCCGCGCCCGTCGTCACCGCACAGCCGATCACCGCGGCGCGGTCGAGCGGCATGTCGGGGTCGATCGCGACGCACGCATGTTCGTGGACGAGCATCGTCTCCGAAAAGGCCGAGAGGTTGAGCATCTGGTTCACGGGCGATCCGTCGGGGCGCGTGATGCGCGGCGCCGATCCCGCCGACCGCCGCGTGTCGCCGCCCATGCACAAAGACATGCGCCCGCTGACGCAGAATTCGCAATGGCCGCAAAAGGCCGACAGGCAGGTGACGACCGCATCGCCGACCTTGACCGTGCGTACTTCGCTCCCGACCGCCTCGACGATCCCCGCGGCCTCATGGCCGGGGATCGCGGGGAGGGGGTGCGGATAGGCGCCGTCGATGAAATGCAGGTCCGAATGGCAAAGCCCGCACGCGGCGGTGCGGATGCGCACCTCGTGCGGGCCGCAATCGGCAACAACGACATCCTCGATCGACAGCGGCTTGCCCGGTTCGATCAGAATCGCGGCTTTGGTCATTTAAGCTACCCTCTCTGACCATTCGCCCTGAGCCTGTCGAGGGCCGTTCTTTCTTGCGCGGTGAAGAAGGACGGGGCTTCGACAAGCTCAGCACGAACGGGTTATTGCTCTTAACGCGAAACGCCGATGTCGCCCGACGAGAAGCCGGGCTCGCTCGCCTCGCTGTGCTTGGCGAATTCGATGCGCGCGATCGCGCGTTCGTGCACTTCGTCCGGACCGTCGGCGAGGCGCAAGGTCCGCTGATGTGCATAGGCTTTGGCGAGCCCGAAATCTTCGGACACGCCGCCGGCGCCATGCGCCTGGATCGCGTCGTCGATGATCTGCAGCGCCATCGTCGGTGCCTGCACCTTGATCATCGCGATCTCGGCGGCGGCCGACTTGTTGCCGACCTTGTCCATCATGTCGGCGGCCTTGAGGCACAGCAGGCGCGTCATCTCGATATCGATGCGCGCGCGCGCGATGCGATGTTCCCAGATGCTATATTCGGCGATCTTCTTGCCGAAGGCGACGCGCGACTGCAGCCGCTTCGCCATCTTGGCGATCGCTTCCTCGGCGACGCCGATCGTGCGCATGCAGTGGTGGATACGGCCCGGCCCGAGGCGCCCCTGCGCGATCTCGAAACCGCGGCCTTCGCCCAGCAGCATCGCTTCCTCGGCGTTGACACGGACATCCTTCAGCTCGATTTCCATATGGCCGTGCGGCGCATCGTCATAACCGAAGACGGGCAGGTGCCGCTTGATGTTCACGCCCGGCGCATTGAGCGGCATCAGCACCATCGACTGCTGCGCGTGGCGCTTGGCGGCAAAGTCGGTCTTGCCCATCACGATCGCGATCTCGCAGCGCGGATCGCCCGCACCCGACGACCACCATTTGGTGCCGTTGATGATATAATCATCGCCGTCGCGCTCGATGCGCGTCTCGATATTCGTCGCGTCGGACGAAGCGACCGCGGGCTCGGTCATCAGGAAGGCCGAACGGATCTGCCCGTTCATCAGGCGGCCGAGATATTTTTCCTTCTGCGCGCGCGTCCCGTAACGGTGGAACACTTCCATATTGCCGGTGTCGGGCGCCGAGCAGTTGAACACTTCGCTCGCGAAGCCGACGCGGCCCATTTCCTCGGCGCACAGCGCATATTCGAGGTTGGTGAGGCCGGGGCCTTCGAATTCGAATGTTTCGTCGACATGGTGGTGTGCGCCGCTGCGCGGGGGCATGAACAGGTTCCAGATGCCGGCGTCCTTCGCCTCGGCCTTCAGATCCTCGACGATCTGGATGACCTTCCAGCGGTCGCCGGCCTTGTCCTGCTCGTTATAGGTTGGGACGGCGGGGCGAACCTTGCGCTCAATGAAATCGCGCACCCGATCGCGCCAATAGACCTGCCGGTCGGTAAGGTCGAAATCCATCTGCGCTTCCTTTCCCTTTACGTTCACGTAAACCCTTGGACCGATTCGTCGGCCTTGCCAAGTCCCGCTGCCTGAAAATTACATCATTCCGCCGCTACGCGACATGTTCGTTACGGATGCGCTCCGCTGGCATCCGGTTCGGCGCGCGCCGTGTCGTCGAGCAGTGCCAGCCGCGCCTCGTGATCGGCGCGCGAGATCGGGAATTTGCGCATCACGATCAGCCCGATCGTACCGATGATGAGGATCGCGAGCGCATAGCCCGAGGCAAGGCTGGTCAGCACCGCATCGCCGACCTCGCCCGGTTTCGCGGCGGCGGGGAAGGCGGCGAAGGACAATATCTGCCCGGCAAGGAAGATGCCGACGCCGGTCGCGCATTTCTGCATGAAAAAATAGCCCGCGAAGAACAGGCCTTCGGACCGGCGGCCGGTCTCGCCCTGCGAGGCTTCGACGACATCGGCCATCATCGACGACGACAGGATCATCAGGATGATCGAGAAGGTGTTGCCGACGAAGACCAGGCCGAAAAAGGCCGCGACGCTCGGCTTGCCCGGCAAGCCGGGGAAGATGTCCTGAATCCACATCAGATACATGCCGCTGTTGACGAGCAGCGCGATCGCGCCAGCGAGGATCGCGCCCCCCTTCTTGCCGAGCTTTGCCGACAGCGGCGCGACGAGCAGGAAGGCGGCGATCATCGTCCCGAACAGCAGGAAGACGTAAAGGCTCATCTCCGCCCCGGTCAGCTGCCAGAAAAAGCCGAGCAGATAATTGGTCATCGAAAAGGTGATGCCCTGGTTGATGAAGGCAAAGAGCGCGGCGAAGGTCAGCCAAAGGAAGGCGCGGTTCGACAGCGTGTCGCGCATGTCGCGCAGCACATGGCTGAGCTTCGCCGTCGCCTTGGGCTGGTCGAGGTTCGACACCGCGATGCGGCTGTGCTGCCCTGCGGCCGAGATCGTCACGGCCCCCGCCATCAGCAGCGCGCCGGTCAGCGCATAGGGGAAATAGCCCGCCGGATCGACGAGCCCGAGTTCCCCGTTGAAGAAGATCGCGTAGGCGAGCCAGAGGATAAGCAATCCGCCGCCCCAGCCGAACAGATAGCGATAGCGCATCACGACGGTGCGCTCGTCATAATCGGACGACAGCTCGGGAACGATCGCGACCGACGGCACTTCGCACATCGACACGAGCGAACGCACGATGATCGCAAAGCCGATCAGCCAGGCGATCGTCATCGCGTCGCTCATCTCGGGCGGCGACCACAGCAGCATCCACGCGATTGCGAGCGGGACCGGCGCGAAATAGAGCCACGGCAGGCGGCGGCCCCAGCGGCTGCGCGTGCGGTCGGTGAGCTCGCCGATCACCGGATCGACGAAGGCGTCGGCGATCAGCGCGACCATGATCGCGAGCCCGACGATGCCGGCATCGAGCCCGATCACCTGATTGTAGAAGAGCAGCAGGAAGGTCGAAAACCCGTTGTCTTTGACGCCATAGGCGATGCTGCCGAGCCCGTGCGTGACCTTCAGCCAGACGGGCAGGCGCTCGGCCTTCGGTGCCGCGATACTTGCCGCGGTCACGCGGCGGCTCCGGCTTTCGCCGCTTCCTCCATCGCGAGCAGGGCGTCGAACATGCCCGGCGTTTCCTTGTCCCACGCATGCCGCTGCCCGATCGTCAGCCCGCCGTCGACGAGCAGGTGCGTGCCCGTCATGAAGCTCGACTCTTTGCTCGCGAGATAGGCGACCGCGTTCGCGATATCCTCGGGCTGGCCGCCGCGCGCGACGGGCTGGGCGTTCGCGCTCATCTGCGCGATCACCTCATTGGCCTGCGCCTTGAACTCGCCCGGCACGTCGAGCGAGGCGGTGAAGATATTGGTGTTGATAAAGCCGGGGCAGATCGCATTCACCCGGATGCCATATTGCGCCAGATCGGTCGCCGCGACTTTGCTCAGATGCAGCACGCCCGCCTTCGCGACCGCATAGGCGATCGGCGAATAGCCTGCGCCGAGCGCCGCGACGCTCGCGGTGTTGACGATGCTCGCGCCCTTGCGGCCCTTCATGTGCGGCGCGGCGTAGCGGATACCCATCGCGACCGATTTCAGCACGAGGTCCATCGTGCGGTCCCAGCCTTCGGGACTGATCTCGTCGATCGGTGCGCGGTCGCCGCCCGCGGCGGCGTTGTTGAAGACGATGTCGATCCCGCCGGCCTTCGCCGCGGCGGCATTCATCAATGCCTCGATATCGGCCGGGACGGTGACGTCGCATCGCAAGAAGTCGATCTTGCCGTTCGATTGTTCGGCGAGCGCGCGTCCGCCCGCTTCGTCGATGTCGGCGGCGAAGACATGCGCGCCTTCGCCCGCCAGTTTGAGTACGCTTGCCTTGCCGATACCCGATGCCGCGCCGGTGACGACGGCGACCTTGCCTGCGAATCGCATATCCTCTGCTCCCGTTTTCTTTTGCCACTTAGCTTAGGCGCGAAGCGGCCCCCGTCAACGGCCCTCGACCTTCCGTTACGGCGCCGTAGCGTCGCTTCGACGCGCCAAGTTGACGCTTGCGTAAAGTAGCGAAGCGGACGTAGATTTGGGGGCAGAAGAGGAGCCAAAAGGATGAGCGAACTGGACGCTTTCCGCACCGAGGTGCGCGAATGGCTGGAGGCGAACTGCCCCGCCGAAATGCGCGAGCCGATCCGCGACGAGGATGACGTCTGCTGGGGCGGGCGCAATTTCAAATTCAAGAATGCCGCCCAGAAAGCGTGGCTCGATGCCTGCGTCGCGAAGGGCTACACCGTTCCCGACTGGCCCAAACCCTATGGCGGCGCCGGGCTGACGCCCGAGCAGACCAAGATCCTCAAACAGGAAATGAAGCGCATCAAGGCGCGCTCGCCGCTCGACAGCTTCGGCATCTGGATGCTCGGCCCCGCGCTGCTGCAATTCGGCACCGAGGAACAGAAGGTCCATTATCTGAACCCGATCGCGCGCGGTGAGATCCGCTGGTGCCAGGGCTATTCGGAACCTGGCTCGGGCAGCGATCTCGTGTCCTTGCAGACCTTCGGCGAGGACAAGGGCGATCACTGGGTCGTCAACGGGTCGAAGATCTGGACCAGCTACGCTGACAAGGCCGACTGGATTTTCTGCCTCGTCCGCACCGACAAGGCGAACAAATATCAGGGCATCACCTTCATGCTCTTCGACATGGAGAGCAAGGGCGTCACGACCAAGCCGATCCTGCTGATCAGTGGCAACTCGCCCTTCTGCGAAACCTTCTTCGACGATGTCGAGGTGCCGAAGACGCAGTTCGTCGGCGAGATCAACCGCGGCTGGGACGTCGCCAAATATCTGCTCGGCCACGAACGCGAGATGATCTCGGGCGGCGGCGCGGGCGGCGACATGGTCAGCATCGGCGGGGCTTTTGCCAAGGCCTTTGGCAAGAACGCCGCGGGCGAACTCGACGATCCGATCCTGCGCGCCGAAATGGCGGCCTTCGACGTCGACGTCTTTGCCTATCGCGCGATGGGCGAGCGCTTCATGGACATGTGGAAGACCGGCCGCGCGCATCCGGCGTCGTCGAACATGATGAAATATGTCGGGACCGAGCTCAACAAGCGGCGTCATGAGCTGGTGATGTCGGGCGGCGGCAGCGAAGCGCTCGAATGGGACAGCGAAGAGACGAAGGGAGGCGCCCGCGCGCGCGGCTGGCTGCGCACCAAGGCCAATTCGATCGAAGGCGGAACGAGCGAAGTCATGCTCAACGTCATCGCCAAGCGTATCCTCGACCTGCCCGGAGCCTGACCCATGCCCTTGTATCACAATGACGACCAGGCGATGCTCAAGGACAGCGTCGCCCCCTTCGTGGCCGAACAGGCGCCCGTCTCGCATCTCCGCAAGCTTCGCGATGCTGCTGATGCGACCGGCTTCTCGCGCGATCTTTGGGCGCAGTTCACCGAAATGGGCCTGCCGGGCATGCTGGTGCCGGAGGCGCATGGCGGGCTCGGCATGGGGCATATGGAGGCGGGCATCGTGCTCGAGGAAATCGGCCGCAACCTGACCCCGTCGCCTTTCCTGTCGACCAGTGTCGGCGCGGTCGCCGCGCTCGCCAAGGCGGGTGGGACGCAGGCAGGGCGCTGGCTTCCGGCGATCGCATCGGGCGAGGCGATCATTGCGCTCGCGATCGACGAGGGCGCCAAGCACCGCCCCGACCGCATCGCGACCACCGCGACGCGCGCCGGCAACGGCTTCCGCCTCGACGGCAAGAAGGGCTTCGTCCTCCACGGCCATGTCGCCGACATGAGCATCGTCGCGGCGAAGACCGACGGCGGCATCACTTTGTTCGCGATGCCCAAGGATGCGAAGGGCGTCACCGCCGACCCGCGCCGCCTTGTCGATTCGAGCCTCGCGAGCCATGTCACGCTCGACGGCGTCGAGGTCGATGCTGACGCAGTGATCGGTGAGGTCGACGCGGGCGGCGAGATCCTCGACGCTTTGCTCGCCGCCACCCGCACCGGCGCGGCCGCCGAAATGGTCGGCGTCGGGCAGGGCGCGATGGACATGACCGTCACCTACCTCAAAGAGCGCAAGCAGTTCGGCAAGCTGATCGGCGAGTTCCAGGGACTCCAGCACCGCGCTGCGCATCTCTATGGCGAAATGGAAGTCGCGCGCGCCACGGTGATGAAGGCGCAGGAACTGCTCGATCAGGGCAGCGAAGGCGCGAAACTGATGGTCTCGGTCGCGAAGGCCAAGGCTGGCCGCGCCGCGAACCTGGCGGTGCGCGAAGGCGTGCAGATGCACGGCGGTATCGGCATGACCGACGAATATGACATCGGCCTCTATATGAAGCGCGACCGTGCGCTCGCCGAATACATGGGCGATGTGCATTATCACATCGACCAGGTCGCCCGCATGAACGGGTACTAATCCCACCCCTCCCGCTTGCGGGAGGGGCAGCGAGACTTGCGAGCTTGCTCGCTAGTCGTAGCGGGGAGGGCATTGCGCCCGACATGCCCCACCCCAACCCTCCCCTGAAGGGGAGGGAGTCGAAAGGACAAAGCCATGAACCTAAACGACATGTTCGGCCTCGACGGCCGCATCGCGCTCGTCACCGGCGGCTCGCGCGGCATCGGCAAGATGATCGTCGAGGGCTATCTCGCCGCGGGCGCCGCGCGCGTCTATATCTCGGCGCGCAAGACGGCGCAGATCGAGGAAGCCGTCGCCGATTTCGAAACGCGCTATCCGGGCAAGGTCATCGGCCTGCCCGTCGACCTCTCGACCGTCGAGGGCTGCCGCGCGCTCGCCAAGGAACTCGAGGCGCGCGAGGAACGGCTCGACATCCTCGTCAACAATGCCGGCGCCGCGTGGGGCGAGCCGTTCGAGGGTTTCCCCGAGGCGGGCTGGGACAAGGTGATGGATATCAACGTCAAATCGCCCTTCTTCCTGACGCAGGCGCTCCACGGGCTGCTCAAGGCCGGCGGCAGCGCCGCGCGCCCGGCGAAGGTCATCAATATCGGCTCGATCGACGGCCAGCGTTTGAACCCGTGGGAAACCTACAGCTACCATGCGTCGAAGGCCGCGATCCTCTATCTCACCAAGCGTCTCGCGGCGCGCCTCGTCACCGACCATATCCTCGTCACCGCGATCGCGCCCGGCGCCTTCCAGTCGGACATGAACAAGGCTGCGCGTGACCATGGCGACGCGGTCGCGAAAAGCATCCCGGTCAAGCGCATCGGCGTCCCCGAGGACATGGCCGGCGCCGCGATCTTCCTCGCGTCGAAGGCGGGCGACTATGTCGTCGGCGACACGATCACCGTCGACGGCGGCCTCGTCCACGGGGACCTCAAGACCAGCATCGACGCGTAATCCTGCCTTCGTCACCCCGGACTTGATCCGGGGTCCACGACAGCGCCCTTGGAATGGATGCCGGATCAAGTCCGGCATGACCAAAAGGGAAATGATTGACTCGGCTGCCTCCAAGGTGTATTATGTAGCTAATGCACCAAGGAGATTGTCCATGCGTCTCGCCTTCCTGATTCCCCCGATGATGCTCCTCGCCGCCTGCGGGTCGGAAGAAAAGAAATCCGGCGAGGGCACCGAAATCTCGATCAATGCCGAAGGCGATGGCGGCGGCGTGAAGATCCAGACCGGCAAGGACGGCGGCAATATCAAGATTGGCGGGGACGGCGCCGCGATCGACATCGACGTCCCCGATTTCGTCGATCTCAATATCGAGAGCGACTTCGATATCGATGGCGTGAAGCTCTATCCGGGCAGCAAGGTGACCAAGGTCGACGTCGACGCGAACGACAAGAACGGCGCCGACGCGGCGACGGTGAAACTCGGCTTCACCTCACCCGCCGCACCAACGAAAGCAGCCGACTGGATGGCGGGCGAATTCGCGAAAAAGGGCGTCAAGGTCACGCGCACCGGCGACACGCTCGCGGGCAAGGACAAGGACGGCGCCGATTTCCGCATCAACTTCGTCCCCGACGGCGCGACCGCCAAGGGCGAAGTGGTGATCACGAAAGTCTGAGCGCGAGTTCCTACCCGCTGTTCCGCAGCGCGGTCGCGATCGCGTTGATCGTCAGCTGGATACCCTCGGCAATGCGCGGGTCGGTTTCACCGGCGCGGTGGCGCTTCATCAGCTCGATCTGCAGCAGGTTCAGCGGTTCGATATAGGGCAGGCGCAGCCGGATCGACGCCTCGAGCGCCGGATTCTTCTCGAGCAGCCGCGTCTGCCCGGTGATGTCGAGCAGCCCGTCATGCGCGCGGTTCCACCCGTCGCGAATGCGCCCGAAAATCTCGGCGTGCCCGTCGATGCCCGCCGCGAGTTCGGCGTAGCGCGCAGCGATCCCCATGTCCGATTTCGCGAGCACCATCTCCATATTGCCGAGCAGCGCCGCAAAGAAGGGCCAGCCCGCCGCCATGTCGGCGAGCAGCGCCTTGTCCTCGAACGCGGCAAAACCCTCACCCGTGCCGTACCAGCCCGGCAGCATCGCGCGCGACTGCGCCCAGCTGAACACCCACGGGATCGCGCGCAGATCCTCGATCGCGCTCGATTTGGTGCGGCTCGACGGCCGCGACCCGATCTTCAGCGTCGCGATCTCGGCGATCGGCGTCATCGCGCGGAAGAAATCCTTGAAGGTCGGCGTGTCGTAGACGAGCCCGCGATAGGCAGCGAAAGCGCCGTCCGAGAGCTGGTCCATCGCCGCGGTAAATCGCGCCGCATCCTTGTCGCTCAGCGCCTCGGGCTCGAGGCTCGCGAGCAGGCTCGCCGACACCATCGCCTCGAGGTTCGTCGCCGCGCTCGCCGCCGTGCCATATTTCGCCGCGATCACCTCGCCCTGTTCGGTGATGCGGATGCGCCCCTGCACCGTCCCCGCGGGCTGCGCGCGGATCGCGGCAAAGGCGCTGCCACCGCCACGCCCGACCGCGCCGCCGCGGCCGTGGAACAATTGCATCGCGGTGTCGGCTTCCTCGAACACCGGGGTCAGCGCCTGCGACGCCTGATGCAAGCCCCAGGTCGAGGTGAGATAACCGCCGTCCTTGTTCGAATCCGAATAGCCGATCATCACTTCCTGATGCCCGCGCTGGCCGATCTGCGGGCCGATTTCGGGCATCGCGAAATAACGCGCCATGATCGCGGGCGCGCGGTCGAGGTCGGCGATCGTCTCGAACAAAGGCACGACCATCAGGTTCGATTTGCCCGCCGCATCGCCGCTCCGCCACAAGCCCGCCTCGCGCGCGAGGACATGGACTTCGAGCAGGTCGGACAGCTCCTGCGACATGCTGATGATCCACTGGCAGATCGCGTCCCTGCCCAGCCGCGCGCGCACATCGGCGGCGGCATGGACGATCGCGAGTTCGCCCGCGGTCTCGTCGCTCCACTCGTGCCACGCCGCGGCGAGCGGCCGGTCGCTCGCGAGTTCGGCGGTGAGCAGCGCAACGCGTTCCTCTTCGCCCAGCGCCAGATAATCGGCACAGACGCCCGATACCGACAGCAGCTCGGCGAGCACGCGTTCGTGGACGGCGCTGTTCTGCCGCATGTCGAGCGTCGCGAGGTGGAATCCGAACACCTCGACCGCGCGGATCAGCCGCCCGAGCGCGCCGATGCCGCCGAACTGGCCCTTGCTGTTGATCGACAGGCCATTGGCGATGGTGACGAGGTCGCGGCGGAAATCGGCGGGCGTGTCATAGGGCGCGCCGGTTAGCGCCGAGGGGCGCGGCGGCGCGCGTCCGACGATCTGCGCGTAGGTTGCACAAAGCCGTGCATAGATGCCCGACAGCGCGCGGCGATAGGGTTCGTCGCGGCGGCTCGGCGCGGCGTCGCCGCTCGCTTCGGCCAGCGCCTCGACCGCTTCGGGCACTGTGGCGAGGCTCGCCGACACCGACAGTTCGGCGCCGAGGTGGTGAACCGCGTCGATATAATGGCCGAGCACCGCCGCGGCGTTGCGCCCCGTCGCCATATGCATCGTCTCGGCGGTGACGAAGGGGTTGCCGTCGCGGTCGCCGCCGATCCAGCTCCCGACGCGCAGGAAACTCGCCGGACGCTGCCCCAGCTCGGCTTCCCAACGCGCGTAAAGCTTGGGCACGACGGGCAGGAAGACGTCGCGTAAATAGGTCAGCGCATTGTCGATCTCGTCGGCGACGAATAATTTCTCGGTGCGCAGCGGGCGCGTCTGCCAAAGGAGGACGATCTGCCGCCGGATCGCATCCTCGACGACATCACCCTCGGGCGTTTCGTCGACGCCGCGGTCGCGCAGCAGCATCAGCTCGGCGATGCGGTTCTTGTGGTCGAGCACCGACTTGCGCCGCACTTCGGTCGGGTGTGCGGTGAGCACAGGCGCGACGAGCGACGCGCTCAGCAGCGCCGCGATCGCGTCGCCGTCGATCCCATCGGTCTTCAGCTTTTCGATCGCCGCTGCGACCGTCGCCTCGGGTTCAGCCGCGACCCCCTGCCGGTCCTCGGCAAGGTTGGCGAGCATCGAGAAGAGCATGAAACCGCGCACGAATGCGATCGTATCGTCGAGGCTCAGTGCATCGAGCCCCGGGTCGATCGCTTCGGCCCCGGCGATCCCGCGGTGCCGGTCGACGCTCGACGAGCGGATATATTCGGTCTGGCGGAACAATTTGTCGCCGCCATAGGCGCGGATGACGTCGCCGAGGATCCGCCCCAAATAGCGGATGTCGGGATTTTGCGAGATCTGGATAGGTGGGCCCATAAACGCGCTTGCTGCACCTGCGAACACACACGGTCAAGCCGCGCATAGCTATGCGCGCGTTATATCAGTGCGTCTTGACGAGGTTCAGCACGCCCAGATCGATCTCCGACGCGCCGTCGAACGTAACAGAGTTGCGTGTGTCGGTGATGAACATCAGCTTGCCGTCGTCGCCGGTGATGCGCGCCGACACGGCATAGCTGTGCTTTGCTTCGATCGCGCTGCGGTCGAAACGGAGCAGGAAGGCGATCGGCACCTGCTGCCCATCGGCACCGAATGCCTGCCGCGCGATGGTACGCGCGGGCGCATCGGCAAGGCTGACATCGTCGAGCTTGACCTCGATCTGGGCGCTCGGCGGCAGCGCGATGCGCTCGCGATACGCGATCTTGCCCGACACCGTATATCGCTGGTTCGCGGCCTCGCCCGTCGCGGTGCAGGCGGATAGCGCGAGGACGGAAAGGCCAAGGGCGAAAGCGGCCGTAAGACGAACCATCTTCATTCTCCTGCGAAACGGGCGCATCAAAGGCCGAGAGATTCTATCGCCCGCCAGCCGGCGATGGAAGCGGCATTTGACTGGAACGTCTGGAGATTACCGATTGCGGACGTCTCTTTTGTCGTCACCCCGGACTTGATCCGGGGTCCACGACGACGGCGCGGCTATGGATCCCGGATCAAGTCCGGGATGACGAGCGTCTGAAAACCGACCGGAAGCTGCTGATAGAGGTGAACCCCGGCGAAAGCCGGGGCCCATTGCGGCAAAGCGCGAGGCGAGCGTTGAAATTCTGGGCCGTGCCGGGAGTCACGTGCCTCCCGACACCTTTCGCCGGGGTGCACGCAGGAGCAGCGAACGGCAGCTCACCACCCCAAACCGACGGCTCAGCCTTCGAGTTCAACATCCCAATAGAGCCAGTCGATCCAGCTCGTGTGGAGATAATTGGGCGGAAAGGCGCGGCCATTGTCCTGCAACTGCCAACTCGTCGGGCGCCACGGCTGGCGATAAAGCGGCATATGCGCCTGTTGCGGTGTGCGGCCACCCTTCTTGAGGTTGCACGGCGCGCAGGCGGTCGCGACATTCTCCCACGTCGTGCGCCCGCCCAGCCGGCGCGGCACGACATGATCGAAGGTCAGATCCTTGCCCGACCCGCAATATTGGCACGCGAAACGGTCGCGCAGGAACAGGTTGAAGCGCGTGAATGCCGGATGCTCCGACGGCCTCACATATTGGCGGAGCGCAATGACGCTCGGGATCGGCATCGTCCGCGTCGGCGAGTGAATCTCGCGTTCGTAATTTTCGACGATGGTGACGCGGTCGAGGAACACCGCCTTCACCGCGGTCTGCCAGGGCCAGAGGCTCAGTGGATAATAGCTCAGCGGCGTATAATCGGCGTTGAGAACGAGCGCCGGACAGCTATCGGGATGCCGGGCAAGATCGGGATGGAACATGGCTAGGTAACGCTGCCCCCCTTGTTTCACGGGATGGCGCGCCACTGCCTCCCGCGCGTGACACCATCATTACATGCCCTATCAGATTCTGACGTCAAGGGGGCTTCTGTCCGCAAGATATGGAATGATTCACTTTGACTCGGCACAGCATATGGATTCATTGCCTCTCTCATGCTGACACGCTTCGCCCCCAGCCCGACCGGTGAACTCCACCTTGGTCACGCCTATAGCGCGGTTCTCGCGCACGCCGCGGCGCGTTCGGCCGGCGGGCGTTTCCTGATCCGCATCGACGACATCGACGGCAGCCGCTCGCGCGAGGAATATGTCGGCGCGTCGCTCGCAGACCTTGCATGGCTCGGGATCGATTGGGACGGTGAACCCGTGCGCCAGTCGGACAGGCTCGGCGACTATGCCGCCGCGCTCGATCAGCTTCGCGCGCGGGGTCTCGTCTATCCCTGCTTCTGCACCCGCGCCGATATCGCCGCGAGCCTGTCGGCGCCGCACGGGCCATCGGGCGCCGTTTATCCGGGCACCTGCCGCACCCTGTCCGATGCGGAACGCGCGCGCCGGATGGCGGGCGAGCCGCATTGCTGGCGCCTCGACATGGCGCGCGCTGCCGCCGAGGCAGGCGAACTCGCATGGGAAGAGGCAGAGCAGGGGCTCCGCACCGCCGACCCGCTCGCGCACGGCGATATCGTCCTTGCGCGCAAGGATGCGCCCGCCAGCTATCATCTCGCAAGCACGCTCGACGATGCCGCGATGGGGGTGACGCATATCATTCGCGGCGCCGACCTCATCGCCTCGACCGACGTCCACCGCCTGCTTCAGGCGCTGCTCGGCCTGCCGACGCCGCTCTATCGCCATCATGCTCTGGTCTGCGGCCCCGATGGCAAAAGGCTCGCAAAACGTGACGCCGCGGCGTCGCTCGCTTCGCTCCGCGCGGCGGGCGTCGACGGGCGGGCACTTGCTGCCGATTTGGCCGCCGACCGGCTTCCTTCTGGCTATTCGCTGCAAAATCCCTAGAGTGGGCATATGGAAATCCTGCTCATCCTTGGCGTCGTGATTGCCGCCGGCTTCGTCCTCTTCTCGCTCGCGCGCGGGCTCTTCTATTTCTCGCAAGGCCACCGCGCCCAGATCGACGGCACGGCGCACGAGAATCAGGTGATGCAGAACAAGATGATGATGTCGCGCGTGAAGTGGCAGGCGATCACCATCATGCTGCTTGTGCTGATCGGCCTGTTTGCTGCGGGCAAATAAGCGGGGCATTGACCAGCCCCTTCCCGTTCGCATCGAGCGAAGTCGAGATGCCCATCGTTCGTCCACGCCTGCTGGGTGTCTCGACTTCGCTCGACACGAACGGTTCGGGAGGTCGTTTCATTACGGATTGTGGCACATGGTTAAACTGAACAAAATCTACACGCGCACCGGCGACGACGGCACCACGGGGCTCGTCGACGGTTCGCGCATTGCGAAGTCCGACGCGCTGATGGCGGCGATCGGCGACGTCGACGAAGCGAACAGCGCGATCGGCATCGCCGCAGCCGCGCTCGATCCGGTGAGCGACGAAGCCACGATGCTCGCGCGCATCCAGAACGAGCTGTTCGACCTCGGCGCCGATCTCGCGACCCCGCCCGACATCCAGTTCGGCTTCGGCCCGCACGAGATGGCGCTGCGCATTGTCCCCAGCCAGATCGCGCGGCTCGAGGACGAAATCGACGGGATGAACGATGCGCTGGATGCGCTCAAAAGCTTCATCCTGCCCGGCGGCACCGAAGCCGCGGCGCGGCTCCACCTCGCCCGCGCCGTGACGCGGCGTGCCGAACGCGCGGCGGTCGCGGCGGGCGCGACGCGCGATCTCAATCCGATCGCGCTCAACTATCTCAACCGCCTGTCGGATCATCTCTTCGTGCTTACGCGGCACCTCAACGCCGCGGCGGGTGGCGACATCCTCTGGAAACCCGGCGCGACGCGCTGACTTTATTCGTCACCCGGGACTTGATCCGGGGTCCACAACGTCCCCGCACCGGCAATGTCCCGACTCGGCCGTATGGGGCACCCTATACTTTGGTGTTCCCTTAATGTTCTAGACTTTCCATCGCGGCGTAACCATAATTGGTCGACCAGCGAAACCGAATCACACCTCGGGGGATTGTCTCACCATGGCCAGCCGCACCGATGCTTCGCCGACGACCGACACGATGGAGAGCCTTGTGCAGCGCTTCGCCGTGACCCGGCGGCTGTCGCTCGACCTTGTCGCGAAGCTCTCCGACGCCGATGCCAGCGCGCAGTCGATGCCCGACGCTTCGCCCGCCAAATGGCATCTCGCGCACACGACCTGGTTTTTCGAAACCTTCATCCTGCGCGATCATGTCGCGGGATACCGCCTCTTCGACGAGCGTTACCCGTTCCTCTTCAACAGCTATTATGAGGCTGAGGGGCCGCGCCACGCGCGCCCGCATCGCGGCCTGCTGACGCGTCCGTCGCTCGACGAAATCTGCATCTGGCGTGCGCATGTCGACGCTGCGGTGCAAAGCGCGCTTCCCGATCTGTCGGCCGCCGCGCGGACGCTCATCGAGCTCGGCATCCATCACGAGCAGCAGCATCAGGAATTGCTGCTCACCGACCTCAAGCATCTGTTCGCGCAAAATCCGCTCGGGCCGGCGGTGTGGGACAATGCAATCGTGAGTGAAGTTACGCAGTTTTCCGCCATGAAGTGGGTGAAGGGTGCCGAGGGGATCGCAGCGACTGGCCACTCTGGCGAAGGCTTCGCCTTCGATTGCGAAGGCCCGCGCCATGAGGCGCTGCTCGCCCCGCACGCGCTCGCCAGCCGCCCGGTGAGCAATGGCGAATGGCAGGAATTCATCGCCGACGGCGGCTATCACACACCGTCGCTCTGGCTCAGCGACGGCTGGGCGTGGGTGCAGGCCGAAAATATCGATGCGCCCGCCTATTGGGACGGCGACCGCCAGTTCACGCTGTCGGGCTGGCGCGAAATCGATCCCGCCGCGCCGGTGACGCACATCAGCTTCTTCGAGGCCGACGCCTTCGCGAGCTGGGCGGGCGCGCGCCTACCGACCGAGTTCGAATGGGAAGCCGCTGCGGCCGCCTTCGACCCACACGGTGGACAGCAGCTCGATAGCGCGGGGCCGGTACAGCCGGCCGCATCCGACGGTGACACCGACCTGCAACAGATGTTCGGCAGCGTGTGGGAATGGACCGGCAGCGCCTACCGCCCCTATCCCGGCTTCCGCACCGCGCCCGGCGCGGTCGGCGAATATAATGGCAAGTTCATGAGCGGCCAGTTCGTCCTGCGCGGCGGCAGTTGCGCGACCCCGCGCGGCCATGTGCGCGCCTCCTACCGCAATTTCTTCTACCCCCACCAGCGTTGGCAGTTCACCGGCGTGCGGCTCGCAAAGGATCTTTGACCATGGGCGTTGTGCGCAATCTTCGTCAGGTTTCGGCGGACGACGCCGGCGTCGACATCGCCTTTCGCGCCGACGTCCACGCCGGTATGTCGCAAAGACAGAAAGCGATCCCGGCGCGCTGGTTCTACGATGCGACGGGTTCGGCGCTGTTCGAGGATATCACCGCGCTTCCCGAATATTATCCGACGCGCAGCGAAACCGATATGCTCACGCGCCACGCCGCCGACATCGCGAAAGCCATCGGCCCCGGCCGCGCTGTCGTCGAACTCGGCTCGGGCAGCTCGACGAAGACACCCTTGCTCCTCGATGCGATCGAACCCTCGGCCTATGTGCCGGTCGATATTTCGGGCGATTTCCTGCGCGGCAGCGCCGAGGCGCTCGCGGCGCGGTTCCCGGGCCTCGCCATCTATCCGGTCGAGGCCGATTTCACCCAGCGCGTGACGATGCCCGATGAAATCGCCGACCTGCCCAAGCTCGGTTTTTTTCCGGGCAGCACGATCGGCAATATGGTCGCGCGCACGGCGGTCGACCTTTTGCGCAACTGGCGCTGCGCGCTCGGCGAGGGATCGCTCCTCCTGATCGGGATCGACCGGATCAAGGATGTGGCGACGCTCGAACTCGCTTACGACGATCCGGCCGGCGTGACCGCCGCCTTCAACCTCAACCTTCTCGAACGCATCAACCGCGAGCTCGGCGGTGATATCCCGGTCGCGAATTTCAGCCATCGTGCGATCTGGGACGATGTCCATGCACGCATCGAGATGCATCTCGTCGCGGCGTGCGACATGGAGTTCACGATCGACGGCCGCCTCTATGCGATGGCAAAGGGCGAGACGATCCACAGCGAGAACAGCCACAAATATGGCCCGCGCGACGCCAATCTGCTCCTGCGCGCGTCGGGCTGGACCCCGCTCGCGACGTGGGACGATGCCGATCCGGCTTTCGCGCTGATCCTCGCCGAAGCAACCGAGTTCCGCTCCGCCCCCTGACGCGGCTCTTGACGCGCGGGGCCGAGGCCGTAGGGGCACGGGCAGGTTTTCAGCGAAAAGGGCAGGATATGATCGTCGGCGTTATCGGTGCGGGGCAAATGGGCGCAGGCATTGCGCAGGTGTCGGCGGGCGCCGGGCATGACGTGCTTTTGTCCGATATCGACCTCGCGCGCGCCGAAGCGGGCAAGGCGGGGATCGCCAAGGCGCTCGGCCGCCTCGTCGCCAAGGAAAAGCTGAGCCAGGGCGACGCCGACGCGTTGCTTGGCCGCATCACCCCGGTCGCCGATCACAGCGCCTTCGCCCCCGCCGCCCTGGTCATCGAAGCGGCGACCGAACGCGAGGAGATCAAGCGCGCGATTTTCGCCAGCGTCGGCCAGCATCTGTCGGCGACGGCGATCCTTGCGAGCAACACCAGCTCGATCCCGATCACGCGCCTTGCGCAGGCGGCGCCCGATCCGGCGCGCTTCATCGGCGTCCATTTCTTCAACCCGGTCCCGGTGATGGGGCTGATCGAACTGATCCGGGGCCTCGCCACCAGCGACGATACGCTGGCGAAGGTCGAGGCTTTCGGCCGCGGGCTCGGCAAGGAAATCGTCCACGCCAACGACGCGCCGGGCTTCATCGTCAACCGTGTGCTGATGCCGATGATCAACGAAGCGGTGTTCGCTCTGGGCGAGGGCGTCGCGACGATGCAGGACATCGATACCGGCTGCCGCCTCGGGCTCAACCACCCGATGGGTCCGATCACGCTCGCCGATTTCATCGGGCTCGACACCTGTCTCGAAATCATCCGCGTGCTCTATAGCGGCACCGGCGATCCCAAATTCCGTCCGGCGCCCTTGCTCGTCCAATATGTCGATGCGGGCTGGGTCGGGAAAAAGGCGGGACGCGGTTTTTACGACTGGACGGGCGAGGCGCCCGTTCCGACACGCTGACGATGACGCCGCAGGATCTGGCGCGCGCGCAGCGCGGCGTCTTCGCCAGTTCCCTTGGCGCTGCCATTGTCACCGCGCTCGTCCTGTGGTTCGCGTGGAGTTCGGGCGAGCGCTGGTTCCCGCGGATCGACGACCTGGCCGAACGCCTCGGCTTCGCGTTCCGGCTCGACCTCGCCGTGCTGCTTTGCCTGGCCGTCGCAATTTTTAGGGTCTCGACCCAGCGCGTGCGTTCGCCAGAGGATATCGGCGGCAGCGCGTCGCCGTCCGAAAGCCCTGCGGTTCGCCAATCGAGGGCCATTCTGCAGAACACGCTCGAACAGGTGGTGCTTGCCGTCCCGGCGCACTTGGCGCTCGCCACGGTGCTTCCGCCCGAGCGGACGGCGGTACTCGCGGCGCTGGTGCTGCTGTTCGTGACCGGGCGCGCCGCCTTTGCGTTCGGCTATCCATACGGCGCGCCGGGGCGCTCCTTCGGCTTTGGGCTGACAGTCTATTCGACGATGACTGCGATGGCCGGCGCCTTGCTGCTGGCGCTTTGAAAAAGCGCGCGGCGTTAAATTGCTGGACGGAGGCGGCGTCCGGCGGCAGTTTTGGCGCATCATACGGTTCCGAGAAAAATGGGGGAGCCGGCTGGGCTTCTACGCGTTTGATTCCATGCGCCAATCCGGCGCGCCACCGGAGGAAAAACCATGCGCCATGTTTTACTGACAAGTCTGGCCGCGGCGGCGCTCTTGTTGCCATTCGCTGCGCAGGGACAACAGGGCGCGCCGGAAGAATCGACGATCAAGGACACCGCGAACACGGTCGCCGAGCCGTTCGACGGCAAGGAAGTTCCGCCAAAGCTGCTGGCGATTCAGGAGGCGCCCTATTCGCTTGAGGGCTTGGGTAAATGTGCGGCGATCGTCCGCGAGGTGACCGAGCTTGACGCGGTGCTCGGCCCCGACGTCAACGAACAGGTCGACAAGGACCGTGCGAAGAAGCGCGAAGAGACCGCAGGCCGGGTCGCGGGCACGGTAGTGGGAGGGATAATCCCGTTTCGCGGGCTGATCGGCGAGGTCACCGGCGCCAATGCCGAGCGTCGGCGGTATGCGCTCGCTGTCTATGCGGGCACGGTGCGCCGTGGTTTCCTGAAGGGCGTCGGGCTCGAACGCGGCTGCAAGGCGCCTGCG
This sequence comes from Sphingopyxis sp. OAS728, assembly GCF_014873485.1. Classification (NCBI taxonomy): domain Bacteria; kingdom Pseudomonadati; phylum Pseudomonadota; class Alphaproteobacteria; order Sphingomonadales; family Sphingopyxidaceae; genus Sphingopyxis; species Sphingopyxis sp. OAS728. The sequence continues at coordinate 2,780,438 of NZ_JADBDT010000001.1, read as the reverse complement.
CGGCCCTGAAGAATATCGGCTTGGGAGGGGCGCGCAGATGCAGGTCGACAATATCCGAGCTTTCACCATCGACGTGCCGCAGGCGGCGCTCGATGACCTTAAAGATCGGCTCGCGCGCACGCGCTGGCCAGAAAAAGAAACGGTCGATGACTGGGATCAAGGCATTCCGCTCGTCTATGCGCAGGAACTCGCGGCCTATTGGCGCGACGAATATGACTGGCGGCGGGTCGAGGCGCGGTTGGGTGCGCTGCCTAACTATCTCGCGACAATCGACGGGCTCGACATCCATTTCCTGCATATCCGGTCGGCCAATCCCGACGCACGGCCGCTGGTCCTGACGCACGGCTGGCCGGGGTCGGTGCTCGAATTCCTCGATGTAATAGAGCCGCTTGGTGCCGACTATCATCTCGTGATCCCGTCGCTTCCGGGGTACGGCTTTTCGGGCAAGCCCGAAGAGGCAAAATGGAGCGTCGAGCATATCGGGGCAGCGTGGGACGCGCTGATGCGCGCGCTCGGCTATGATCGCTATTTTGCGCAGGGCGGCGACTGGGGCAGCGCGGTGACGTGTGCGATCGGGATGAATCATGCCGATCATTGCGCGGGCATCCACGTGAACATGGTGGTCGGCGCGCCGCCGCCTGATCTGATGACCGACCTCACCGACAGCGAGAAACTCTATCTCGCGCGCTTTGGCTGGTATCAGGCGAAGGACAGCGGCTATTCGACCCAGCAGGCGACCCGGCCGCAGACGATCGGCTATGCGCTCACCGATTCGCCGGTTGGGCAGATGGCGTGGATCGCCGAAAAATGCCACGGCTGGACCGATTGCGGGCACCAGCCCGGCGGTCAGTCGGTGGGCGGCCATCCCGAAAAAGCGCTTTCGCGCGATGCGATGCTTGATACCGTCAGCCTCTACTGGCTGACGGCAAGCGCGGCGTCGTCGGCGCGGCTCTATTGGCACAGCTTCCGCAGCTTCGCCGCTGGCGAAATTCTCGTGCCCACGGCATGCAGCCTGTTTCCGAACGAGATCATGCGCCTGTCGCGGCGTTGGGCCGAACGGCGTTACAAGAATATCGTCTATTGGAACGAACTCGATCGCGGCGGCCATTTCGCCGCGTGGGAGCAACCCAACCTGTTCGTCGGCGAGGTCCACGCGGCGCTGGCGCAAATGAAATTATAGGGAGAGGCGGCTGGTGGCGCCGGCCGCCTCGCGAGCTCACATCGGCGTATAGACGACGCGGCAGCTTTCGGGTGCCGAACGCAGCGCCGTGTTCCACGTCACGTCGTTGCCATTGCGATGCAGCCGCGCGCCGCTCTTGTTCTCGTAAATCTGGCCACTGTTCGACGGCGTCTGTTTGAGGACCATCGAACGCATGCCGTTGACGCGAACGATGGCCGTATTGCCGACATAGTCGACCTTCAGCTTGGTGCCGCCGCTGCAGTCATAGCTGGTGCCGGTGTTGCGCGGTACCGACGAGCAGGCAGCGAGCGCGAGGATCGCGGCGCCCGCCGCGACAAGAGTCGTCGTCTTCATATCCCGTCTCCCCTTAATATCCCGAGCGTACGCACAGCACGTCGGCGAGGTAGACCCGCCCGCTGACCGTTTCCATATGTTCGCGGGCTGACCCGTTCCAACCGATCGAACGGCACCAGGTGTCGGCGGACTGCGCGGCGCAAGCGGCGGTCGCCGACCCGCGGGCACAAGCGAGCACGCGGTAGTTGCGCTCCGCAGGCTGCGTATGGAATTCGGCGAAATTGCCGCGCGCGACCTGATCGTTGGCGGGCGGGTTCGGGTTCCAGCCGCCGCCTCCTCCGCCGACCGGGCGGATCGACTGGATGGTGAGACCGCGCAGGACGTTGTTCAGCATCGGCGTGTCGCGATCGACCGTCCGGCAATTTCCGCGGTAGCGCGTCTTTTCGCAAAGTTCCCAGCGCCCGTTCGGGACGCGGATCGAATTGACCGGCCAGGCGAGGCCGAGGTTGGGCTTTTCCTCGCCGATGAACACCGCGGGGCCGCGATAGCCGGCATCGCGATAGATGGTCGCTTCGGGTGGGCGGTCGGGGCGGTATCGTTCGGTTTCGACGGTCTGCGCGTATGAAGTGGCGAGGAAACCCGCCCCTATCGATGCCGCAGCCGCGGCAAGAATCGACAAACGATAAGCGGTTTTCATGACAGCCTCCCATTTTGCGAACGCGACCCGGGATTCGTTATATTCCTAAGGTTACGTCATTCGCGGGCGGCTTGCAAATTCTCCCAATCGGCCGGGAGCTTATGCCGGCATGATGATTGATCAGGGAACCTTGGCGGGTTCCGCCGTCGGTACGGCCGGCGGAGTGAGTTCGGGCGCGGCGACGGCCGGCGCCGCCGGCGGAGGCGCAGCGAGCGGCGGGGCGACGCCCAGCATCAGGCCTGCGAGCGCCGCCGACATCAGGTTCGACAGGCTGCCCGCGAGCAGCGCCTTCAGGCCAAGCTTGGCGATCATCGGGCGCTGGTTCGGGGCAAGCCCACCGGTCACCGCCATCTGGATCGCGATCGAGCTGAAGTTGGCGAAACCGCAAAGCGCAAAGGTCGCGATCGCGACCGCCGCCATCGACATGTCGCCCTGCGCCCGGCCAAGGTCGATGAAGGCGACGAATTCGTTGAGCACGACCTTGCTGCCGAATAGTCCGCCGACCGTCGCGCTTTCGTCCCACGGCACGCCCATCAGCCACATGACGGGGCGAAAGATCGCGCCGATGATCGCCTGGAACGACAGGCCATCGACGCCGAACCAGCCGCCGATCCCGGCGAGAATGCCGTTGGCGAGCGCAACGAGCGCGACGAAGGCCATCACCATCGCGCCGACCGCGACCGCCAGCTTGACCCCGGTCTGCGCGCCCTGCGCCGCAGCCATGATGATGTTCGCGGGCTTTTCCTCGTCATGGCTCGCCTCGGGCATCACGATCGGTTCGATGCCGATATCCTTGGGATCGTCGGGCATCATGATCTTGGCCATCAAAATGCCACCGGGCGCCGACATGAAGCTGGCGGCGAGCAGATAGGGAAGCAAATGCGGGCCAATCATCCCGGCATAGGCGCCGAGGATCGTTCCGGCGACGCCCGCCATGCCGACGGTCATCACGGTGAAGAGCTGCGGCGGGGTCAGGCCGGCGAGATACGGGCGGATGACGAGCGGGGATTCGGACTGGCCGACAAAGATGTTCGCCGCGGCGCCGAGGCTTTCGACCTTGGTGATGCCGGTCACCTTCTGGATCGCGCCTCCGACCCATTTGATGATCAGCTGCATGATCCCGAGGTAATAGAGCACCGAGATCAGCGAGGCGAAGAAGATGATCACGGGCAGCGCGCCGATCGCGAACACGGCCTTGCCATAGGGCGCCTGCGTCAGCACCTCGCCGAACAGGAATTTCGTGCCCTCGTCGGCGTAGCTCAGGAGGTTCGAGACGCCGTTCGACATTGCCTGGATCACCGCGCGGCCCCATGGCGTGCCGATGACGAGCACGGCGAAACCCGCCTGGAGCAGGAAGGCGGGAATGACGATGCGCGGGCGAATCCAGCGGCGGTTCGATGAAAACAGCACGGCAATCGCAAGCAATGCGACGATGCCAAGCAAACCGATCAGGCGTTCCATAATGTCTGTGCGTCCCCCGCAAATTGATACCCGTGTCTAGCGGGCTTTGACGGTGGGGCAAGCCTGTGCCGATGCGGCACCTTTCCACCCGCCGCAAAAGCGATTAAGCGGCCTCGATGGAAAATAGCTCTTCGCGCGTGATCGCGCCTTCGTTGCTGCTGTTCGCAATCCTCTACGGCGGCATGGTTCCGCTCGGCGGATTCCTTGGCGCGAAACAGGTTGCGCTTGGTCCTTTGGCCGTTGAAGCCGGGATTTTCCCCTTCCTGACGCTGATCGCGATTTCGAGCGGCATTGCCGAATTGCACGGGCGTGCCGTCGCCGACAGACTGGTGCGGCTGGGCTTCATTCCGCTGATTCTCGCGATCATCCTCACTGTGTTCGTGCTGCAACTGCCGACCGACGAGGGGATGTATGAGCCCGCCAAGGAGGCTTTTCCGATCATCGTCGGGCAGGGCTGGCGGATGATGGCGGCGGGCATTCTCGCTTACGGCGTGTCGGTCAGCCTCAACGTCTGGATTTTTGCCCGGATGACCGCGAACAACGGCCGGTTGCTGCCGCTGCGCGGTTTTATCGCGGCGGCGCTCAGCCAGATCATCGACACGTTGATCTTTATCACGGTCAGCTTCTACGGCGTTCGGCCGATCGTTGATCTGATGGTCGGCCAGATGATCGCGAAGGTCGTGCTGTCGGCAGTGATGGTGCCCTTGCTGGTGATGGCGGTGGTTGCCATCGGCCGCAAGATGGACGCCAAAGCCGAACTGCCGGCAGGATGATGACGATGACCGACCCTTCGAAAATGCCCGACCTGCTCGCCAAGGCCGAAACGCTCGTCGAAGCGCTACCCTATCTGCAGCGTTATGCCGGCGAGACCTTCGTGATCAAATATGGCGGCCACGCGATGGGCGACCCCGAAGCGCAGCGCGATTTCGCCGAAGATGTCGTCTTGCTCAAGGCGGTCGGCATCAACCCCGTTGTCGTCCATGGCGGGGGGCCGCAAATCGGCGCGATGCTGAAACAGCTCGGGATCGAATCGACCTTCGTCGGTGGGCTGCGCGTCACCGACGCCGCGACCGCCGAGGTCGCCGAAATGGTGTTGGCGGGCAAGATCAATAAGGAAATCGTGAGCTGGATCGCCGCGCTCGGTGGCCGCGCCGTCGGCATTTCGGGCAAGGACGCCAACCTTGTTCTCGCCGAAAAGGTCAGCCGCACCGAACCCGACCCCAATTCGGGCATCGAGCGCCACGTCGACCTCGGCTTCGTCGGCGAACCCGTCGCGGTCGACCCGACGATCCTCGTCAACCTGACCAACGACAATTTCATCCCGATCGTTGCGCCAGTCGCGCTCGGTGCCGATGGTGCCACCTATAATATCAACGCTGACACGATGGCAGGCGCAATCGCCGGAGCACTCGGCGCGAAGCGCTTCTTCCTGCTCACTGACGTCGCGGGGGTGCTCGACAAATCGGGTGCGCTGCTCACCGACCTCGACCGCCCGGCGATCGAGGAACTGAAACAGGACGGGACGATCACCGGCGGCATGATTCCGAAGGTTGAGACGTGCGTCGCTGCAGTCGACGCCGGGGTCGAGGCAGCAGTCATCCTCGACGGGCGCATTCCGCATGCGATGCTGCTGGAAATTTTCACCGCGAGGGGTGCGGGGACGCTCATTCACCGCTAAGAGACGCGGCAAGACCCTTTTTCGGAGAAATCGCCTTGCTTCTCATGCTCCTCCAGATCGTCCACATCATCCTGACGGTCCTGTGGTGGTTCATCATCGCGCAGGCGGTGATGTCGTGGCTGATCGCGTTCAACGTCATCAACACGCACAACCAGTTCGTCGGCCAGCTGTGGATGGTGCTCGACCGGATCACGGAGCCGCTTTACCGCCCGTTCCGCCGCATCATGCCCGATTTCGGCGGGCTCGACCTGACCCCTATGCTGGTGCTGATCATCATCATCATTCTTGACGGTCCGGTGCTGAACTATCTCGCGCGGCTTGCCTACGCCAACGGGATGGCGTGATGACCGCTGCGCAGGTGATCGACGGCAAGGCGTTCGCCGCTGGCCTGCGGGCGCGGATCGCCGATGCCGTTCCGGCTTTTAAAGCCGCGACATCGCGCGCGCCCGGCCTGGCAGTCGTGCTCGTCGGCGACGACCCGGCGAGCGCGGTCTATGTCGGATCGAAGGGCAAGGCGACGGTTGCGGCTGGCATGGAAAGCTTTGAGCATCGCCTGCCCGCGAGCGCGACGCAGGACGAGGTCGAGGCGTTGCTGGCACGGCTCAACGCCGACGAAGCTGTCGACGGCATCCTGCTGCAATTGCCGCTGCCCGGTCATCTCGATGAACAGGCCGCGGTCGCTACGATCGATCCCGACAAGGATGTCGACGGGCTGACCCCGGTCAGCGCCGGACGCCTCGCGCTCGGCATCCCCGGCATGGTGCCGTGCACGCCCTATGGCTGCCTGCTGCTGCTGCAGGATCGGCTCGGTGATCTGTCGGGCAAGGATGCGATCGTAGTCGGCCGTTCGATCCTCGTCGGCAAGCCGATGGGGCAATTGCTGCTCGGCGCCAATTGCACTGTCACCATGGCGCACAGCCGGACGAAGGACCTGCCCGATTTGGTACGCCGCGCCGACATCGTCGTTGCCGCGGTCGGCCGCGCCGAAATGGTGAAGGGCGATTGGATCAAACCCGGCGCGATCGTGATCGACGTCGGCATCAATCGCATGCCGCCCGCCGATGGTGCCGCGAAGGGGCGCCTCGTCGGCGACGTCGATTATGACAGCGTCGCCGCGGTCGCCGACGCGATCACCCCGGTTCCCGGCGGCGTCGGCCCGATGACCATCGCGTGCCTGCTGCGCAACACGCTCGTCGCCGCGCACCGCCGCGCGGGGCTCGCCGATCCGGAGGGTTTTTGATGCGCCACCTCGCTGTCGCGGTCCTTTCGCTTGCGGCGATTTCGGGTGGCGCCGTCGCGGCACGCGAACGCGATCCGCTCGCGGCGAACCCCAGCGCCTTCATCGCCGCCGAGATCGGTTTTTCGCGCCTCGCGCAGGAAAAGGGCCAGTGGACGGCGTTTCGCGAAACCGCAGCGCCCGAAGCGGTGATGTTTGTGCCGCAGCGCGTCAAGGCGCGCGATTGGTTGAAATCGCAAAAGGACCCCGCCGAGGCGGTGAAGTGGCAGCCGCATGCGGTCTACACCAGTTGCGACGGCAATGTCGGTGTCACCACGGGCGCATGGCAGAAGGGCCCGGCCAACGGTTATTTCACGACGGTGTGGCTGCGCGATCCCAAGAAGGGCAAGCTGGCCTGGACGCTCGATCATGGCGATACGCTCGCAGTTCCGCGCGAAGCGCCCGACTTCATTGCATCGAAACAGGCGGTCTGCGGTTCGCGGCCCGCGGTGCCGATCGAGGCGGGCAGCGAGGGCGAGGATATGGCGGTCGGCCTGTCGCCTGACCAGACGCTGAGCTGGACGTCGATCGTTCGCGCCGACAAGTCGCGCCGCGTGACGATCCGGCTGTGGGACGGAAAGGAGATGGCGACCGTCATCGACGATCAGGTCGCGGGGCCGAAACAACCATGATCGATCTTTTCATCTCCGCCTTCGTCACGCTCTTCGTGGTCATCGACCCGCCGGGCTGTGCGCCGATTTACGCCAGTCTGACGACGGGGGCGAGCGCGGCGCAGCGGCGTTCGATGGCGATCCGCGCGACGGTGATCGCCGGACTGATCCTCGTTTTCTTCGCGATGTTCGGCGAAGCGCTGCTGAGCTTCCTGCATATCGATCTCGACAGCTTCCGCATCGCCGGCGGGATTATGCTGTTCATCATTGCGATCGACATGGTGTTTGAAAAGCGGACCGAACGCCGCGAACAGCGCGCCGAAAAGGTGATGGCGACCCCCGAAATCGAGGACGTGTCGGTGTTCCCGATGGCGATGCCGATGCTCGCCGGGCCAGGGTCGATCGCATCGGTGATGCTGCTCGTGTCACAGAATAATGGGCTCGACCGCGCTTTCGTGATTTTCGGCGCGCTGCTGCTCGTGCTGCTACTGACGCTCGCCGCGCTGCTTTCGGCGGGGCCGCTGATGCGGCTGATCGGCAACAAGGGCGAAGCGGTGATCACCCGCCTGCTCGGCGTGCTGCTCGCCGCGCTTGCAGCGCAGTTCGTTATCGACGGGCTGAAGGCGAGCTTCCCGAGTCTCGGATAAAAAGGGGGCGCCGCCTTTCGGCGACGCCCTCTCTTTTTCCACGGGAATGGAACTGTTTTACCGCGCCGCGTTGACGTCGGCCTGTGTGACCGGCGCGATGCGGATCTCGACGCGGCGGTTGCACTGATAATCCGCTTCGCTGCGTTCGGGCGAGCATTTCAGCTGCGATTCGCCATAGCCGAGCGTCGCCATGCGCGCGCGCTGGATGCCGCGGCCGGCGAGATAGTCGGCGACCGAGGCGGCGCGGCGTTCGGACAGGCCCTGGTTATAGGTGTCGCTGCCGGTCGAGTCGGTGTGGCCATAGACGTCGATATAGGTGCTCGGATATTCGGCGAGCGTCGAGGCGACATTGTCGAGCGCGCTGCGGAACTGCGATTTCACCATCGCGCTGTTGAGGTCGAAGGTCACGTCGCCGGGCATGTTGAGCACGAGCTGGTCGCCCTGCCGCTCGACGTCGATCCCGGTGCCCGCGGTGCGTTCGCGTAGCTTCTTTTCCTGCTGGTCCATATAATAGCCGACACCCGCGCCGGCGACCGCGCCGATGCCCGCACCGACGATTTCCTCGGTGCGGCTATTGCGGCCGCCGATGAGGTCGCCGAGCAGGTAGCCGCCGAGCGCACCGCCGACGCCGCCAATCGCGGCCTTCGATATCTTGCGTTCGCCGGTCACCGGATCGGTGACGCAGCCGGTCAGCGCGAGCGCACCGATGCTGGTCAAAATGGTGAGCTTGATCGTCTTGCTGTTCATCTTTTCGCTCCCTTTACCCGGCGGATGCCTCTGGTCCGTGGCACGCCGCCCTTGCTTGCCGATAACATATGGCTGGCGATCTGGTTCCAAAATTTGCCTGAATGCGGGCTGAGCCGGACGTTCAGGCCTGTGCCATTGTGCAATGCCATGCGTTTCGCTTATAGGGTGGACATGACCGACGATGACAGGGGCCGGGCGCCGAAGCGCCGTACGACCGCCCAATGACCCCTTTTCCCTGGTCCGACGTTGCGATTATCGCCGTCCTCGTCCTCCTAAATGGCGTTTTCGCCATGTCCGAGCTCGCCATCGTCTCGTCACGCGACCCGAGGCTGCAGGCGGCCGAGAAGCGAGGCAGCCGGGGCGCCAAAATCGCACGGCAACTCGCGTCCGACCCCGGCCGCTTCCTGTCGACGGTGCAGGTCGGCATCACGCTGATCGGCGTGCTGACCGGCGCCTATTCGGGCGCGAGCCTCGGCCAGCCCGTGGCCGACCGGCTTTCGGCCTGGTTCGGCCTCGATGCCGAAAATGCGGAAGCCGCAGGCTTTGCTGCGGTCATTGCGATTACCACTTATTTCTCGCTGATCGCGGGCGAGCTGGTACCCAAGCAATTTGCACTCCGGGCGCCCGAGCGTATCGCGATCGCCGTCGCGGTGCCGATGTACTGGCTTTCGCGCGTCGCGGCGCCGCTCGTGTGGCTGCTCGACAACAGTTCGGCGCTCGTCTTTCGCCTGCTCGGGCTCAATCGCGAATCCGAAGATCGCGTGACCGCCGAAGAGCTGCACCTGATTGTCGCCGAGGCGTCGAAATCGGGGGTGATCGAGGAAAGCGAACGCGCGATCATCTCAGGCGTCGTGCGCTTGGCCGACCGGCCGGTGCGCGAGGTGATGACGCCGCGCAAGGATGTCGACTGGGTCGATATCTCGCTCGACGCGCGTGGCGTACGCGACAAATTGCTCGAAACGCCTCACAGCCGCCTGCCGGTCGCGCGCGGCTCGGTCGACGATATCGTCGGTGTCGTGCAGGCGCGCGACATTGCCGCCGCGCTGTTCCAGGGCGAGGTACTCGACCTTGAGCAGTTGATGCGGCCCGCGAAGGTCATCCACGACCAGATCGACGCGATGGACGCGCTCGAGGCCTTGCGCGCCGCTGAAGTGCCCGTGCTGCTCGTTCACGACGAATATGGGCATTTCGACGGGCTGGTGACGCCTGCCGACCTGCTCTCGGCGATTGCCGGCGAGTTCGCGTCTGACCAGGATATCGGGAGCGAGCCCTTCGTCGTCGAACGCGATGACGGCAGCCTGTTGATCGCGGGTTCGATGCCCGCCGACCAGATGGCCGAACGGCTGGGTATCGAACTTGGCGACGACCGCGATTACGCGACCGCAGCGGGGCATGCGCTCGCGATCCTCAAGCATTTGCCCAAGGAAGGCGAGCGCTTCACCGACAAGGGCTGGCGGTTCGAGATCGTCGACATGGACGGACGCAAGATCGACAAATTGCTCGTCAGCGAAGTACGGGCGCCAGAGAACGAGGAAACGGATTAGGCGGACTTAAGGCGAAAAGGGCTGCGCTCGCGCAATGGGGGCCCGCAATTGGCCGATTGCGGATATTGAGACGCGATCAGCAATAGCTAGAAGCCTCCGTCATCCAAAGAGACGGCGAAACCAGCCTCGTTTTTTGGGAACGACCGGTGGCTGACCGGAAAGCCGCACCAGATAATTGCCCAAAATAGCCGCCTGCTGCTTGGTCATAAGGAAACGAAACAAATCGGGGTCGTGCTTCTTGGCCGCTTCCGAAGATTGTACGCTTTCGATCCGGAGCATAATGCGGTCACCTGCATCATGATGTGCCCAGCCAACCACTGCTCCAAAACTCTCCACCATCTCGCCTGCCCCCACACGATTTTCGCGCGACTGATGCCGACAGCCCGTGATGGCTATTACCAGAGATTCAGTGGAAAGTCGTCAAATGGTCGATAACGGCCGCGTCTTTGCTCGACACGCTGGCCAAAAGAAAGGGGGCCGAAGCCCCCTTTCCCTTTGCGTCTTGAAACGTCAGTTGAACGACGGTGCCGGCGGAACCGGCGGCGGCGGTGCGTCCGCATCGTCTTCGTGCACCTCGACATGGCCCTGACCCACATGACTGCGCGAGCGGCTGTAGGCGAAGTAGACGACGAGGCCGATACCCGCCCAGATCAGGAAGAGATTGATGCTCTTCTGGTCGAGGTTGAAGAAGAGGTACAGGCAGCCCAGGATCGCGATCGGCGCCGTGATATAGATCAGCGGCGTCTTGAACGGACGGTGGCGGCCGGGATCGGTGCGACGGATCACCATCACCGCGATCGACACCGCGGCAAAGGCAAAGAGCGTGCCCGAGTTCGAGATGTTAGCGAGCTGCCCGACAGGGAAGAAGGCGGCGAACAGCGCGACGGCGATGCCCGTGATGATCGTGATCACGTGCGGCGTGTTGAACTTCGGATGGATCTTCGAGAAGGCGGTGGGCAGCAGACCGTCGCGGCTCATCACGAAGAAGATGCGGGTCTGGCCGAACATCATCATCAAGATGACCGACGGCAAAGCGAGACCGGCGGCGAGGCCGATCAGGTTGCCGATCTGCGGCCAGCCGATTTCGCGCAGCGTCCAGGCCAGTGCTTCCTTCGAGCAGACCACCGCCTGATCGCCGATTGCACCGCAGGCGGCGGCGAGTTCGCGGCTGCCGGGTTCGAGCGCATGGCCCGCAGCGGCATCGATGCCGACCGGCTGCGCGCCGACCGAGCCGATGACGCCGGCGGCGACGAGCAGGTAGAAGATGGTGCAGATCGCAAGGCTGCCGATCAGGCCGATCGGCATGTTGCGCTGCGGATTCTTGGTTTCTTCGGCCGCGGTCGAGACGGCGTCGAAGCCCACATAAGCAAAGAAGATCGAAGCCGCGGCGGCGCCTATGCCGCCGATGCCGAGCGGTGCGAAGGGTTCGAAATTCTCCATGTTCATCACGGGAACCGCGAGGATGATGAAGAGCGTCAGCGCCGCGACCTTGATGACGACGAGGATCGCATTGATCGTTGCCGATTCGCGCGTACCGATCACGAGCAGCATAGTGACAACGCCCGCGATGAACATCGCCGGCAGGTTGATCATCCCGCCGTCGAATGGCCCGAGCACCCATGCCGAGGGTATGTCTATACTGAACGCATGTTCGATCAGCCCGACGACATAGCCCGACCAGCCGACAGAGACGGCGCCGGCGGCGACCGCATATTCGAGGATCAGCGCCCAGCCGACCATCCATGCGATCAACTCACCCATCACGGCGTAGCTATAGGTGTAGGCCGAGCCCGATACGGGGACCATTGAGGCCATTTCGGCATAGCAGAGCGCGGCGAAGGCGCAGACGAAGCCGGCGATGATGAAGCTGATCATCATACCTGGGCCGGCCTTTTGCGCGGCCTCTGCGGTCAGAACGAAAATCCCGGTGCCGATCACGGCGCCGATCCCCAGCATGGTGAGCTGGAAAGCGCCGAGCGTGCGCGTAAGCGACTTTTTTTCCGCTGTCGCCAAAATGGCATCCAACGGCTTTACGCGGTCAAATAGCATAATCTTCCCCTTGGGGGGCGGCTGAACTGCCGTCCCTCTCATGGCGGCGCAGACTAGCTGCTCCGCGCGCCAGCGCAACTTAATTTCAGCAGGTCTCGCGCGGTTTACCGTACGGTAAAGCGCACTCGGTCAATCATTCGGCCGCCTGGATCAACGAGCGTCAGCATATGGATGCCGGGGCGCGGCAGGATTTGCTGGCCCGCATCGGCATCGCCGAGCGGCTTTTTGTCGAGGATCAGGCGGTATCCGGCCACCGATCCGCTCACGATGACCGCGAGCCGCTGGCGGTCGATCGGGATGTCGGGGTCGAGCGCATAGACGCTGCCGCTGACCGGGCTGGTGATGCGCGGGCGGCGGGCGGCTTGCGGCGCGGCCGCCATTTCGGTCTGCGCGGTGCCGGTCAGGAAATATTCGCGGCGCGGCGGTTCGCGGGTACCGGGGAGGGCGATTTGCCGCGCCTCGACACCCTCGGGCATGGCGGGCGGCTTGCCGGGATTGCCCGCATGGAGCGCGAGCATCACGTCGCGCCAGACGGGGGCGGCGCCGGAGGTGCCCGAGACCGCGCGCATCGAATCGCCCTCGAGATTGCCGACCCAGACCGCGACGGTGAAGCGGTCGGACCAGCCGATGCACCAATTGTCGCGCATGCCTTTCGACGTCCCCGTCTTGGCGGCCGCCCAGAAGGGGAGGCGGAGCGCGCTGTCGGCGCCGAAGGCGTCGGCGCGGGCAGAGGCGTCGGCGAGGATGTCGCCGACGATGAAGGCGGCGGCGGGGCTGACGATCTGGCGCGCCTCGTCCGCCTTTTCGCCGCGAATGAAGTGAACGGGCGTGTAGCGGCCCTGATTGGCGAAGGTGCGGAAGGCGTTGGCTTGTTCGACGAGCGAAACTTCGGCCGAGCCGAGTGCGAGGCTGAAGCCGTAATATTCGCCGTCCTCGACGAGGCCGTGGTAGCCCAAAGCCCAAAGGCGGTCGCGGAATTGCTGGACGTCGTCGATGACGAGCGCGCGGACGGCGGGGACGTTGAGCGAGGAGGCGAGTGCGTGGCGCACGCTGACCGGCCCCTTGAAGCTGTGGTCGTAGTTTTTGGGAACGTAGAGCCCCGAGGCGGTGTCGAGCTGGACCGGGCTGTCGTCGAGGATCGAGGCGGCGGTGAGCCAGCCATGTTCGATCACCTGCGCATAGAGATGCGGCTTCAGCGTCGAGCCTGCCTGCCGCCGTGCATTGGCGCCGTCGACCGACGCCGCGGTCGATTTGAGGCCGACCCCGCCGACATAGGCGAGCACCTCGCCGGTGGCATTGTCGAGCACGACGACCGCGCCGTCGCGGACGCGGTCGGAGCCGAGCCCGGCGAGCTGGCGGCGCAGCGCGACGATCGCGGCGGCCTGGATGCGGCGGTCGATGGTGGTTTTGACCCGCTTGCCGGGCTGGTCGAGCAGACGGACGGCGAGGTGGGGTGCGAGCGCGGGGTCGAAGCGCGCGGCCTGCTCGCCAGAGACGAGCGTCGCGGCGGCGGCGCGGATCGCCGAACAATCTTTTGCCTGCGCAATCCGGCAGGCGCGGCGGCCGAGCGCCTCGGCGTCTGCGGCGGGATTGGGGAGGAGCCCGGCGAAGAGTGCGGCGTCGGTGCGGTTCAGTTCGGCCGGCTTCTTGCCGAACAGGCTTTGCGCGCCGGCGCCGATCCCCTGCGCCTCGCCGCGTAAGGGCACGAGGTTGAAATAGGCCTCGAGCATCTGCTCGTGCGACCAGTCTTCCGCGAGCGCCTGTCCGGCGCGCATCTGGCGGAGCTTGGTCCGCCAGTCGCGTTTGCCGGGCTGCGCGAGGCCGGGGTCAAGGAATGCCGCGAGCTGCATCGCAAGCGTCGACGCGCCGCGCGAGCGGTCGCCGGTCCCCCCCAAGATTGTCAGGCGCGCGCGCGCGGCACTGGCGATCGCGAGCCAGTCGACCCCGCCGTGCGACCAGAAGCGGCGGTCCTCGCTTTGCACGACGGCGGTGCGGACGGCGGGACTGATATCGTTCAGCGGCACCCATGCGAGGCGGCGTCGCTCGAAATTGACGCGCTCGCTGTCGAGTAACTGGCCGTCGCGGTCGTAGAGCCAGGCTTCGCTGGGGCGCCAGTCGGCGCGCACCTTTTCGAAGGCGGGCATCGCGGGCGGACGGGTCGCGAGATGCGCGGCGGTGACGAAGACCAGCGCCGCGAGCGCGGCCCATGCGAGGACATGGGGCCAGCGCCGCCGGCGCCCGGGGACGGGCGACAGGTTCATTGCATCACTGCGTGACGCTGGCGATCGTCATCGGCGCGTTCGGCCACTGGCCGCGGATCGCGGGCGAATACATCGCCTCGACGCGCGTCGGCGGCAGCGAGAAGCGTCCCGAGCCGTTCAAGCGGACGACATATTCGACCGCGTGGGTGCCCGCGGGCATCCAGCCGAAATAGCCGCGCCAAGCGTCCTTGCCGCGTTCGACATAGCTTGGCTGCGCGCCCGATCCGCCCGCCTGTTCGGCCAGCATTTCGGACTGGCCACCCAGATTGCCGACGATCGTCGCGCCGGGCGCGATCGGATCGTTGATCACGACCCACGTCCGCCCCGCGGCCGCGACGACCTCGATCCGCACCTTGATCACGTCGCCGCGCGTCAGCCGGTCCTTGTTCGCCGCCTTGACGATGCTGACCGAGCGCTTGATCCGGTAACCTGCGTTGAGCGGTTCCTTCAATGGCACCGCCGCCTTGACGCTCACGGTGGCCCATGGCGCGCCGCTACCCTCATGCTTCAGGCTCATCGTCGCGGCGTTCAGCGCGACGCGGAGCGGCGAAACCGGCTCGGCGGGAAGCGGCCAGCTTTGCGAGGCGGTGGCGCCCGCGAGGCTGACGTTGGTGACGCCGGTGATCGCGCTTGCCGGATACAGTTCGGCGAAGCGGCGGACGGTGACCGCGCCCCATGCGTTGGCGGGGGTGGTGTCCCAATGGCCCTTGCGCTGGCGCTGCGCGACGCCGACCATCAGCTTGCCCGCGTCATCCTCCCAGCCCTTGCGGCCGAGCACGGCTTCCAAAGCCTTGATCGCCATTTCGTCGCCGCTGGTCATCATCCACCAGGGGGCGCGTGCATCGTCGACGAGATCTAGGCGCGTGCCTTCATAGACGAGGCGCTTGCGCAGTTCGGCCTCGGCCGCGGTGCGCAGCGCGGGGGCGTTCCGCACGCCCGGCGTCTTTTCGAGCGCGACGAGCCAGTCGGCGAGCGTGCCGGTCGCCATATCGACCGGCGCGACGTCGATCGCGGCGACGAGGCCGGCGCTCGACGCATTGTTGCGTGCGAGGGCTGCCAAGGCCGCGATGCGTACGGGGCGGATATCCCACGGGCCATAGCCCTTGCGGGTGAGGCGCCCTTCGACGACCGCTTGCAGGGCTTTCACCATCTTCGCTTTCGACGCCTCGGGGATCGCGAAGCCGTTCGCCGCGGTCACGTTCATGACATAGGCGGTGAGTTCGATCGAGCCGGTGAGATTCTCGTTCGGCCAGTAGCGGAGCAGCCCGTCGTCATCGAGATAGGTCGGCATCGCACCCGCGAGCGCCTGCCACCGCCCGACATCGCCGAGCGCGACCGTGCGCGACGTCTGCTGTTCGAAGCAGCTGTAGGGATAGGCGCTCATATAGTCGCGCACGCCGGTGAGCGGCGGCGCGAGCGTGCCCGCGAGCGCGATATCGACATAGCCGCCGGGCAGCGCGCCCGCCGGGATGGCGATCGGCAGCGTCGTCGCGGGGCCGACACGGAACAGGCTGGCGGCCCATGTCTCGACCGGCACCGCGGGTTCGACGACCTGTTCGAAGACGAGGCGGTCGCGCGCCTTGCCGCCTTTCGCCACCGCATCGACCGTCCATTCGATCGGACCGGTGGTTTCGGGCGCGGTCATCGACCAGCTGATCGGCACCGCGCCGCCAGCCGGAATGGTGACGGTGAGCGGCGGCGCGGTCGCGACGGCGGGCGACAGCGTCGGGGTCGCGGTAACCTCCATCGGCTGGTCGGTGCCGTTGCGCAGCGTGAAGCGCGCATCGTAAGTGTCGCCGCTGCGCACCAGTTCGGGCATGCCGGCGAAGACGCCGAGATCCTGCACGGTGCGGACGCTCGTTTCGCCGGTCCCGAAATATTGCGAGCCGTCGGTGGCGATCGCGACAAGGCGGAAGCCCGAGAGATTGTCGCTGAGCGGCACGTCGACCTTGGCGCGGCCCTTGCTGTCGAGCGGGACATTGCCCTTCCACAGCAGGACCGGGCGGAAATCCTCGCGCGTCAGGCCCGAGAGGTCGCCGCCACCGCCGCCGCCCGGTTCGAGTGCCTTGCGGCCATAATGGCGCTTGCCGACAACCTGCATCTGCGCGGTCGAGGTGAGCACATCGAGCGTGCGTTCGCCCATCATCGCGGGGAGGATGTCCCAGCTTTCGTTGGGCGAGAGCTGGAGCAAGGCCTCGTCGACCGCGGCGAAAGCGACGTCGGCGTTCTTCGGCGCCTTGCCGTCGGGGGTCTTGACCTCGATCGCGACCTTGGCGGTTTCGCGGACCGAATATTTTGCCTTGTCGGCCTTGACCTTGACACCGAGCTGATGGCCTTCCCAGCCGACCTTGATGCGCGCGATGCCCATGCGGTAGCTCGGCTTGGCAAGGTCGACGAGCGCGGTCGGCGGAGCGCCCTCGCTATTCTCGATCTTGAAGCCGACCGCGCGTTTCATCTTGCGGAACCAGCTTTCCTCGCCGGTCACGCGGCCGCGCACCGCCATGACCGATACATAGACGTCGGGTGCATAGGTCGCGGGCAGCTTGACCTGCACGACGGGATTGGTGCCCTTCAGCGGCACAACAAAGCTCGACAGCACACCCTCACGCTCGACGGTGACGAGCGCGGTCGCTTCGCGGAACGGCATGCGGACCTGGAAGCGGGCGGTGTCGCCCGCGGCGTAGCGCGGCTTTTCGGCGATCACGTCCATGCGGTCGCCATTGTCGCCGCCGAACCACCAGTCATTATCGCCCGCGAGCCAGACCGAGCGCACTGCGCGCGCTTCATTGCCATCGGCATCCTGCGTCGTCGCGACGACGGTGACCTCGCCCGAGACGCCGGGCGCCATCGCGCAGCTCGCGCGGCCGAGCTTGTCGGTCGTCGCCGAACAGGTCGCGTCCAGCTTCGTCGTGCGCATCTGGTTGTCATAGGCGTAGAAGCCGCCGATCAGGCGGCGCCGAGCGGTGATGATCTCGCGGTTATAGACTGCGACGGCGATACGTTTGCCGGCGATCGGCTTGCCATCGAGGTCGAGCGCGATGAAATTGAGGCGGAGGTCATTGTCGCGCATCAGCCAGCCGTCGGTTTTGACGCCGAGGCGGACGGCCGAGGGGTAGAGGGTGATGCGGCGGCTCGACGTCAGCGTCTCGCCATTCGCATCCTCATAATCCATTTCGGCGGCCATCATCGTCGGTTCGGTGATCGGCTGGTCGACCGTGACATTGGTCGTTGCGGCGCCATTGGCGTCGAGTTTGAGCGGTACCGAACGCGCGAGCGGCAGTTCGGCCGAGGGTTCGTCGCCGCTGTCGTCGAGCTGGACGACGCCTTCCTTCACCGGCTGGCCGTCGAAATCCCAGTCGCGATAATCTTCGGGCGGCGACCAGCTCGAGCGGAAATTGGTGCGCAGTTCGACCGGAATGTTCGGCGCGGGGCCGCCCGACAGATAGCCGACGAAAAGGTTGAGCGGGACGGCGGCGGGACGCACGAGCGCGGTTTTCGGCCCGGTGATCGTCGCCTTCATCGTCGGCAGGCGATATTCGTCGACCTTGACCGACTGGCCCGACCAGATCGTCTTGTCCTCGCCATCCTTGTCCTTGGTGACGAAGACGAGTTCATAATCGCCCATCGGCGCCGAGGCGGGGACGTTCCATGTCGTGTCGCCGCTGCCGCTCGCGGCAATCGCGAAGGGCATTTCGAATTCGGTGTCGGAGCCGCGGTGGACGAGGCGGAGCTTGCCCGCGAGCGCTTCGGGGGTGCGGAAGCCGGTGCCGACCGGACGGCGCAGCACATGCTTCATATGGACGGTCTCGCCCGCTTTCACGAGCGAGCGGTCGAAGACGGTGTGGAGAATGTCGTCGCGTTCGGACCAACCATAGGGGAGGTCGAAATCATAGGGGCGGATGCCGCTGCCCCAGTCGGTGAGCGTGAAGCTGAAATCGTCGCCCGCGCGTGCGCTGACCATCAGCGCATGGCCTTCGCTTTTCGCCATGTCGGGATTTTCTTCGCAGCTCGAATAGGTTTCGGGCTGCGGCAGCCCGCCGGCGAAGGCGAGGCGGCCGGCCTTGTCGGCGGTGCCGCGCGCGAGCAGGCGGCCGGTGCAGGCGTCGGTGACGCGGATCTCGGCCCCCGCGACGGGAAGGCCGCTATTCAGCGACGTCACCCACGCGAGCGAGCCTTCGCGGCCCCATTTGAAATGCACCGCCATATTGGTGACGAGCGCGGCGGTCGCGACATAGCGCGTCGATTTGCGGCCGAGCAGCGCGGCGCCAAGCTCGGGGCTCGCGATCTCGACGACGTGGAAGCCCTTTTCGGCGAGCGGGATGCCGACGACTTCGAACTCCTTGCCGCCCGCAGCGGGCGCGAGTTGCAGGTCGCGGCGCTCGCCGCCCGACGGCGCGCCGTCGAACACCGATTTGGTGCCGGTGTAGTTGACGGTGACCTCTTTGCCCGTGCGGTCCTTCTCCTCGCGATAGTCGGTGTCGTCGGCGTCGGCGACGCGCTTCAGCCAGCGCGCGATCGCGGCGTCGTCATCGCCGACCTTGAGCGTCGCGGCGGGCATTTTGAGGTTCGACTGGACGAGGCTGCTCTCGACGCCGCGCACGGTGACGGGCAGCACGCCGCCTTCGCCCGCTTCGAGGATGCCGAATTCGGCGGCGAATTTGACGAGCGGCGGCGCACGGTCGATGTGGAATTTCAGCGGGAAATTCGACTGGTTCTGCAGCTTGCGGCCGCTCTGGTCGGTGACGTCGGCGGGGAGCACGAGCGTCGCGTCGACATTCTGCGGCAGCGGGCCGGTGAAGCGGACGCTGGTCAGCCACGCGTCGTTGCGGTCGTCCTCGTCGATCTTCGGCGTCAATTTCCTGCCGTCGGCGGTGTTGAGCGTCGCGGCGAGGATCGTTTCGCGCGCGACGGGCGAAGCGAAGCTGAGCGTCACATCCTTGATCGGGTTGCAGCCCGCCTGCGGATTGATGCGGCTGCACGACATTTTGGCGGTGAAGGCGGGGCGCACATCATGGTCGAAGCGTTGGTCGCGGCCGGCGGTGCGCGACGGCACGCCAGCCTGTGAAATGCGGGCGTCCCAGACGAGCGCCATCTCGCGCCCCGGCGGCAGCGGGCGACGGCATTTGACGGGGACGATGCGGTCGAGCGCAGCCTCGCGGTCGGCGCCCGCGGCGGGGAAACGCTGCGGCAGCCCGGCGTCGTAGGTGAAGGACTGGCGCGACCAATTATTGTCGCCGAGACCAGTCAGGATTTGCGTCGCGGTATCGCGCGGCAGGACGTCGACCGGGATCTTCTCGCCGATGCCGTCGACCGCGCAATAGGCGAAGCGGCCGACCGAGGCGCGGTCGGCGGCGACGTTGGTCGCGACGAGGAAGATCTGGTCCTCCTCGATATCGCCGTCCATCCCGCCCGCGAGCACGGCGCGCGCCGAGGGACCTCCGGTGTCGAGCGCGAAGCGGCTGTTGCCCGCGACCGACACGCCGCGCGCGGTCTTAAGCCCGTCGCGCAGCTCGACATGGCAGGCGAGCCCGCCGGGGAGCGGCTTGTCGAATTCGAGCACCCAGGTGCGCGTATCGACCCAGCGGCCCGACGAAGGAAGTTTGCAGTCGGTGGTCGCGGGCGCGGGCGCGCGGGGATCGCCAAGCGGCACCATGTCTTCGGAAAAGCGCAGCGTGAAGCGCGTGATCGTGCCGTCGCCGGTGCCGCTGCTGCCGGGGGTCGCGAGCGTGACCTGCGGGACGGTGTCGGCCGCGGCGGTCGCGGCCATTGCAAGTGTGAGGGGAATGAGCAGCGCGAGTTTCGCCTTGCCAGCCAGCCGGTTAGCCAGCGCCCGCCCCAGTTGCATCATTCCGCCATCTCCTCACTGTCGCGACCCAGCGAGTCTCTTGTCATGCCCTCTTATCGAATTGCTGTCCAGATTTCATCGCTAATTATGCACGGTTCGTCGCAGGAATCAGCGCGCAAGCATCGGGCCGAGCTTTTGGCCCGCAAAGATATGGACGTGGAGATGCGGGATCTCCTGATGGCTGTCGAGGCCGACGTTCGCGAGCAGGCGATAGCCGGGGGCGACGAGGCCCGCGTCGCGCGCGACCTTGCCGACGGCGCGGACGAAGCCCGCGATCTCGGCGTCGCTCCCGCGTTCGGAGAAATCGTCCCAGCTCACATAGGCGCCCTTGGGGATCACGAGGATGTGGAGCGGCGCCTGCGGGTTGATGTCGTGGAAGGCGAGGGCGAACTCGTCCTCATAGACGGTCTTCGACGGCAGCTCGCCGCGCAGGATGCGTGCGAAGATGTTGGTGTCGTCATAGGGGAGGGTCGCGTCGATCGGCATGGGAGAGCTCCTATTGGGGGCGGCCGGCTTTTTCGGTGTGGCCCGAGGTTCCGTGGCGGCGGTCGAGTTCGGCGGCGATCATGTCCCACGTCAACCCGCGCTCGGCGATCAGGATCGAAAGGTGGAAGACAAGGTCGCTCGCCTCGCCGATCAGTTCGGGATCATCCTCGCTGACCGCGGCGATAACCGCCTCGACGGCTTCCTCGCCGAGTTTCTGCGCGATCTTGCCGCGGCCTTTCGCGGCGAGGCTCGCGACATAGGACGCCTCGGCCTCGCCCGCCGCGAGCCGGTCGTGGATGACTGCTTCGAGCCGTCCCAGCGTCTCGCCCATTGCCTTGCTCATCGCGCCGATCCTTTCGCGAGCTTGCCTAGCCGCGCCGTGCGCGCACGACAAGCGGGCGCCGCGCGGCGCAAAAACTTACCGTCGCGGTAACCATATCGAAACGCCCATTCGCGTAGTTTCCGCGCTGCCGGGGGGCGGGATCAACTTTGGTAATCGGAAGACGATGATGAAAATGGGCACCAACGCCTCGGTGTTTCTGGCCGCGACGGCCTCGATAATTGCATTGGCGGCATCGCCCGCGGCGGCGCAGGGCGGTGACGAGATTATCGTCACGGGATCGCGCATCGCGAAGAGCGAGTTTACCAGCGCCGACCCGATCCAGGTCATCGATCCCGAGAGCGCAAAGTTGCAGGGACAGGTCCAGCTGGCCGACGTCCTGCAGCAGGTTCCGGCGGCGCAGGGATCGATCCAGATTACTTCGGCGATTTCGAACCGCTTCGTCGCGAACGGCGGCAATGATGTGCAGACGGTGTCGCTGCGCGGGCTAGGCGCCGAGCGCACGCTCGTGCTGATCAATGGTCGGCGCGCGGGCCCGGCGGGCATTCGCGGTTCGGTGGCGCCGTTCGATCTCAACGTCCTGCCGCTGTCGGTGGTGCGGCAGGTCGAAATACTCAAGACCGGCGCCTCGTCGATCTATGGATCGGATGCCGTCGCCGGCGTGGTCAACATATTGACCCGCGATGATTTGAACGGGCTCGAGGGCGGCGGTTTCTCGTCGATCACCGAACATGGCGGCGGCGAAAGCTATGGCGTCGATGCGAGTTTCGGGAAGAAATTCGACCGCGGGCATATCTTCGCGACGGTCGATTATTTCCGCCAGCAGAACCTCACCCGCCGCGATCGCGACTTCCTCTTCTGCTCCGAAGAGTACCTCAAGCGCGAGGCCGACGGCAGCCGCGCCGATATCGTCGATTTCCGTACCGGGCGCCCGGCGTGCAGCAGCACGCAAGCCAATATGATCGTGTTCAGTGATTTTTCGGGCGTCGACCAGGACGGCTTTCCGACGTTCGGCCCGGGGCTGATCGCGCCGAACGGGCAGGCGATCTTCGCGGGGCAATATGGCAATGAATTTGCCGGGGTAGGCATTCCGATCAACGCCTATAATCCGATCGGCGTGTTCGGGCCGGCCGATTTCTACGGGGTCAATTTCGACGGTCCGTCGACGGGCGCGCTCAACCAGTTCGAGCCGGCCGAACAGGATATGGACGTGTTTTCCGGGGTGAAGCGGATCAGCGCCTTCGTCGAGGGCGCCTATGACGTCACCGACGGCATCACCGCCTATGGCGAATTCCTGTTCAGCAACCGCAAGTCGCATAACAATGGCGTCCAGCGGATCGAGCTCCAGCAATTCACCGGCGCGTCGATGCTGCCCTTTTTCCTCTGCGACCCGACGGCGTATAATTGCGACCCCAACGACATGGGCGATCCGCTCAACGGCGAGTTTGCGGGCAATCTGATCCTGCGCCCGCGCGTGCTCGTGAAATCCGAAAGCGCGGCCGACGTCGATTATTATCGCGGCGTTCTCGGGCTACGCGGCGAATTTGGCGGCGGGTGGAAATGGGACGTCCATGGCCAGCACAGCCGGTCCGACGCCAGCTATACGCAGGATGTCATCTATCAGGATGCGATCGCGTCGCAGACGCTGCGCACGCGCTCGTGCGCCGGAACGACGACCGCGATCCGCGGCGCGCAGTGCATCGACATCGACTTTACCGATCCGCGCGTGCTGCGCGGCGACTTCACGCCCGCCGAGCGCGCCTTCCTGATGGGCCGCGAGACGGGCCGCACTTTGTTCAAGCAGACTTCGGCCGAGGCGCTGCTGACGGGCAAGCTGTTCGACCTGCCGGGGGGATCGGTGGGCGCAGCGTTCGGGGCGAATATCCGCCGCGACGAGATCAACGACACGCCGGGCGAAGCGACGCTGGCGGGCAATGTCGCCAATTTCACCACCTCGGGTATCACGGCGGGGCGCACGGTATCGAAGGAGCTGTTCGGCGAAGTCGAGGTGCCGCTACTCGAAGGCGTGCCGATGATCGAGCGGCTGACGCTGTCGGGCGCGGCGCGTTACACGCATGTCGAGGCGACGCGACGCGACGGGGCGGGCGACACATTCAGCGACACGACGTGGAAGGTCGGCGCCGACTGGGCGGTGACCGACTGGCTGCGCTTCCGCGGCACGTGGGGCACGTCGTTCCGCGCGCCGGCGCTGTTCGAATTGTTCCTTCAGGACCAGACGGGTTTCCTTGGCCAGGCGGATATCGATCCGTGCATCCAGACCGCGGCGCGGCTTGCGGCGGGAGCGATCAGCCAGCGCATCTTCGACAATTGCGCCGCAGACGGCATCGGCCCCAATTATGCCGGCGGGATCAGCCCCGTGACGATCACCTCGGGCGGCGGTCTCGGCGAACTCAAGCCCGAAACCTCGACCGCGAAGACGGTGTCGCTCATCCTGACCCCCGACCTGTCGGGGGCGCTGTGGGGCGGGCTCAAGACGCGCCTTGCGGTCGATTATTTCGATATCGAGGTGAAAGACGAGGTCACGCTGCTCGGTGCGGGCAATATCCTGCGCGGTTGCTATGATTCGGAGGTCGCCGACGAGCCGCTGTGCGGCCTCTTCACGCGCTCGACGACGGCCGGCCCCGATGCACAGAGCGTCGCGAGCGTCACCGACCGTTATGTCAATATCAGCCGCCAGCGGAACCGCGGCGTCGACCTGTCGCTCGCGGTCGATCAGGATCTCGGCAACCTCGGTTCGCTCGCGTTCCGCGCGCAGATGACGTGGCAGGTGAAGGATAAGGTGTCGCTCTTCCCCGGCACCGAGGTCGACGACAATGGCAAGATCGGCAATCCGAAATGGGTCGGCGATTTCAACCTCGGCTGGATGAAGGATGGCTGGACGCTCTTCTACGGGATCGATGTCACCGGTGCCGCATCGAACGAAGAGGATCTGCTGCGCGCGCAGGGCGGCGACGCATGCCGAACGTCGAGCTTCCGTCCGGGCGGGCGCTTCTGCCCCGACGTCAGCGTGCCCGCGACCTTCTATCACTCGCTGTCGCTGAGCCGCGATGTTGCCGAGCGGTTCCGCATCACGCTGGGGGTCGCGAACCTGTTCGACACGGCGCCGCCGCGCGTGTCGACCGTCGTCACCGCGACGCCGCCCGTGATCGGGCAGGCGCCGGCGTTCGGGACGCAATATGACTATCTGGGACGGCGTTTCTTCCTAAGTGTGCGCGGGAAGATTTAACGGGCGGATCTGGGGCGTGAAGCGGACGATCACATCACCGTCGCCCCCTGCCTTCGTGGGGGCGACGTCGTTGATCGGTCGATATCGTCCCGCCGAGCGGCTGTCTTGGCCGCTAAACATTCCGGTAGCCGATCGGCAGGATGGAACCCGGCTTCGCGCGGTAAGCCGTCGGTCTTCACCGTTGATGTCCAAGGTGACTAGGCGCAATCGTCCTGAGCAATGGCATCCAGCGCGAAAGCCGTGTTTCAAATTCAGCGTGACCCAATTTGCTTACAAGCTGAAGCGTGGCATTTCCTCCTTTGGGTGAAGGCGAAGATGACGGTTTATTTTAATCTCCCAACCAATCGGTTGTGATCTTTCCCCTATGCCCCTCCGGCGCCAGCGCGGCGCGCAGGGCTTCCAGCAGGGGCGGCAGCGCCTGCATGAAGGCGTAGGGCGGGTTGACGATAAAAAGGCCCGCGCCGTTGTAGATGTCGGGCTGATCGCTATCGTACAACCAATGCTCCACCACCAGAAACTTCGGGATGCCGAGCTTTCGTAGCTGCCCCTTCCACCGCATATGCGTGGCGCGGTGCTTCAGCGGGTACCAGACCACCGTCACGCCATGCGCCCATTTGCGACTGGCGGCGGCCAAGGTGGCGGTGATACGTTCGCGTTCATCGGTCTGCTCATACGGCGGGTCGACCACCACCACGCCGCGCGCGGTGCGGGGCGGCAGCATCGCCAGCCAGAGCTCGTAGGCGTCGCGCTGATGCACGGCCGCGGAAGTGTCGCGCATGGCGCCGCGCAGGGCATAGACGTCTTCGGGATGTTTCTCGTTCAGGATCAGAAAATCCTGCGAGCGCAGAAGTTGTGCCAGGAAACGCGGCGATCCGGGGTAGAGGCGCGGTTCTTCCGCGGCATTCACCGCCTGCACGGCGGCGCGATAGTCGTCCAGCAAGGGGTTCGTGTCGGCAAAGGCGCGCACCACGCCCTGTGCAGCCTCGCCGGTGCGTTGCGCCTCATCGCCGCCAAGGTCGTACAGGCCGCAACCGGCATGGGTGTCGATCAGGGTGAGCGGGCTCTCTTTAAGCTGCAACGCCCGCACGAGGGCAATCAGCAGGCTGTGCTTTACGACGTCGGCGCTATTGCCTGCATGAAAGCTATGGCGATAATTCATTGTAACCCAGAATCCTGACGATCTGCCTTCATACGAACGGCTGGCGCTGAAGCCGGGCGCGAGGCGATGGAAGCAACCAATCCGGGGCCCGTACAGGGTCGGGCGGAAACCTTCAAAGCATTCTGCGCAAGGCCGCAAGCCCGCGTTGGCGATCGTCACCCGAGGCGCAGACAGCCGCATGGGAATGTTCGATCATCGAGGTGCCGGATGCGATCGGCATTACCGCGATGCGCCCGTCGCCGGGTAACGGTACTGGACAAGCCCGCGCTGCTCTGGTGAAGCGCGGGCATGTCCGAGGTCAAACTGCATCCCGACTGGCTCGCGCGCATCGGCGGCGAGTTCGAGCAGCCCTATATGGCGGCGCTCAAGGCGTTTCTCGGCGAGGAGCGCGCGAAGGGCAAGGCGATCTATCCGCGCCCGCGCGACTGGTTCGCGGCGCTCGACGCGACGCCGCCGCAGGATGTGCGCGTCGTGATATTGGGGCAGGATCCGTACCACGGGCCGGGGCAGGCGCATGGGCTCTGTTTCTCGGTCCAGCCGGGGGTGCGGACGCCGCCGAGCCTCGTCAATATCTACAAGGAAATGCAGAGCGACCTCGGCATCGCGCGCGCGTCGCATGGCTATCTCAAATCCTGGGCAAGCCAAGGCGTGCTACTGCTCAACAATTGCCTGACGGTCGAGAGCGGCATGGCCGCCTCGCATCAGGGCAAGGGGTGGGAAAAATTCACCGACGCCGTCGTCGCCGCGGTCGCCGCCGACCCGGCGCCCAAGGTCTTCATCCTGTGGGGCAGCCATGCGCAGAAGAAGGCGGCGAATGTCGCGGGGCTGGGCGTGGGCAGCCCGCACCTGATCCTGCGCGCGCCGCATCCCTCGCCCCTGTCAGCGCACAACGGCTTTTTCGGATCGCGGCCGTTCAGTCAGACGAACGCGTTTCTTGAGGCGCAGGGGCGCGGCGCGATCGATTGGCGTTTGCCCGAAACGGTGGACGTCCCCGCCGAATGAGCCTGCTCGCCGATCCGCTGACCTTGCTCGTGCTCGCCATCGCGGTGATCCTGCTCGGGCTCGCCAAGGGCGGCCTGTCGGGGGTCGGCGCGCTCGCGACCCCGCTCGTTGCATTGGTGCTGCCGCCGACGATCGCCGCCGCGCTGCTGCTTCCGATCCTGATCGTGCAGGACGTCGTCAGCGTCTGGTCGTTCCGTAAGACGTGGGACGGCTGGGTGATCGCATGGATGCTGCCCGGCGCCGCCGTGGGCGTCGCGGCGGGCTATTTTTATGCCGAGCGCGTCGACGAGGCGAAGCTGATGGCGGCGCTTGGTGCGATCACGCTGGCGTTCGGCCTCTATCGCCTATGGGTCGAACGCGGCGGTCGTGTCGTTGCGGCGTCGACCTCGCCCGGCTGGGTCGGCAGCCTGTTCGGGGTCGCGACGGGCTTTACCAGCCAGATCGCGCACGCCGGCGGGCCGCCGTTCCAGATGTGGGTGACGCCGCGCCGTCTGCCGCATCTTGTCTTTGTCGGTACCAGTTCGATCCTGTTCGCGGCGATCAACTGGATGAAGGTGCCCGCTTATATTGCGCTCGGCGCCTTCCCGCATGAGGTGCTCGTCGCCGCGCTGCTGTTGATGCCGCTCGCGATCGTCTCGACCCTGCTCACCGTGCGCTGGCTGAAACGGATCGATGGCGCGCGTTTCTATGTTATCATCTATCTGTTGATGGTCCTGCTTGGCGCCAAGCTGGTGTGGGACGGGCTCGCGGGCTGACGCTGGAGGCGGATCGATGGTGCAGGCACGGTGGAACGGCGCGGTGATCGCCGACAGCGACGACACGGTGGTGGTCGAGGGCAATCATTATTTTCCGCGCGACGCGGTGGCCGCGGGTGTGCTGTCGGACAGCGCGACGACGAGCATCTGTCCGTGGAAGGGGCTGGCGCATTATCATCATGTCACGGTGAACGGGCAGATGAACGCCGACGCCGCCTGGTATTATCCCGACCCCAAGGAGGCGGCCGAGGCGATCCGCGACCGCATCGCCTTCTGGAAGGGTGTCGAGGTCGGCTGACGTTTTGCCCATGACGAATGCCATCCAGATTCTCGTCGATGCCGACGCCTGTCCGGTGAAGGACGAAATTTACCGCGTCGCGTGGCGGCACGAGGTGGCAGTGAAGGTCGTGAGCAACAGCCGGCTGCGCGTCCCCGACCATTCGCTGATCGAACGCGTCGTCGTCTCGGACGGTTTCGATGCCGCCGACGACTGGATCGCGGAGGCGGCGAATGACCGGAGCATCGTCGTCACCGCCGATATCCTGCTCGCGGATCGGGCGTTGAAGGCGGGGGCGAGCGTGCTCGGCCCGAACGGCAAGCCCTTCACCATGGCGTCGATCGGACCCGCGATCGCGACGCGCGCGATCATGGCCGACCTGCGTTCGGGGATGAGCGAGGGAATGGGCGGGCCGCCGCCTTTCTCGAAGGCCGATCGCTCGCAATTCCTGCAGGCGCTCGATGGGGCGCTGGTGCGGATCAAACGCCAAACATAAGTTTCTTTCCTTTCTTTTCCGTGAGTTGTGAAATTTCTTCGGCCGAGTGATGGCGATCACGGCCGGGTGATCGGCCGTGCGGCATAAGCAGGTCATCGGGAGCGACCCGAACGAAATTCGAACCAGATCAACGAATGTGAAAAGGAAGAGACGATGACCAAGAAGATGATCCTCACCCCGATGCTTGCCCTCACCATCGCCCTGTCGGCGACCCCTGCGATGGCGCAGTCGGCGCAGCCCGCGCAAGGCGGCATGATGGTGACCTCGAACCCGGTGCAGATCCTGATCGGCCTGCTGCTCCCCGCGGTGCAGAAGGTCCGCGAGGCCGCGGCGCGCTGAACCGCACAATATTTTCGTCTCCGGGCGCGCCGATCATGCCGGCCCGGAACACAGCCCTCCCGCCCCTGCGACCCAGGCGGGAGGGCTGACTATTTTCTGGGCGCCTTGAATGGCCGCGCTATCGCGCGTAGATTTCGGTGCGAAGGGGGAAGGGGCCATGCTTTCCATATTGCCTTTGCTTCTGGCCGCTGCGGCGCCCGAAACCGCGCCGTCCGTGACCAAGACCCCACCGGCCGCGTCGACGATGACCCCGGTGACGATCGAATATTATTATCGCATCCGCTGGGGAGGCATGGACGAGTTCCGCGCGCTTTACGCAAAGAACCATCAGCCGATCTTGGACGAGATGAAGCGGCTGGGCTTCATCACCCGCATCGAGACGACGACCCCCTTCACCCATATGGCGGGCGGAACGCGCTGGGATCTGCGCGTGACGATCACCTATCGCGGCGCCGAGGACGCCGTGGGCAATGCGACCGGCTATGACGCCGCTGCGGAGAAAGTCGGCGCGCGCTTGTTCCCCGACCTTGCAACATTCAAGGCCGAGGAGGCCAAGCGTTTTGCGCTGGTCGAGGATCATTGGGACGTGATCGTCAACAGCGAGGATTGAGAGCGCGGGCGTCCCGAAAGGCCCGGCGGTCAGTTACCGGCGCGGCGGTGGGTGACGAAGGCGAGCAACAGCACCACGGTGACCACGCCGACGATCATCCCCGCGGTCGTCGTCACCATCGTGATCGAGCCCGCGGGATCGTTCGAGTTCCACGCACCGCTTTGTGTCCGGTCGATCATCCACCAGGCGCCGGCGATGACGACAAGGTCGAGCAGGACGAGCCCGAGCAGGGCACGCGTCGATTTTTTCATGGATCAATTCCTCCCCCGAAATCCCGTCAGCGTTCTTCGCTGTCAGGTCATTGGCGGACATGTTAGCTTCGGGCTTCGCGAAATTCTACAGGAGTCGGGACCATGGCAGCGCTTCCAACGATCATCCTCGTGCACGGCTTCTGGGGCGGCGCGGCGCATTGGGCGAAGGCGATCGTCGAGCTTGACCGGTTGGGGCATAAAGGCATACGCGCGGTCGAGCTGCCGCTGACGTCGCTTGCCGGCGACGCCGCGCGGACGCGTCAGATCGCGGCGCAGGTCGACGGGCCCGTGCTGCTCGTCGGGCACAGCTATGGCGGCGCGGTGATTACCGAGGCGGGAACGGCGCCGAATGTGGCGGGGCTCGTCTATATCGCGGCCTTCGCGCCCGACGCGGGCGAGAGCCTCGGCGCGCTGACGCAGCAGCATCCGCCCGCGGGCGCCGCAAATCTTGCGCCCGACGGCGATGGCTATCTCTGGATCAAGCCCGACAAGTTCCACGAAAGCTTCTGTCAGGATGTCAGCGCCGACGAGGCGCTGGTGATGGCGGTGACGCAAAAGGCGCCGCTTGCGTCGACCTTTGGCGAGGCGGTGAGCGATCCGGCGTGGCGGGTGAAGCCGAGCTGGTACCAGATTTCGAGCGAAGACCGGATGATCGCCCCGGCGAACCAGACGATGATGTCGGGGCGGCTCGGTGCGCGAAAGGTCATCACGCTCGACGCCGGCCACGCGTCGCTCGCATCGCGGCCAGCTGAAGTCGCGGCGCTGATCGACGAGGCGGCGCGCAGCCTCTAGTTGACCCGCGGCGCGGGCGAAGGCAGCATTGCGCGATGGCGCGCCAATATACGACCTTCGCCGAATTCTGGCCCTTTTACCTGCGCGAGCACAGCAAGGCGTCGACGCGCGCGCTCCATTATATCGGGACGAGCCTCGTCGTACTGATCGCGGTTGCCGCGGTCGTGGCGGGGCGCTGGGGGTGGCTGATCGCCTTGCCGGTGGCGGGCTATTTCTTCGCATGGGTCGCGCATTTCGGAGTCGAGAAGAACCGGCCGGCGACCTTTACCTATCCGCTGTGGAGCCTTGGCGCCGATTTCAAAATGTGGGCGATGTGGCTGACGGGGCGGTTGGGCCCCGAACTCGACCGGGCGGGCGTCGTGCGGGAAAATCGATCAGACTGACCTAAAGGTATATCTGGCGCTTGTTGCGAACCGTTCTTAACTTGTGCGGGTTCGCAGTTGCCGGAGACGGGTCATGCCCCTCGATCTGATAAAGACCTTCACCTATCTTTCGATCCACCTGACCATCGGGTTCAGCGTCGCTTATGTGATGACCGGATCGGTCGCGCTCGCGGGCGGGATCGCGATCATCGAGCCCTGTATCAATGCTGTCGCATTCTTCTTTCATGAAAAGGCATGGAAGCGGGTTGGCATGCGGCGCGGGCTCGCCTGATCGAAGGATGACCTGATCGAAGGAAGGGTGCGGTTATACCTTTGTCGGTATGCCCCCGCCGGCCCCTTGATGTAGAAACAGGCACGAGACTCACCCCCAAGAGGAGATACGACCATGACCGTCAATCGCGCATCCGCCCGCTACGAAGGCTTTGGCAAGGAAGGCAAGGGGTCGATCACGACCAAGTCGGGCGTCCTCAATGCACAGCCCTATGGTTTCGGGACGCGCTTCGAAGGGCAGCCGGGAACGAACCCCGAGGAGCTGATCGCCGCGGCGCATGCCGCCTGTTTCACGATGGCGCTGTCGTTCGGACTCGCGCGCGCGGGCTATAATGGCGACACGCTCGAGACGAGCGCCGCGGTGACGCTCGACCAGGTCGATGGCGGTTTTCAGATCAGCAAGTCGGCGCTGACGCTGACGGGCAAGGTGCCGGGGATTAGCGCCGACGAGTTCGCTGCGATCGCCGCGGAAGCCGAGAAGAATTGCCCTGTGTCGAAGCTGCTCAACTGCGAGATCACGCTTGAGCACAGCCTCGAAGGCTAGGCGGCGCGGCGCAGTGGCGTGGGCAGCTCGTCTTCCATGAAGGCGAAGGCGCCCTGCGCGGGCGGCTCGAGCGTCCAGCGCTGCAATACGCGGTGGCGTCGGTGGCCGATATGGCTTTCGATCAGCACCAGCTCTCGCGGGGTCCCGTTCCACGCTACCGGAACCGGGTCGAACCCTTCGTTCCGGCCATAGCCGAGCGTGATGTGCGGGCGGAGGCCCGACTTGCGATGCATCGGCTCGATGCCCTGCGCCGCAAGACGCGCGACGACGCCCTCATAGAGATGGCGAATGCCGCCGATGCTTCCGACAGTAGTGAGTTCGGCTCCCACCTCCCGGCTCATGATGCGTCCAAGGGGAATGTGACTAGCGGCGGGGAGACCCGATGCGAACGCTGCCGCGACGCGCTGGCGCAGGAACGGGTGCTGCGCCAGCGTTTCTGCGATTGTGCAGAGCGTGAGGTGATAATTCTGCGGCTTGAGCCCCGCGAACAGATCGCCCGAAACGGGGGGCAATTGCCGCGCGAGCCAGCCCGCGCGGTCGGCGGCCACCTGAAAGCCCAGAAAATAGCGGAACATCGGGTCCATCATCCATTCCTCCGAATCGGATCAATGTTCCTATTATGTTCTCATTTGCCGAGAGAGTCGAATCACGATGTTCAAGGCGCCTTGCACGGCGCAATCGCGACGCGGTGCGCGGGATCGCCGTCGAGCGTTGCGACCTGCGGCTTTTGCGCCGCGGTTTGCCATGCAAGCCTCGGCCACCAGCGCGTCGGCGGCGGCGCGGTCGCCGGATCGATGCTTTCGCCCGGCCGCGGCATCGCGAGGCGGACCCCGACGCAGCGCGCGGCGGCGAGGATGCGCTCGGGCGGTCCGGTCCATGCGTGCGGCGCGAGGTTGAACAGCGCCCAATGGATCGGGATCAGCGTCTTGCCGCCGACGAGCCGGTGCGCCTCGACCGCGAGTTCGGGGCCGAGATGATTGTCGGGCCAGGCGGGATTATATTGGCCGGTGTCGAGCAGGGTCGCGTCGAAGGGGCCGAGGCGCTTGCCGATCTCGGCAAATTCGGGGGCGAAGCCGGTGTCGCCCGAATACCATACGCGGTGCTTCGGCCCGATCAGCGCATAGCCCGCCCAGAAAGTCTGGTTGCTCTGGCTGCCGAGGCGGCCAGAGGCGTGGCGTGCGGGAGTCGCGACGATGGCGACGTCGCCGATCCGCTTCTCGCCCCACCAGTCGAGTTCGACGACATTCTTTTCGTCGACGCCCCAATAGGCAAGGTGCGAGCCGATACCGAGCGGGACGATGAAGGCCGTGCCGCGGCTGTCGAGCGCGCGGATCGTGCTCTGGTCGAGATGGTCATAATGGTCGTGCGAGATCACCACGGCGTCGATCGGCGGCAGGTCGGCAATCGCGATCGGCGGCGCGTACCAGCGCGCGGGGCCGAGCCAGCCGACCGGTGAGGCGCGCTCGCCCCACATCGGGTCGACGAGGATGCGCTTGCCGTCGATCTCGACGAGGGTCGAGCTATGACCGAACCAGGTAATGCGTAGCCCGCTGGGGGGGAGGCGCGCGAGGGTGGCGGGGTCGGTGCGCGAGGCCGGAACCGGTGCGCCGGGCTCGGGCTCGGTGACCGCCGATGCGGTGAGCAGCCCGCGATAGGCCGCCTGCCGGTCGATCCAGCCGCCGCGACCGTTAGAAAAGGCGCCGTCCTTCCAATGCGGCGAGCGTTCGAGTTTTTCGAGCCGCGGGCCCGACGGCGCCCGCCCGAAGGCGTTCCACCCGTTCACAGCGAGGACCAGCGCGAAAAGCAGGAGCAGAAACAGCAGCAGCCCGACCACGCGGACCGTCCAGCGGACCACGCGGCGCGTACGTGTCAAGGTTTTGGCGCGTCTTCCAGCGCCATCCGCGTCACATGGATATAGGTCGCCTGCCAGCTGTCGCCTTGGCGCCTGAAAATATCGGTGAAGCGGATGCGGACGCGGAAGGGCGTGCCCGCCGAGCGGCCCGACAGGATCGTCTCGGCGCTGGCGAGGCCCACATCCTTGCCGAGCGGGAGGATGACGCGATCGGTCAGCGTGACCGGGTCGTAATCATCGTCGGCGCCGGTCCAGCCGTCGATGAAAAACGCTTTGCCGTACCGTTTGCCGCTGCCGTCGATGAAGACAAGATCGTCGGCGACCATGCGGTCGAGAGCGGCACGGTCCTGCGCGATCTGCGCGGCGTCGAATGCGTCGGCGAAGGCGCGGAGGTTCGCCACCTCGTCCGCCGGCGCATCGGCAGCAAGGGCGGGAGCTGCCATGCCGAAAGCCAGCGCCGCCGCTATCATTTCGCGCATGACGTCCCTCCCGTCGCTATACCGCCCCTTCACTGCGCCGGGCGGCAGTCCTTCAGCCAGATCACATGCTTATATTCATCGAAATCCTCGACGGTGCCAGTCAGTTTGATGCCCTTGTCGGGTTTGAGCTGGAGCGAATAGGCGGCCTGTCCGGGCGCCATATAACAGACGATATCGGTCTTGAACGGCGCCTGGTTCGGCAGGCGGATTGCCTGTTCCCAAGGTTCGGGGATCTTGTAGCCGACGCGGAAATCCTTGCCGTCCTTGGTGACATAGGCGACCGAACCGTCGATCGTGAACTGTTTGCCCTTGTAGCGAGTGAGAATGCCCGCCGAATTGCGTTCGGTGTCCTTCGACACCTGCTGCGAGAAGCCGAGGGCGCTGATCTTCACCGGCGCGGCGGCGACGGTCGTCGCGGTCGCGCCCTTCTTGGCAGCGGCAGCGCCCGCCTTGCCGCCCTTGATCTGGTTCAGGATGCCGCACATTTCGGCCTTCGCCGCATCGCTGCCGACCGACTGGCCCGCGCGCAGCTTGGCTTCCATAACGACAGTACCGATTCCGCCGGTTTGCGTCGCAGTGATCTGGATCGGAAAGGCGCGCACGGTGCCGGTCATCGGCTGTTCGATCAGCATCGATCCATATTCGGCCTCGTCGGCCATGATGTCATAGCCCTTCGCCGCGACGATCCCGCGCATCTGGCCGATGGCGACCGCAGGGGGCAGGTCGGCGACGGTCACCGCGGCGGTGAAGCGCAGCGCGGTGATCGGATTGCCCTTTTTGACGAAGGCTTCCTCGCAGGTCGCGGCATTGGCCGTGCCGGCTGTAAAGAGCAACGTGGCCGGGACGAGCGCGGCGGTGAAGCGGGAATAAGTCGTGGTGCGCATGAGGGGCTCCCTGAAATGTTTCTGTTATGCGACTTATGTTGTGCAACGCGTCTGCCGCAGTGCGGGGCCGCCCGCAATGGCTAAGTTACCAAGATGATGGCGTTTTGCGGGACAGGGAGCGGCCTCGTCAATCGGCGCTTGATCTCAACCGGGCTTGAGCTTTCATAAGGGCCGGACAGTTGATTCGCGAACGGAGCATTGTCCATGTTGCACTATCCCGCTGCCACGCCTTCGGGTCCCGCCGACTCCGACAGCGATGCGCCCGCCGCGGCCTTCCTGCCGCGCTACCTCGCGCGGATCGGCTATCGCGGACCGGTGGCGCCGACGATCGAGGTGCTCGCGGCGTTGCAGGCGGCGCATATCGCCGCGATCCCGTTCGAGGCGATCGACGCGCTGACCGGCGCAGGGGTCGATATCGGCGCAGACGCGGTCGACGCCAAGCTGATCGGCCGGCGGCGCGGGGGATATTGCTTCGAACAAAATGGCCTGTTCCTTCGCGTGCTGCAGGCGATCGGGTTCGACGCCGAGGGGCTGATCGGCCGCGTGCGCTGGATGCTGCCCGACGATGCGCCGCCGACCCCGCGCACGCACATGGTGGTTCGGGTGAAGCTCGAAGGCCGGCCGTGGCTCGTCGATGTCGGTTTCGGCGCGACGGTACCGCCTGCTCCGCTCGTGATGGACAGCGAGGAACCGCAGCCGACGCGGCACGAGACCTATCGCATCGTGCGGCACGGCGACGCGTGGCAGGTTGCGGCGCTGATCGAGGGCGAATGGCGGACGCTGTACCGTATCGACGACGCGCCGCCGCCCGCGATAGATTATGAGATCGGAAACTGGTACACGTCGGCGCATCCGGACTCGCATTTCCGCCACCAGCTGAGCGCGGCGCGCACGACCGCCGAGGCGCGCTATGGCCTGCGCGACAACCGGCTGACGACGCGGCTCGTCGACGGACGCATCGACCGGCGTTACCTGACCGCCGACGAGATCGAGCGCGCGCTGACGGAGATTTTCCTGCTGCCGGTACAGCGCCACTGGCGCGCCGCGATCGAGCGCGCGGCGACGGCGGAGATCGCGGGTTAGCTTGACTCGCCGCGGCTATCGCGTTCTTTTGCCGATGAAAGAAGGGAGCGCGATTCCATGGCCGACAAGAAGGTCGTCCTGCTGTCGGGCGGCAATCCGCAGATACCGAAAGGCTATGGCGACGCGCCGGTGCAGGCCTATATCGCGGCGATGCCGGGGCGGAAGTCGGCGGTGTGGAAGCGGCTCGACGCGCTGATCGAAAAGAGCGTTCCGGGGGTCGCGAAGGCGGTGAAGTGGAACTCGCCGCTCTATGGTCCGCCGGGGCAGGGCGACGAGCCGACGCATTGGTTCTTGAGCATCCATTGCTTCGACAAATATATCAAGGTCGCCTTCTTTCGCGGCCAATCGCTGGATCCGGTGCCGCCGGTTGCGTCGAAGAGCGGCGACACGCGCTATTTCCATATCCATGAAGACGACAAGGTCGACGAGGCGGCGTTCGCTGACTGGGTGAAGCAGGCCGCGGCGCTGCCCGGCGAAAAGATGTGAGGAGCACAGCATGGCGGCGGACCTGATCGATGCGAAGATCGCGGGGCTCGGCGACTGGCGCGGCGACACGCTGGCGAAGCTGCGCGCGCTGATCCACGCCGCCGATCCCGACGTCGAGGAGACGGTGAAGTGGCAGAAGCCGACGAACCCCGCAGGCGTGCCGGTGTGGGAACATGCCGGGATCCTCTGCACGGGCGAAACCTATAAGGACAAGGTCAAGCTGACCTTTGCCAAGGGCGCGGGGCTGGCCGACCCGAAGAAGCTGTTCAATTCGAGCCTCGACGGTAACACGCGGCGCGCGATCGACCTGTTCGAGGGCGATAGCGTCGACGAGGCCGCGTTCAAGGCGCTGGTCCGCGCGGCAGTCGAGGCCAATCTCGAAAAGCCGGCGCGTCCGAAGACGCGATGAACGGCGACGGCGCGCAATCGTCCGCCGCCGCGGCGGCGCTGCTCGATGCGATCGAGATAGATAATCGCGACCGCGACGGGTGGGCGCCGGCGATCTCGCGCGACAGCGCGGCGGCAATCCTCGACGCGCTGGTCTGGCTCTATGGCGCGCGGTCGGGGTCGGCGGCGAGCATCTATGCTGCAGATGCGCTGGGCAAGGCAGCAGAGTCGGTCTGGGCGCCGTCGGTCACACCCGACGACTAACCGCAGCCCATTCCTTCCTCGCGTGCGGCCCAGGCGATCGCGCCATCGACCATGCGCAGATGGATGGCGTCGGACCAAGCTTCGGCCTTGTGCCCGAGCGCCGAGTAAAAGATGCGGGCACGGCCTTCGCAGCGCCACCAGGCGAGTGCGTGGTCGCCCATCCGCAGCTTCGGGTCGAGCCGCATCTTCGTTTCGTCGAGGCTGAGGAGGATATGCGCGTCGGCGGCGGGCGGAGCGTCCCAGCTGTAAAATTCGTCGGTCCACGGCCAGAGCGCGGACAGGTGGCGCGTGGCGGGGTGGCTGCGGTCGGCGGCGATCAGATTGGCCGTCTGGAACTGGTCGGTGCCGCCCGGATGGCCGACGAATTTGCCATTGCCGCGTATCTTCACGACCCAGTCGGGGTGGCTGCCGTCGCCCGCGCTGTGAAGTCCGACGAAGCCGCCGCCGTTAGCGATCCACGACTGGAACGCGGCGCGCTGATCGGACGTGTAAATGTCGCCGCTCGCGCTCGCGAAGACGATGACGTCGAACTTGGCGAGTTGCCGCGGGTTGAACACTGCGGCGTTCTCGGTCGCAAAGCTGCTCCAGCCGCGCGCCTTTACGAGCGCTTCGATCGCGGGCACCGCCTCTGCAATACTGTCATGGCGATAGCCGTTGGTCTTGCTGATAATCAGCACCGCGGGACGGGTGAGCGCGGGCAGCTCGGGCGGCACGCTGTCGAACGTCGGCGTGGGGCGGCGCGGATCGGGAGCGGTCGGCGCCGCTTGCAGGGCGATCAATAGCGCGGCGAGCATCGGTTGCATCATGGTCGGGGGCGCTATTTCGCTGCGAGCTGCTTCATCAGCGCGGCAATATCCATGACGCCCCATTCCTCGGCGATACGGCCCCCTTCGAATCGGAAAAAGGTCATGCCGTCGATCGCAAAGGGCTTGCCCGCGCCGGGAAGCCCCGCTGCGGCGACGCTGTTGGTGCCGCTCGCGTGCCAGTGGACCGCGGCAAAATCCTTTTCGACGAGGGTGCGGATGACGCGGACCTTGAGGTCGGGCGCGGCGCGGCGCCATTCGGCGCCCGACGCATTGTCCATCTCCAGCGTATAGTCGCCGCCCGGCGCGCGGACGCGGAAATCGGGCGTATAGACCTCGGGCGAGATGTCGAATTTTCCCTGCCCCATTTTTTCGAGGAAGACGCGTTCGGCGGTCGCCCGCTGCGCTTCGATCGCGCTATTCGCGGCCGCGGGTTGCGCGCTCGCGGCCGGGACGAGCAGCAGCGCGGCGGCCAGGATCAGAACGGTCCTCATCTTGCAGCCTCCCTCGGCTTCATATGCCACATCGCGTTGACGATCACCCAGCGCTCGCCAAACTTGCCCATGTGGAAATAGTCGACAAACCACGGCGTTTCGACGCGGACGGCGGCGGCGTTGCCCGCGACATCGAGGATGCGGCACGACCGGTTCCACTCGGCCTTCGGCGTCTTGAGCGCGCCGCGCTTCGTCAGGTCGACGAGCTCCTCGCGGCTCATGCGCTGCAGGCCGAGCCGCTCGTCGGGGGTGTCGCCGAGTATGCGGCGCTTGGCGAGGTCGGGGTGGAGCGCGCGCTTGACGCGTTCGGGATCGCCCTCGAGCTGGCCGTCGACATAGTCGAAGCAGGTCGCCTCGATCGCGGCGAGATCGGCAGGGGAGGCGGCGGGCGGGGTTGCGGCTGCGGCGGCGAGGGTGAGCAAGGTCGTCAGCATCGGAAGCTCCCGTGTGGACAAGATGAACCGGCTTACGCGCTACATTTGTAGCGCCGATTTGGCAAGCGGCTCAGTCGATGATTGGCGCGCCCTCGGCCTGCAACCGCGCGAGATTGGCCTGCATCGCCGCGAGCACCTCGGGGTCGTGCGGGGTCCAGCTTTCGACCTCGCCGATAATGCGCAGCGGCGACCGGCTACGATAGCTGCGCGTTGGGTTGCCGGGGAATTTCTTGTCGGTGAGATTGGGGTCGTCGAACCAGTCGCCCGTCGGCTCGACGATATAGATGCGCTCGCGGCCGTCGCCCGCCGCCAGCTCGCAGCCCCAGATTGCGGACTCGAGTGCGGCCGAGAAATAGATCCACGACATCGGCGCGGCCTGATAATTGCTGCCCCAGCCGACCGCGAGCAGGTCGCCGACAGCGAGGTCGGCGCGGGTGCCGTGATAGAAGGTCGCGCCCGCGTCTGGTCCGATTGGGGAGGGCCCGGTGGGGGCGAGGCCGGTCATCAATATTCGTTCCGCTCGCTACGCAGCGCCGCCTTGCCATCCTTCCAGTTCACCTCGGCGGCGGGTTCGTCGGCCTTGCCGGGCGCGAACAGTTCATAGACGATCGTGCCGT
This sequence comes from Sphingopyxis sp. OAS728, assembly GCF_014873485.1. NCBI lineage: Bacteria > Pseudomonadati > Pseudomonadota > Alphaproteobacteria > Sphingomonadales > Sphingopyxidaceae > Sphingopyxis > Sphingopyxis sp. OAS728. Next base: position 2,741,414 of record NZ_JADBDT010000001.1, on the reverse strand, counting down.
CCTCCTGCGTGCTTTCGATGACGCGCGCGGGGGTGAAGGCGTCGGCTGCGGCGCCCGCGGCGGAGCGCACCGGCGCGGGGGCATCGGCCCAGGCGATGTCGCGCTGCATCTCGACGATGCGATATTTGCCCGCCTCCTCGATCAGGTCGAGTTCGACCGGGCTGCCGTCGGGGCGCGTCCCCTCAACGTCGAAGAAGATCTTGCCGCCACGTTCCTTGCGTTCGGTCTCGGCGATTTTCATGCCGGGGACCTTGGCGAGCACGGCGTCGCGGACGCCCTGCGGCAGGTCGGCTTCGGCGACCGCGCGGATCTCGGCGGCGGGGCCGTCGGCGAGCACCGATTTTTCGGGCGCCGCAGCCGGGGCCTCGGCCTTGCCGCACCCGGCGAGCGCCAGCATTGCGCCCATCATCAGCCAAGCCTGTCCACGCATCGTCACTCTCCCATATCGCCAAACGCCGCCAGCCTATCGGGCCCGATCGGACGAGTCGAGCCGCGCGCGGCCGGATGTTTTCATTTGACCGCGCCCCGCCGCCATGATGCTCTGGTGCCGGGTCGGTAAGGGGGGTTTATGACGGGCACGCGTCCGGGGTTCGCGGCGTGGCATCGCGGCGACCGGCTGTTTTTCCTGAGCTTCATCGCCATGTCCTGGCTCGGCGTCGCGATGGGATTTGCGCCGCAGATCGCAAAACGCTTCGGCGGCACCGCCGATTATCCCGCGACCGCGATGCTCGAGATCCATGTCTGGGCCTTTTTCGCGTGGATGACGATCCTGACCGTGCAGGCGCTGCTGATCGGCGCGCGGCGGCACGACCTGCATCGGCTGCTGGGGCTGAGCCTCGTCATCCTCGTCCCGGTGATGACGGTGTCGGCGATCGCCGCCGAGATCCACAGCCAGCGCTTCTATGCACCGCGCGACCCCGAAAATGCCCGCTTCTTCGCGCTGCCGCGACGCTGGCCTTTGCAAAGCGCAGCGACCCGGCGGCGCATAAGAGGCTGATCCTGCTCGCGACCGCGGTGATATTGTCGGCGGCGTTCGGGCGCTGGTGGGGCGAGCCGATCGGCATGACGCTGGGCGACGGCTATTGGGGCATCGTCCTTGGCAATTGGGCCGGGACGATCGCGCTGATCGCGGCTGCGGCGCTGTACGACATCGCGACGCGCGGGCGCGTGCACCCGGTGCTGGCGTGGGGAAGCGGGGCCTATGCGATCGCCTTCGCAGCGGCGGTTGCCGCCTATCACAGCGAATGGTGGCCCGCTTGGGTGCGCGGCGCGCTGGGGCTGGCGGCGGGGTAAGCGCGGCGCGCGCGATCACTCGATATCGTCGGAGGGGTCGAGCCGCACCGTCCACATGGGATGTCCGGCCTCGCTGCGCCCGATGTCGTGGCTGGGGACCATGTCGTCGCCGGTCTCGATCCACCCGCGCCCGTCGCATTTGGGGCAGGCGTGGCGGATCGAGCGGTGGCTGATAAGGTCGATCTGGGTGTTCCACTGGCCGTAGCCGCTACAGACCGGGCACGGCTTGTCGAGATCGCCGCTGCGGTGGCGCCGCGAAATGCCGTCGAGCGCGTGCGGATCGCCGGGGCCGCTGCAATGGACGATGTTCGAGGGGTGCGACATGCGGCGCTCCTTTGAAAGTTATGACCCGCGAACGGCGGCGGGGTTCCAACGCGGCGGTCGTCAGCCAGCATCCCCGCACAACCGCCAGCGGCCATGTTCGACATGGGTGGTCTTGCCGACTATGCTTTCGGTCAGGATGATCTCGTCGACCGTCCAGCCGATCGGCGGCATCCTTTGGGCGTTCAGCCGGTCGCCGCGATAGTTGATCGTGATGTGCGGTTCGGGGGTGGTGCCGTCCATGATCGGCGCCTTTTCGCGCAGCAGATGGTTGACCAGCGCCTTCTGGAACGCCCGCGCCCCGGCCAGCGGATCGCGCGTGCGCAAAGTCACCGCCTTGCGGTTCTCGATCCGGTCGAAGCGGAGCGGGAAGGGCGCCGCGGCGAAGCTGCCCAGCGCGGCGATGGTCGCGGACAGCCACTCGGGCGGCGCATAATGCAGGTCGTAGAGCGAGATGAGCGTGACATGGAGCAGCTCGGGTCCGCGCCCGGGGTCGTTGCGCGGCAGCGCGGCGATCGCCGCCTGCACCTCGGGCGGCGGCTTGGCCATGACATAGAGGGGGTTCCGGGCGCGCATGGACTGGAATGTAGCATGGTGCGCGCGCGAGCCGAATGGCGCTTAGCCCGGAACGTAAATCCAGATGTGGCGGGGGCCGCCCGAAAGCGATCGCAGGCTCTTTGCAGCTTCGGGTTGAACCGGACGCCCGTTGCAAGGATCGTCGTAAATCGACGCCATTTTTATAAGGCTGACCCGCGGCGCGCTATACAGTTCGACCACGCCGGTTACGAGGTTGCGGTTGCCCAGCCCGACGGCGCCCCATAAATCGTGCAATTCCTTGTCTTTTGTACAGCGATTTTCGGTCTTCAACATCTTGCGGATTTCTTCGACAGCGCGCGGATCGCCGCCGATCGCGGCGCCGGTCAGCAGGATTTCCGCCTTGGTCGCGTCCTTTTCGACGCCCGTGCCATCGCGATACGCCAATCCCAGCGAGTAGCGCGCCGAAACCTCGCCGGCCTCAACTTCTTTGGTCAATACAGGAATAGCCGCTGCATAGTCGCCGCTCGTGTACAAGTTCATGCCCGGCGTTCTCTTTACGCCCACCGCGCAGGCCGAAAGCGCTGCTGTCAGCAGAATAGATGCCCCGAGCTTTCCGATCGATTTCATTGAATCCTCCCCCGGTAATATTCATTCGATACTGATGCTATGGTGTGCGCTGGTTGTCCAGTGTGTTGCTTATCTGCCCAGCCGTCGAGCGGGGCACCAAGAAACATTGGGGCGCGGGGGCAGCCACTCGGGAGTGTAGCATGGTGTGGGGGCGGGGACGACGGGCGGGCCGTCGAGGCGGGCCGAAAGGTCACAGGCCGAAAGGTCACATCGGCCCGGAAGGTCACAAAGGTCACGCCACATCCCCCTCTCATGCCTCGCCTTCCGGGGGCTCCTGCCCTTCCGCCCCGTCATCCCCCTTTTCATCTTCGCCCGAATCGACGGTCAGCGTGGTGCCGGCGGCGGCGCGGCGGGCTTCCTCCAGACCGATCTGGCGATGGAATTCGGCGTCGGTCAGCCCGTCGGTCGCGATGCCGAGCGCTTTCAGCCGCTTCATCACCGCGATGCTGGCGATCAGCCGCGCGTCGGTTTCCTCCTGCGTCGCATAGCGGGGCGCCGACGCCGCGGCGTCGGCCAGCGCCGCCTCTTCGTCGGTCAACCATAGGGTGCCGTCCTCCTCGCGCGCACGATCGACGATGGTGCCGCTGGTCCGATCCCAGGCATCCTCGGCGACATGGCCGGTCCAGCGGCCGAGCGCGATCGCCCGGGCATCGGGGCGGCGGCGCGGTTCGCGGCGGTCGCGCCACGCGCCATAGGTGTCGGGGTCGCGATAGCGCAGCAGGAACATCGTCAGCCGCTCGTCATAATAGCGCCGCTCGCCGACCTGTTCGCCCTGGAACCACACCGGGCGCGTGACGCCGTGCAGCGCGCGCGAAAAGGCGGCGTCGGACAGGCGGCGGATCGCATAGTCGATCGCGGCATCCCACGCGGCGCGAAAGCTGTACGCGTCGACGCGGCGGCGCAGGCGATAGGCGGTCGACGGCGACAGGCCGACGCGCTCGCATGCCTCGGTTACGCAGCCGCATTCGCCGAGCGCATCGATGAATTCGACCTGCTTTTCGGGCGTCCAGCCATCATGGCGTTCGCGTGGGCTTGCGGGGACGAATTCCGGCGCGGCGGCGAGGGAGCGGGTGTCGTCGGGCGGCGGCCGGCGCGCCTTGGTGATGCGAACGGCGCCGGGCGCCTTTTTCGCGCGCCGTGCGCGGGCGCGAACGGCGGCGAGGTCGGTGATCTTGTCGTGCTTCATCCAACAGGATGAACCAGACGGGGATTTATTAGGAAAGGGGTTTTTGGGGTGCGGTGTGCGAAATAGGATTTGCGGGGCTATTCGGCGCCGCCGGAGAGGTGGGGCGCCTCGTAGGTCTGCAATTTTGGGGTTTGGTGAACTGTCACCGCAATCGCATCCCGCCGGATCAAATTTTCCGCAGGCGTTCTCTGACGACCTCGCCGTAAACCAGCGTTAGCCAATGGAGTCCTCCATAAACCATCATGCGACAAAGCTCCTCGGCGCCGCCGATCTTGTCTATGTTGAAGTTTGCTTGACCGGAGTTGCTATTATGAAACAGTCTATTCCGAACATTGACAATTAAACTCGGAACTTGCGAAAAATCTATAGAAAAATATCCCTCATCCTCATTTATATCCGCATTTTCTTTAAATGTATCGGGGCAGCATCTGTTTATCTCTTTAACAAGAACTTTAAATTCGTTCACATTTTCAATTTCTGTGTAGAACGAAACTTTGTATTCGGTGAGATAGTCTCTGTTCTTGGAAAGTAGTTTTGCAAATTTTGAAGCAAAAGCTAGTTCTCCAGAATCTGATCTAAATAGGGAATCCAGCGCCTCTTTTGCCTTATGAAAATCGGCGATGGAGGATATATATTGAAGCGGAAATGCAATCGCGACTTTCTCCATGCTTCTATATAGGTACACGAAGGACTCTACGTAGCTCTCCTCTAAGAGAGCTACAATGCAATGACATATTTCTTGGCGAAGATTTTTATAAAATTCGACGTTGTCTCTCTTGAGTCTAGAAAACTCCTTTAAGAAATCTGCCTTGCTAACGGATTCTTCTGTAATTCTAGCAATAAATCCGTTTGAACCAATGATCCCGTTAGTGTGAGTCTCAAAAACGAAATCATACCTGCATTTATATATATGTCCTGAAGAAACCCGCTTGATATCGGCGCGGCCCATAAGGATCTTGTATATATCGGATATATGAGGAAGTTTTGCACCGCTCCTTAGCTCCTCTGGCAATGCCTGAGAGCTTCTCGGTGTATCCAAAACCTGAAAGGTTTTCATTTCAGTCAGCGACGGTTAGATCGAAAAAGCTCTCCGTTATGTCGTCGACATTCGCATCTACATAATTCTCCAACTCTTTAAAGTAATGTTCAGACAATTCTCGCCTGTATCGTCCAACATTTACCTTGGAGGGATTGATTGACGAAAACGCGGATTCAAACTTTTGAATTTCACGCGCGAAATCTTCAGCATCAAGATCGTTAACGACGTCAAAGGATAATTTTGATCCGACAGTAAACCCAATCAAATTATTTTGAATTTACAGCCATTTTTTTGCAGACTTATCAATCGAGAATTTGTCTACGAGTGATAGTATATCCGAGAACTCAGATTTTGAACTCGACAGATCATTGCTCATGACGCGGCCGACCAAAATCTCATTCATTTTCTCATCAATGATTTTGTTATTATCATTGTTAACGTTGTTCGTAAGAAAGGCGGTATAGGCGGCTGATATGTCGGCTAGCTTAAATGACCCGTGAACAAGAGATTCTTCCGTCTCCTTTTCTGTCTGAATAACGATATTTTCGAAGCTGGTAAAATCAAGCAAGTTTTTAGTCAGAATTTCTATCTGATGACGAGGCGTCATGGGCTTCTGCCCATTATTCAATGTTATCATTCGATAAAGTAGGAAGTCATATTTTTCAGTAATAATGATATTGACGTATAAATTTCTACTTCCATCAAAGCCCGCATCTTTTGATGATGATAGCAAGGTATTTAACCTCTGAAGTCCGTCCAGAATATATCCTTTAGAAACGTTATCGTTGACAAAATTATTTATATCTTTGATCGAGCCGTTATTTGAATTGGATTTGGATACAAATGCAAGGGTAATCGGCGGCATTATGCAACCTTTTACTATATCCTCTCTCAATCTGGCGTAGAATTTAGCGTTCTGCTTTTTCCTTTGCTCATCAAATCTGTCGATAAGAGGAATGAACTCTTTCAAGGCAAAATTATAGGTCGTGCATCCCACGGCGTAGGCGCTCTTAATAACGTCGTCGTGGTCGACACTGTGCACTTTTATGGTCATGACTATTCCTCGCCTTTCGAGCGAAGCTATGGAATCTGGCGCTGAACGTCAATGTAGCGGGTAGTGGCTCTCAGCTCACGCTTACTCAATCATGCTCCCGGCCACCCGCGCCCATATACAGCTCGCGGCCGGTTTCCTCATAAACCTCGCTCATTTTCGCCATGCCCTTTTCGGCCTCTTCGGCGGCGATGAAGGCGGCGCTGTCCTGATTTTGCAGCTTGGCAAAATCGCGGACTTCCTGGCTGATCTTCATCGAGCAGAATTTCGGGCCGCACATGCTGCAGAAATGCGCCGACTTGGCGCCCTCGGCGGGGAGCGTCTGATCGTGGTACTGCTCGGCGGTGTCGGGGTCGAGCGACAGGTTGAACTGGTCGCGCCAGCGGAATTCGAAGCGCGCTTTCGATAGCGCGTCGTCGCGGACCTGCGCGGCGGGGTGGCCCTTGGCAAGGTCGGCGGCGTGCGCGGCGAGCTTGTAGGTGACGACGCCGACCTTCACATCGTCGCGGTCGGGCAGGCCCAGATGCTCCTTGGGCGTGACGTAGCAAAGCATCGCGGTGCCGTACCAGCCGATCTGCGCGGCGCCGATGCCGCTGGTGATATGGTCGTAACCCGGCGCGATGTCGGTGGTGAGCGGCCCGAGCGTGTAGAAGGGCGCCTCGCCGCAGGCCTCGAGCTGCTTGTCCATATTCTCCTTGATCTTGTGCATCGGGACGTGGCCCGGCCCCTCGATCATCACCTGCACATCCTGCGCCCAGGCGCGCTTGGTGAGCTCGCCGAGCGTGTAGAGTTCGGCGAACTGCGCCTCGTCGTTCGCGTCATAGATGCTGCCGGGGCGGAGGCCGTCGCCGAGGCTGTAGGCGACGTCATAGGCCTTCATGATCTCTGTAATCTCGTCGAAGCGTTCGTAGAGGAAGCTTTCCTTGTGATGCGCGAGGCACCATTTCGCCATGATGCTGCCGCCGCGCGACACGATGCCGGTCATGCGCTTGGCCGCGAGGGGGACGTAGGGCAGGCGGACGCCCGCATGGATGGTGAAATAGTCGACGCCCTGTTCGGCCTGTTCGATCAGCGTGTCGGCAAAGATTTCCCAGGTCAGATCCTCGGCGATGCCGCCGACCTTCTCGAGCGCCTGATAGATGGGGACGGTGCCGATCGGGACGGGCGAGTTGCGGATGATCCATTCGCGCGTGTCGTGGATGTTGCGGCCCGTCGACAGGTCCATGACGGTGTCGGCGCCCCAGCGGATCGACCAGACCATCTTGTCGACCTCGCTCGCGACGTCGGACGCGACCGCGCTGTTGCCGATATTGGCGTTGATCTTGACGAGGAAGTTGCGGCCGATCGCCATCGGCTCGCTTTCGGGGTGGTTGATGTTGCTGGGGATGATCGCGCGGCCGCGCGCGACCTCGTCGCGGACGAATTCGGGGGTGACATAGTCGGGGATGCTGGCGCCCCAGTCCTGCCCGTCGCGCTTATACTCGGCGAGGCGCGCGCGGCCGAGATTCTCGCGCTCGGCGACATATTCCATCTCGGGCGTGATGATGCCGCGGCGGGCATAGTGCATCTGGCTGACGTTCGCGCCGGGCTTGGCGCGGAGCACGCGCTTCTTGACGTTGGGGAAGGCAGGGACGCCGCCGCTGCGATCCGGGCCGAGCTGGCCGTTATCCTCGGGGCGCACCTCGCGCTGGGTCACTTCCTCGACGTCGTCGCGGCCGCGGATCCAGTCGCGGCGGAGTTCGGCGAGGCCCTTGGCGATGTCGATGGTGGCATTGGGGTCGGTATAGGGGCCGCTGGTGTCATAGACGCGGACGGGGGGCTCGCCCGAATGCGGGTCGAGGTCGATCTCGCGCATCGCGACGCGGATGCCGCTGCCGGTCTGCGTCGCGACATGGATCTTGCGGCTGCCGCGGATCGGGCCGGTCGTCACCCCGATGGGGGCGGAGTTTTCGAATTTCGCGTCGATGTCGGCCATGTGCAGTCGCTCCATATATTCGGAGCGAAAGACGGTTCTCACGCGGTGAAAGCCGGCCCTCCCTCCGCCCGAGTTACCGGGATCAGGTTCAACGGGTCGCGGTCTATTCCGCTCTCAACCGGCCATCACAGACGCGGCTCCCCGGGGATGGTGTGCTTATAGGCGGCGGTCGGTCAGCTGTCCATTGATGATGGCGGCGGGGCGGTGGTAAAGAGCGGCGAGGGAGAGGTTCGATGCGGATGATGGCGGCTGTTCTATCGCTCTTGCTCGTCGCGGCGAGCCCGGCGGCGAGCGTCGCGGATCTCGGCTGGCTCGCGGGCGACTGGGTGAGCGAGGCCGACGGGCGCTGGACCGAGGAGAGCTGGTCGGCGCCGCGCGGGGCGATGATGATCGGGTACAGCCGGTCGGGGCGCGGCGAGAGCTTGCGCGAGTTCGAATTTCTGCGGATCGCGGCGGGGGAGGGCGGCACGCTCGCCTATCTGGCGCAGCCGCAGGCGCGCGCGCCGGTCGCGTTTCCGCTGGCGAAGCATGATGCGACGAGCGCGACCTTCGAAAATGCCGCGCATGATTATCCGCAGCGCATCGCCTATGCGCGCACCGGCGACACGCTGACCGCGACGATCTCGAAGATCGACGGGACGAAGGCGCGGAGCTGGACCTATCGGCGGCGCTGAGCGAAGCGGAGTATCATGGCGGACAAGACGGGGCGGCTCTTCGCGATCATTGACAATTTGCGCCGGCGGCGGCGGCCGGTGACGGCGGAGATACTCGCCGAAGAGCAGGGCGTGTCGGTGCGCACGCTCTATCGCGACATCCAGGCGCTGGTCGCCTTGGGGGCGCCGATCGAGGGCGAGGCGGGGGTCGGCTATATGCTGCGGCCGGGATTCTTCCTGCCGCCCTTGATGTTCACCGCCGAGGAGCTGGAGGCGCTGGTGCTCGGCGCGCGCTGGGTCGAGGGGCGGCAGGACGGGTCGCTGTCGCGCGCCGCGGGGCTGGCGCTCGCCAAGATCGCGGCGGCGAGCCCCGACGAGCTCAAGCAGCGGATCGACGAGTCGGGGCTGTGGCCGGTGAACAGCCGCTGGCGTGAGAGCAATGCGCCATTGCTTGCCGTCGTGCGCGACGCGATGCGCGCGGAAAAGGTGCTGCATATCGACTATGCCGACGAAAAGGGCGCCGCGACCGAACGCGCGATCTGGCCCGCCGCGCTCGCCTATTTCGAGGACAAGCAGATCATCGCGGCCTGGTGCCTGCTGCGGCAGGATTTCCGCAGCTTTCGCATCGACCGCATCGCCGCGGCGCGGATCGGCAGCGAAGGCTTCGGGCGGCGGCGCGCGGTGCTGATGGCCGACTGGTGGCGGCAGAATGGACTGGATGCGGCCTCCTGACATGATCTGTCAGGGGGGTGGGCTAATCCCCTTCGGGTGAGGGGCGCAGCGCGCGCCGCCAGACCGGAGGATGAAAGATGCTGAAGACCCACCATGGTTCGTGCCACTGCGGCGCCGTCAAATTCGAGGCCGATATCGATCTCGATGCGGGGACGGGCAAATGCAATTGCTCGATCTGCACCAAGAAGCGCAACTGGAGCGCGCAGATCAAGCCCGACGCCTTTCGCCTGCTGACCGATCCCGCGGCGCTTGAGGAATATGTGTTCGGATCGGGCAGCGCGCATCATGTCTTTTGCAAGACGTGCGGCGTGTCGTCGTTCGGCCACGGCTATGTCGAGGAGATTGGCGGCGCCTATTATTCGGTGTCGATCGCGTGCCTCGACGATCTGACGCCCGCCGAGATGGCGGCGCTGCCGGTGCAGCATATGGACGGCGCGGCCAATAATTGGTGGAATGCGCCCGAGGTGACGGCGCATATGTAGGGGCCCGATTCCGGCCAGTGTAACGGCGGTTATGGGGTGGGGATCGGCCGTTGCCTCCTTCTTCTTCGTCACCCCGGACTTGATCCGGGATCCATCGCGGCGCCGAAGTCATGGACCCCGGATCAAGTCCGGGGTGACGATGCAGGATAGGTCGGCAATCGGTCGAAAACAGCCACGCCCTCTTCCCATTCGTGTCGAGCGAAGTCGAGACACCCATCGAGATCGCGCCTAGCCCGAGGGGCATCTCGACTTCGCTCGATGCGAACGGGTTAGGTAGCGGAGCGGCCGCAATCGGTCGTTTCCAGCCTTCAACCCGTACGTCGCGCGAGCCAGACGCCAGCGATCATCAGCGCGATCCCCGCGATGCGCCTGGCGTCGATCGCCGAGCGCATAGCGCCGAACAGGCCGAAATGATCGATCGTCGCGGCGCTGATCAGCTGGCCGACGAGCACGAAGAAGATCGCATTGCCGACCCCGAAGCGCGGCGCGATGAAGGTCACCGCGATGACGTAAAAGGCGACGAAGATGCCGCCGAGGTGGAAGTGGAAAGGGGTTTCGGCCGACAGCCGCACCTGTCCCATCGATCCCGTCCACAGCGCGCCGATGATCGCGATGAGCAGCGCGACCGCGAACAGCACGACCGACGCCGCCATCGGATGCCCAAGCTTTTGCCCCAGCCCCGAATTGAGCGCGGCAAGGAACGGGATGCCGATGCCGGTGAGCAGCATGATCGTGGCAAAGGCGGGTGCATTGTTGGCGGCCATCGGTATTCCTCCCCAGTCGTAGCGGCTACAGGCCCAATTCTTCGAGGCCCGGATGGTCGTCGGGCCGGCGGTCGCCCGCGCCGTCGCGCGGCCAGAGCAGCAGGCGGTCTGTCTCGCCGATCGCAAGATCGTTGATGCTCGCGATGCGCCGCTGCATTTCGCCATTGTCGGCGAATTCCCAATTCTCATTGCCATAAGAGCGCCACCACTGGCCATCGCCATCGTGCCATTCATAGGCGAAGCGCACCGAGATGCGGTTGCCGGTGAAGGCCCAAAGCCCTTTGACCAGCCGATAGTCGTGCTCGCGTTGCCACTTGGCGGTGAGGAAATCGACGATCGCGGCGCGGCCGGTGACGAAGGTCGAGCGGTTCCGCCACACGCTGTCCGGCGTATAGGCGAGCGCGACGCGTTCGGGGTCGCGGCTGTTCCAGCCATCCTCCGCGAGGCGGACTTTCAGGACCGCGCTGTCATGGTCGAAGGGGGGAAGCGGGGGACGGGCCATCGGCTTTTCCTCTCAGGCGAAGGGGGTCGCGAATTCGATACGGATACCACCGGGCATCGCGGCGATGAAATGATGCGTCGTCGCGCCTTCGCGGATCGGTTCGGGGTCGAATTCGATTACCGCGCCGGGATGGCCCTGCACGCGCGCGAAGACGGTACGCAGCGCATCGAGGTCGGCGACGCGGAGCGCGAGATGGTGAAGGCCGATATTGGCGCGGCGATCGAACGGCGTCGCGCTCGCGGGATCGGCGACCTGCCACAGCGTGAGCAGGGTCGTGCCGTCGGAGACGAAGATCGCGGGATAGTCGGGACGTTCGGCGGCGACGGTGAAGCCCAAGGCCTCGACGAAGAAGTCGCGCGCTTCGGTCACATCGCGGACGGCGAGGCCGATATGGTGGGCGCCCTGGGTCAGTGCGGTGGTCATTTTGCGTCCTTTTCTGCTCTGAGCGCGGCGATTTCGGCGCGCAATTGGTTGAGTTCATCCGCCATCGGGCGGATCGCGGCGGAAATCTCGGCCTCGGTGAAGCGCGGGGTGATGTGCTGCGAGCAATTCCATTCCCAGCCGATCACATCGATAAATAGGGCCCGCTCGGGCGTCGCGCGATAAGCCTTTGGCATGAGTGCGGTGACCGCGGCAGGATCGTCGGCGAGTTCGACGCTGTGGGCGTGGCCGACGAGTTTCAGCCGTTCCTTGTTCGGATAATCCATCAGGAACAAAGAGACGCGGTCATTGCCCTTGATATTGGCGGTGCTGATATATTGCTTGTTACCGCGATAGTCGGCGAAGCCGATGCGGTTGCCCGCGACGTGGAGGAGGAAGCCCGCGGGGCCGCCGCGGTGCTGCATATAGGGCCAGCCTTCGGCATTGACGCTCGCCATGTAAAAGCTGTCGCGTGCCTCGATAAAGGCGATTTCGCGGGGCGTCAGCGTGTCGGGGGTGCCATCGGCCCCGGCGTCCATCTTGGCATAGGATGCGCGCGAGCCATGGCGCTCCTGCTCGGCCTTCACCGCATCGTCGAACAATGTGTGCCGGTAATTCTGCGCCATCGGATCGCCTTTCGAAAAGGAAGCGAACGAAGGCCGGGAGGAGGGCTGCCTTCGTTCGCCCGTCCGGATATATGTCATTGCGCTGTTGGTGATAATGAAGGAAGATCGAACAAGTTAATTCCGGTAAATGGAATAATAATGGACCGGTTGCTCACGCTGGAAATGTTCGTTGCTGTCGCAAGCGAGGGCGGGTTCGCCGCCGCGGCGCGCAAGCTCGGCAGCTCGCCGCCCGCGGTAACGCGCGGGATCGCGGCGCTCGAGGCGCGGCTGGGGACGAGCCTGTTCCACCGTTCGACGCGCGCGGTCGCGTTGACCGACGCGGGGGCGGCGTTTCTGGAGCAGGCGCGGCGCATCCTCGCCGATCTCGCGGGCGCCGAGCGCGAGCTGCGCGGTGCCGAGGCCGAACCGCGTGGGCAGCTGCACCTGACCGCGCCAGTGATGTTCGGGCGGCTGCATGTGCTACCTGTAGTCGGCGGGCTGATGGCGCAGCACCGTGAGCTGGCGGTGCGGATGATGCTGATCGACCGCAATGTCCGCATCGTCGAGGAGGGGATCGACGTCGCCGTGCGGATCGGGCCGCTCGCCGATTCGGGGCTGAAGGCGGTTCGTATCGGCTGGGTGCGGCAGATGCTGGTCGCGAGTCCGGCCTATCTGGCGCGGCGCGGGGCGCCTGCAAGCGTGACCGATCTGGCGGGGCACGACCTGATCGCGGCGATGGGGCCGCGAGCGGCGGGCGAATGGCAGTTCGTATCGGGCCGCTGGCGCGTCGAACCGCGGCCGCGGCTGCTTCTCAACACCGTCGACGGGATTTTGGCGGCGGCCGAGGCGGGACTGGGGATCGCCAATCTGCTGAGCTATCAGGTCATCGAGGCGGTCGATGCGGGGCGGCTGATATCGCTGCTGGCGGATGAGCAGCCGCCCGCGCTGCCGGTGCATCTGCTGTTCGAACCGTCGCGCGCGGGCTTGCCCGCGGTGCGGCTGTTCATCGCGGAAATGAAAGCGCGGATGCGGATGGCGGGGCTGGTTTGAGGAATGGCGGCTTAGGGGTGGGAAGCTGCCGTTTGAGTAGTGCTCGAATATCCCCTCCCGCCTGCGGGAGGGGCAGCGAGACTTGCCAGCTTGCTGGTTAGTCGCAGCGGGGTGGGCTGATCGCAACGTTGCTGCCCACCCCCGACCCCTCCCGCAAGCGGGAGGGGAGAAGAGACGTCCGCTTCCGGTCGAAAGCCGTCAGAACTGATACGCCAAACCCGCGCCGAACAGCCACTGGTCCTTGCTGCCCGCGTCCTTCACGATCGGCGAGTCGGCGAAGCGATCGCCCATGCGGCCATATTGCGCGCCGCCGATCAGGACGAAGCCCTTGCGCAGGTCGCCCGACAGCGCATAGGCGCCCGCCATCCCGAGCGTATATTTGCCGATCGTCGCCTTCCGCCCCGCGCCGCTATAGACGGGCAGGCCGCTCGCGGCGCTGCCGAGCGGGTCGACGTCGAAATAATAGCGGCCAAAACCCTTGCCATAGATGTTCATCGACGCCGAGATGCCGACAAAGGCGCGTTTCGAGAGCGGGGTGCCGTAGTCGATCGTCGGCGAGGCGGTCCAGCTGCCGTGCCGGCCCGAAATATCCTTGAGCGCGACCATGCGAAAGCCGAGCTGGTCGTAAGCGCTGGTGATCACGCCCGTCTTGGTGACCCCGGTGAAGATGCCCATTTCGACCGCCATCTTGCGGTCGGGCAGCAGGTCGACCTGCGGATCCTTGACGCTGCCGGTACGGTCGTTGCGCAGGCTGATGATCGGGCCGAATTTCCAGTCGATCTTTTGCCCGCGGCGATGGCGGATCAGGTCGACCTGGAAATTGGTGCCGCGGGTCGAAAAGGAAAAACCCTCGTACCGGCCGCGAACGTAAAAGGCGGGCAGGAAACGGCGATCGTCCGATCCGTTATAATCGGGGGTGTTCATCACCCCGGCCGCGACGGCGATATAGTCGCGCGACCATTTGCGTTCGGATTCCTCGTCGTCATCGTCGCGCCGGCCCGGCAGCAGGATATTCTCGTCGATATCGGTGTTCTGGACATAGCGCGCCGGTTCGGCGTCGATGCCGGTCGCGAGCCCGTCCACCAGCCCATTGTCGGGGGTTGTGGCGGTCAGGTCATAAGGCAAGGGCGCGTCGTCGGCGGCGGCGGGTGCGGCGAACGCGAAGGCGGCAAGAAGCGGGATGATTCGTCCAGACGGGCCGATGCGGAAGAACAGTCTTAAATCGCGCATGGTCATCCGCTTCAATATCCTGTTGCCTTGCCCCGTTTTACGAGGGCGTAAGTAAACAATCCGTCCTTGTAACGGCTTCGTCTTGCCGAAGGATGCATTTGGCCGCATGTGGTTTTCATGCACCGATGCGCCTTCACTGTTTTGATATTCCTTCGCGTCGCTATTGGTTCCGCCAGCGGACGCGATTGCGTGCCCGCCGGACGCCCGTCGGCATGAGCCTGTTCGGACCGAAGCGGCCGTTGTCGGCCGACGAGTGGGAATGGCAATTGGCGGGGTTCCGCTGGCTGCTCGATGAATTCGGCGGACTGGATGCGCATCGCGTCCGTATGTTGGCGACGCCCGACGGCGATTGTTTTCCCGATAGCCGGTTATCCGGCGACGCCCGCGCGTCCGAACTGCTGGGACAGGTGATGGCGATCGCGGGGATCGGTGACTGGCCGACGCGGCTGGTGATGGTCGATGGCGCGCGGGCGCATATGGCGGTGTCGGAGCGGCATGCGGTCACCCACAGCGGGCAAAGTGCGGCGGGCACCTTCCAGCTCGTCGAGGACGGCGCGGGCGGCTGGCTGGCGGAGATCGTCGCCTCGCGCAGCCAGCTCGCCGACGAATCAGCGCTCGTCGCGACGCTGGGGCACGAAACGGCGCATTATTGGATGACCGGCACACAGCGTGCCGCGCCCGGCGGTGCCGACTGCGAGGAGCTGCTGACCGACCTCACCGCGGTCGCGCTCGGCTTTGGTATCTTCCTCGGCAATAATGCACGCTATGGTTATCACACCAAGGACGAGGCCGGGACGTCGATCGGCGCGGGCTGGTATATCTCGGGCTGGCAGGGTTATCTGTCCGAACGCGCGCTGATGAGCGCGCTGGCGATCAGCGAGACGCTGGCCGGGCGCGACCCGATGGCGGCGGCGCCCTATCTGAAGCCGCATCTCGCGGCCGACCTCAAGGATGCGGCGCGCTATGTTGCGAAGCGCGACCTGGTCGCCGACATCATGGCAATCGACCTTTCGGACTATGGTTCGCTCCCGGAGGAGGCGGAATGAGCCGTATCCCGCGCTTCATCGGCTATGCCTTCATGGCGGCGGCGGCGGTGCTCGCGGCCATGATGAAGAAGGAGGGGGTCGGCATGGTCGGGCCCCTTCCCGCGGTCGCGGTCGCGCTGTTCCTGGGGATGGTCGGGGTGATGCTGGTGTTCACCGACCTGATGGTGCGCGGGCTTTATGCGCAGGTCGATGCGGCGAAAGAGCGTGGGGGGGAGCGCGACGAGCGCGAGGGCGACTGATCCCTTTTCGTTCGACACCCCATCCGCTTGGCAGTATGACCGCACGATGACTGATCGTCCGCATACGCCGCTGCTCGACACGGTGGATGTCCCCGCCGACCTCCGCAAGCTGAAGCCCGAAGACCTCCGCCAGTTCGCCGACGAGCTGCGCGCCGAGATGATTTCGGCCGTCGGGACGACCGGCGGGCATCTCGGCTCGGGGCTCGGCGTCGTCGAGCTGACGACCGCGCTCCATTATGTGTTCGACACCCCGCGCGACAAGATCGTGTGGGACGTCGGGCACCAATGCTATCCGCACAAGATCATCACCGGACGCCGCGACCGCATCCGGACGCTGCGCACCGGGGGTGGCCTCAGCGGCTTCACCAAGCGCAGCGAGAGCGAATATGATCCGTTCGGCGCGGCGCACAGCTCGACCTCGATCAGCGCGGCGCTTGGCTTTGCGATCGCGAACAAGCTGAAGGACGAACCCGGCCGCGCGATCGCGGTGATCGGCGACGGGTCGATGTCGGCGGGCATGGCCTATGAAGCGATGAACAACGCCGCCGCGGCGGGCAACCGGCTGATCGTCATCCTCAACGACAACGACATGTCGATCGCGCCGCCGGTCGGCGGGCTGTCGGCCTATCTGGCGAAGCTGGTGTCGTCGCGGCCGTTTATCGAGCTGCGCGAGATTGCGCGGCGCTTTGCGCGCAAGCTGCCCGAGCCGCTGCACAAGGCGGCGAAGAAGACCGACGAATATGCGCGCGGCATGGCGATGGGCGGGACTTTGTTCGAGGAACTCGGCTTTTATTATGTCGGGCCGATCGACGGGCATAATCTCGAGCATCTGATCCCGGTGCTCGAAAATGTGCGCGACAGCGACCATGGCCCGGTGCTGATCCATGCGGTGACGGTGAAGGGCAAGGGCTATGCCCCTGCCGAGGCCGCCGCCGACAAATATCATGGCGTGCAGAAATTCGACGTGATCACCGGCGAGCAGGCGAAGGCGCCGCCGGGACCGCCGCAGTACCAGAATGTGTTTGGCGAGACGCTGGCGAAGCTCGCCGAGACCGACAAGCGCATCGTCGCGATCACCGCGGCGATGCCGTCGGGGACCGGGGTCGATAAATTCGCGAAGGCGCATCCCGAGCGGACCTTCGACGTCGGGATTGCGGAGCAACATGCGGTGACCTTTGCCGCCGGGCTTGCGGCGCAGGGGATGCGGCCGTTCGCGGCGATCTATTCGACCTTCCTGCAGCGCGCCTATGATCAGGTCGTGCATGATGTGGCGATCCAGAATTTGCCGGTGCGCTTTGCGATCGACCGCGCGGGGCTCGTCGGCGCCGACGGCTCGACGCATGCCGGCTCGTTCGATGTCACTTATCTGGCAACCTTGCCCAACATGGTGGTGATGGCGGCGGCCGACGAGGCCGAGCTGGTCCATATGACCTATACCGCCGCCGAATATGATGATGGCCCGATCGCCTTCCGCTATCCGCGCGGCAATGGCACCGGGGTGGCGCTGCCCGAGGTTCCGGTGAAGCTGGAGATCGGCAAGGGCCGCGTCGTGCGCAGCGGCAAGACGGTGGCGATCCTGTCGCTCGGCACAAGGCTCGCCGAGGCACTGAAGGCGGCCGACACGCTGGAAGCGCGCGGGCTGTCGACGAGCGTGATCGACCTCCGCTTCGCCAAGCCGCTCGACGAGGAGCTGATCCGCAAGACGCTCGCGAGCCACGAAGTTTGCGTGACGATCGAGGAGAACAGCGTCGGCGGGCTCGGCGCACATGTGCTGACGCTCGCGAGCGACGAGGGACTGATCGACGCAGGGCTGAAGCTGCGCACGATGCGCCTGCCCGACATGTTCCAGGATCAGGACAAGCCCGAACTGCAATATGACGAAGCGGGGCTCAACGCGCCGCAGATCGTCGACACCGTGCTGAAGGCGCTGCGGCATAACAGCGCGGGCGTCGAGGAAGCGGGCGCGCGGGCGTGAACTCTCCCCGTTCGTGCTGAGCTTGTCGAAGCACCGCTCTTTTCTTTCCAAGCTTGAAAGAGGGACGGCCCTTCGACAAGCTCAGGGCGAACGGAAGAGAGGGGAGCGCCGAACGCCATGAATTTCTTCAACCTCCTGCAATCGCTCGACGAGCTTTTGTACGAGGTGATGTCGTGGCTGGTCTTCTATCCGATCACGCTGTGGCGCACGCTCGTGCGGCCGCTGCAGATGATGGATTATTCGGATGTCGAGCAGGGCGACGCGAGCGACCAGCAATATACCGATACGCTGAGCCCGCCTTTGTTCCTGCTGCTGTCGCTGATCATCATCCATGCCGCCGAGATCGCGCTGGTCGGCAATGATGCGGTGGTCGCGAGCAAGGTCGGGCTGTCGGCCTTTGTCAGCAACAACACCGACCTGATCATATTGCGGATCGTCACCTACAGCCTGTTCCCGGTGATGATGGCGACGCGGATGGTCCGCGCGCAGAAATTGCAGGTCAACCGCGACACGTTGCGCGCGCCCTTTTACAGCCAATGCTATGTTGCCGCGGTGCTGGCGATGATGCTCGGCGGGGCGGTGATATTGATCAAGCTCGCGCACGACTGGGCCGTGCTTGCGGGCGGGGCGCTCGCGCTGGTCGGGCTGCTGTGGTTCGGCTTCCTGCAGACCGCCTGGTTCAACCAGCATCTGAAATGCGGGCGGCTGGTGGCGTTCGGCCATGCGTCGCGCGCGATGGTCGAGAGCCTGATTGCGATGCTGCTGCTGTCGAGCCTGTTCAGCTAGGCGTGCAAAAGAAAACGGCCCGGAAAGCCGGGCCGTTATCCTGAACTTGCAATGCGCGTTACGCGGTTGGGATTGCCGCCGATGCGTCGCGGCCGTCGCCTTCGGGGGCGGCGAGGATGTCGCGGACGACGAGGCCCTTGTCGACGACCTGCGTGTCGGGGCTGCCGACCTGGCTGCGGATGCCGGGATCGGCACGCTGGCCGTCGGCGCTGCCGATGATCTGCGTTTCGCTCGCGCTGCGTGCCGACGGGCCGCCGAAGAGCGCACGCAGCGTCTGCTCGGCGGTCGATTCGCCGCCGGGGCGTGCGGTGCCGGGCGCGGGCGGGGTCAGCGAATAGTCGGGCGGCACGACGAGCGGCGCCTGACGCGACACCATCATCTCGTCGGGACGGTCGCGGCTGAACAGGCTGTTCGACCCGCAGGCCGAAAGCGTCGTGGCAAGGATCGAGGCGGCCAAAATGGCGGTGGTCCGGTTCACTTTAATCATACTCCCAATGCGCCCCGTTAATCGGCGGACGGCTTGCCGTCCGGTGTCGCGGCCTTTTCGCCCAAGAGCAGCGCGCGCGCAACCAGCAAAAGCACGCCGAGCGTGATGCACGCATCGGCGACGTTGAAGATCATGAAGGGACGGAAATCCCCGATATGCAGGTCGGCGAAGTCGACGACATAGCCGAAGCGCACGCGATCGACGATATTGCCGAGCGCGCCGCCGAGGATCATCGCGAGCGCGATCACGTCGCCCTTCGCCTGTTCGCGCGTCATCCAGAAGGCGACCGCGGCAGCGACGATCCCCGTCACCGCGACGAGCGTCCAGCGCGTCGTGTCGGTGCAGCTGGCGAACATCGACAGCGAAATGCCGCAATTCTCCGCCCAGGTCAGGTTGAAGAAGCTAATAAGCTCGATCTGCCCCTTGGGCTCGAGCGACAGCGGCACGGTGACGACCCATTTGGTGACCTGGTCGAAGACGAAGGCGAGGGCCGCAAAGATCAGGCCGAAGCGCAGGTGCGGCGAACGTGTGCTGCTCATGCTGCGTCCAATACCGTGTCGCAGCGATTGCACAAGGCGCCGTCCTCGGTCACCTCGGGCAGGTGGCGCCAGCAACGGCCGCATTTGTGGTTCTCGGTGCGCGTAACCGCGAGCTCGTCGCCGGCGCGTGCGACCGACACGATGAAGATTTCCTCCAGTGCGGCGGGATCGAGCGTCGGATCGGGGATCGTGACTTCGGCCTCGAGGCTCGAACGGATCGTCTTTTCGCGGCGATAGGGTTCGATCGCCTCGGTCACCGCTTCGCGCTGGGTGCGGACGTTCGCCCATTTGCCCGCGAGCGCGGCATCGTTCCATGCGGCATCGACGGCGGGCCATTCGAGCAGATGGACGCTGCCCGCGTCGGGATAGCGCGTGCCCCAGACTTCCTCGGCGGTGAACACCAGCACCGGGGTCGCGTAGCGGACGAGCGCGTGGAACAATATGTCGAGCACGCTGCGGTACGCGCGGCGCGTGTCGGTGCCGAGCGGCGCGGCGGGGCCTAGGTCGCAATAGAGGACGTCCTTGCGGATGTCGAAATAGAAGGCCGACAGATCCTCGTTGCAGAAATCGGCGAGCAGGCGCGTATAGCCGTTGAAGTCGAAATCATCGACCGCGCGGTGCATCTTCGCATCAAGGACGGCGAGCAGCGAGAGCATATAGCGCTCAAGCTCGGGCATCGCGGAAACGTCGGTGATGCGTTCCTCTTCCGAAAACCCGTCGAGCGCGCCGAGCAGGTAGCGGAAGGTGTTGCGTAGCTTGCGATACTGGTCGGCGACGCCCTTCAGGATTTCGTCGCCGATGCGGTGGTCCTCGGTGAAGTCGACCGACAGCGCCCACAGGCGGATGATGTCGGCGCCGTTGGTTTCCATCACCTTGACCGGATCGGTCGTGTTGCCGAGCGACTTCGACTGTTTGAAGCCTTTGCTGTCCATCGTGAAGCCGTGCGTCAGCACTGCCTTGTACGGCGCTTGCCCGCGCGTGCCGCAGGACTCCAGCAGCGACGACTGGAACCAGCCGCGATGCTGGTCGCTGCCCTCCAGATAGAGGTCGGCGCTGTGCGTGCCGCCGTCGTGGCGGATCAGCGCGGGCCATTTGCCGCTTTCGAGCACGAAGGCGTGGGTGCAGCCCGAATCGAACCAGACGTCGAGAATGTCGACGATGCGTTCGTAGTTCGCGGCGTCATAGTTCGGCCCAAGATATTCCTGCGCGCGCGCGTCGTTCCACGCGTCGACGCCGCCCTCGCGCACCGCCGCGACGATACGGTCGTTGACGATCGGGTCGTTGAGATAGTGGCCGGTCTTGCGGTCGACGAAGAGCGTGATCGGCACGCCCCACGCGCGCTGACGGCTCAGCACCCAGTCGGGACGTCCTTCGACCATCGACCCGATGCGGTTGCGGCCCTTGGCGGGGACGAAGCGCGTGTCGTCGATCGCCTGCATCGCCGCCTGCCGCAGCGTCGGCGCGTCGCAGAGATCCTCTTCATGCGGGTTGATCGCGCCGCCCTCATTCTCCCAGCGCTTTTCGCGCGGGGTCTTGGGCTCGATATGCGTCATCACCTTGTCCATCGGCACGAACCATTGCGGCGTGCAGCGATAGATGACCTTCGCCTTCGAGCGCCAGCTATGCGGATAGCTGTGCTTGTAATCAGCGCTGGCAGCGAGCAATGCGCCCGCTTCGCGAAGGTCGGTGCAGATCGGGCCGTCGGGGGCGTTGAACTTGGGGTTGATCACCGATCCCTGACCGCCGAGCCAACCCCAGTCGGCGCGATATTTGCCGTCGCCCTCGACCGCGAACACGGGGTCAAGCCCGTTCGCCTTGCACAGGTCGAAATCATCCTCGCCATGGTCGGGCGACATATGGACAAGGCCCGTACCGCTGTCGGTGGTGACGAAATCGCCCGCAAGGAAGGGACGCGGGCGCGCGAAAAAGCCGCCGAGCGCGTGCATCGGGTGGCGGGCAATGGTCCCGGCGAGGTCGGAGCCTTTGAATAGCTTCCGAGGGTGGTTCTGTTCAAACGAACCAGCAAAGCTCGAATTGTTGTTAGAATAGGCCTCCGCGCTGCGTTCCATCACGCCTTCGAGAAGAGCGTTCGCAACGAGCAGCTTGCGCCCACCATAGGGTACAAGCGCATACTCGACCTCGGGTCCATAGGCCAAAGCTTGGTTGACCGGGATCGTCCACGGGGTCGTCGTCCAGATCACCGCATAAGCGCCGACCAGTTCCGGGATCGGGCTCTCGACGATCTCGAACGCGACATCGATCTGCGTCGAGACGATATCCTCATATTCGACCTCGGCCTCGGCGAGCGCGGTCTTTTCGACCGGCGACCACATCACCGGCTTGGCGCCGCGATAGAGCATGTCGTTCGCCGCGAATTTGAGCAGTTCGCGCACGATGGTGGCCTCGGCCTCATAATCCATCGTGAGGTACGGATGATCCCAGTCGCCGCCGATGCCAAGGCGCTTCAGCTGCTCGCGCTGGGTGTCGACCCAATGCTGCGCATAGGCGCGGCATTCGGCGCGGAATTCCTCGACCGGAACCTCGTCCTTGTTGAGCTTTTTCTTGCGATACTGCTCCTCGACCTTCCACTCGATCGGCAGGCCGTGGCAATCCCAGCCGGGGACGTAGGGCGAATCCTTGCCCTTCAGCGTCTGGGTGCGGACGACCATGTCCTTGAGGATATGGTTGAGCGCATGGCCGATGTGCATGTCGCCATTGGCGTAGGGCGGGCCGTCGTGGAGGATGAACTGCTCGCGGCCCTTGCGGCTCTCGCGAATCTGCCCTTCGAGATTGCCTTCGATCCATTTCGCCAGAATCAGCGGCTCCTTCTGCGGCAGGCCGGCCTTCATCGGAAAGTCGGTCTTGGGCAGGAAGACGGTGTCGCGATAGTCGCGCTGTTCGGCGGCGGAGGGCGTATCAGTCATGCGCGGCCGCTTAGCGCAGATTTGCGTGGGAGCAAACCTTCACGATTGCGTATGGCGCAGTGGGCCCCGGCATTCGCCGGGGTTCACAAATGGCCAACCCTATCGTGAACCCCGGCGAAAGCCGGGGCCCAGAAAGCTAGCGCAAAAGCTCGAAATATAGATCGCGCCATTCGGGGTTCGTGGCTTCGATCAGCTCGATCTTCCATGCGCGTTTCCATTCTTTCATCTGGACTTCGCGGTGGCGGGCGTCGTGGAGATTTTCGAAATGCTGGTGCCAGACGAGCATCTTGAGGCCGTATTTCTTGGCAAAGCCGCCGATCAGGCCTTCGCGATGCTGTGCTATGCGTTGCGGGAGGTCGCTGGTCACGCCGATGTAGAGCGTCCCGTTGCGCCGGTTGGTGAGGATATAGATCCAGCCTTGCTTCATGGCGTGGGGTTATAATGGGCCCCGGCTTTCGCCGGGGATCACCTTTGTCCGCACCGGAGCAATCTCTGCCGCTGGTTTACTTCTGCCGCGGCCGGAGCGCGGGGCCCACTTCGCGGATGTCCTCGACCCAGATATAGCCGTTGAAGCTGGCGGGCACCTTCGCGAGCTGCCCGGGGGTCGTCAGGCCTTCGTTCGACTTCCCGCTTTCATGGGGGCCGAGCACGATGACGCGCGCGCCGACGCTGTCCATGCGTGCGATCAGCCGGTCGGGCCAGCCCCAGAAGGCCCATTGATAGTTGATCGGGATCGCGAGCACGCCGTTGCGGCAGCTTTCGGGGACGATGCCGGTCCAGCCGTATGCGACATAATCCTTGGTGCACGCCTTGCCCTCGCCCGTGAGGTCGAAGGACCAATTTTTGGGAAGGAGTTCGCGCATGCGCTTTACGGGCGCTTCGGCACCGTAGAAGGCGTCGCCGCGTTTCGCGCTGTCGCGGCCCGATGCCCTCAGGATCGCGAACAGCTGGTCGGCTTCGTGCGGGTCCTTCGATTTGAAGTTGAAGAGGATGGGGTGGACGGGAAGCGCCGCGAGACCTTCCTCGACCGTCGGCATCTTGCCGACGCCCTTGCCGCGCAGCGGGAAGGTCTGGCCGCCGTCGGCGGTGTAGCCGTAACCGATGTCGAGTGCCTTGAGCTCGGCGAGCGTCAGGTCGCGCGTCGCGCCCTTGCCGTTAGTGCGGCAATCGAGGGTCCAGTCGTGGAAGAGGACCATGCGGCCGTCCTTCGTCGGGGCTACGTCGACCTCGACCATGTTCGCGCCGAGCCCGACCGCCCAGCGCATCGATTCGGAGGTGTTTTCGAACACCTCATGGCTCGGCGGCAGCGCGTGCGCGGCGGTGCAGGTGTCGCGGCCGGCGGCGACGCGCTTGTCGTAGAGGTGATAGACGCCGCGGTGCGCGATGAGCTTTGGCTTGCCTTGCGGGTCGGGGGCGAGGAAGCTGGCGTTCGACAGGGTGAGCCACGCGACGATCGCGGCGAAGATCCAGAGCAGGATCTTCGTGCGCCGTTTCATCGGCTTTTTCTTCGGGCCTTCGAGTGCGCTGGCCCAGTCGTCGCTGTCGGTCATCATCCCCCCCGTCGCCCCTCTTGCGGCGAGGGGTCAGATGCCCGCCAGTAGCGCCTTTGCCGCGTCACAATCCATAGCGATTTGAACCATTAAGGCGTCCATGCTGTCGAACTTCGCCTCGGGCCGGATGAAGGCGTGGAAGGCAACGTCGATTTCCTGCCCGTAGAGGTCTTCGGCAAAATCGAAGAAATGCGGTTCGAGCAATTCCTTTGGCGGGTCGAAGCTCGGGCGGATGCCGAGGTTCGCGGCGCCCTTTAAGATACGGCCGTCGGGCAGTTTTCCGGTTACGGCGTAAATGCCGTATCGCGGGCGCAGATATTGGCCCATTTCGAGGTTCGCGGTCGGGAAGCCCAGCAGGCGGCCGTTCTTGTCGCCGTGCTGGACGACATTGCGCACGGTGAAGGGGCGGGTGAGCAGGCGCGTTGCGGCGGCGCAGTCGCCGGCCTGGAGCGCCTCGCGGATGCGGCTCGACGAGATCACCTCTTCGGTATCGTCGACGGGCGCGACCATCTCGGTGAAGAAGCCGAGACGGCGGGCATGGTCGGCGAGCGTGACGACATCGCCGCCGCGGCCCTTGCCGAAGACGAAGTCGGCACCGGTGACGACGCCGGCGGCGCCGTAGCGACCCAGCAGCAGTTCGGTGATGAAATCCTCCGCCGTCGTCGCGGCGAGGGTCGCGTCGAAGGGCAGGACGAGCATGGCGTCGGCGCCGGCCGCGGCGAACAATTCCTGTCGCTGGGCGAGCGTGGTCAGGCGGAAGGGCGGGACATCGGGTTTGAAGAAGCGCACCGGATGGGGGTCGAAGGTCGCGACGATCGCGGGGCGGCCCTCGTCTTTCGCATGACGCACCGCGCGGCCGACGACCGCCTGATGCCCCGCATGGAAGCCGTCGAAATTGCCGAGGGCGATCACGCCGCCGCGCAGATCGCCCTCGATGCGCTGATGGCCGTCGAGGCGGATCATGACCTCACCCCTCTCCGTTCGCCCTGAGCTTGTCGAAGGGCCGTTCTTCCTTTCAACCTTTGAAGAAAGAAGGACGGTGCTTCGACAAGCTCAGCACGAACGGAGTTTGTGAGTTTCGTCATAGAGTTGGCGGCGTCAGGGGTACGAGCCCGGCCTTGAGTATGCGGATCGCGTTGCCGCCCATCGCGGCGCGGATTTCGTCGTCGGAAAAGCCTGCGTCGATCAGCGCCTGCGTGACTTGCACGAGCTTCGACGTGTCAAAGCGCACGGTGGTGGCGCCGTCATAGTCGCTGCCGAGCGCGACGTGCTGGATGCCGACGAGGTCGCGGACATGCTTCATCGCCTTGGCGATGCTCGCGGGCGACGTGTCGCAAACCGCGGCGTCCCAGTATCCGATGCCGATGAGGCCGCCGGTCGCGGCGACGCCCTTGATCTGTTCGTCGCTGAGGTTGCGGTTGACCTTGCACGTCGCCTGCACGCCGCCATGGCTCGAGACGACCGGGCGGCGCGCGATCTTCAAAATGTCGGTGACGCACGCGTTCGAGCAATGCGCGATGTCGACGATCATGCCCTTGGCTTCCATCGCCTCGACCACCTGCCGCCCGGTCGGGGTGAGCCCGCCCTTCCTGAGGCCGTGCATCGATCCCGCGAGATCATTGTCGAAAAAATGGGTGAGGCCGGCCATGCGGAAGCCGGCGGCGTAGAGCTTGTCGAGGTTGGTCAGCTTGCCTTCGATCCCGTGCAGCCCCTCGATACTGAGCATCGCGCCGACGGGCGGCGCCTTGCCCCGGCGTTCGGCGAGCAGCGCGTCGATATCCTCGGGGGCATTGACCGAGCGTAGCTTGCCGGCCGAAGCGGCGACCGCACGGTGCAGCTTTTCGGCGTGCCACAGCGAGCGTTCGAGGAGCGAATTCCACGTCCGCACAGGCTGGAGCTGCGCGATCACGAGGCCGGTGATATTGTCGGTATCGCCGCCGTTCGCGTCATAATTCTGGCCCTTGGGCGATTTGGTCGTGCTCGCGAGGATTTGCAGCGCGACATTGCCGTCCTCGAGCCGTGGCAGGTCCATATGGCCGCGGTCGGCGCGCTCCAAGATATTGCGTTTCCAGAGCAAGGTGTCGCTGTGGAGGTCGACGATCGTCAGCGTCTGGTGCAGCGTCTTCGCGCGCTCGCTGACCGTCGGCAGTGGTTTGCCGTCGATTTTGTTCATCCCGCGTTCGAGCATGCCGGGGGCGAGGGTGAAGAAGGCGAGCGCGGCGACCGCGACGACGAGCAATATGCCGATCAGCCAGCGACGCATGAGCCTATTTCCTTGTCAGCGTGACGAAGCTGTACGAGGGGCGGCCGGCGTCGTCGGCGGGATGATCCTCGCGTGCGATCTCCTGCCACTCGGCGGCGGCCGGATAGTCGATGACTGCGTCGCCCTTGGGTTCGAGCGCGACCTCGGTCAGCTCGATGCGGTCGGCCAGCGGCAGGAAGAGGCGATAGATTTCGGCGCCGCCGATCACCATCACATGCGGCGCGTTGGCGAGCTTGAGCGCTTCTTCGATCGTCGCCACCGGCTCGGCGCCCTCATCCTGCCATTCGGGATCGCGGGTGAGTACGATGTGGCGGCGGCCTTCGAGGATCGCGGGCAGGCTGTCGAAGGTCTTGCGCCCCATGATCATCGGGCGCCCCATCGTGATCTGCTTGAAGCGGCGAAGGTCGGCGGGCAGGTGCCAAGGCATCTTGCCGTCGGCGCCGATCACGCCATTGGCGGCGCGTGCGAGGACAAGCGTAATTTCGGGGCGATTCATGCGGGAGAGGCTCCGACCCAGGTGGCATGGCCGAGCTTGCGGCCGTCGCGGACCTCGGCTTTACCATAATGGTGGACGTGGCAGGCGGGATCGGCGAGCAGCGCGGGCACCGTCTCGATCCCGCCGCCGATGAGGTTGTGCATCGTCACCGGCAAAGCGGCGGTGGCGGTGCTGCCGAGCGGCAGGCCGGCGACCGCGCGGATATGATTTTCGAACTGGCTGGCGACCGTGCCCTCGATCGTCCAGTGGCCGCTGTTGTGGACACGCGGCGCCATCTCGTTGAAGACGGGGCCGTCGCGGCCGACGAAAAATTCGCCGGTGAGGACGCCGACATAGTCGAGCTCGTCGGCGATCTTTGCCATTAGCGCGCGCGCGTCGTCCTGCTGGTCGAGCACGGCCTGTGGCGGCGGCAGGGTCGAGGTCGCGAGGATTCCGCCCTCATGGACATTGACCGGCGAATCCCAGAAGCGCGTCTCACCGTCGATGCCGCGGACCAGCAGCACCGAAAATTCATGGTCGAAGTCGACGAAGCCTTCGAGCACCGCGGCGTGGCGGTCGATGCCGTTCCAGGCGGCATCGGCATCGGCGGCGGTGGCGAGGCGCGCCTGCCCCTTGCCGTCATAGCCCATGCGGACGGTCTTGAGGATCGCGGGCGCGCCGATCCGTTCGAGCGCGGCGTCGAGCGCAGCGCGGTCGGGCACCGCGGCGAAGGGCGCGGGGCGACCGCCGAGCCCGGCGACGAAATTCTTTTCGGTCAAACGGTCCTGCGCAATTTCGAGCCCCTCGACCCCGGGGCGTACCGCGACATGGCCCGCCAGGAAGCGCACCGTATCGACCGGCACATTTTCGAACTCATAGGTAACGACGTCGCAATGCGCGGCAAAAGCGGCGAGGCGCGGTTCGTCGTCCCACGCGGCCTGCGTGTGCTGCGCCGCGACATCTGCGGCGACACTTTCGCGGTCGGGCGCATAGATATGCGTGCGATAGCCGAGCTGCGCCGCGGCGACCGCGAGCATCCGCCCGAGCTGGCCGCCGCCCAAGATGCCGATCGTCGAACCGGGGGAGAGCACCTGCGATCAGCCCTCGCGCACGGGGGTGGGGGCGACGCTGTTCGTTTGCGTCTCGCGCCACGCGTCGAGTTTTTGTGCCAGACTGGCATCATTATTCGCGAGCAGCGCGGCGGCGAACAGGCCGGCGTTGGTCGCGCCCGCCTTGCCGATCGCAAAGGTCGCCACCGGAATGCCGCCGGGCATCTGGACGATCGAATAAAGGCTGTCGACGCCGCTCAAAGCCGCCGACTGGACGGGGACGCCGAGCACCGGGACGCGCGTCATCGAGGCGACCATGCCGGGAAGGTGCGCGGCACCGCCGGCGCCGGCGATGATCGCCTTCAAACCGCGGTCTGCCGCGCTTTTGGCATAGTTTACAAGGCGATCGGGGGTGCGGTGCGCCGAGACGATCTGCACCTCGTGCGCGATGCCGAACTCTTCGAGGATCTGGACCGCGTGCGCCATCGTCGGCCAGTCCGACTGGCTGCCCATGATGACACCGACTTGCGGGGCTGTATCGCCCATTCCATCCCTCCTGCCCGGTGTTCATCGCGCCCTTGTCGCTCGGTGAATCGCCGCCGCATCCCCCCTAGCGACTGGTTTGCGCGCGGGCAACGCCGCGCGATTGATGCCGCCGCGTTTACCGATTGGTATCAAGTCGGGACTAGGGTCGCCGCTCAATAGCCGTCGGCATTCGGCCGGGGATCGTGGGTAGGGTTCGGGGACATTGAATGGATAGCGTAGGGGGGGCACGGATCGCGGTCGACCAGTTCGGCACCGTCGCTCTGGACTCCATCGAGGACCAGCTGCGTGAAGTACGCCGCGAACGCGACGCTTTGCGCCGCGAAAACCGCGTGTTGAAGATCGCCGTCGCCGAGCTCGAACGCGTGTCCGAGCGCGATACGCTGACGCCCCTGTTCAACCGCCGTTACTTCCTGACCGCGATCCACCACCGCATGGCGCGGTTCGAGCGGCACGCCGAACGCGCCGCGGTCGTCTTTATCGACGTCAACCAGCTCAAATATATCAACGACAGTTTCGGCCACGCCGCGGGCGACTTCGCGCTGATGGAGATCGCCAAGCGCCTCGCGGGCTCGATCCGCGCGACCGACGTCGCGGCGCGCATCGGCGGCGACGAATTCGGGCTGATCCTCGACCAGTCGAGCGAGGACGGCGCGCGCGCGCAGGTCGACCGGCTGTGCGCGGTGCTGACCGCGGCGCCCGCCGAATATGACGGGCACGAGATCGCATTGTCGGCATGCTTCGGGGTCGCGATGTTGCAGACCGGGATGACCGAATCCGACATTTTGGCGGCCGCCGACCGCGATATGTATCGCAGCAAACAGGGGCTGGGCGGCCTGCCGGGGCACCGGTGAGTGCGCTAACCGCGCATTAACCAAAAGGGCGCATCGTTTCCCATGACGACAGGGGGGTAAGATGCGAAACCAGATCGACCCATATCTCGACATCCAGAACCGGATCACCGGACAGATCGGTGCGCTGGCCGAAGCGCTGCCGCACTGTGCGCTGGCGCAGATCGTGCAGGGGATCGACGATATCCGCTGCCTTGCACGCGATAACGGCTTTTCCGCGGTCGAAACCCTGGCAAGCCGGCTCGAATCGGCGGTCGCGGGGGGCGGCTATCGCGCCGCGATCCTGACCTATCTCGACGCGATGAGCGATGCGGCGGCGGTGCCGCGGGGGCCGTTGCCGTCGGCCGCGCAGGAAGCCTGGCTGGCGTCGGTCGCGGTTCGGCTGGGGCATTGACGCCAAACGCCTGACGATTCAGACTTAATCGATGGATGCAATCATGCTTGCGCTGGTGGCGGTGCTGCTCGCCAATGCCGACGGGCGCAGCGGGATCGCGCTGTCGCGGCTGCTGAGCGCGCGCGCCGACCGGCGCGTTACGGCCGTGATCGCGTTCGGCGCGTTCATCGTCAATGCCGTCATTGCCGCGGTTGCGGGAGCGATCGCGAATGGGATGATCGGGCAGGGGGTCGCCGCTCTGCTCGTTGCGATGGCGATGCTGTCGGCGGCGGTGGCGCTCTTATGGCGAGTCCGGCCGGCACTCGCCGAAGCGGGCATGGCCGACGCGTCGCCCGTCATGCTCGCGGGGCGGATGCTCGCGGCACAGTTTGGCGACCGCAGTCATTTCCTGATCGGTGCGCTCGCGGCAACGAGCGGGGCGGGGCAGTGGGCCGCGGCGGGCGGGCTGGTCGGCTGGACGCTCGCGATGCTGCCGTTCCTCGCCTTCGGGCCAGTGCTCGCCGAACGGCGCGCCGCACGCAATTTGCGCTGGGCGGCGGCGGCGATCCTCGTGCTTTGGGGGTTTCGCACCGCGCTTGGTGCGTTCGGATTGATCGGCTGATCGATCTTTCGCGGCGAGTTTCATCGTTTTTGTCGATGAAGCTTAGCCAAAGGTTCAATGGGAAAGCGCCCGCGCGCTTCGCTATATCGGTGGGGCAACAGAAAGGATGCTCCCATGTCCGACAAGAATGACAACGCCCCCGCAGTCGCCGATGCGCTGAACGCGCTGCTCGCCGACAGCTTTGCGCTCTATCTCAAGACCAAAAATTATCACTGGCACGTCCAGGGCCCGCATTTTCGCGAGCTCCACCTGCTGTTCGACGAACAGGCGGCGCAGATTTTCGCGACGACCGACCTGATCGCCGAGCGCGTGCGCAAGAATGGCGCGCCGACCTTGCGTTCGATCGGCGACGTCAGCCGCCGCGCCTCGATCCGCGACGATGATGCCGCGGGTGTCGATGCCGAGGCGATGATCCGCGCACTGGCGGACGACAACAAGACCCTGCTTGGCCAGCTCAAGGAAGTGAAGGCCGCGGCCGAAGCCGATGGCGACATTGCGACGAGCGGGCTGGTCGACGGCTGGGCCGACGAGGCGCAGCAGCGGATCTGGTTCCTCGAGGCGACGCTGGGGTATTGAGGTCGGCGGCTTTGAGGTGGAACGCTGCCACCCCTAAGCCCGTTCGTGTCGAGCGAAGTCGAGACACCCGTCGAAACAAAGTGTAGCCCGAGGGGCATCTCGACTTCGCTCGATGCGAACGGGTTAGGTAGGCGCAAGATCCGCAATCGGTCGAAAGCGGCCAGTGACCCCCAAACAAAAAGGGCGGCCCGAGAGCCGCCCTTTTCATTTGTCCGATTGTCCGGCCGATCAGTCCTGATGCGGCTGGATGTTCACCGCTGCGAACTTGCCGCGGTCGTCGACTTCGATGTCGAACGCGACGCGGTCGCCTTCGTCGAGGCCCGCCATGCCGGCGCGCTGCACCGCGCTGATGTGGACAAAGGCATCGGCCTGTCCGTCGTCGCGCGCGATGAAGCCGAAGCCCTTCGTCGTGTTGAAGAATTTAACGGTGCCCGAGGTGCGTTCACCGGTCAGCTGGCGACGGCCGCGAGCGCCGCCCGGCGCGCCGCCGGGGCCGCGGTCGTCACGGCGCGGACCATGGTCCTCGATCGGCATCGGTTCGCCTTCGATCTTGAGATCGATGGCCGACACCTTGCCATTGCGTTCGACGAGCGTGAAGCCGAGCGGCTGGCCCGAAGCGAGGCCGGCGAGGCCCGCCTGTTCGACCGCGCTGATGTGCACGAACACATCTTCGCCGCCATCGTCGCGCGCCACGAAGCCGAAGCCCTTGGCCGCGTTGAAGAATTTCACCGTGCCATTGCCTTCGCCGACGACCTGCGCGGGCATGCCGCCGCCACGTCCGCCGCCGAAGCCGCCGCGATCGCCGCCGCCGAAGCCGCCGCGGTCGCCACCGCCGAAGCCGCCGCGATCACCGCCGCCGAAACCACCGCGGTCGCGGTCGCCAAAGCCGCCGCGTCCGCCGCCGTAGCTGTCGCCGCCATAGGGTGCAGGTTCGAAGCTGTCGAAATTGCCAAAATCATCGCGCTTGCCGCGCCCACGCTGGCCGCGCCGATCCTTGTTGAAACTCATAGTCTGTTAGTCGCTTTCGGTCGTCCACACCCCATTCAACCGGCTCATTGCGCCGGACGGGGACGCAGTTCACCACAGGCACGGACTCGCCCCATGCCACCAAGGGCGCAATATATAGCCTAATAATCCACAGGCTGCGAACAGAAAATTTCGGAAAGATGATGCGGAATTTTGCACGCTTTGCCGCAGGTCGAAGCGGCGCCGGCACGGCAGTGAAAACCAGTCATTGAGCGGCACGGCCGCTTGGCCTAAGGCGGGCTTATGACTGTCTATTTCCACGAAGAAGATCTGCCCGAGGGCGTATTGGGCCCCGGCGCGGTCGCGATCGATACCGAAACCATGGGCCTGAACCCGCAGCGCGACCGGCTGTGCCTCGTCCAGATCAGCGACGGGTCGGGCGACGAGCATCTCGTCCGCTTCAAACCCGGCAGCGCCTATGACGCGCCGGTGCTAAAGGCGATATTGACCGATCCTAACCGGTTGAAACTATTTCATTTTGCACGCTTCGACATTGCGGCGCTGCAGCAGGCGCTCGGTGTCGTTACGGCGCCCGTCTATTGCACCAAGATCGCCTCGAAGCTGATCCGCACCTACACCGACCGCCACGGCCTGAAGGAACTGGTGCGCGAGTTGCTGGGCCAGGAAGTGTCGAAGCAGCAGCAGTCGAGCGACTGGGGCGCCGCCGAACTCAGCGATGCGCAGCGCGACTATGCCGCGAGCGACGTGCGCTTCCTGCATGCGATGAAGACGATCCTCGATGCGCGGCTGGCGCGCGAAGGGCGCACCGAACTCGCGCAGGCCTGTTTCGATTTCCTGCCGACGCGCGCGGCGCTCGACCTCGCGGGTTGGCCCGAGGCCGACATTTTCGCGCACACCTGACGGGGAGCGATTCGCGAGTGTCCGAACGCGCCGATCTTGACCGCACGATGCGCCGCATGTGGGCGGCGAGCGGGTCGAGCCACGACCGCGTCGTGCGCATCCTGCGTTACGGCCTGCCGCTGGTCATCGGCGTCGTCGCGGCGGTGCTCGTCTTCTCGCCCTTCACCCAGCGCGCCGAGATCAGCTTCCTCTTGTCGAAGGACAAGGTCGAGATGGCCAAGGAGCGGATGAAGGTGACGCGCGCCGAATATCGCGGCCAGGATGCGAAGGGGCAGCCGTTTGCGCTGCTCGCGGGCAGCGCGGTCCAGAAAAGCTCGGCCGAACCGATCGTGCGGATGACCGACCTGTCAGGCGCGATCCGCCTGAACGACGGCCCGGCGACGATCGTCGCGAAGGAAAGCGCCTATAATATGGACACCGAAAAGGTCGCGGTGCCGGGGCTGGTGCAGGTCAAGAGCGCGGGCGGATACCGGATCGATGCGAGCAATGTTGCGGTCGATCTCAAGACACGCAGCCTGATCGGGCAAAATGGCGTCAATGGCGCGTTGAACATCGGCACGTTTTCGGCCAACCAGCTGACCGCCGACCTCGACAAACGGATCGTGCGCCTGCAGGGCAATGCGCGGCTGCGGATCAATCAGGGAGTGATCAAATGAACCGCCTATCGCCGATGAAAAGCATGTTGCTGGCCGGCGCGGGCTTTGCGCTGACCAGTCTTGCGCTGCTGTCGGCCGGCACCGGCGGCGACACCGCGCAGGCGCAGGCGCTCGCCAACCACAACAGCGCCGCCCCGGTCGATTTCGACGCCGGCAGCATCGAGGTGCAGGACCGCGCCGACCGCGTCGTGCTCGAGGGCAATGTCCGCGTAACGCAGGCGGGAATGACGCTGACCGCGGCGCGGATGACCGTGGCCTACAGCCGCCAGGGCGGCACCGAAGTCAACCGGCTCGACGCGACCGGCGGCGTCGTGGTGACCAAGGGCGACGAGCGCGCTTCGGGCAATGTCGCGATCTATGACCTCGACCGGCGGCTGATCACGATGGTCGGCAATGTCCAGCTGACCCAGCGCGGCAACCGGCTGAACGGCGGGCGCATGGTGATCGACCTCAGCACCGGCCGCGCGACGGTCGACGGCCGCGGCGCGGCGCGCGGCCCCGACGGCAACCCGATCCAGGGCGGCACCGGCGGGCGCGTCACGGGCACCTTCACGGTACCGGAAAGAAAGCAGTAACCAACAGCTTTAACCGGGTTGCAACCACGCGCCTGCACCAAGGGTGCGGGACCAGATCATCGCGGAGCCGGGGGGCGACGCCGCATAGTGTGAAAGCAGCCCCCATGCGCTTTTCCCCCATCGTCCCGCCCCGACGTCCGATGTTCGGCCGCCGCCAGGAACCCCCTGTGGTGATCGTACCGACCCCGACATCCGAAGAACGGCGCCTGATCGACCGGATCATCCGCCATGCCGGATATGGCCAGTCGCGGTAAGCGTTGTTAGCGCGGCCTATCGCCCCTACATGGGGCGCGCATGCCGCCTGATACCTCCACGTCCGCCGATGCCTCACGCGAACCGCCCGTCCTTGCGACGCTGAAGCGGTTCCTCCCCTATCTGTGGCCGGCGGGGCAGGCGGAGGCGAAGGTCCGCATCTGCCTTGCCGCACTCATCGTGCTCGCGTCGAAGGGCGTCCAGCTGTCGATGGGCTTCCTCTATGGCGCCGCGATCGACAAGATGGCGCCGGGGATGGAGGATGGCGTCGCGCTCGCGATCGGGCTGGTGCTTGCCTATGCCGGCGCGCGCTTTGCCGGGGTGCTGTTCGACAACCTCCGCAACGTCGTGTTCGAACGCGTCGGACAGGATGCGACACGCGAGCTGGCGATCACGACCTTCAGCCATCTCCATGCGCTGAGCCTCCGCTTCCACCTCGCGCGGCGGACGGGCGAGGTCACCAAGGTGATCGAACGGGGGACGAAGAGCATCGACACGATGCTCTATTTCCTGCTGTTCAACATCGCGCCCACGATCGTCGAACTCGCCGCGGTGCTGATCATCTTCTGGACCAAATTCAGCTTCGGCCTCGCCAGCGCGACCGCGTTCATGGTCGTCGTCTACATCATCTTCACCCGCAAGGTGACCGACTGGCGCAACGCGCTGCGCACGCGGATGAACGACCTCGACACGCTGACGATTGGGCGCAGCGTCGACAGCCTGCTCAATTACGAGACGGTCAAATATTTCGGCGCCGAGGAGCGGGAGGAAGCGCGCTATCGCGACGTTGCCGACCAATATGCCAAGGCCGCGGTGAAGAGCGAGAACAGCCTCGCCTGGCTCAATATCGGCCAGAGCCTTGTCACCAACGCCGCGCTCGCGGGCGCGATGGCCTACACCGTGTGGGGCTGGTCGATCGGCGAATATAAGGTCGGCGACGTGGTGCTGGTGAATACGCTGCTCGCGCAGCTGTTCCGCCCGCTCGACATGCTCGGCATGGTCTATCGCGTGATCCGCCAGGGGCTGATCGACATGGAGGCGATGTTCCGCCTGATCGACACCCCGCCCGAGATCAGCGATGCGCCGGGTGCATGGCCGCTGGTCGTGAACGGCGGCGCGGTGGCATTCGAGAATGTCGTCTTCGGTTATGAGCCCGACCGCACGATCCTGAACGGCGTGAGCTTCGCGGCCGGCGCGGGCGAGACGCTGGCGATCGTCGGGCCGTCGGGCGCGGGCAAGTCGACGATCGCGCGGTTGCTGTTCCGCTTTTACGATCCGCAGGGCGGGCGGGTGTTGATCGACGGTCAGGATATCAGCCAAGTTACGCAAAAGAGCCTGCGCGCCGAGATCGGCATCGTCCCGCAGGACACCGTGCTGTTCAACGACAGCATCGGCTATAATATCGCCTATGGCCGCGAGGGGGCGAGCGCCGATGCGATTGCCGAGGCGGCCGAGGGCGCGGCGATCGACACCTTCATCGCTTTGCTGCCGCAAGGCTATGATACCGAGGTTGGCGAACGCGGGCTGAAGCTCTCGGGCGGCGAGAAACAGCGCGTCGCGATCGCGCGGACGCTGCTCAAGAATCCGCCGCTACTGATCCTCGACGAGGCGACGAGTGCGCTCGACAGCCGCACCGAGGCGGCGATCCAGGACACGCTCGAGCGCATCGCGGCGCGGCGCACGACCTTGGTGATCGCGCACCGCCTGTCGACGGTCGTGAACGCCGACCGGATCATCGTGCTCGAGCGCGGCCGCGTCGCAGAGACGGGGACGCACGAGCAACTGCTGCACATGCGCGGACTCTATGCGGACATGTGGGCGCGGCAGCAGGCCGAGCGCGACGAGGGGACCGTCGAGGCCTGACTGCGTCCGGTTGGCATTTACAATTTTGTAAGTGATTTCCAGCAATTGCCCCTTTCTGGACCATCCCGCCATTTTGGCGGGCTTTCGATCTGAAAGGCGGGGATTTGATCAGGCTGGCGATGTGTATCGCAATCGACCACGATCCGTGGCTCGTTGCGCTGGCGGTCGCAATTTGCGGCGTTGGCGCCTTTGCGATCGTGCAGATGTTCGAACGCGCGCGCGAGGCGCAGCGAAAGCAGGGCATCGCCTGGGCGTTCCTGGTCGCCGTCGCCGCGAGCGCGACGATCTGGTGCACCCATTTCGTTGCGATGCTTGCCTTCGAGGCGAAGGCGCCGGTGACACTCGATCCCGTTCTGACAATCGCCTCGCTGATGGTTGCGATGGTCGGCTCGTTTATCGGCTTCGCGGTTGCGGCGTGGGGCAAGGACGAGATTTTCGGCGCGATCGGCGGGGCGCTGTTCGGGGGCGCGATCGCCGCCATGCACTTTACCGGGATGACCGCGTACCGCGTCGACGGCATTGTCGCGTGGGACGATGCCTATGTCGCCGCGGCGGTGATTTGCGGCATGGTGTTCGCCGCCGCCGCGCTGACGGTCCTCCGTACGGCGCGGGCGGTTCGATACCGCATGCCGCTGGCGACGGGTTTGATCGTGCTCGCGATCGCGTCGCTCCACTTCCTCGCGATGACGGCGATGCGGATCACCCCGATGGCGCTCGACGAAACGCCGCTGCGCCCGGCGGAGTTCAACGCGCTGGCGCTCGCGACCGTGCTGGTCGGCGGGATCGTGATCGCTGCGGGGGTCTTCGCCGCGATGCTCGACCGCCAGACGCGCTCGGACGCCATGCGCGAGCTGACGCATATGGCGATGAGCGACGCGCTGACGGGCTTGCCCAACCGCACCGCCTTTCGCGCCGAATTGTCGCGGCAGATCGGCGCGGCGCTGGTGAGCGGCGAGCGGGTCGGGCTGTGTGCGATCGACCTCGATCGGTTCAAGGAAATCAACGACGTCCATGGCCACAAGGCGGGGGACGAGGTGCTCGCGCGGATTGCGCAGCGGATGCGCGACGCGCTCGGTCACAATGAATTCGTCGCGCGGCTTGGCGGCGATGAGTTTGTTGCGCTGACCCGCTTTACCGATCGCGCGCAGCTGATGGCGTTCG
This sequence comes from Sphingopyxis sp. OAS728, assembly GCF_014873485.1. Taxonomy (NCBI): domain Bacteria; kingdom Pseudomonadati; phylum Pseudomonadota; class Alphaproteobacteria; order Sphingomonadales; family Sphingopyxidaceae; genus Sphingopyxis; species Sphingopyxis sp. OAS728. Next base: position 2,704,255 of record NZ_JADBDT010000001.1, on the reverse strand, counting down.
CCGCGCGGCTCGATGCCGAGCTGAAAACGCCGCTGGTATTTCCCGATTTCGAGGCGCGGCTCGGCGCGAGCATCGGGGTCGCGGTCTTCCCCGACGATGCGGCGACCGCCGAGATGCTGTCGAACAATGCGGACCTTGCGATGTACCGCGCGAAGACCGACGCGGCGACCGCGCCGTGCCACTATGACTGGCAGCTCGACGAGGCAATCCGCGACCAGCGCGAACTTGCCGCCGACCTGCGCAGCGCGATCGACCGGCGCGAGCTTGACGTCCATTATCAGGTCCAGACCTCGGTCACGACCGGCGAGGTGACGGGTTATGAGGCGCTGCTTCGCTGGACGCATCCGGTGCGTGGGCCGATCCCGCCGGCGGTGTTCATCCCGCTCGCCGAGGCGAATGGCTTCATCCTGACGCTTGGCGAATGGGTGATGCGGCGCGCGTGTTCCGATGCGGCGGCGTGGCCACATGCCTCGAAGGTCGCGGTCAATGTGTCGCCGCTCCAGCTCGCGCACGTCGACCTGCCGCGCCTGTTCCACCAGATATTGCTCGACACCGGGCTGCCGCCACGGCGGCTGGAGATCGAGCTGACCGAGACCGCGATCATCGCCGACCGCGAACGCGCCCTCCATGTGCTGCGCCAGATCAAGGCGCTGGGCGTCGGGGTCGCGCTCGACGATTTCGGCACGGGCTATTCGTCGCTCGAGACGCTGCGTGCTTTCCCCTTCGACAAGATCAAGCTCGACCGTTTCTTCGCCGCCGAGCTGGAGGGGAATATCCAGTCGACCGCGATCCTTCGCGCGGTGCTGGCGCTGGGCAAAAGCCTCTCGATCCCGATCCTTGCCGAGGGGATCGAGACTCCCGAGCAGCTCGACGTCTTGCGCCGCGAAGGATGCGACGAGGCGCAAGGCTTCCTGATCGGGCGTCCGGGGCGCGGCGTGGCGCGGGGCGACGACGAACCACAGGTCGCGGTCGCTTAAGCCGTTTCCCAATAGGGCGGGTCGCCGAACGTCGCTTTCAGATGATCGCGCAGCGCGCGGAGTTTCGCCGACGGGTCGCGGCCCTGCGAATGCGCCATATAGATCCACTCCTCGTCGGGGGCGATGGCGATGGGGATGGCGACGAGCTTGCCGGCCTTGATTGCGGGACCGGCGATGAAGGCGGGGAGCATCGCGATGCCGAGGCCGGCGGTGACCGCATCGCGAATCATGTCGCCATTGTTGACGCCGAGCGCCTGTTTCGCCTGAATCGAGACCGGGCCGTCGTCGGTGCGGAAATGCCAGTCGCTGGCGCCGCGGTTGGTGTAGAAGATACCGCGGTGGTTACGCAGATCCTGCAGGCAGGTCGGGGTGCCATACTCGGCGAGATAGGCGGCGGACGCGACCAGGATGCGGCGGCTCTTTGCAAGTTTCCAGACGATAAGGCGCGTATCGTCGATGACACCCTGCCGGATGATCGCGTCGTGGCCGCTCGACGCGACGTCGATGCGGCGGTCGTCGAGGTCGAGCGTAAGCTGGATTTCGGGATGGCTTTTCAGGAACGGATAGAGCGCGGGGCCGAGATGCATATGGCCGAAGGTTACCGGCGCCGCGATGCGCAGCGCGCCCGCGAGCGTGCCGCGGCGTTCGGCGATGTCGGCTGCGGCCTCGACGACATCGCGCGTGATCCGTTGTGCGCGCGGGAGGAAGGCGCTGCCGTCCTCGGTCAGGCTCAGTCTGCGCGTGGTGCGGTGGAGCAACGCGCTGCCCAATGAGCGTTCGAGTTCGGCGAGGCGCTCGCTGACCACCGATTTCGACAGGCGAAGCTGGCGCGCGGCGCCGCTGATCGAGCCATGCTCGACCGTGGCGACGAATGCGGCGATACCTTCGATGCGGATCATTGTTCGGTTTTCCCGAAAAGCAGGACCAAGAGTTGCCGTCTATTCCGAACGTGTCCTCAGGTCCATCTTCCTTTCATCGAGACGGGCATCGGGCCCGCCGCCGAACAGGAGAAAGATCATGGATCGTTTGCTGAACAAGGTCGCAATTGTCGCCGGCGCCAGCTCGGGCATCGGCCGCGAAACCGCGAAACTCTTTGCCGCCGAGGGCGCCTCGGTCGTCGTCGGGGCGCGCCGCCAGGCCGAACTCGACGCGCTGGTTGCCGAAATCACGGCTGCGGGCGGAAAGGCCGTTGCGGTCGCCGGCGACGTCCGCGACGAAGCCTTCCACGAAGCGCTCGTTCGCGCCGCGGTCGACAATTACGGACGGCTCGACATCGCGTTCAACAACGCCGGGGTGTTCGGCGAAGCGGGACCGAGCACCGAAGTGTCGGGCGCGGGGTTCGCCGACGCACTTGCGGTCAACCTCACCGGCTCGTTCCTCGGCGCGAAGCACCAGATCGCCGAGATGGTGAAGCATGGCGGCGGGTCGGTGATCTTCACCTCGACCTTTGTCGGCTACAGCTTCGCCTTCCCGGGCAGCGCGGCCTATTCGGCCAGCAAGTCGGGGCTGATCGGGCTGACGCAGGCGCTCGCCGCCGAGTATGGGCCGCAGCAGGTGCGCGTCAATGCGGTGCTGCCGGGCGCGGTCGAAACCGACATGTATCACGACGTCAACGACAGCGCGGACAAGAAGGATTTCGTGACCAATCTGCACGCGCTGAAACGCGTCGCGCAGCCGATCGAGATTGCGAAGTCGGTGCTCTATCTCGCCTCGGACGATGCGAGCTTCGTCACCGGCACGGCATCTTTGCTCGACGGCGGGGCGTCGATCACGCGCAGCTGAGGGCGCTGCATCGTAAATCGGGCGGGGGTTCGACGGAACCTCCGCCCGAATTGCGTCCTGACCCCGACAATCGTAACTAAATGTCGCGCCTTGGGTTGACCCCTCGCGCCCGCGCCCTTTACGCAAGGGCTATGCCGCACGATACCAGCCTGATCGGAACCATCGTCGCCGGTCTGGGCGTGGCGTTCCTGATGGGCGCGCTGGCACACCGGCTCAAGATTTCGCCGATCGCGGGTTATTTGCTCGCGGGCATTTTGGTCGGGCCGTTCACCCCGGGGTTCGTCGCCGATACGGGGCTGGCGATGCAGTTGGCCGAAATCGGCGTAATCCTGCTGATGTTCGGGGTCGGGCTGCACTTCTCGCTGAAAGACCTGCTCTCGGTACGCAAGATCGCGGTGCCCGGCGCCATCGCGCAGATCGCGGTCGCGACCGCGCTCGGCATGATGCTCGGGCTGTGGCTCGGCTGGTCGATCGAGGGCAGCGCGGTGTTCGGGCTGGCGCTGTCGGTCGCGTCGACGGTCGTGCTGCTGCGTGCATTGCAGGCGCGCGACATGGTCGAGACCGAAAAGGGGCGGATCGCGGTCGGCTGGCTGATCGTCGAGGATCTGGTGATGGTGCTCGCACTCGTGCTGTTGCCCGCGATGTTCGGGTCGCGCGGCGACGAAGGGGGCTCGGCCGGGTTGCTCCAGTCGGCGGCGATCGTGCTGGTCAAGGTCGTCGGCTTCGTCGCCTTCATGTTCGTGATCGCGCGGCGCGTGCTGCCGTGGGTGCTCCACTGGGTCGCGCATTCGGGATCGCGCGAGCTGTTCCGTCTCGCGGTGCTCGCGATTGCACTCGGGGTCGCGTTCGGCGCGGCGGTGATTTTCGATGTGTCCTTTGCGTTGGGCGCCTTCTTCGCGGGCATGATCCTCGGCGAAACGCAGCTGTCGCGGCGCGCGGCCGAAGAGACGCTGCCGCTGCGCGATGCCTTTGCGGTGCTGTTTTTCGTCTCGGTCGGCATGCTCTTCGATCCCAAGGTGTTGATCGAACAGCCGGGGCCGGTGCTCGCGACGGTCGCGATCATCGTCGTCGGCAAGTCGGTCGCCGCCTATGCGCTTGTCCGCGCCTTCGGCCATAATTCGGGGACCGCGCTGACGGTGTCGGTCAGCCTTGCGCAGATCGGCGAATTTTCGTTCATCCTTGCCGGGCTCGGCGTGGGGCTGAAGGTGTTGCCCGAAACGGGGCGCGACCTGATCCTCGCGGGATCCTTGCTGTCGATCCTGTTCAATCCGATCCTCTTCTCGCTCGCGGTCAAGCGCATGCGTTCCGACGAGCCCGAAGCGGTCGAGGCGGAGGGCGTCGACGCGCCCGAACCGTGCAACGCCGGGGTCGTGCTGATCGGTTACGGCCGCGTCGGCAGCCATATCGGCAGCCTGATCTGCGGGCGCGGCGAGGGGCTGACGGTGATCGAGGACCAGAAGGATATGGCGGCCGCGGCGCGCGAGGCGGGCGCGACGGTGATTCTCGGCGATGCCACCAAGGAAAGCATCTTGCGACAGGCCGGGCTCGACACCGCAGCGACGCTGCTGATCGCGATCCCCGAGGGGGTCGAGGCGGGTGCGATTGTGCGGCGCGCGCGGGCGATCAACCCGAAGCTGGTGATCGTGGCGCGTGCGCATTCGGACGAGGAGGTCGCCGACCTGGTGCGCCGCGGCGCCGATCATGTCGTGATGGCGGAACGCGAGACCGCGTCGCGGATGGCTGAGCGGGCGATGCTGACTTTGGCTTAATGATTGGATTGGAGGAGTCCGGGGCTTCCCTCTCCTCCGCATCCGCCCTATCGCCCACCCACAATGTCTGCCGACGCTCTCCTCCCGCTCCTCAAGTCCACTTTTGGTTTCGATGCCTTTCGCGGGCGTCAGGGCGAGGTCGTCGATCGCGTGATGGCGGGTGCGCGGACGCTCGCGGTGATGCCGACGGGGGCGGGCAAGTCGCTGACGTACCAGCTGCCTGCGGTTGCGCTGAACGGCTGCGTTATCGTCGTGTCGCCGCTGATCGCGCTGATGCACGACCAGCTGCGCGGTGCGCGCGCGGCGGGGATTCGCGCCGCGAGCCTGACGAGCGTCGACGCCGATTGGGCCGACACGCGGCAGGCGTATCGCGACGGCCAGCTCGACCTGCTTTACGTCGCGCCCGAGCGCGCGACGGGTGAAGGGTTCAAGACCCTGCTCGAGGCGCAGATGCCGGCGCTGTTCGCGATCGACGAAGCGCACTGCGTGTCCGAATGGGGGCATGATTTCAGGCCCGACTACCGTCTGCTGCGCCCTTTGCTCGATGCCTTTCCGGTGGTGCCACGGCTTGCTCTCACGGCGACGGCCGACAAGCACACGCGCGAGGACATCCTTGTCCAGCTTGGCATTCCGGCCGACGGGCTGATCCTCGCGGGCTTCGACCGGCCGAATATCCGTTACGCGATCCGCCCGCGCGTGAGCCCGGCGAAACAACTCGTCGAATTTATCGCCGCCAATCCGGGGCCGGGGATCGTATACGCCCCGACGCGCAATGGCACCGAGCGGCTCGCCGAACAGATTGCGGCGGCGACGGGGCGGAGTGTTGCGGCGTATCACGCGGGGCTCGACCCCGAGCGGCGCGCGCAGGTCCAGCATGATTTCGTTGCGTCGGAGGACGGGATCGTCACCGCGACGGTCGCCTTCGGCATGGGTATCGACAAGCCCGATGTGCGCTTCGTCGCGCATGCCGGGCTGCCGAAATCGATCGAGAGCTATTATCAGGAAACCGGCCGCGCCGGGCGCGACGGCGACCCCGCCGAGGCGATGATGCTGTGGGGCGCCGACGATTTCGCGCGCGCACGGATGCGCCTTGCGGAGCTGCCCGAGGCGCGTGTCGCGGGCGAGCGGGTGCGGCTCAATGCGCTTGCGGCGCTGGTCGAGACGGTCGAATGCCGCCGCGCGCTGCTGCTGCGGCATTTCGGCGAGAACCCGCCCGAACGCTGCGGCAATTGCGACAATTGCCTCGAGCCCGGGCGGCAGGTCGACGCAACCGTGCTCGCGCAGAAATTGCTCTCGGCGGTGTATCGTACCGGGCAGAGTTTCGGTGCGGGGCATATCGAAGCAGTGCTGTGCGGACGGAGCGACGAGCGGATCGTCGGCCGCGGGCATGACAAATTGTCGGTATTCGGGATCGTTGCGAGCGAAGAAGCGCGGCTGATCAAGCCGCTGGTGCGTTCGCTGATGGCGCGCGAGGCGCTCGACACCACCGAGCATGGCGGGCTGATGCTCGGCCCCGCGGCGCGCGCGATGATGAAGGGCGAGACCGCGGTGCTGATGGCCGAACCGCCGGTGAAGCGGACGCAAAGAGCGGCGCGGGGCGGCGCAAACGCAACGCCGAACCCGGTCGGCGATCCGCTGTTCGATGCGCTGCGCGCGATGCGGCGCGAGCTGGCGGCCGAGGCGAATGTGCCGCCCTATGTGATCTTCCACGACGCGGTGCTCCGCGCGATGGCGAGCGAACGGCCGGCGACGCGAAGCGCATTGGCCGATATTCCCGGCGTGGGCGGCAAGAAGCTCGACGCCTGGGGCGATGCTTTCCTGAACGTGATCCGGCAATTTTGAACTAAAAGCCGGTCGCGCGACTGGTCGATTTCGCAAACGGCTAGCCATATTCCGAACGCGGCGCGACCGCTGCGCCGATTATCGCCACCCGATCCTTCATCGAGCCCGCTCTCCCTTTGCGGCGCCGATCGATGAAAGGATTTCGACGATGAAACACCGACTGATCCCCGCGCTGCTCGCCGGATGCCTTGTCGCTGCTATACCGATGGCACAAGCGTCCGAAGCGCCGACGCGCGTGCGTGTCGACATGCGCGGGCTCGACCTCGGTACGCCGGCGGGTCTGAAGACCGCGGAACTTCGGATCGCGCGCGCGGTCAAGATGGCGTGCCGGAGCGATGTCGAGCATTTGAGCCCCCGGGCGCGCCGTATAGCCAAGCAATGCCGCGCGGCGACGCGCGACCTGGCCATGCGGACATTGCGGGACAGTCAGCTCCAGCGACTGGCGGCGCAGTGAGCCGCTGCGGCGCGGCCGCGGCGACGGTGGCGCGCCGACGTGGCTTGCAGTAGCAAAACGCGATGGCGTCGTTCCTGATCCTCGACCCAATGATTCGTGGCGGCGCCATCGCGCTGTTCCTGTTGTGGATCGCCATCCTTGCGCGCGACCATGGTCATGTCCTTCCCGCGCGCGTCGCCATTGCGATGAACCTGTCGATCATTGCCTATCTGCTCGTCCCGGTCTTCAGCCCCGGAGGAGTCGCGCGCTTTCCCTATGCCATTTGCGACGCGCTGTCGGTGATGGTCCCGGCCTTTTTCTGGCTGTTCGTGCGGCTGTGGTTCGACGACCAGCAGGGGATCGGCTGGCGCAGCTGGCTGCTCGTTGCCGCGTTCGCCGTGCTGCCGGCGACCCAGATCATATTGATGGCCGCGACGGGGACGTTCAGCTTTGCAATCTGGGTGCTGGTGCGCATCGGCATGTTCGTCTTTGCGGTGGCGGGCATGTGGATCGCGTGGCGCGGGCGGGCGAACGACCTGATCGAGGCGCGGCGCGGTTTTCGCGCGGCGCTCGTCTGCGCGATCGGCGGCTTCATCCTGCTCGTGACCTTTGTCGAGATGTTCGACGGCCATGGCACGGCGCCCGACCTTGGGCGGTCGGTGACGCTGGTCGCGATCCTGATCGCGACCTTTATCGTATCGATCGGCCTGTATCGCTTTCGGCTCGCCGAACTGTTCGCCGCGCCCGGGCCACCGCCGAAGCGGGGGGAGCCGCCGGCTACGCCCTCGGCGCTTGCGCAGCGGCTGCATGCGGTGATGGCCGAGGCGCGCGCCTATCGCGCCGAGGGCTTTTCGATCACCATCCTCGCGGCGCAGCTTGGCGAGCCCGAATATCGCGTGCGGCGCGCGATCAACGGCGAGATGGGCTTTCGCAACTTCACCGCGTTCCTGAACAGCTTTCGGCTCGACGAGATTCGCGCGGCGCTCGCCGATCCGGCGCAGCGCGAGGTGCCGATCCTGACGATCGCGATCGACGCGGGCTTCGGTTCGCTGGGGCCATTCAACCGCGCGTTTCGCGATGCCGAGGGAATGACCCCGAGCGCTTATCGCGCGGGGCGGCTGGCCGATTCCGGAATCGGCTAGCCGATTTTCGACTTCGCGGCGCGGGGCCTGAGGAAAGCTGCTGAGCAGCGGACATCGATTTGAAGGATGCCCGCATGATCCACGCCTTTCCTCCCCTCGCCATCCTGCTCGAAAAGGGTCCGGCGATCTTTGCCTTCGACTTCGGCCGCTATCTGATTGCGGCGGGGGTGACGAGCGCGGTCGTCTGGGGGCTACGGCGGTCGAGCCTTGCCGCGCGCAAGATCCAGGCGCGCGAAGCCACCGCCGCCGACAGGCGCCGCGAGGTCCTGCAATCATTGCAGACGGCGGGCGTCTATCTGTTCGTGGCGCTGTTCATCGTCTGGGGCACCGACGCGGGCGTGCTGCACCGGTTCCAGGGCAGTTATGGGCTGCTTGGCGACATGGCGTTGCTCGCGGCGATCATCGTCGCGCATGATGCCTATTTCTATTGGGTGCACCGCGCGATGCATCATCCGAAGCTGTTCAAGGCGTTCCACCGCGCGCACCATCGCTCGGTGACCCCGACGCCTTGGGCGGCATACAGCTTTGCGATCCCCGAAGCCTTTGTGATGATATTGTTCGTGCCGATCTGGCTGTTCTTCGTCGCGACCCCGGCGTGGGTGATGATGTTGTGGATCAATTTCCAGATCATCCGCAACGCGATGGGGCATGCCGGGTTCGAACTGCATCCGCGCTGGTGGCTGTCGACCCCTCTGACGCGCTGGATCAACACGACGACGCATCATGATCTGCATCATAGCGGCGGGTTCAACCGCAATTACGGGCTTTATTTCACCTGGTGGGACAAATGGATGGGGACCGAACATCCGCACTATGCCGCGCGGTTTCACGAGGTGGTGGCGCGCGAACCGCTGCGCGAGGTGGCGGGGCCTCAGGCCGGCGGCGAAATGACCGAAACGATGTCGCTGCGCAGCGTCCAGCCGAGCCGTTCGTAGAGCGCCTTGCCGTCGCTGGTCGCGACCAGCAGGCATTCGGTGACGCCGCGGCCAAGGGCGCGGCGACCGAGTTCGGCCATGATCGCCGACCCGAGCCCGCGGCGGCCGAACTGCGCTTCGGTGACAATTTGGTCATAGACGGCGGTGGCGGCGTGGATGCCGAGCACGCCGCGCGCGGCGAGCGCGCCGTCGGTGTGCCGCGCCACCGCCTCGAAACGGTTGGCGCCTTCTTCGACCTCGATCGTGAAGTCGGGGGTGGCGCGCGCTTCGGGCATGTTGGCGCCGGTCGCCATCAGCCACATCGGATCGCGCGGCTGCCAGTGCGGGGGGATATGCGGAAGGATCGCGTCGCGCGGGGCGGCGATGTCGACATAGATGTGCGGTGCGTCGACTGCGGCGAAGGCAGCGGCGGCGGCTTCGCCCGACGCATTGCCGAGGATGAAGCGGCCGGTCTGGTCGGGCTTGCCGGCATCGAACCACAGCGCTGGGGGAAGCGTGGCGGCAACGGGCGCTGCGTATCCGCGCGCCGCGCAATAGCCAAAGGCCCATTCGAAATGTTCGTTCATGGTCGCGACCATAGGTGATGCGCGCGGCAAGGAAAGCGGCAACGCGCCTTCTGCCCCACCTTCATGCTTGTCAGCAAGCGGGCGGCGGGAGTAGATCGCTGGCATGAGCGATTTTCGAACCCTGTCCGCCGACTATAGCGTCGCCCCGCAGATCAGCATCGAGGATGTCGCCGAGGCGAAAGCCGCGGGCTTTGCGATGCTGATCAACAATCGTCCCGATGGCGAGGAACCGTCGGCGCCGCAGGGCGACGATATCGCGCACGCCGCCGCCGCCGAGGGGCTGGCCTATGCGGCGATCCCCATCGGCCATGCGGGTTTCAGCCACGCGCAGATCGACGCACTCGACAAATTGCTCGCCGGTGCGACGGGGCCGATCCTCGCTTATTGCCGGTCGGGTACGCGCTCGACGCATCTGTGGGCGCTGACGCGCGCGCGCGCGGGTGACGATGTCGATGGCATCGTCGAGGCGGCGGCGAATGCGGGCTATGACCTCGGTGGCCTGCGGCCGATGCTGGACGCGCTCGCGGGGGAAAAATGAACCAGGCCGAGTTGATCCAGCTGGGCGCATCGCTGGTGGCGGTGCTTTTTGTCGCCTGGCTGGTCGGGAAGATCGGTCTCGGCGGCGATCCGCGGATTGCCGACGCGGATCATGCGATCCGGCTTGCCGAAGAGGCCGAGGCGGGGTTTCGCGGGATTGAGGTCGCGCGCGACCGCGCCGGCTTTGCCGCGATCGTGCGCAATGCCGAGGGGCGGATGATGCTGGTGCGCGCGCACGGCAATTTCTTTGCCGCGCGGCCGGTCGACGCGAGCGTGATCGGGCGGCTCGACAAGGATTTCCTGACACTGACGATGCCGGAGAGGACATTCGGCGCGGTGACGCTGCAATTGGGGAAGGATGCGGGGATGTGGGCGAGCCGGATGCGCGAGTTCAGTCGTGGATAAATTGCCGGACCCGGTGACTTACGCCGTTCCCGCCTTCATCCTGCTGCTGATCGCCGAGATGATCATCTCGCTGCGGCGCGACAAGAGCCGGTACGAGGCGCGCGATACGCTGACGTCGCTGATGCTCGGCACCGTGAGCCAGGTCGCCGGGGCGCTCGTCGGCGCGGCGGTGATCGGCATGTCGGTGTGGGTGTACCAGTTTCGCCTGTTCGACATCGGGATCGCGTTCAAGACGTGGTGGTGGGCGTGGATCCTCTGCTTCTTCCTCGACGATCTGGCCTATTATGCGTTCCATCGCAGCGCGCACCGCGTGCGCTGGTTCTGGGCGAGCCATGTCATCCACCACAGCAGCCAGCATTATAATCTGTCGACCGCGCTGCGGCAGACGTGGACGGGTTTCTTCAGCCTGACCTTCCTGTTCCGCCTGCCGCTGTTCCTGATCGGCTTTCCGCCCGCGATGGTCTTCTTCTGCGCGGGGCTCAACCTGATCTACCAGTTCTGGATCCATACCGAGGCGATCAAGCGGCTGCCGCGCTGGTTCGAGGCGGTGATGAACACACCGTCGCATCACCGCGTCCACCACGGCGTGAACCCGCGCTATCTCGACGCCAATTATGCCGGCGTCTTCATCATCTGGGACAAGATGTTCGGCAGTTTCGTCGCCGAGCGCGACGACGAACCGGTGCGCTATGGCATCGTCAAGCAGCTTGGCAGCTTCAACATCCTCTGGGCCGCGGTCCACGAATGGGTCGGCATCGCGAAGGATGTCTGGGCCGCGCCGTGGAAGCACAAGCTCGATTATATGTGGCGCGAACCCGGCTGGAGCCATGACGGCAGCCGGCAGACGAGCGCGACGATCAAGGAACGCTGGGCGGCGGGGCGGTCTGCGGAAGAGCCAGCCGAATGAGTGCGGTGCGCTGGCGATATTGGGACGTATTGGCCCTCGTCGCCGGGGCGTTCCCGATCCTTCTCGCCGTGATCGCGAGTGCCAACGAACTTCATTATGGCGGGCCGGCAATTTTTGTCGGGTCCGCGGGACCGTCGTTCGCGCTAGCCGCTCTGCTGTCCGTCGCGATCTTCCTGACGAGCGCCGCTATGGGCTGGCGGTCCGGCAATCGCTGGCTGATCGCCGGGGGCGGTACGCTGCTCCTGCTGGGAGCGGCGCCGTCACTGCTCCTTCTGGCGGGTTGCGCCATGGGCAACTGCATCTGACGACCGTTGCATCTGGCGGCTTGCGTCGTTGGCTAATGACATTCATGTAAGCACCCGGGCGACCGCCCCAAGGCGGCGCGAGGGGAGCGGTATATGGATCAGTTCGACATCATCGTTATCGGCGGCGGCAGCGCGGGGAGCGCGGCGGCGGGACGGCTCGCCGAGGATGGCTCGCGCACCGTCTGCCTGATCGAGGCGGGCGGGCGCAACGACACGGTCCGGGTCAAGACGCCGGGCTTCATGCCCTTCATCCCGAAATCGTCGAACTATCGGTACGAGACGGTGCCGCAGGCGGGACTGAACGGCCGCATCGGATACCAGCCGCGCGGGCGCGGGCTCGGCGGGTCGAGTGCGATCAACGCGATGGTCTATATTCGCGGGCACAAGTTCGACTACGACCAATGGGCTTCGCTGGGCGCGACGGGGTGGAGCTATGCCGATGTGCTGCCCTTCTTCAAACGCAGCGAGGGCAATGAGCGCGGCGGCGACGAATTTCACGGGAGCGGCGGGCCGCTCAATGTGATGGACCAGCGCTGGCCCAATGTGACGAGCCGTCGGTTCATCGAGAGCGCGGCGGCGCTGCAATTGCCGCGCACTGCCGATTTCAACGGGGCTAGCCAAGAGGGCTTCGGCCTCTATCAGGTGACGCAGAAGGGCGGCGAACGCTGGTCGGCGGCGCGCGCCTATGTCGAGCCGCTGCGCGAGCATGGCAATTTCACGGTGCGCACCGGCGCGCTGGTAGAGAAAATCCTCGTCGAGGACGGTCGTGCCACGGGCGTCGTGATCCGGCGCGGGTCGAAGCGCGAGACGCTGCGCGCGCGGGGCGGGGTGATCCTGTCGGCGGGCGCCTTCAACAGCCCGCAGATCCTGATGCTGTCGGGGATCGGGCCGGGTGCGCATTTGAAAGACAAAGGGATCGACGTTGTGGCGGATCGCGCCGGCGTTGGCGCCGATCTGCAGGACCATATCGACTATGTGTCGAGCTGGGAGACGCGCTCGACCGAGCCGTTCGGTGACAGCCTGGGCGGCACCTGGCGGATGGTGAAGGCGATCTTCGAGCATCGCACGCAGCGCAGCGGGATCATGACGACCTGCTTTGCCGAGGCGGGGGGGTTCTGGAAGTCGCGGCCCGACTTGCCCGCGCCCGACATCCAATATCATTTCGTTCCGGCGATGCTGGAGGATCACGGGCGGACCAAGGTGAAGGGACACGGTTTTTCGTGCCATGCGTGCGTGCTGCGCCCCGAGAGCCGCGGGACGGTGCGGCTCGCGTCGGGCGATGCTGCGGCGGCACCGGCGATCGATCCCGGGTTCCTGACCGACGAACGTGACATGGCGACCTTGCGCGCGGGGGTGCGGATGATGCACCGCATCGCCGCCGCGCCGCCGCTCGCGGACTATGCGGGGACCGACCGGCACCCGGTGAATATCGAGGATGATGCGGCGCTCGACGCGCTGATCCGCAGCCGCGCCGACACCGTCTATCATCCCGTCGGCACGTGCCGGATGGGCAGCGACGCCGACGCGGTGGTCGATCCGACGCTGAAGCTCAATGGCATCGAGGGACTGTGGGTGGCCGATGCGAGCATCATGCCGCGGCTGGTGTCGGGCAACACCAACGCGCCGAGCATCATGATCGGCGAACGCGCCGCCGATTTCGTGAAGGCAGCGCTGAACTAGGCGGCGCACGCTGCGGCGAGCAGCGCGCCGTTCATGGTCAAATCATAGCGGCTGGCCGGCGGGCGCAGGTCGAGCACCTCGCGTGTCACCAGCCCATGCTTGCCGAGCGCGGCGAGCCCCTGCGAGAGCGCGCGCGGCGTGGCGGGGGTCAGCAGGCGGGACAGCGCGTTGAAACGGTCGTGGCCCGCGCCGATCCCGGCGACGAGCGGCAGACCCCAGCGCGTCGCAGCGCCGGGTGGCAGGCCGATTGCATCGTGCGCCTTGGCGATCGTCGCGGCGCGTGCGGCGGCCGCCTTGCCCTTCTCCGTCAGAATATATTCGGGGCGCAGCGGGTGGCCGTGACCGGGGTTGCGCTGCACCCAGCCGATCGCCGTCGCGGCCTCGAGCGTGCGCGCGCAGCTGTCGCGCGACAGCCCCAGGCGATGGATCAACTCGACGAACCGCGCGCCCTTGTGCGCCGCCAGATCGGCGAGCAGCGGGACGAGCCAGCGATGGCTGCCGAGCTGTACGAGCAGGGGGTCGGGCGTGGTTGACCGCATTTACAACTAACTATACAAACCAGACTATGGGCGCAAGCGATACGGGCCGGGTGATTCTCGCCCGCACCGGTTTTCTTGCGGAAAGGGAGATATGATATGGCGCTTCAGATCGGATCCGAGCTCACCTGTTCGATGGGGGTCAAGGACATGACCGCGTCGATTGCCTGGTACGAGCGGGTGATGTTGTGCGAGCTTCTCTATCGCGCCGACGAGATCGGCTGGTGCGAACTGAAGACGCCGATGGCGGGGGTGAATATCGGGCTGAGTCAGGTCGAGAATGTCGTGCAGGGCGGCGGCGCGACCAATGTGTTCGAGGTTGCCGATATCGAGGCGGCGAAGGCGCATCTCGATGCCGAGGGCGTGCGGCAGGACGGCGACATCCAGCATATTCCGGGGCTGGTGAAACTCATCACCTTCTACGATCCCAACGGCAATGCCTTCATGTTTTCGCAGTCCGAGATTGCAGCATGACAGCGCCTTGGTGGGTGGTCGCGGCGATTGTCGCGTCGACTGCGCCCGCCGCCGAAGCGCCGTCGCTCGCCGCGTGGCACGGAAACTGGGCCGGTGAGGGCGAGGCGTTCGGCAAGCCCGCGACCGCCACGCTCGACATCGCGCCGGGCGAGGGCGGCGCGACGAGGCTCGTCTATCGCCTGCATATCGCCGGCACTCCGCCGGTCGCCTATTCGGCCGGGGCCAATTACGCCTTCGATGCGAAGGGTCGCGTGCGCGGGAAATGGACCGATAGCTACGGCCGCACGCGCGCCGTCCTCGGCGGGGCAAATGCGGCGAAATGGTGGACGCATTGGGGCAGCGCCGATGTCGAGATCGGCCGATCGACCTATGTGCTTGAAGAGGGCGGAAGACTCGTCGTCAGCGATTCGATTCTGCAGGACGACGGCAGCTGGCGCGTCTTTGCCATGCTGCGCTACACGCGCACAAATCCCTGAAAACTGCCGATTCTCGGCAGAATCTGTGTTGCGCACAAAAAAAGAGGGCCGGGACTTGCGTCCCGGCCCAGCCTTTCAGGCTCTCCCCTCCTGAAACTGTTGACCCAATGAATGCCATATTAATGTCATGTTGAAAAGGCCAAAATTACGGCAATGCTGCACAAAATTTGTGCAGCATTTCAGGGCGTAAAAACGGGCCGGAACGTATATGTCCCGGCCCGTTTTCCATCCTCAGAAGCCCTTGCGAACGGTGACGCCGAAGGTGCGCGGCTGGTTCGTCGCAAAGCCGAGCCGCGCGCGTCCGCCGCGTTCGCGGTCGAAGGCGAGCAGCGCATTTTCGTCGAGCAGATTGTTCACATAAACCGAGATTTCGAGCTCGTTCGGAAACTCGATCCCCGCGCCGAGGTTCACGAGCTGATAGTCGGGCAGCTTGAGGTCGAGCGTCGTCGCCGAGCCGATGGGTGCGCCGCCGAAGGTGAAGCCGTGGACGAAGGTCCGCGGGTTGTTCTCCTGATCGCCCGGCTGGGTGTAGCGACTGCCGACATGCTGGAACGACGCGGTGACAAACGCATTGGTGTCCGCCGACGGATCGATGGGGAAGCTGTAGGTCGCATTCGCCGCCATCTGGAACCGCGGAACCGAGGGCAAACGGTTGCCGTTGCGGATCCCCTCGATCACCGTCCCGTTCGGGCGGGTCAGCGTCGAATCGAACTCGGCCTCGACATAACTCCCCGACAGCCCGAGATCGAGCCCGGTGACCGGGCTGGCCGACAGCTCGAATTCGAGCCCCATCGTGTGCGCATCGGCGTTGAAGACGATACGCGACGAGCAGCTTCCGGCGTCGGCGGTGACCTGCAGATTGTTGATCTTCGTATAGAAGCCCGCGGCGTTGAAGGTGATGCCGCCGAACTGCGCCTTTACGCCGCCTTCATAGTTCCACAGCGTCTCATCGTCGTAGCGCGGCCGCCCGCCGAAGGTCTCGGCATCGGGACCACCCGCGTTGCCGCCGTCGCATAGCGGGAGGTTGAGCGGATCGTTGACCCCGCCGAGGCGGAAGCCCTTCGACGCCTGCGCGTTGAGCGTGATCCCGTCGGCGACATCGTAACTCAGCAGCAGGCGCGGCGAGAAGCCGGTCGACGACGTCTTGTCACGCGCATTGTCGCCATTCGGGAACAGCCCGCCCGAAACGAATCGCCGGCTTTCGTCGAACGCATAATAGCGTCCGCCCAATGTCGCGGTGAGGCGATCGGTAAAGTCGTAGCTAACCTCGCCGAAGATCGCGATCTGCGAGAGATCATAGGGAATGTCGGCATTATACGGCGAATCGGGTCCGAAGCCGTTGGCGATATCGGCCGCGGTGAGCGGCACGCCCCCCGGTCCGCAATCGTCGGGATCGGCGTTGCAGGCGTTGATGAAGAACTGGTTGGTGAAGGCGTCATAGCCTGGGGTCGGCAGGCGCTGGGTATAGTCGCGTTTGACGTTCGCATAGTAACCGCCGATCAGCCACTGGAAGGGACCGTCGCCCGACGAGTTCACCCGCACTTCCTGCGTGAACTGTTTGACCCCCGTGGTATCGACGAGGTTCGAGGGCAGCAGGATGCCCGCATCGGGAAAGCCAAGGTCCGACGACACGCTGCCCGTGAGCGCGCTTGCGTCGCGGCTGACGAGGATGTCGCGGTCTGTGTAAGTCGTCACCGACGTCACGCCGATCACGTCGCCGTCATAGTTCATCGTGAGGTCGAAGAGCTTGACCTCATCTTCGAACGCCTCGTCGAGCAGCAGATATTGCTGGCGTTCGTCGAACACGACGCGCGGCCGCGTCGTCGTGAAATCATTGGCAAAGAGGTTATAGACCTCCTGCCGGTTGAAGCCGTCGGTCTTGACCTTCTGATAGACGAAGCGCGGGGTGATCGACAGATCTTCGGCGGGTTTCCAGAGCAAGGAGAAGCGCCCGCCATAACGTTCGCCGCTGTTGACGTCCTCGCTTGTCCCGCCGCCTTCGCGGAGCGCGTCGATGAAGCCCGCGTAGCGCGTGTAATAGCCGACCGCGCGCATCGCGAGATTGGGGCTGAGTGGCAGGTTGATCGCGCCTTTCAGATGGCCGCCGAAATCGTCGCCGTCGACAAGGTTCACATTGCCTTCGACTTTGCCCTCGATGCGATCGAGATTGGGCTGGTTGGTGATGTAGCGGAGCGTGCCGCCGACCGATCCCGAGCCGAAAAGCGTCCCCTGTGGCCCGCGCAGCGTCTCGACGCGGTTCAAATCGAACAGGTCGAGGTCGGGGGTGAACAGCGACAGCGAGACGACCGATTCGTCGAGATAGACGCCGACCTGTTCCTTCACGCCGGGCTGGTCGCGGGCGATCTGGCCTGCCGAAACGCCGCGCACCGACACTTGGCTTTGGCCGGGCCCGAGATTCTGGACGGTCAGGCCCGCAACATTACGCGAAAGATCCTCGACCGTGCTCGCGTTGGCGCGCTCGATCGCGCGTTCGGTCTGCGCATTGATCGAGAAGGGAACATCCTGAAGGCTCGCGTCGCGCTTGGTCGCGGTGACGATAATCTCGTTGCCATCATAGCTGTTTTCGGGCGCATCCTGCGCCACTGCCGGGGTGCTTGCGAGCGCAAGGCACGACAAGCCCGCGAGCATGGAAGCTCGTGCATTCATTTTAATCCTCCTCCTGATGGCCAATCTTTGCTGGTCCGGACAGGATGGTGCGCCTCTTGTCATCAATTCGCAATGGAGCTCGAATCGCGCGCAACAAAATTACCGCGAGATGTTGCGCCGCGGCCACAGTCGATACGACGGGCAAAAAAAGGCCGGGGACAAGCCCCGGGCCCGCGGCCGTCCCGGCCACAATCGGAAAAAAAGGCCGGGGACAAGCCCCGGCCAGTGGTTCGCAGGAGGAACCTCGGTAGGATCCCGCCGCCGCCGTTTTGAAAGGAGAGAGAGCGTACGGTGGCGGGTATCCTGTCTCGTCGATCAATAGTTGTAGGCGCGCTCCCCATGCTCGCCGAGGTCGAGGCCTTCGCGCTCCACCTCTTCGGAGACGCGCCCGCCGGTGACGGCCTTGGCGATGTAGAAGGCGATGGCGGACCCGACCGCCGACCAGATGACGGCGACGCCGACCGACTTGATCTGGATGACGAGCTGGCCAGCCAGATCATAATCGTCGGCACCCGGACCGCCGAGCGCGGGCAGCATGGTGACCGCGGTGAGGATCGAGCCGATCAGGCCGCCGATGCCGTGGATACCGAACACGTCGAGCGAGTCGTCGAAGCCGAGTTTCGCTTTCAGCTTCATCACGAACCAGCAGCAGACGATACCGGCGATCGCGCCAAGCAGGATCGCGCCGAACGGACCCGAATTGCCCGCAGCGGGGGTCACGGCGACGAGGCCGGCGATCGCACCCGAACAAGCGCCGAGCAGCGAGCCCTTGTGGCCGAGGACGCGTTCGGTGAGCATCCAGAAGAGGACGCCGGCGGCGGTCGCGGTGAAGGTGTTGATCAGCGCGAGACCGGCCGAGCCATTGGCTTCGAGCGCCGAGCCGGCGTTGAAGCCGAACCAGCCCACCCACAGCAAACCGGTGCCGATCAGGGTCATGGTCAGCGAGTGCGGCGCCATGATGTCCTTCTGGTAGCCCGAACGCTTGCCGATAATGAGGCAGCCGACGAGCGCGGCGATACCCGCGTTGATGTGGACGACGGTGCCGCCCGCGAAATCGAGCGCGCCCCAGCCGAAGATCAGGCCGGTCGCTTCGTCGGTGCCGCCAAGATACCAGACCATATGTGCGATCGGGTAATAGACGATGGTCAGCCAGACGATGGCGAAGACCATGACCGCCGAGAATTTCATGCGCTCGACGAGGCCGCCGAGGACCAGCGCGACAGTGATTGCCGAGAAGGTCATCTGGAAGGCGATGAACACAAATTCGGGGATCACGACGCCGTCGGTGAAGGTCGCGACGGTCGAATCGGCGGTGACGCCGGCGAGGAAGGCCTTGCCCGACGAGATGAACTGGTTGGCATCGCCGCCGAAGGCAAGGCTGTAGCCGAACATCACCCACATGATCATCGCAAGCGCTGCGACGGCGAGGATCTGGGTCAGCACCGACGCCATATTCTTGGTGCGGACGAGGCCGCCGTAGAACAGCGCGAGGCCCGGGACGATCATCGCCATGACGAGCACGGTCGAGATCATCATCCAGGCGGTGTCACCCTTGTCGGGCGTCGGCGTGGCGGCTTCGGCGACGGCGGGTGCCGCTTCCTGCGCCCAAACGGGCAGTGCGGCGAAGAGTGCGAGGCCCGCGGCCCCGGCTCCCGCCGCAATCTTGTTTGCGAAGTTCATTGCTTCCCCCTTTATCATTACAGTGCCGCCTCGCCGGTCTCGCCGGTGCGGATGCGCACGGCCTGACCGACGTCGAGGACGAAAATCTTGCCGTCGCCGATCGATCCGGTGCCGGCCGTCTGCTGTAGCGTTTCGACCGCCCTTGCGGCGAGCGCATCGTCGCAGACGAGCTCGATCTTCACCTTCGGCACCATGTTGGTGGCATATTCGGCGCCGCGGTAGATTTCGGTCTGCCCCTTTTGCCGGCCGAAGCCCTTGACCTCGGTCACGGTCATGCCGGCGATGCCCAGGCCGGTGAGCGCTTCGCGCACCTCGTCGAGCTTGAATGGTTTGATGATGGCCAAGATCAGCTTCATGACGCCCCCTTTTGCTAATGGCACCATGTTGCACTGCAACAGCTGTGCCAGATTGCGCGGGCGGCGCGAAAGTTAACATTTTGTGACGGTCTGGAGCCGATGCAGCGAACAATCGGTCGTTCGATGGGCAGGAAAGGCAGTGCCTTGCCTAAATTTTAGGCAGTTCAGTCGGCGGCTTTAAATCGCGCCCAGATTGGCAAATGGTCCGATGCGCGCGCGGCAAGCGCGCTCTGGTGCACCCCGGCCTCGACCGCTTCGAGATCGGGCGTGGCAAAGATACGGTCGAGCTTGGCGACGGGGCGGCGGCTGTGAAAGCTGTGCCCGGTGTCGACCATGTGGTGGCGCTCGCCGAAATCGGCGAGGCAGCCGCCGCGGTTGCGCCACTCGTTGCAGTCGCCCATCAGGATCGTCGGCAAGGCCTCGCCCTCGGCAACATGGTGGAGGATCGCGCGCGCCTGCTGGCGGCGGCGCAGCCCCGAAATGTCGAGATGCATGCCGACGACACGCAGCCGCGTGTCCCCGATGCGCAGCGTCGCGGCAACGGCGCCGCGCGGTTCGAGCGTCGGCAGGTGGAGCGCGTGGCTTTCTTCGACCTCGATCCCCTTGCGCACGAGCAGCGCGTTGCCGTGCCAGCCGATCGCATAGGGGCGGCCGCTCAAGAGGTCGACGGGGACATAGTCGCTATGCTCGTCGAACATATGCGGCGGTATCGCGCTGGCGCGCGTGCCGAAGCGGCGGTCGGCCTCCTGCAGCGCGACGATATCGGCGTCGAGTTCGCCGAGCACCGACAGCACGCGGCCGGGGTCGCGGCGCCGGTCGAGCCCGATGCCTTTGCGCATATTATAACTGGCGACCTTGATCATGACGTGTTTTTCAAGCGCTCAGGCGGCGCTTCCGTTCCCGCCGGCCTCAAATTCGGCGATCAGCGCTTGCGCTTCGTCGAGGTCTTCGTCGAGCACCATCACGCGCACGGGGATGAGCAAGCCGACGCTTTCGGCGATGTTCATGCCTGCGTCGAAGCAGACGGCATGGACGCCCGCGCTTTCGAGCCGGCCGCGCAGCAACTCGGCCTCGGCGCCATTGGGCAGGCGTACCAGCTCGACCAAGGGCATCAGGCGTCGCCCGTAATGAAACGGTCGGTCGGACGCGTCGGCAGGCCGTCGATGCTTTTCGTGCGCTCCTTGAATTTTTCGACCCACAGCGTGCGGTCGGCCTGGCGGTGATATTTTTGCAGCGTGTCGCGCTCTTGGCTCAATTCCATCATCGGCACGCCCCAGCCGCAGCTTGTCTGGACGCTGTCGATATCGATGACGAAGATCTGGCGCGTGCCGGGAATCAGGGTGAAATTCGCGGCGAGCGCGTCCCACTCGGCGTCCTGCGGCAACACCGGGCGACCGCGGCCATAGATGCGCAGGATCAAAGCGGTGCGGTCGAAGGCGCAGAACATGATCGTGATGCGGCCATCGGCGGCAAGATGCGCGTGGGTCTCGTTGCCCGATCCGCCGAGGTCGAGATAGGCGACCTGGGCGTCCGAAAGCACTTTGAAGCTGTCGGCATAGCCTTTGGGCGACAGGTTGATGCGCGCATCGGCGGCGGCGGTCGCGGTGAAATAGACCGGCTGCTTCTCGATGAAGGCGATATGCTTGTCGGTCAGCGTGTCGGTGAATTCGGCCATGGCTGTTCTCCGTCTTGTGACCGCCCTATCACCAATTCTTGCCCTCTTCTATCGCGGCTTCCTCGTCGGCGCGGGTGGTGCGGCCGAGTGCTTCGTTGCGATGCGGGAAGCGGCCGAAGCGGTCGACGACGTCGAAATGCTTTTGCGCATAATCCTGGAACATCGGATCGTCGAACTGCGCGAAGAGACGCAGCGATTCGCGCTGATCGTCCATATTCTCGCTGTGCTGGAAGGGCAGGCAGGCGAATTGGCGCCGCTCGTCGGGCCAGTTTTCGTGCCAGCCGCGCGCGACGATAGCGTGCGCGATCGCGCGTGCGAGATCGTCGGTCGCAAAGGCGTCGGCGTGGCCGCGATAGATGTTGCGCGGCACCTGATCGAACAGGATCGTCGCCGCGAGCGCGGTGTCGGGATCGGTCAGGAAGCTTTCGGCGGGCTGGGATCGCAAGGCTTCGTGCCAGCCCTCGGCCAGATTGCGGACGGCGTCGTCGAATTCGGCGCCGCCGCCGTACCAATCGTCCATGCCGTGCGCGTCGAACCAGAAGGCGAGGAGTTGCCGGGCCCAGTCGGCGGGTGGCGGGGCGGGCGTTTCGGAGTCATTCGTCATTGCGGGCATAGCGAAGCAATACAGCGCGGTTTACGCAACCCCTGGATTGCTCCCCCGGCTTTCGCCGGGGTCGCAATGACGAACGAGGCTATTCGCCCTTGACGCGCTTGTACGGCACGAATTTGCCGAGCGATACGAAGCCCGCATACATATGGCTGGTGCGGTCGCGCAGTTCGACGGGGTCGATGCTGCACAGCTGGCTGCCGGTCGTCTTGGTGACGAGGATATCGTCATCGTCGAGCGATTCGGCGCCGCCTTTCGGCCGGTTGACCCAATAGGTGCTGCCGACCTTGTAGACGATCGCGGTTTTCTCGATGATTTGCGAGCTGCGCGCGGTCGAAAGCGAGATGCAATCCTGCGGCTCGCCCGCGACGCGGCCTTCGAGCAGCTTCGCAAGCTGGTCTTCGGGCGCGAGCTTTTCGCGCGCGGTGGCGGCGGGGGCGGCCGCGATCGCGGCGGCGGCGAGAAGCGCCGGGATGAGGTGACGCATGGTTCGACTCCTGTCTTTCATACCCTACCCGGCGCTTCCCTTAGAGTGCTGCGCGTGAACAGAGGCTGACTCGCCGCGGTTTCAGCACGCCCCGTCGGGGAGCGGGATGCCGAGCGGGCCTTTGCACTTCTTTTTCTTCGCCGGTTCGGCCGGCGTACTGCCGCCGGTGCTCGACCCGCCCCCCGATCCGCTTAGGCCGCCGAAATCGGCGCCTACCAGCAACATCGTGTGCGAACGGAAGCGCACCTTCGCGGTCCAGTCGATGTTCCACACCGCATTGCCCGCGGGCTTGGGTGGATAGGAGAAATTCGCCTCGGGCCCGAAGGCATTGAGGTTGCCCATCAGCATCTCGCCCGACGCCTTCTTGACCTCGGCGGGTATCTGGCAGCTCGTTTGGCTCGGCGGCATCACGATCTTCTTGGTGATCAGGTTCGCGACGACAGAGGGTGGCAACCAGTCCCAGAGGCCGCCGCCGAATTCCTTCGACGCGCTGCTCGTCCACCAGACGATGTCGCCGACGTCATTCTTGCCGCTGCCATTGCCCATGCCGCCGATCGTCCAGGCGACATAGCCGGTCGCGTTCGGCACGGCATTCCAGCGGACCATCACCGATTGGTCGCCCTGGATCGCGGTCGAGGCGCTGATGCCCTGCATATAATCCTGCGCGAGGGTGAAATTGATGTCGGGGCCGATATTGCTCGCGATGCGGTGCGCGCCGAGCAGCGAAGATCCCGATCCGGGCTGCCGGCCGCCCTTCTTGTTCGGCCAGTCGATATAGGAGCGGCTGTTTGCCTTGCTCACTTCGCGGATCACCGGGACCGCGCTCGAGAAAAGGTTCGGCGGGATCTGGCCCGCGGCGACCTTTGCGAAATCGATGATCACCGGCTGCCCGGGGCCTGCCTTCGCGCCGCATCCCCAATAGAGGAGCAGGCGGCCCTTCGGGCGCTCGAAGGTTTCCGTTCCGGGCGTTTCCTTGCCTTCCTCCCAGAACAGCGGGACCGATTTGCCCATCTTGGCCTGCGGCAGGAAGAAATGATCGCCCTTCGGCGGCGGCGCGGTGGCGGCGTCGTTCGATCCGAGGCGAAGCAGGAGCTGGTGCGCGACCTTGCTCGACGGGTCGCCGCCGAACATCATCCCCATCGCGCCGCCGAGACCGCCCTTGCCGCCGCCCGCCATCGCGGCGAAGCCGGACATCGTCGCGACGTCCATCTCGTAGCGTTCCTTGGGGCCGGTGGTCTTTTGCGCCGAACCGGGGACGGCGGCGAGGATCGCGGCAATGGTGGCCACGGAAACGAAACGCAGACTCGAACGCATATTACCCTCCCTGTTGCAGGGAGAGCCCCCGCGGATGATGCGACCCGATTCTTCTTTTGTTGGAGAGAGCTATATGCGCGGGAGGGGCGAACGCCAAGTGAGGGCGATCACAGTCGTGCAATGCATATGTCGCGGCGCGGTGGTCCGGCGCGGCTCAGTCGATTTCCTTGCCGATCCGCGCCGCGTCGGCGCTGACGGAAATGCGCTCCGCCTTGCCGATGAAATCGGCTTCGGGCACCAGCCCCACACCGGAATCGGTCTCGGGAAAGCGGCTGTCGGCGGCGTTGCTGCGATTGTCGCCGAGCAGGAAATATTGGCCCGCCGGTACGACGATGGCGGGCATGTCGGGGCCGAAGCGATAGTCACAGGCCATGACGACATGCGTTTCGCCGTCAGGTAGATGCTCGCGCCGAAACAGAGGGGCGCCCTTTACGCAGTGGCCCGCGAGTCCTGCTGGATCGGGATCGGAATAAGAGGCCGCGCGGCCGTTCAGGAAAACGCCGCCGCCGGTGATCGCGACCCTGTCTCCCGGCAGGCCGATGACACGCAAGGCACGGACTTCGCCTTGCTTTCGGATCAGATAGATGGACCCGCGCGCGATCGGCGAAAAGCCCCTCGTGCGCGCGGTCAACTGCTCGCCGCTGCGTAGCGCGGGCTCCATGGACCGGCTGGGCATGCGAAATTCCCGCAGCCCGGCGCCGGCGTCGGCGGGCCGTTCGTCCGCCGCCAAACCACCACTCAACAGCGCGGCCGCCAGGCCCAGCGGCAACATCCGGACCGGGATGTTGCCCTTTGCGGGGGTCACGCCGTCCCGCCCACCGTCAGTCCGTTGACGAGCAGGGTCGGCTGGCCGACGCCCGCGGGGACGCTCTGGCCGCCCTTGCCGCAGATGCCGATGCCCTCGTCGATCGCCATGTCGTTGCCGATGCCGGTGACCTTGGTCAGCACGCTCGGCCCGTCGCCGATCAGGGTCGCGCCCTTGATCGAGTCGCCAAGCTTGCCATTCTCGATCTTGTACGCCTCGGTGCAGCTGAAGACGAACTTGCCCGACACGATGTCGACCTGTCCGCCGCCGAAGCTCTTGGCGAAGATGCCGTTCTTCACGCGGCTGAGCAGTTCGGCGGGATCGTCGTTGCCGCCCTTCATGAAGGTGTTGGTCATGCGCGGCATCGGCGCGTGCGCAAAACTCTCGCGCCGGCCGTTGCCCGTGGGTTCGACCCCCATCAGCCGCGCGTTCAGGCGGTCCTGCATATAGCCTTTGAGGATACCGTCCTCGATCAGCACGGTTTCGCCGGTCGGCGTGCCCTCATCGTCGATGCTGAGCGAGCCGCGGCGGCCGCCGCCGACGGGGCTCTCCATCGCGCCGTCGTCGACCACCGTCACGCCGGGCGCGGCGACGCGTTCGCCGATGCGGCCTGAAAAGGCGCTGGTGCCCTTGCGGTTGAAATCGCCCTCGAGGCCGTGGCCGACGGCTTCGTGGAGCAGCACGCCGGGCCAGCCGGGGCCGAGCAATACGGTGAACTCGCCCGCAGGGGCGTCGACCGCGCGGAGGTTGACGAGCGCCTGGGCCAGCGCCTCGTCGATCGCGCGGTTCCACTGCGCGGGTTCGAAGAGATGATCGTACATGTAACGCCCGCCGAGGCCGAAATAGCCGGTTTCGCGGCGGCCGTTCTCCTCGACCACGATCGACACGTTGAGGCGGACGAGCGGGCGGATGTCGGTCGCGAGGAAACCGTCAGCGCGGACGATTTCGACGACCGACCAGCTGCCCGCGAGCGCGACCGATACTTGGACGATGCGCGGATCGCGCGCGCGCGCCGCGGCGTCGATTTCCTGGCAGAGCGCGACCTTCTTCGCGAAGGGAATGAGGTCGAGCGGGTTCGCCTCGTCATAGAGGTGGCGGTTGGTGCGCGGCGGCGGCGCGGCATGCGCCTGATTTGACGGATCGAGCAGCGCGAGTGTCTCGGCGGCGCGGCGGATCGCGCCGGCGCTGATGTCGCTCGCGTGGGCAAAGCCCGTCATCTCGCCCGACACGGCGCGGAGGCCGAAACCGGCGTCGGTTGAATAATCGGCGGTCTTGAGCCGCCCGTCGTCGAAGCCGAAGCTCTCGGTCGCGCGATATTGCAGGTAAAGCTCGCCGTCGTCGGCCTTGGCGAGCGCTTCGCGCGCGAGCGCCTGCGCCAGATCGGGGTCGAGCGCGTCGGCGCGATAGAGGAAGCGGCGGGGATCGGTCGGGCTTGTCATGGAGCTGATATAGGCACGGCGCCCGCCGACCGCAAAGATTCGTCAGAGATAATTGACGGTGAGCGTGAAGGTGCCGCTGTAGTCGCCCTCGGGCTGGTTGGCGGGGACGGTGAGCGTGCCGCCGATATAATAGGTTTGGACGCCGCTCGGCAGCAAGGTTCCGCCGAGCAGCGCGATGCCGCCGCCACTGGTGCTCGCGGCGCGGACGAGACTCGCGGTCATCGGCGCGGCACCGCCGCCCGCGCGCGTGAGCGTGACCGAGGTGCTGCCCGACACGGTGATCAGCAGGATGCCGCCGGTGCCTTGGAACACCGCGCGCTGCGCCGCCGAGCCGACCGGAGTCACGCCGCCGCTGGTCGTGCGTGCATTGGTGACGGGATTGATTGTGACGGTGCCGCCGGTCGGCCCGCTGATCAGGGTGCCGAAATCGAGGTCGTCGGTTTTGATCAGCGTGTTCGGGCGGACGACCGCCGCATTGACCGTGCCGCCCATGTCGGCGGCATAGGCCGGCGCGCATAGCGCCGCGCTTGCCGATGCCACGGCGATGGTCAGGGCGCGAGCAGCCCCCCGACAGTGTCTGGTCCCTTGAATCCCCACAGATTCTGCTCCTGTCTGGCACATCTTATGCCAGCGGGACCTTCATCACTCATGCATAGGGTTGGTAAAGCGGCCGTTTACTTCCGGCGGCCGGCTTATGCGTGGTCGGCAACGCCGCCGATCAGGATGAAGCGCCGGTCGCAATAGCCGCAGTCGGCGAAGCCTTCGTCGGTGTCGATTTCGAGCCACACGCGCGGGTGGCCGAGCGCCGCGTTGGCGAGGCCGTCGCCGGTGCCGTCGCAGGCGATGCGGGTCTTGGGCGTGCGGATGGTTTCGGGTGCGGGCTGGGTCATCGACCGCGCCCATAGCAAGCGCGGCGGGCGCCCGCAATCATGTCTGCGCGTTCCGATTGGGGGCTTTGACGGCACCGGCGCAGGCACCCTTTCGGGGTGCAAGTGGTCCCCCGGTGCCGTCCTTCCCCCACAGAAGGCCTAAAGATAGTTGAGCGTGATCGTGAACGTGCCGCTGTAATCGCCCGGCGCCTGGTTCGCCCCGACCTCGAGCGTCCCGCCAACGGGAAAGTTGTAATTGCCGAGCGCGCTGGCGATGGAGAAGCGCGTCGGCGTCGTCGACAGGATCGCGGTCGGCGTGCTGCCGATCTCGAAATCGCGCACGCGCATCCGCACGCCCGGCCCGGTTATCCAGATCGTGTTCGATCCGAGCGAGATATTGACCTGGCGATTCGGCGTTCCGAGTCCGGCAAAGCGCGCGGGCTCGCCGCCGTTGCCCGCAAGCGTCACCCCGCCGGTGCGGGTGCGCGTGCCGTCGGGGGCAAGGCGCACCGTGCCCGCGGTTCCCGACGCGATGATGCTGCCGAAATCGAGGTCGTTGACCTTAAAGAAGGAAAGCGGGCGAAGCACGATGGCTTCGGCTTCGCCCTGCGCGCCATTCTGCGCCAGCGCCGGGGCGGCGGGCAGAAGCAAAAGCGCAAAGGCGGCTAGGCCGCACTGCTTGCGCAGCGGGCAAATGATGTGGCTGGTCCTCACATCCGCCGTCCTAGCGGCGAGTTTCCAATTTAGCGTTAACGCCGCGATGACGGAAAATTAGCGGGCTTTCGCATGGCAAGGCGCGCGGCTATGGAGGCGGCCATGAGTGAAGCCGCCATCCGCATCGACGCCGTCTCCAAACTCTATGCCGGCGGCAAGCAGGCGCTCGACAATGTCAGTTTCGACGTGCCGCGCGGCCAGATCTTCGGGCTGCTCGGGCCGAACGGTGCGGGCAAGTCGACGCTGATCAATATCCTCGCGGGGCTGGTCAACAAGACGAGCGGGCATGCGAGCATCTGGGGCTTCGACATCGACGCCGATCCGCGCAACGCCAAATATTCGATCGGCATCGTGCCGCAGGAAATCGTCTTCGATCCCTTTTTCACGCCGTATGAGACGCTGGAGAATCAGGCGGGGTTGTACGGGGTGCCGAAGGGCCAGCGCATTTCGGACGACCTGCTTGCCGCGGTCCATCTGTCGGACAAGCGCGATGCCTATGCGCGTACCTTGTCGGGGGGCATGAAGCGCCGCCTGCTCGTGGCGAAGGCGATGGTCCATTCGCCGCCGATCATCGTGCTCGACGAGCCGACCGCCGGGGTCGACATCGAACTGCGCCAGCAGCTCTGGGAATATGTGCAGAGCCTCAACGATCGCGGCGTCACCGTCGTGCTGACGACGCATTATCTGGAAGAGGCCGAGGAGCTGTGCGACCGGATCGCGATCATCAACCATGGCAAGCTGATCGCGAACAAGCCGACGCGCGAGCTGGTCGACATGGCGCGCGAGAAGATCGTCGTCGTGACGCTCGACGCCGATGTGACGACGCTGCCGACGCACCCGGCGTTCGAGAAGGTCGAGCGCGAGGGTGAGCGCGGGCTGGCCATCAGCTATAACAAGGACCGGATGAACGCGGGCGAGGTGCTCGCGGCGGTCAATGCGATGGGGCATGGCATCGTCGACGTGTCGACGCGCGAGGCCGACCTCGAAGATGTGTTCCTCAACCTGACGCGCGCGGCGAATGGCTAGCCTCTCTTCCTCGTTCGCATCGAGCGAAGTCGAGATGCCCATCGGCGTGGTGATGCCCTTCGGGGCGTCTCGACTTCGCTCGACACGAACGGGAAATTAATGGCGGATTCCATCCCCCACGACGTCATCATCGTCGGCTCGGGCGCTGCCGGGCTGACCGCCGCGATCGCGCTCGCCGATCATTGCCGTGTACTCGTGCTCGCGAAGGGCGAGCTGACCGGCGGGTCGACCGCATGGGCGCAGGGCGGGATAGCGGCGGTGCTCGATGCGGGCGACACGTTCGAAAATCATATCGAGGATACGATGGTCGCGGGCGGCGGTCTCAACCGCCGCGAAACGGTCGAGTTCGTCGTCGAGAACGCCCCGCACGCGATCGAACGGCTCGTCGAAATGGGCGTGCCGTTCAACAAGGATGCCGAGGCGCTGCACCTGACGCGCGAGGGCGGGCATTCGCACCGCCGCATCGTCCATGTCGACGACGCGACAGGCTGGGCGGTGCAGGCGGCGCTGCTAAAGACCGCGGAGGCGCATCCGAACATCACGCTGCTGCCGGGGCAGGCGTGCATCGACCTCATCACCGGGCGGCACGAGGAGCGCTATTCGGGCTCGGGCCGCGTCTGGGGCGTCTATGCGCTCGACGAGAAGAGCGGCAAGGTCCACGCGCATGTCGGCCGCGCGACGATCCTAGCAAGCGGCGGGGCGGGGCGCGTGTATCAATTCTCGACCGCGCCGCGCGGCGCGACCGGCGATGGCATCGCGATGGCGTGGCGCGCGGGCTGCCGCGTCTCGAACATGGAAATGATGCAGTTCCACCCGACCTGCCTCTATAATCTCGACGTCAAGAATTTCCTGATTACCGAGGCGGTGCGCGGCGAGGGCGGCCTGTTGAAGCACCCCGTCACCGGGCATCGCTATATGCCCGATTATGACGCGCGCGCCGAACTCGCGCCGCGCGATGTCGTCGCGCGCGCCAACGACGACCAGATCAAGCGCTCGGGGCTCGACTATGTCCATCTCGACATCAGCCATCTCGACCCCGATTTCGTCGCGGGGCATTTCCCGAACATTTATGAAAAGCTGCTGACGCTCGGCATCGACATGACGAAGCAGCCGATCCCGGTGGTGCCCGCGCAGCATTATACATGCGGCGGCGTGCTGATCGACCTCGACGGCCGCACCGACCTCCCCGGACTATATGCGGCGGGCGAGTGCACCGAGAGCGGGCTGCACGGTGCCAATCGCCTCGCGTCGAACAGCTTGCTCGAATGTTTCGTGTTCGGCGAAGCGGCGGCGAAGCATATCATCCACTGCTGGGACCAGCTCGATGTGCCGCCCGCGATCCGCCCGTGGGACGCAAGCCGCGTGACCGATTCGGACGAAGAGGTCGTGATCAAGCAGAACTGGACCGAGATCCGCCGCTTCATGTGGAATTATGTCGGCATCGTGCGCACGACGAAGCGGCTGGAGCGCGCTCAGCACCGGATCAAGATGATGACGGGCGAGGTCGAGGATTATTACGGCCACTTCCGCGTCACCACCGACCTGATCGAGCTGCGCAACCTGCTGCAATGCGCCGAACTGATCGTGCGCAGCGCGCTCCACCGCAAGGAAAGCCGCGGGCTGCACTATACGCTCGATTATCCCGACATGCTGCCGCAGGCAGTCGATACGGTGCTGGTACCCTAACCGCCGACGCCGAGCAGCCGTCCGACAAAGATCAGCACGATCGCGCCGATCACCGAGGCGAGGCAGCCGGCGCGGCTGAAGTCGCCGCGGCCGCGCGAGGTTGCGAGGCCGGCGAGGAGCGAGCCGCCGATGCCGAGCAGGATCGTCGCGATCCACCCCATGTGGACGGCGCCGGGATAGAAGAAGCGCGCGAGCGCGCCGATGACCAGCCCCGAGATGATCGCGCCGATGATGTTGATCATGCGTTGAATCCTTCGTTGAGGAAGCGTTCGGCGAGTGCGGCGTGCAAGGCGGCGCCGCGCGCCATCACGCTCTCGTCGAGCACCATATGGTTCGAGTGGAGCCCGCAGCACTGGCGCCAGTCGCTGCCCGCCTCGCTCGCGCCGAGCCAGAACATCGCGCCGGGGACTTTTTCGAGGACGTAGGAGAAATCCTCGGCGCCCATCACCGGATTGTCCATCGTGAGCCAGGCTTCCTCGCCGAACGTCTCTTCGACGACCGACTGGCCGAACGTCACGGCGCGCGCGTCGCAGACGGTGACGGGGAAGCCCTCGACAATCTCGACCTCGGCGGTGCAGCCATGCGCCTCGGCGATCGCGGGGGCGAGACGCTTCAACTCGCGCGCGACCATTGCGCGGCGTTCGGGCGACAGGGTGCGGATCGTGCCCTGCATCTCTGCGGTCTCGGGGATGATATTGTTCGTCGTTCCCGCGGCGATTTTTGCGATGGTCACGACCGCGGGGTCGAAGACCGAGATGCGGCGCGTGACCATCGTCTGGATCGCGGTGACGATCGCACAGGCGACCGGGATCGGGTCGATGGCGTCTTGCGGCATGGACGCGTGTCCTCCGGCGCCCTTGACGGTAATGTTCAGCACATCGGACGAAGCAAGCAGCGGGCCAGCACGCCCGGCAAAGATGCCGTGCGGCGCGTTGGGCATGATGTGGAGCGCGAAGGCGGCGTCGGGCAACGGATCGATGATCCCGTCGTCGAGCATGAAGCGCGCGCCATGATGGCCTTCCTCGCCCGGCTGGAACATGAACATCACGGTGCCGGGCAGGCGGTCGCGCGCGGCGCAGAGCAGTTTCGCCGCGCCGACGAGCATCGCGACATGCGTATCGTGCCCGCAGGCGTGCATCGCGCCGCTGATCTCGGAGGTAAAATCGAGCCCGGTCTCCTCAAGCAAGGGCAGCGCATCCATGTCGCCGCGCAGTAGCACCGTGCGGCCGTTCGCTGGACCGCGCAGGATCGCGATCAGCCCGGTGGTCGAGGGCCCTTCGCGAAATTCGAGCGGGAGGCCGGCAAGCGCGTCCTTGATCTTCGCGAGCGTCTTCGGGTTCTGCAGGCCCAGTTCGGGCTCGCGGTGGATGGCGCGGCGGAGGTCGACGAGGTCGTCGAGGAGTGTTTCGGCCTCGACGGGCCAGCTATGTGATTGCGTTTCCATGCCGCGAATGTGCCGCGATGTCCCGCTCCTGTCGAGCCACCTTGGAAAGCCCGGGACGTGTGCCCATCGTATCGGGCGTCCGTACCTCCCACATCAAATTGAGCCGCTCGCACAGGCGGATGAAGGCATATCCCCAGTCGCTTTGGCCGGGATGGAGGCCGATCCGCGCAGAGCCGGGATAGGCGTGGTGATTGTTATGCCACGCCTCGCCCATCGTTGGGATCGCCGCCCAAGGGACGTCGAAGGCCTGTACGCCGTGCGCGTTGATGGTCCAGTGTTGGGGCCCGCGATTGTGCGCGAGATGACCGACCAGCCAATGGCCGTGATTCGCGATGGCCACGCGTGCCGCGACGCCCCAGACGACCCAGCCCCAGCCACCGATCGCGAAGAAAAGCAGCGCGACGGGGAGTTGTTGCCAGCGCCAGGTCGCTTCAAGCCAACGATAGAAGGGGTCGCGGTCGAGTTCGGCGAAATCGAAGCGCGGCGGGTGGTCGAGGTCGAGCCGGCAATAGATTTGCCACCACGCGTCGCGGAGGATGTGCGTCCTGTGCGCGAGGAAAGGGTGGCAATCGGCCTGTCGCTGCGCCCAGTCGCGTGTGTCGTGCGCACGGATGATGCCATAGGGCCCCGCCATGCCGACGAAGGCGCCAAACCAGACGAGCGTGCGGGCCAGCCAGTGCGGCGCGGCAAAGCTGCCGTGGATCATCATGCGGTGATAGCCGACGCTGTGGCCGAGCAGCAGCGCGGCGCCGGTGGCGACGAAAAAGAGCAGGATCGCGGAGGGGGTGGCGAAGAAGGGGCCCGCGAGCAGCGCAGTCGCCGCCATGCCGCCGTTCCAGACGATACTGGGCGCATCGGCGCGGACCTGCCCGATGCGCGGATCGGGCCCCGCCTCGTCGACCAGGAAATTGACGGCATGGGGATCATCATCGCTTCGCATCGCCCAACTCCTCATTCGAAAGAAAATAAGTAATTACTTAAATAAATTATTGCTTGTCAAGTCGGGTTGCGGTCCCCATTTTGGGAAGATGGAACGGGTTTTTCAGGCATTGGCGTCGACGCCGCGGCGCAAGATTCTTGCCTATCTGGCGCACGCCGAACTGAGCGCCGGCGACATCGCCGGGCGCTTCGAAATGAGTAAACCGGCGGTATCGCAGCATCTGTCGGTGCTTGAAAATGCAGGGCTGATCACCAGCGAGAAGCGCGGTCAGTTCGTCTTTTACCGCCTCGTCCCCGAAGCGCTTACCAATGTGCTCAACGGCTATGTGCAGGAAGTCTGCCCGGTATCACGCCCGCTGAAGGCCGAATCGCGCGCGCTGGCCGACAAGCGGCGCGACGAGGGTTAGCGCTTGCCGCCGAACAACTGCCGGCCCGCGAGGTCGAGCATGATTTCCTCGCTGCCGCCGCCGATCGCGTTGACACGGACCTCGCGGTAGATGCGTTCGACCTTGCTGCCGGTGATATAGCTTGCGCCGCCCAGTATCTGCGCGGCCTCGCGCGCGACGGCTTCGAGCATCCGCGTTGCCTGTACCTTGAGCATCGCGAAGTCGGCGGGGCGGTCCTTGCCGGTTTTGACCTGCCAGGCGCAGAGGTCGACCCATGCCTGCGTCGTCTCGATCTGGCGCTCCATGTCGGCGAGCTTGATACGGATCGACTGGTGGCCGACGAGCGGCTTGCCGAAGGTCTCGCGGCTTTGCGCCCATTCGGCGGCTTCGGCCATCGCGACGCGGGCGTAGGCGCAGCAGCCCATCGCCATGCCGAGCCGTTCGCTGTTGAAATTGCGCATGATGCCGATGAAGCCGCCATTCTCGGGGCCGATGAGGTTTTCGGCGGGAACGCGGACGTCGCTGAAATGGATCGCGGCGGTGTCGCTGCAGCGCCAGCCCATCTTGTCGAGCCGTGTGCGTTCGACCCCGGGGCTCGCCATGTCGATCAGGAGGAGCGAGATGCCCGCCGCCCCCGGCCCGCCGGTGCGCACGGCGCAGGTTAGCCAGTCGGCGCGCATGCCGCTGGTGATGAACATCTTGCCGCCGTTGACGACATAATGGTCGCCGTCGCGAACTGCGGTGGTTTTCAAGTTGGCGACGTCGCTGCCGCCGCCGGCTTCGGTGATGCCGAGCGCGATGATCTTGTCGCCCGCGAGCACGGGCGGCGCGACGCGCTGCTTCAGTTCCTCCGAGCCTAATGCAAGGATCGGGGGGAGGCCGATGCCGTGCGTCATCAGCGACGCGCCAAGCCCGCCGGCGCCGACCGCGGCAAGCTCTTCGGTCAGCACGAGGCCGTGGAAATTGTCGAAGCCCTCGCTGTGCCCGCCATATTGTTCGGGATAACGGAGGCCGAGGATGCCGGCCTCTGCGGCTTTCCTGTGCAGTTCGCGCGGCAGTTCGCCTTCGGCTTCCCAGCGGTCGATGTGCGGTGCAATCTCGCGGGCGACGAAGCGGCGCACGCTCTGCGCCAACGCTTCGTGGGTTTCGTCATAATAGGGCGATCGGGCGCGCCAGTCGTCGAAGGCTGTCATGGCGCGATGCTGCGCGGCGTTGACGGGTACGTCAAGTGAGGCTTGCGCCGTCCGCTCAACGACTTAAGGTCGCGCGCCATGAACAAGCCCACCCTGCTCGCCGGCCTCGCCGCTCTCGCCCTGATCTCCACTCCCGCCATGGCACAAAAGTCGCCCGAAGCGGTTGCCGAAGCCGCGCTCAAGAAGGCGCCGGTGTTCGACG